>DATKPC010000127.1:0-9191 GCA_035524275.1 Burkholderiaceae bacterium
GGGGGAGAGGGGGCGACGAGGCGGCGCGCGTGCGTCGGAGTCGTTGGTCTACAGCTTCCCGTCGTCCTTGAAGACCTTCTTCCAGTCGACGACCAGCGAATCCAGCGCTTCCTTCGCGGTGCCCTTGTCCGCGACGACGTAGTCGTGGACGCGTTTCTGCATATCGAGCAGCAGTTGCGCGTACGACGGCTCGGCCCAGAAGTCCACGACCATGTCCATCGAGTCGAGGAACTCCTGCGCGAACGGCGCGCTCTTCACGAAGCCCGGGTCCTGCAGCACGGCCTTGTGGCACGAGTAGCCGCCGAGCGCCCACCACTTCTTCTGCACCTCGGGATTCGCGAACCACTTGATGTACTGCAGTGCCTCGTTGCGGTGGTCGGAATACGAGACGACGGAGATTCCCTGGCCGCCGAGCTGCACGCCCTTGCCCTTGTCCGAGGGGTTGACGAAGAAGCCGATCTTGTCGCCGCCGACGTTCGGATCCTTGTACAGGCCCGGGAAGAACGCGAACCAGTTCATCATCATCGCCACCTGCCCCGACTTGAACGCGTCCAGGCCTTCCTGCATGTACGCGTTGGTCAGTCCCGGCGGCGTGCAGCACTTGTAGAGCGTCTTGTAGAACTCCAGCCCGCGCACCGAATCCGCCGAATTGACGAAGCCGTCCATCGCGTACGGCTTCTTCGGGTCCTCGTACTTGAAGCCCATCGGGTACATCACGTTGGTCACGCCCATCGTGATGCCTTCGGAGCCGCGTTCGGTGAAGATATAGGCGCCGTAGACCTTCTTGCCGTCGATCGTCCGGTTCTGGAAGAACTCCGCGACGTCCTTGAATTCCGCCCACGTCTTCGGCGGCGCGAGTTCGCGGTTGTACTTCTTCTTGAACTCGGCGCGGATCTCCGGGCGCCCGAACCAGTCCTTGCGATAGGTCCAGCCGACCGCGTCGCCCATCGCCGGCAGCGCCCAGTAGTTCGGGGTGTGCTTCGGCCACTCGGAGTAACCCAACACCGTCGCCGGCATGAAGTCACTCATCTTGATGCCTTCCTTGGCGAAGAAGTCATTGAGCTTCACGTAGTGACCGCTCTCCGCCGAGCCGCCGATCCACTGGCTGTCGCCGATGATGACGTCGCACAGCTTCCCTTTCGAGTTGAGCTCGTTCAGGAAGCGGTCGGCGAAGTTCGTCCAGGGGACGAATTCGAACTTCATCTTGATGCCCGTCTTCGCCGTGAAGTCCTTCGACAGCTCGACGAGCGCGTTGGCCGGGTCCCAGGCCGCCCAGCACAGCGTGATCTGCTTGTCCTCGGCGCGCGCCGGCGCCGCGAACACGAACGCGGCCGCGGCCAACGCCGCGGCCGCCTTGGCCAATCCCCTCATGTTCGTCTCCTTGCGGGTGATCCGTCTCGATGCGCGCCGCGACCTTGGCTGGCCGTCGTTCCGCGCCCTCTCGTCCGTCGCCTCCGCCGCGTGGCGGCGTCGGTCTTGCGGACGATCTGTTTACTCTATGTTTATCTACTAAACATTGCAAGGATCGCCGGAAAGTTTCGATGTTGCAGCGCGAAAGCCCACTGCGACACGGTGCACGCTGCCGACGAAACGGGGAATCGCATCCGGCCCACTAAACAAAGGCGTCGCGAGACGCGGCTCGCGCGACGGGTGCTCGCCGACCCGCCCGAGGCCCGAGCGCGGCGCGCGAATCCCGTGATCCCGTGGGCTAGACTGCGCCGGTCCTGCCCGCCCCACCCTGCCATGGCCGCCGAACCTCGCGCCCGCTATCCCAGCCTGAAGGACCGCGTCGTGCTCGTCACCGGCGGCGCCTCCGGAATCGGCGCGGCGATCGTCGCCGCGTTCACCGCGCAGGACGCGAAGGTGGCCTACGTCGACATCGACGTCGCGCAGGGCGAGCGCTTGGCGGCGCGTCTTTCCGCTGCGATGCATCCGCCGCTGTTCATCCGCTGCGACCTCGCCGACATCGACGCGCTCCGCGCGGCGATCGTCGCCGTGCGGCAGCACTTCGGACCGATCGGCGTGCTGGTCAACAACGCCGCCAACGACGAGAGGCACGACGTCGACGCGGTCACGCCCGAATACTGGGACCGCGCGCAGGACGTCAACCTCCGCCACCATTTCTTCGCCGCGCAGGCCGTGCGGCCGCAGATGCGCGAACTTGGCGGCGGCTCGATCGTCAACCTGTCGTCGGTCGCGTGGGTCCTGGGCGTGCCGCGCCTTATCGCCTACGCGACGGCCAAGGCCGCCATCGTCGGACTGACGCGCAGCCTCGCCGTGGAGTTCGGCGGCGACGGGATCCGCGTCAACGCGGTGGCGCCGGGCGCCGTGATGACGGAGCGCCAGCTGAGACTGTGGCACGATGCGTCGACGACCACGGCGTTCCTGGCGCGGCAGGCGATCCACGAACAGGTGACCGAGGAGGACGTCGCCGCGACGATCCTCTTTCTCGCGTCCGACGACAGCCGCGCGATGACGAAGCAGTGCCTGACCGTCGATGCGGGCCTGAGCTGACGCCCGCATCCGGATGGCCCGATCGCAAGGAAACGGCGACACCATGACGAGACCCGCCCCGGATCCGGCCAATACGCCGCAGGTCGAACTGTGGAACGGCGCGGCCGGCCGCAAGTGGGTCGACCGCCAGCCGGAGCAGGATGTCGTGCTCGCGCCGGTTTCGGCGGCCTTGTTCGCGCGCGCCGCCGCGGCGCCCGGCGAACGCGTCGTCGACGTCGGCTGCGGCTGCGGCGGGACGACATTCGCGCTCGGGCGGCGTGTCGGTCCTGCGGGCCATGTGCTCGGCGTCGACGTCTCGGCCGCGATGCTGGAGCGTGCGCGCGAGCTGGCGCCGGCGGGCCTGCCTGTCGACCTGGTCCTGGCCGACGCGACCGTCCACGAATTCGACGCCGGTGCCGCGGACCTGCTGTTCTCGCGATTCGGCGTGATGTTCTTCGCCGATCCGGCGCGCAGCTTCGCCAACCTGCGCCGTGCGCTGCGGCCCGGGGGCCGGGCCTGCTTCGCCTGCTGGCGCGAGGCGCGCGCCAATCCGTGGCTGATGGTCCCGCTGCAGGCCGCCTATCGTCACGTCCCGCGCCTCCCGGAAGTCGGTCCGGACGATCCGGGGCCGTTTTCCTTCGCGCGCGAAGACCGGGTCCGCCGCGTCCTCGAAGCGGCGGGGTTCGTCGCGATCGAACTGGAGCAGGTCGATCTCAGGCTCGACGTCGCCGCGGGCGGAGGCCTGGATAACGCGGTGCAGACGGCGCTGAGGATCGGCCCGGCAAGTCGTGCGCTCGATGGGCAGCCTCCGGACGCGATCGTCGCCGCGACGGCATCGATCCGGGCCGCACTCGAACCCTACGTCGACGGCGCGCGAGTCGTCCTCGCCGGTTCGACCTGGATCGTGACGGCGTTGAACCCGGGTCCTGCGACGCCGGGCTCCTGAGTCCCGCCCGACGGCCGACCCCGGGCCCGAGGATCCCGATGCTGCGTCGCATTCCAACGCGGTCGACGGCGCGTGCGATGATCGCCGAGGGGCACGGCGGGACCGCATCCGCCGCGACAGGGGCTTCATGCGCATCCTGCTGGTCGAGGACAACCGGACGCTGGCCGACTGGCTCGCGCGTACGCTGCAGCGGGACCGCTACGCGATCGACTGCGTCTACAACGGCTCGGACGCCGACCACCTGCTGCGCACGCAAAGCTACGAACTGGTGATCCTCGACCTCGGCCTGCCGCAACTCGACGGGCGCGAGGTCCTGCGGCGACTGCGCCGCCGCAGCGCCGAGACGCCGGTGCTGATCCTCACCGCGAACGATTCCATCGAAGGGCGCGTCGAAAGCCTCGACGCGGGCGCCGACGACTACCTGGCGAAGCCCTTCGAGGTCAGCGAACTCGAGGCGCGGATGCGGGCGCTGATGCGTCGCAGCGGGCAGCGGCGCCTGCCGTCGCTGAGTTGCGCGCAACTCGGCTACGACGGCGCGACACGGCTCTTCACCGTCGATGAGCGCGAGCTGCGGCTCACGCCGCGCGAGCACGCGCTGCTCGAAGCGCTGATGCTGAAGGCCGGCCGCACGGTCAGCAAGGCCGCGCTCGCCGAGAGCGTGTTCTCGATGGGCGATGACGTCGGGGTCGACTCGATCGAGGTCTACGTGCATCGCGTACGGCGCAAGATCGCCGGCAGCGGAGCGACGATCATCACGCTGCGCGGCCTGGGCTACCTGCTGCGGTCGTCCGATGGGGTGCAGTAGCCTTCGTCGACAGCTGCTGGCCTGGCTACTGCTGCCGCTGCTGCCCCTTGCCGCGCTGGATGCCTGGATCACCTACCGCAGCGCGACCGAGATCGCGACCGAGGTGCTCGACCGGATGCTTCTCGGCTCGGCGCGGATCATCGGCGAGCAGGTACGTATCGAGGATGGCGTGCCCCAGGCCTACATTCCGCCGGCGGCACTCGAGCTGTTCGAATCGGCCGACCGCGACCGGATCTACTACCGGATCGTCGCCGGCGACGGCCGCCTGCTGCTCGGTTATCCGGAGCTGCCGGGGCCGCCGCGCCCGCTGCACGCCGAGGAAATCCTGCACTACGAATTGGCGTACCGCGGCGAGCTGCTGCGCGGCGTGGCGTTCGCGCAGCCGCTGTTCGACGCGCCGGCGGGAACCCCGGTCACGATCGAGGTCGCCCAGACGCTCAATGGACCGCGCCGGCTTGCGCTGTCGATCTGGGCGCGCTCGGTCACCAAGCACCTGCTGCTCGCATTGCTGCTGGTCGTGCTGCTGTTCCTCGGTTTGCGGCGCGGCCTCGAGCCGCTGCTGGAATTGAGCCGGCGCGTGCGTTCGCGCACGCCCGGCTCGCTGGAGCCGCTCGCGGCCGGCGACGCCGCGGCGGAGCTGCAGCCGCTCGTCGCCTCGATCAACGACTACGTCCGGCGCCTCGACGAGCACGTGTCGGCGCGCGGGCGCTTCATCGCCAACGCGGCGCACCAGCTGCGCACGCCGCTCGCGGTCCTGTCGACGCAGGTCGCCTACGGCCTCGGCGAACGCGACGCGACGGGCAAGGACGAGGCGCTGCGGGCGATACGCCAGGGCGTGCGGCACGGCGCGCGCGTCGTCAACCAGCTTCTGGCGCTGTCGGCTGCCGAAGGCCGCGGGCACGTGCCCCCCGGCCGCACCGCGGACCTTGCCGCCACCGTGCGGGAATCCCTGGAAACCCACGCGGCCTACGCCGCGGCGCGCCACATCGATCTCGGTGGCGACGTGCCCGACGCCCTGGTCATCGTCGGCGAGGCGTCCATGCTGCGCGAGCTCGTCTCCAACCTCGTCGACAACGCGCTGCGCTACACGCCGGAGGGCGGCACGGTCACCGTGACGCTGCGCACGGACGCGGGCTCGACGACGCTCGTCGTCGAGGACACCGGCCCCGGAATCCCGGCCGCCGAGCGCGAGGGCGTCTTCGAGCGCTTCTATCGGATCCACAACGAGCAGTCGGACGGCTGTGGGCTGGGGCTCGCGATCGTCCGCGAGATCGCGGCCTCGATGCACGCCCGCGTCAACCTCGAGGACCCGGCGTCCGGCCGCGGGCTCGTCGTCCGCGTCGCTTTCGGTCCGCCCATCGCGGTTGCGCACGCCGCGGCCGCCGCGCCTGTCGTGTGCTTGCCGCCTTCGCGTGGCGATGCATTTTCGCCAGTGCGGCATGACCCGGCAACGGAATGAAAGCGATCTGAAAGGATCGCTTCCCTAGCCTCCGTCGTCGAGGTCGACCGGCTCCGGACGCGGCCGACTCGCCCGCGCATCCGCGGTGACCACGCAGACGACTCAAGGAGAGAGAACGTGAGACAAGCAATCCGCATGCGGCTCCGGCCGCTCGCGACGAATCCGACCCCGATGGTTGTCGCGGTGGCCGCGGCCCTGGCGCTGGGCGGCGTCGCTGCCCGTGCCGACGAGATGTCGGACCTCAAGGCGCAGATCCAGAAACTCAACGACCGGATGGCCGACCTCGAGGCGAAGAAGGCCGCTGCCGCGACGGCGCCGGCCACTCCGGCGGCCGCCGTGGCACCCGAGATGGCGACCGACGTCAGCGGTTCGCCGATCAGCACCGCGGTCAATCCGGTCACGCTGTACACCGGCGGCAGCAGCAGCCTGCGGATGTATGGGATCGTCGAGGCGACGATCAGCCGCGCCAGCAACCAGAATGACGGCGGAAGCTCCGCGACCGGGTTCCAGGTCGCGTGGTTCAGCGGCAACCGGCTCGGCTTCGACATGGAGCACGGTCTCGGACTCGGCGACCAGATCGGCCTGCCGGGCCTGAAGGTCATCTCGAAGCTGGAGGCGGAATTCGAGCTGCCGACCGGCAACATGGACACCGAGAACGTCTTCTTCAATCGCGACGCGTGGATGGGTTTCTACAGTCCGGACCTCGGCAAGATCACGCTCGGCCGGCAGAACACGCTGACGCGCGACTTCACGAACAACTGGGGCGATCCGTACGGCGCGGCGGAGACGAACCTGAAGGAGGGCGGCTACTCCAACGTCAACAACTTCAAGCAGCTGATCTTCTACTCCGGCGGTCCGAACGGCACGCGCTACAACAGCGCCATCGAGTGGAAGAAGTTCTGGGGGACGAACCTCGTGACCGGCCTCGCGTACAAGTTCGGCTCCGGCGGCGCCGGCGGCAGCGGCGACGTCGGCAACGGCGGCAGCTTGCCGGGCGACTTCACGAACGGCACGGCGGAGGCGGCGTCGATCGCCTACAACGGGATCAACCTCGGGGCCGCGAAGCTGAACGTCAACGCCAACTATGACCATGGCACCGTCGCCGACCTGAAGCACACCTCGGAGCTCGTCGGCGGCAACGTCTCGTTCGGGCCGTTCCGCTTCAATACCGGCTACATCCACTACTCCGCGCAGCAGGGCGCCGGCAACGTCGGCGGCAATCGCACCGACAAGGCGTGGACCACGAGCTTCAGCGTCCTGCTCGGCAAGTTCGAGCCGGCGCTCGGCTACCAGCAGATGAAGTCGACGAATGCCGGGCTGAACGGCGGCGGCAAGGTGATCAACCCGTTCGGCAACATGTCCGGGCTGACCGCCGCCTCGACGTACGTCGACGGCGCGAAGGACTCGTTGTACGGCTCGCTGATGTACCACGAGGACAAGCAGCTCGACCTCTATGTTGCCGCGGACTATTTCAAGACCACCGGCGGCTACGAGGTCGGCGACGCGCAAGGCAACGGCGAGGTCTACGGCGCCGGCCACGCGCACAACGGTGAGACCGAGCTCGCGGTCGGCGTGCGCTACAAGTTCTGACCGTCCGCCGCCAGCGGCGCGCGAACCCGATCGAAGGCGGACCGCTCCACCCTCGATCGGGGATATTCTGCGCGTCGCCTGGCGCGCATCCCGCGACGCACGCGCGTGCGTCGGGCCACGCGCCGTGAGAGCGCCACCAAGGAGACAAGCCACATGAAGGGCATTCGTTCCATCGCCGGCGCAGCGCTGCTGGCCGCGGTCCTCGCCGCGCCCGCGGTCGCGGCCGACAAGGTGACCATCATGGTCGGCGGCATCGAGAAGCAGATCTACCTGCCGGCGAAGCTCACCGAGCGGCTCGGCTATTTCGCCGAGCAGGGTGTCGACGTCGAACTGCAAAGCGAGCCGTCCGGCGTCAACGCGGAGGATGAATTGCTGTCCGGCGCCGTGCAGGGCGTCGTCGGCTTCTACGACCACACCGTCGACCTGCAGGCGAAGGGCAAGGCCCTGATGTCGGTGATCCAGTTCTCGCAGGCGCCGGGCGAGGTGATTCTGGTCTCGTCCAAGCTCGCCGGCGAGATCAAGTCCCCGGCGGACTTCAAGGGCCGGTCCCTCGGCGTCACGGGGCTGGGATCGTCGACCAACTTCCTGACCTTGTACCTCGCCACGGCCAACGGGCTGAAGACGAGCGACGTCACCACCGTGCCGGTGGGCGCCGGCACCACGTTCATCGCCGCGCTGAAGCAGGGCAAGATCGACGCCGGAATGACGACCGAGCCGACCGTCTCGCGCCTGCTGTCGAGCGGCGACGCCAAGGTCCTCGTCGATCTGCGCCGCCCGGAGGAAACGCAGAAGGCGCTGGGCGGCTTGTACCCCGCCGCGTCGCTGTACATGGAAACGGCGTGGATCAATCGCCACAAGGACACGGTCCAGAAGCTGGTCAACGCCTTCGCGAAGACGATGAAGTTCATCCAGACCCACGGCGCCGAGGAGATCGCGGCGAAGATGCCGGCCGACTACTACGCCGGGGACAAGGACGCGTACGTCAAGGCGCTCGCCAACGGCAAGGCGATGTTCACGCCGGACGGCCGGATGCCGCCGAGCGGGCCGCCCACGGTGCTCAAGGTCCTGCAGGGCTTCAACAAGGCGGTCCAGGGCAAGAACATCGACCTGTCGAAGACCTATACGACCGAATTCGTCGACGCCGCGAAGTAGCCGTCGGCGGCCGCCGCCGGCACCCGCCCGTCGCGCAACGCGCAGGACAACGCCACCCGATGCAGACCGCTTCCGCCTTGCCGCCCGACGACGTCCCGGCGATCGAGCTCGACCGCGTCGAGCGCCGCTTCGTCAGTCCGCAGGGACGGGTGATCCCGGCGCTGCACGACTTCTCCATCGCGATCGCGCCCGGCGAGTTCTGCGCCATGGTCGGGCCCACCGGTTGCGGCAAGTCGACGACGCTCGGCCTCATCACCGGGATCGCGCGGCCCGATCGCGGCGCGGTGAGGATCTGGGGTCGCAGCGTCGACGGGATCGATCGCCGGATCGGCTTCGTCTTCCAGGGCGACGCCGTGTTCCCCTGGCGCAGCGTGATCGACAACGTCGCGCTCGGCCCGCTCTACCGCGGCGCCCCGAAGGCGCAGGCCTACGAGAAGGCCGCCGACTGGGTTCGGCGCGTCGGGCTCTCGCGCTTCGAGCACCACTACCCGCACCAGCTGTCCGGAGGCATGCGCAAGCGCGTCGCGCTGGCGCAGACCTTCATCAACGAGCCGCGGATCCTGCTGATGGACGAGCCGTTCTCCGCGCTGGACGTGCAGACGCGGGCGCTGATGCAGGACGAACTGCTGCAGCTGTGGTCCAGCAACGGCGCGTCGGTGGTGTTCGTGACGCATGACATCGATGAGGCCATCGGCCTCGCCGACAAGGTCTTCGTGCTCACCGCAGGCCCGGCAACCGTCAAGAGC
>DATKPC010000128.1:0-13223 GCA_035524275.1 Burkholderiaceae bacterium
CTTCGCGGGCGAGGGGAGCCTCGGTGTCGAGGCTCTAGACGTTGTCACCACGGCTGACGCCGTAACTCCCCTCGCCCGCGAAGCGGGAGAGGGGTGGGGGGAGAGGGGGCGGGCGCGAGGGGCCGGGCGAGAGGGACCGGCGCGCTACTCGCCCGCGTGCACCGCGACGCGCGCCAGAGCCGCCTTGAAGTCGAGCTTTCCCTCGTAGATCGAGCGGCCCAGGATGGCCGCGGCGACGCCGTCGTCCTCGACCCCGCACAGCCGGTCGATGTCTTCCAGCCCGCCGATGCCGCCGCTGGCGATGATCGGGATCTTGACGGCGCGGGCGAGTTCGACGGTCGCCTCGACGTTCACGCCCGTCATCATCCCGTCGCGGCCGATGTCGGTATAGAGGATCGAGTCGACGCCATAGTCCTGGAACTTGCGCCCCAGGTCGATCACGTCGTGCCCGGTGAGCTTGCTCCAGCCGTCGGTCGCGACCTTGCCGCCCTTCGCGTCGAGCGCGACGATCACGTGGCCGCCGAACGCGCTGCAGGCGTCCTGCAGGAAGCCGGGGTTCTTGACCGCGGCGGTCCCGATCACGACGAACGAGACCCCGTCGTCGATGTACCGCTCGATCGTATCCAGGTCGCGCAGCCCGCCGCCCAACTGGATCTCGACCTCCTCGCCGACGGCGCGGATGATCTTGCGCACGACCGGCTCGTTGACCGGGCGCCCGGAGCGGGCGCCGTTCAAGTCGACGATGTGCAGGCGGCGCGCCCCCAGGCCGACCCAGTGCCGCGCCATGGCCACCGGATCGTCGGAGAATACCGTCGCGTCGTTCATGTCGCCCTGGCGCAGGCGGACGCAATGCCCGTCCTTGAGGTCGATGGCGGGTATCAGGAGCATGGCGTCGTAACGCAGGTGAGGGGAGCGAAGCGGGGAGGGGTCGATCGGCGGCAGCCCGGCGCGCCTAGCGCGAGGCCGGCGCACGCGGGCCGCGGATCAGGGTTTCCATGCGACAAAGTTCCGATACATGCGCAGGCCGGTCGCGGCGCTCTTCTCGGGATGGAACTGGGTGGCGAAAATATTATCCCGCGCCACGGCGCAGGTAAAGGCGCCGCCGTAGTCGGTTTCGCCGACCGTCAATTCGGCCTGCGCCGGGCTGGCGTAGTAGCTGTGGACGAAATAGAAGTAGCTGCCGTCGGCGATGCCGTCCCACAACGGGTGCCGGCCGGCGATGCGCACGCGGTTCCAGCCCATGTGCGGAACCTTGAGCCGGCCGCCGTCGGGCAGCGCCAGCGCCGCATCGCGGAACCGGACGACCGCGCCGGGGAACAGCCCCAGGCCTTCGGTGTCGCCCTCCTCCGAACGGTCGAAGATCATCTGCTCGCCGATGCAGACCGCGAGCAACGGGCGGCTCGCCGCGGCGCGCCGTACCGCCGCCTCCAGGCCCGACTCGCGCAGGTAGCGCATGCAGTCGGGCATCGCGCCCTGCCCCGGCAACACGACCCGGTCGGACCGGTCGATCTCGGCGGCATCGCTGCTGATCCGCACGGTCGCCTCGGGCGCGACGTGCTCCAGCGCCTTGGCGACCGACCGCAGGTTGCCCATCCCGTAGTCGACGACGGTGATCAGGCTCATGCGTCGCGGCTCCAGGCGCTGTGGCGTCGCCCGGTCACAGGCTTCCCTTCGTGCTCGGGACGGCGCCCGGCGCCCGCGCGTCGACCTCGACCGCCATGCGCAGCGCGCGGGCGAACGCCTTGAACACCGTTTCGCACTGATGATGTGCATTCTCGCCGCGCAGGTTGTCGACGTGGAGCGTCGCCTGCGCGTGATTCACGAAGCCCTGGAAGAACTCGTGCGCCAGTTCGACGTCGAACGTGCCGATCGCCGAGCGGGTGAACGGCACGTTCCACGTCAGCCCCGGCCGCCCGGAGAGGTCGACCACGACGCGGGACAGCGCCTCGTCGAGCGGGACGTAGGCATGGCCGTAGCGGCGAACGCCGAGCTTCTCGCCGATCGCGCGGGCAAACGCCTGGCCGACGGTGATGCCGACGTCCTCGACCGTGTGGTGGGCGTCGATGTGCAGGTCGCCTTCGGCCTCCACCGTGAGGTCGAACAGCCCGTGGCGCGCGACCTGGTCGAGCATGTGGTCGAAGAATCCGACGCCGGTGGCAAGGCGGCTCACGCCGCTGCCGTCCAGGTCGATCACGACGCGGATGCGCGTCTCGCGGGTGTGGCGGGCGACTTCGGCGATGCGTTTCGCGGTGGCCAGGCTCATAGGCTGCCTCGGAGGGCGGCGAGGAAGGCGTCATTCTCGGCGCCAGTCCCGATCGTCGTACGCAGGCAGCCACTTAGCAAGGGGTGTGCCGCCGATACGTTCTTGATCAGGATGCCGCGTTGCTTCAGCGCTGCAAACACCGCGTCCGGCCGTGCGACGCGGAACAGGATGAAATTGGCCGCCGAATCGAACGCCTCGACGCCGTCGACCGCGCGCAGCGCCGCGGCCACGCGCGCCCGCTCGCCGCGCAGGATCGCCGCCTGCTCGTCGAGGACGCCGAGGTGGCCGAGCAGGACATCGGCGGCCGCCAGCGTCAGGACGTTGACGTTGTACGGAGGGCGCACCTTGTCGAATTCGCGGATCCACGCCGGCGCGCCGCACAGGTAGCCCAGCCGGATGCCGGCGAGCCCCAGCTTGGACAGCGTGCGCAGCACGAGCAGCCGCGGGCGGCGCCGCAGTTCGTCGAGGAACGTCGCCTGCGCGAACGGCAGGTAGGCCTCGTCCACGACGACCAGCCCGGGCGCCGCGTCCAGGATGGCCTCGACGTCGGCGCGGTCGAAGAGATTGCCGGTCGGATTGTTGGGGTAGGCGAGGAAGACGACCGCCGGGCGGTGCTCCTCGATCGCCGCGATCATCGCCGCGACGTCGAGCGAGAAGTCGGGGCGCAGCGCGACGCCGACGAACCGGCAGCCGTCGAACCGCGCGCTCATCGCATACATCACGAAGCTCGGCCACGGGCTCAGGACCGTCGCTGCGGGCCGCGCGCAGGCCTGGATCACGAGGTGGATCAGTTCGTCGGAGCCGTTGCCCAGCATCAGCTCCATGCCCGGCGGCAGGCCGACGACCTGCGCCAGCCGCGCCTTGAAGTCGTGCGGATCGGCGGGCGGATAGCGGTTCAGCGCGACCCGCGCGAGGCGCGCGCCCAGTTCCTCCGCCAGCGCGGGCGGCAGCGCGAACGGATTCTCCATCGCATCGAGCTTGACCATCCCGGCGGCCGGCGGGACGTGGTAGGCGTCGATCGCGAGGACGTCGTCGCGGACGATCTGCTGCAGCGGGAGTGTCATGGCATCCAGGGGAGCGGCGCTGCGCGGTCGCGACGCGGGGCGGCGGCGACCATCAGCCCGCGCCGAGCCGGCACGAGGCGCTTGCCGCATGGGCGGCGAGCCCTTCGCCGGCCGCCAGGCGCGCGGCGATCGGGCCCAACGTGCGCGCGCCCGCCGGCGAAACGCCGATCAGGCTGGTCCGCTTCTGGAAATCGTAGACGCCCAAGGGCGACGAGAAGCGCGCGGTGCGCACCGTCGGCAGCACGTGGTTCGGGCCGGCGCAGTAGTCGCCGAGGGCCTCGCTCGCCAGGCGCCCGAGGAAGATCGCGCCGGCGTGCCGGATTCGGTCCGCCCAGCGCTGCGGATCGTCGGTCGAGATCTCCAGGTGCTCCGGCGCGATCCGGTTCGCGATCTCGCAGGCCTCCTCCAGGTCGCGCGTCTGGATCAGCGCGCCGCGGCCGGCAAGCGACGCGCGGATGATGTCGCGCCGCGGCATGGTCGGCAGCAGGCGTTCGATCGACGCCGCGACGCGCGCGATGAACGCGGCGTCCGGCGACAGCAGGACCGCCTGCGCCAGCTCGTCGTGCTCCGCCTGCGAGAAGAGATCCAGCGCGATCCAGTCGGGGTCGGTGCGGCCGTCGCAGATCACGAGGATCTCCGACGGCCCGGCGATCATGTCGATGCCGACGGTGCCGAACACCAGGCGCTTGGCCGCCGCCACGTAGGCGTTGCCCGGCCCGACGATCTTGTCGACGGCCGGGATCGTCGCGGTGCCGTGGGCGAGCGCCGCGACGGCCTGCGCGCCGCCGATCGCGAACGCGCGCGTGACGCCGCCGACCGCCGCGGCGGCCAGCACGAGCGGATTGCGCTCGCCGCCGGGCGTCGGCACGACCATGACGATCTCGCCGACGCCGGCGACGTGCGCCGGAATGGCGTTCATCAGCACCGACGACGGATACGCCGCCTTGCCGCCCGGCACGTAGAGGCCGACGCGGTCGAGCGCCGTGACCCGCTGGCCGAGGACGTTGCCGTCGGCATCGGTGAACGTCCAGGTCTCGCCGCGCTGCCGCTCGTGGAACGCCCGGATGCGCTGCGCCGCCGCCTGCAGCGCGGCACGGTCCTCCGGCGCCAGGCCGTCGAGCGCCGCCTGCATCGCCGCGACCGGAATCTCGAGCGCCGCGACGCTCGCGGCCTCGACGCGGTCGAAGCGGCGCGTGTAGTCCAGCACGGCGGCATCGCCGCGCGCGCGAACGTCATCGACGATCCGCTGCGCCGCCGCGTCGATGTCGCGGTCGAGCGCGGTGTCGAGCGCCACCAGGTCGGCGAACGCGGCATCGAATCCCGGATCCCGGGTCGACAGTCGCCGGATCGGCGTCTCGGTAAGTTCCACGATCGGGGTGCTCATCCGGTCCTCGTCATCCGACCGCCGCGCGGAGCTTCTCGATCAGCGCCTGCGTCTCGGCGGCCTTCGACTTGAATGCCGCCTGGTTCACGATCAGCCGCGAGGAGATCCGCGCGATCTCCTCGACCTCGACGAGCCCGTTGGCCTTCAGCGTCCCGCCGCTGGAGACGAGGTCGACGATCGCGTCGGCCAGCCCGGCGAGCGGCGCCAGTTCCATCGAGCCGTAGAGCTTGATCAGGTCGACGTGCACGCCCTTCGCGGCGAAGTGCTCGCGGGCGCAGGCGACGTATTTGGTCGCCACGCGCAGGCGCGCGCCGCGGCGGACCGCGCTCGCGTAGTCGAACGCCGCGGGCACCGCGACGCAGAGGCGGCAGCGTCCGATCTTCAGGTCCACCGGCTGGTACAGCCCGGCGCCGCCGTGCTCCATCAGGACGTCCTTGCCGGCGACGCCGAGCTCCGCGGCGCCGTACTGCACGTACGTCGGCACGTCGCTCGCGCGCACGACGACGATCCGCAGGTTCGGGTCGGACGTCCCGATGATCAGGCGCCGCGACGACTCCGGATCCTCGTCGGGGCGGATGCCGGCGCGCGCAAGCAGCGGCAGGGTCTCGTCGAAGATGCGGCCCTTGGAGAGCGCCAGCGTGATCATTTGACGCGCTCGATCCGCGCGCCCAGCGCGGTGAGCCGCTCCTCCATCCGCTGGTAGCCGCGATCCAGGTGGTAGATGCGGTCGATCAGCGTCTCGCCGTCGGCGACGAGCCCGGCGATCACGAGGCTCGCGGAGGCCCGCAGGTCGGTGGCCATCACGCGCGCGCCCGACAGGCGCCCGACGCCGCGGACGATCGCGGTGTGGCCGTCGATGTCGATGTCCGCGCCGAGGCGCTGCAGTTCCAGCACGTGCATGAAGCGGTTCTCGAAGATCGTCTCGGTGATCCGGCTCGCGCCGGTCGCGATGCAGTCGAGCGCCATCAGCTGCGCCTGCAGGTCGGTCGGGAACCCGGGGTATGGCGCCGTGCGGACGTTGACCGCGCGCGGCCGCTCGCTCATGCGCAGCCGGATCCAGTCGGTCCCGACCTCGATGCGCGCACCGGCCTCGCGCAGCTTGTCGAGCACCGCATCGAGAAGCGGCGGCGCGACATGGCGCAGCGTGACGTCGCCGCCGCAGGCGGTCGCGGCGACCAGGAACGTCGCCGCCTCGATGCGGTCGGCCACGACGTGGTGCGTCGCCGGGCGCAGCGCGCCGACGCCCTGGACGACGACCCGGTCGGTGCCGGCGCCGCGGACGTGCGCTCCCATCTCGTTCAGGCAGCGCGCGAGGTCGACGACTTCCGGCTCGCGCGCGGCGTTCTCGATGATCGTCTCGCCGTCGGCGAGCGTCGCCGCCATCATCAGGTTCTCGGTCCCGGTGACCGTGACCATGTCCGTGACGATCCGCGCCCCGCGGAGCCGCTTGCGGCGCCCCTGGTCGGCGACGATGTAGCCGTGCTCGACGCGGATCTCGGCGCCCAGCAGGCGCAGGCCCTTCAGGTGCTGGTCGACCGGCCGCGCGCCGATGGCGCAGCCGCCCGGAAGGCTGACGCGGGCGCTGCCGCAGCGGGCGAGCAGCGGGCCGAGCACGAGGATCGACGCGCGCATCGTCTTCACGAGCTCGTACGGGGCCTCGGTCGAGGTCACGCTGGCCGCGGTCAGGTCGACGCGGTCGCCGTCGCGCTCGATCGCCACGCCCATCCCGCGCAGCAGCTTCGCCATCGTCGCCGTATCGGCAAGTTGCGGCACGTTGTGCAGCCGCAGGCGCTCGGCGGACAGCAGCGCCGCGGCCATGATCGGCAGCGCCGCATTCTTCGCGCCGGCCACGGCCACTTCGCCCTGCAGCGGAACGCCGCCGCGTATCTTCAGCTTGTCCATCGTCGGTTCCCGGTCGCGATCACGGCCTGGCGTTCCGGTACTCGTCCGGCGTCAGCGTCTTCATCGACAACGCGTGGATCTCGGCGCGCATCCGCTCGCCGAGCGCCGCGTAGACGAGCTGGTGGCGCTGCACGCGGCTCTTGCCGGCGAAGCGGTCGCTGACGATCAGCGCCTCGAAATGCTGTCCGTCGCCGTCGACTTCGAGCACCTCGCAGGGCAGCGCCTGCGCGATGTAGGACTTGACGTCTTGCGGGCTCGGCAGCATGCGGAGGATCCTCGGATTCGGCGTGGACGATGGGGCTCAGCCGCGCAGCTTGTAGCCGCTGCGCAGCAGGCCGAGCGCGACCGACGAGGCGATCGCCAGCGCCAACAGCATCACCGCGAAGCTCGCGAGCGGGTCGACGTCGGAACGCGCGAAGAAGCCGTAGCGGAATCCGTCGATCGCGTAGAAGAACGGATTGAGCCGCGAGACGGCGTGCCAGAACGGTGCCAGGCCGTTGACGGAATAGAACACGCCGGACAGGAACGTCGCCGGCATGATGACGAAATTCTGGAACGCCGCGAGCTGGTCGAACTTGTCGCAGACGATGCCGGCGATCAGCCCGAGCACGCCGAGCAGCGCCGCGCCGGCGACCGCGAACGCGAGGATCCACAGCGGCGCGGCGAGCGGCGGCGGCGCGATCCAGCCGGCGACGAGCAGCACGCCGGCGCCGACGACGACCCCGCGCAGGATCGACGACCCGACGTAGGCGCAGAACAGCTCCAGGTTCGACAGCGGCGGCAGCAGCAGGAACACGAGGTTGCCCATCACCTTCGACTGCACCAGCGACGACGAGGAATTGGCGAACGCGTTCTGCAGCACCGACATCATCGCCAGCCCCGGGATCAGGAATGCGCTGTAGCGCACGCCCGGGAAGGCCTCGACGTGCGCCTCCAGCGCGTGGCCGAATACGAGGAGGTAGAGCAGCGCGGTCAGTACCGGCGCGGCGATCGTCTGGAAACTCACTTTCCAGAACCGCAGGACCTCCTTCTGGAACAGCGTGCGGAAACCGAGCCACCCGGTCACCGGGCCGCTCGCGCCGCCGTCCGGCACCTGCGCGCCCTGCCCGGCCCCGACGGCCGGCAGCACCGGCTGGACCCCGCTCATGCAGCCGCCACGCGCGAAGGCGCCGCCGGCGCGCCGTCGGCGCCGACAAGTTGCAGGAAGACATCCTCGAGGTCGGCGTGGCCGACTTCGAGGTCGTCGATCGCGCAGCCGGCCTGCCGCAATTCGGCGAGGACCGGCTCCAGGTCGTCGGCGCGCGCCAGCCGCAGCACCGAGCGCCGCCCTTCGTGCTCGATGCGGCGCGCGGCAAGCGTCGCCGGCAGTTCGTCGCGGTGCAGGAGCGTCAGGCGCAGCCCCGACAGCCGGTCGAGCAGCGCGCGCGTCCGGTCCAGCGCGATCAGGCGCCCGCCATTGAGCAGCGCGATGCGCCCGCACATCTCCTGTGCCTCCTCCAGGTAGTGCGTCGTGAGGACGATCGTGTGGCCGGCCTGGTTCAGGCGACGGACGAACGCCCACAGCCCCTGGCGCAACTCGACGTCCACGCCCGCGGTCGGCTCGTCCAGCACGATGACCGGCGGCCGGTGGACCAGCGCCTGCGCGACCAGCACGCGGCGCTTCATGCCGCCCGACAGCGCGCGCATGTTCGTGTCGGCCTTCGACGTCAGGTCGAGGTTCGCCATGACCTCGTCGATCCAGTCGTCGTTGCGGCGCAGGCCGAAGTAGCCGGACTGCAGCCGCAACGTCTCGCGCACCGTGAAGAACGGATCGAAGACCAGTTCCTGCGGCACGACGCCCAGCGCGCGCCGCGCGGCGCGATAGTCGCGCACGACGTCGTGGCCCATGACGGCCACACGGCCTTCGGTCGCGCGCACGAGCCCGGCGATGATCGAGATCAGCGTCGTCTTGCCGGCCCCGTTGGGCCCGAGCAACCCGAAGACCTCGCCCGCCTCGATCCGCAGGCTGACGCCGGCGAGCGCCGTCACGCGCGGATAGCGTTTGACGACGGTGCGGGCGTCGATGGCGGCGATCGTGGACATGGGCCTGGTGTGGACGCGGGATTCGGGAACGGCGGGCGCGGTGCACGTCGCGTCATCCGCGCGCCGCGCCATCGGTCAGGCGGCGCGAACCCCGATCCCGATACGCCGCATTTTAGCGGGTGCGCGCGGCGGCGGCCCCGCGCCCGGCTCAGGCAATCAGCGTGTCGACACCGTAGAGCGCCGCAAGACTCTTCAAGTCGGCCGGCACGCCGTCGAACGTCACGGTGACGCGGCGTGCCCGCGCCTCGCGGCGCCAGGCGAGCAGCAAGGCGACCGCCGAGGAGTCGCAGCGCCCGACCCGCGACAGGTCGATTTCGAGGTCGCCGCCACGGATCGCCGCGAGCCCCGCCTCCAGGACCCGCGTCGCGTTGGCGCTGGTCAGGCTGTCCTCGTCGATCTTCATCGGCCGCCCCGCGACGATGCGCCGCGACTACTTGGCGTTCGTCGCATTGCGCTGCGCCAGCGACTTGATCAGGCCGTCGATGCCGCCCTGCTCGATCTCGGTCTTGAACTGCGAGCGGTAGGTCTCGATGAGCCAGACGCCGAGCACGTTGACGTCGAAGATCCGCCAGCCTTCCGGCTTCTTCTCCAGGCGGTAGTCGAGCTGGATCGGGTCGCTGGAACTGGAGACGATCTGGCTGCGCACGACGACCTCGGTGTCGGTCGGCGCCGCGCGCAGCGGCTTCATCTCGACGTGATGGTCGCGGACCTGCGCCATCGCGCCGCTGTACGTGCGGATCAGCAGCGTGCGGAACTCCTTCGCCAGCGCGTCGCGCTGCTCCGGCGTCGCGCCGCGCCACGGGCGACCGACCGACAGCTGCGTCATGCGCTCGAAGTCGACGACCGGCATCACCTTCGTGTCGACCAGGGACTGCAGCTTCGCCGGATCGCCGGTCTGCAGCGACTTGTCCGCGCGGATGGCATCGAGCACGTCGTTCGACACCTTCTTCACGAGGGCGTCGGGCGCCAGGACGTCGTCGGCCCGGACCGCGCTGGTGGCCAGGCCGGCGCCCAGGACGACAGCCAGCGCCGCGAAACGCGTCGCGAGGCGCCGGACGCCGGCGCCGAAATCGTAAGCTCGTATCGACCCGATCACCTGATGACCTCCTGTTACCGTTCTGCAACCATGTCGCCGCGTATCGCCGCGCCGCCGCCGCTCCTGCGCGCCGCGTGCTGCGCCTTCAACGCGGCACGGCCGGGGCCGGTTGATCCGGCGTCGACGCCTTGGCGGGAGGCGACCCCGGCGTCGGCTCGTCCGGGCTGTCGTCCTCGTCGTACTTTTCGGGCGGCGGATTCCCGTCGTAGACGAGGTTCCTGCGGCGCTGCAGGTACGCGTCGCGGAAGAAACTATAGCGGTCCAGCGCGACCCCTTCGACGATCCCCGACGCCTGCAGCAGGTTGGCGCGGGTATCGACGACGCGCAGCGCGTCGCCGATGTAGACGTCGTGCATCGGACGAACATAGCCGAACGGATCGGCCTCGATGTCGACGGCCTTGCCGAGCGCGTCGCGCACGTCGCTCGGCCCGAACAGCGGCAGCACGATGTAGGCGCCCGGACCGGCGCCCCAGTGACCCAGCGTCAGCCCGAAGTCCTGGCTCGCGCGCGGCAGCCCCATCGTGCGCGCGACGTCGAAGCAGCCGAGCACGCCGACCGTCGAGTTCAGCACGACGCGGCAGGCGCCGGTCGCCGCCTCGGCGACCTTGCCCTGCAGCAGGCTGTTGACCGCGCTCGGCACGTCACCGATGTTGCCGAAGAAGTTGGTGACGCAGGTCCGCACCGGCGCCGGCACGACGGCCTGGTAGGCCTTGGCGGCCGGCTTGAGCGCGACGCGGTCGAGCTGGTAGTTGAACTCGTCGACCTGGCGATTGAACTTCTCCAGCGGATCGGCCGGACTGCGACCGGCGTCCGGCGGTACCGTGGCGCATCCGGCAGCGAGCGCCAGCAGCGCGACGGCGGCGGCGCCGAGCGCGGAGCGGACGGATCTCATCGACGCGTGGCACGGCATGGCCCGGCGCTCCGCGCTACTTCTTCGTCGCCTTCTCGGGCGCGGGCTTGGCGTCGCCGCCGCCCTTCGTGTCCCCGCCCTTGGCGTCGCCGCCGCCTTCGGCGGCCTTGCTGTACAGGAACTGCCCGATCAGGTTCTCCAGCACCAGCGCCGACTGCGTGCTCTTGATGACGCCGCCCGCGGCGAGGTTCTTGTCGTCGCCGCCCGGCTCCAGGCTGATGTACTGGTCGCCGAGCAGGCCGGCGGTGACGATCTTCGCCGACGTGTCGACCGGGAACTCGAACTGGCTCTGGAGCTCCAGCGTCACGATGCCCTGGAACGTCTTGTTGTCGAACGTGATGCGCTTCACGCGCCCGACCGCGACGCCGGCGCTGCGCACCGGCGCGCGCATCTTCAGCCCGCCGATGTTGTCGAAGCGCGCGGTCACCTCGTAGGTCGAGCCGTTCGACAGCGACGCGAGGTTGGCCGACTTCAGCGCGAGGAAGAGGATGGCCAGTATCCCTACCAGCACGAAAAGACCCACGAGGATCTCGATGCCCTTGCGTCCCATGTCGTTCTCCGCGCGCGCACTGCTGCCGCGCGCCTGGTTCTCCGTGTACCCGTTCCGCGTTTCCGCGGCGCCCTCGCGGCCGCCGCGGTGCCCGTCATGGGGTCGAAAACATCAGTGCCGTCAAGACGAAGTCGAGCGCCAGCACCCACAGCGACGCGACGACGACGGTCCGCGTCGTCGCCTGCGACACGCCTTCGGGCGTCGCGGTCGACTCGTAGCCCTGGTACAGCGCGACGAAGGTCACCGCAACGCCGAAGACGAAGCTCTTGATGATGCCGTTGCCGAGGTCCTGGAAGACGTCGACGCCGCCCTGCATCTCCGACCAGAACGCGCCGGGGTCGATGCCGATCAGCAGCACGCCGACGATCCAGCCGCCGATCACGCCGGCGGCGGAGAAGATCGCGGCGAGCAGCGGCATCGCGATGACGCCCCCGAGGAACCGGGGCGCCAGCACGCGGCTGCGCGGATCGACCGCCATCAGCTCCATCGCGGCGAGCTGCTCGCCCGCCTTCATCAGGCCGATCTCGGCCGTGAGCGAGGTGCCGGCGCGTCCGGCGAACAGCAGCGCCGTCACGACCGGACCCAGCTCGCGCAGCAACGACAAGGCGACGACCAGCCCGAGCTGTTCGGCCGCGCCGTAGCGCGACAGCGTGTAGTAGCCCTGCAGCGCGAGCACGAGGCCGACGACGAGGCCGGAGGCGCCGATGATCAGGAACGACAGGTTGCCGATCGCATGGACCTGCGCGGTGACGAGGTAGAAGCGCTGCAGCGCGGCCGGCACGTGGCGCATCAGGTCGGCGAAGAACGCGGCGTGCCTGCCGAGCGAGCGCAGCAGCTCGATCGTCCGCGAGCCGATGCCGGCGACGAATTCGACCGGCTTCACGCCGAGACCCCGAAATCCTCGCCGATCGCGCGCGCCGGATAGTGGAACTTCACCGGGCCGTCGGGTTCGCCGCGGATGAACTGGTGCACCTCGGGCACGTCGGACGCCTGCAGTTCCTGCGGCGTTCCGAAGCCGATGATCCTGCCGCCGGAAATCATGTAGGCGAAGTCGCAGATCAGGAAGCACTCCTGCACGTCGTGCGAGACGATCAGCGACGTCGCGCCGGTGGCGTCGTTCAGGCGCCGGATGAGGTTCGCGGTCACGCCCATCGAGATCGGATCGAGCCCGGCAAACGGCTCGTCGTACATGATGATTTCCGGATCCAACGCGATCGCGCGCGCGAGCGCGATCCGGCGCGCCATCCCGCCGGACACCTCGGCGATCTTCAGGTTCGCGGCGCCGCGCAGGCCGACCGCGTTCAGCTTCATCAGCACGATGTCGCGGATGATCTCGTCCGGCAGGTCGCTGTGCTCGCGCAGCGGGAACGCGACGTTCTCGAAGACGGTCAGGTCGGTGAACAGCGCGCCGAACTGGAACAGGACGCCGAGACGCCGCCGCAACCGGTGCAGCGCTTCGCGATCGGAGGTGTCGACCGGCTGCCCGGCGACGGTGATCGTGCCCTGCTGCGGCGTGATGACACCCGCGATCAGCCGCAGCATCGTCGTCTTGCCGCTGCCGGAGCCCCCCATGATCGCGACGACCTTGCCGCGCGGGAACGTGGCCGTGATGTCGCGCAGGATCGTTCGCTGGTCATAGCCGAACGTGACGCGCTCGAGGGTGACGATATTGTCTTCTGGCACGCGAGGGGCTTTGTCGTTCTTCGCGGGAGTCCGCGCGGCCGGGGTCCGCGGCGCGCGCCGACGCGATCGCGTCGCGGTCGGCCCGGCGCCGGGCAGGGCCGACCGCGGGCCTGCCCCCCATTGCCGCACTGCGCGCGGATTGTCGCACAGGTACGCGGGCCGGCTCCCCGACCCGCGGCACGGTGCGTGCGGCGCTCCCGCCGGGAGCACCGCGAGGTGCCCGGGGGCGGGCGGCCCTCTCCCCCACCCCTCTCCCGCTTCGCGGGCGAGGGGCGATCCATCGTCAGCC
>DATKPC010000129.1:0-36407 GCA_035524275.1 Burkholderiaceae bacterium
CCCCCCCCCCCCACGACCGGGAGGACTTGAGGGGTCAGGCCGGCGCGAGCGCCCGCGCCGGTGCGCCGGCCGATGACTTCGCGTCGGGCTGCTGCGCGCTCACGTGGCGCATCAGGACGCCCTTGAGCTCGACGTACTTCGGCACGTTGCGCTGGCCGATCTGCTGCAGCGCGACGGCGATGCGATTGGCGGCCACCTGCTCCATCGTGTCGTAGCAGTAGTCGCGGTAGATCTTGTAATGCCGCAGGAATTCCTCGACGAAAGCGCGGTCGGCGCCGTCACCGGCGGCGCGCAGCGCGGCGGCCGACCGCTGCACCTCCGCGTCCAGGGCCTCGCAGCGTCCGCGGTATTCCTCGGCGGCCGCGCGCGTGCCGAGCTTGATGCACTTCGCGGTGTAGCTTCGAACGAGCTCGATCAGCGGCAGCAAGGCGTAGGCGTCGTGCGCCGGGCGGACGTCGATCACGCGCAGGTTCTGCTTGAGCGCGATGCTGGAATCGAAGATCCGGTCGTTGGCGTCCTTGATCGCCGAAACCTGCTCGACGGCCTCGATGAGGCTCGCGGCGATCCGCTCGCCCAGATCGTGCAGCGCGACCGATTCGCGCGTCTGCTCCGAGGCCGACGACGCGATCGCCGCCGCCGCATCGCTCACGCCGCCGATCTGCGCGATGATGCGCGCCAGGCTCTCGGAAGCCGCGCGGGCGCGCTGCGAACTCGCATTGACGACGACATCGAGCGCCGCGATCGACTCGACGACGCGATTGGACGTATCGACGATCGCCTCGATGCGGCTGCGCACGTCGCTCGTCGCGTCCTGCGTCTGCGTCGCCAGGCGCTGGACCTCGGCCGCGACGACGGCGAAGCCGCGCCCGGACTCGCCGGCGCGCGCCGCCTCGATGGCCGCGTTGAAGGACAGGATGTGCGTCGCGCGGGCGATCGAGCTGATCATCGTGACGACGTCGCCGATCTGGCGCGAATGGTTCGTCAGCGCGTCGACCGTGCCGCGCGTCTCGCTCACGATGTCGGCCGCGCGCCCGGCATCGGCGGCGGCCTGTGCCGTCTCGCGCGCGCCGGACTCGCCGTCGGTCCGCACGGTGACGGCGAGCTTCTCCGCCTCGCCGATCGCGGCGGCGGCCTGCTCCATGCGACGCTGGAAATCGCCGAGGCTTCCGACGAGCGCCTGCACCGATTCCTTCATTCGCCCGGAACTCTGCTCGAACAGCGTGAAGCCGTAGTTCTGCCGCGCGCTCGACTCGACGACCACGGTGCCCGCATCCTGCAGCCCCTGGAGCGCGGAGCCTCCGTCGGCGTTGCGGGCACCGTCCCGGGGCCTTCCGCGCGAGGCCAGCGCGACGACGAACGCGAGGCCGAAGGCCACCTGCGCGAGGCCGGCGCTGGCCGTCGCGTCCGCGCCGCCGCCGGCGAGGCGCAGCCAGACGATGGCGGAGCCGGCGATCAAGAAGACGCCGCCCGCCCAGGGATTGAGAATCGATCTCAGGAAGCGAGGAATACGCATGATGCGAGCGACCGAGTGAAATCCCTTGGAACGATACGGTCTCGGGGGCCGGGATATCGCAGGAATTGCACGGGTTTTCGCCGATTGCCGGCACGACGCCGCGCAAGCGGCCCGACGCCGGCGAGCCGCGGAACTTGATCGCACCGCGCGCAACCCCACCCTCGGAGCAGCCGATCGCGGGTGACCGGCCGGGCGGCTTTCGGACCCCTTGACGCGTGGGACGATCAACGTCGCTCAGCTTTCGACGATGTCCCGCACGGGCCATCCGCGGTCGATGCAGTGGCGATGGTAGTCGGCCAGTTGCGTCGCGGCGTCGACCCGGGCAAGCACCGTGTCGCCAGGGCCCAGAAACTCGACCTCGCCCATCACCACCACCAGCGCCACCATCGTCGCGTCGCCGACGACTTTCCACCAGTCGGTGTTGCCCGGCGGCTCATAGACATAGTCGCCCGGACCGATGACCTCGCCGGTGCACAGCTGCCGGCTGCCGCTCAGGTTGTAGGCGTGGATCTCTCCCGAGTGGCGATGCAAGGGCATCAGGGTACCGGGTTCCATGCGCAGAAGTTCGACGAAGCCGCTGCCGTTGCGCAGGAAGCGCAGCGGCTTGGCCGATTTTCCCGGCGTGCCGGACGGAATCCAGGGCAAATCCGCCGCCGTCGAGCAACGGGCAGGAAGAAACGATCGGAGGGTATCCATGGCGGCGCGGTTCATTGTCTCGTCTCCGTTCGGCGCCGCCAGCTCAGGCTTCGACCTTCTCCAGGTGGCGCTGGAACGAGGCGTCCACCGCCGCCCGGCCGCCGCTGCGGATGTTCCGGCCCCAGCTGAAGCCGAAGACCTGCTCGAAGTCGAAGGGCGCCAGGCGTTCGCGCAGGGACCGCACGTCGCTGGCCTTCATCGGGATGTAGTTCGGGTAGCTGTACAGGAAGCCGACATGGCGCCGGTCACTGGCGACCTGCAGCGCGTCGCCGGGAAACAGCGCACCGCCAGGCGTCGGTCCGGTGCGCCACTGCAGTGCCGTGCTGCCGTCAAAGTGCCCGCCGCAACGGATCAGCGTCACCGCGTCCGACAGGCGCTTCGTGTCGCCGCCCCAGTACGCGAGTTGCGGTGCGTGCCGCATCACCCACCCGCGGTCGGCCTCGTGCAACAGGACAGGCACGCCACCGAGCGCCTCGCTCCACTCGACCATCGCGCTGTAGAAGTGCGGATGCGAGATCACGATCAGGTCCACGCCGCCGCGCGAGCGCAGCGCAGCCACGGCCTCGGGCGTCACCAGGCTCACGCATTCCCACAGGATGTTGCCTGCATCGGTGGGCAGCAGCAGCGCGCGCTGCGGAATCGCGAACTCGCCGGCCAGTGCAATGCCGAGCAGGCCGTCGTCCTCGGCGATGCGCAGCGAATATCGCTGCGCCAGCGCGTCGTGCGTGGTCCAGCGCTGGCCGTGCCAGCCGACGTATTGCCGCTCGTCCTCGCACACCCGGCAATGCGCCGGGGGCTCCGGCGTGTCGGCGTATTGCGTGCCGCAGGTTTCGCAGATGTGGCAAGGCATGGCGCGATCCGCATCGTGTTTGGGATGGCTGCCAGCTTAGGTCTAGACTGGGCCCTTGAATGATCCAGTTCCAGGCAATGTGATGGTGCCAGTTTGATGGTGCCAGTTCTGCCCTTCGACGTGCGCCTGCCCGCCCGAGGCGGCGGGGGCCTGTCGCACGCCCTGCGCGAGCAGTTGCGGGCCGCGGTGCTCGACGGCCGCATGCTGCCGGGCAGCACGCTGCCGTCAACGCGCGCGATGGCCGACGCGCTCGGGATCAGCCGCAATACCGTCGTCAAGGCCTATGACCAACTGGTGGCTGAGGGCTACGTGCTGCCGCGCCCTGGTGCAAAGGCCGTCGTGGCCGCGATCCTGCCGCGGCCGCGGCCCGGGCCGCGTGCCGGCCGTCACCCGCTGCAGGACCCGCGCCTGAATCCGCTGTGGCGCACGCCCGGCGTACGCCCCGAGGCGCCGCGCGAATGGCCGGAGCGCTGCTTCCGGCTGGGCATGCCGGACCACCGCCATTTCCCGCATGACGTATGGCGCCGGCTGACCGCCGCCTGCCTGCGCCGCTTGTCGCGCGCGCGTTTCGGCTACGCGCCGCCGGAAGGGCTGCCCGAGTTGCGTGAAGCGATCGCGCAGCACGTGGTGTTCACCCGCGCGGTGGCCTGCGGTGCCGACGACGTGCTGGTCACATCCGGGGCGCAGCAGGCCTTCGACCTCATCGCGCGTGCGCTGGTGACACCGGGCCAGACGAAGGTCGCCGTCGAGGAGCCGGGCTACCCGCCGCTGCGCGCCGCTTTCATGGCGGCGGGCGCGAAGCTGGTGCCGGTGCCGGTCGACGACGAGGGCCTGTGCGTGGACCGGCTGCCCGCCGACGTGAAGATCATCAGCGTGACCCCGTCTCACCAGTCACCGACGGGCGTGGCCATGTCCTTGCGCCGCCGCAGCGCCTTGCTCGCGTTCGCCCGCGACCGCCAGGCGGTGGTCCTGGAAGACGACTACGACGGCGAATTCCGCTTCGGCGGGCGGCCGCTCGACGCCCTGCAGACGCTGGACCGCGACGGCCTGGTGTTCTATGTCGGCACCTTTTCGAAGAGCCTCTTCCCTTCGCTGCGCAAGGGTTTCATCGTCACGCCACCGTGGGCGCGCCCTGCGCTGGCCGGTGTCAAGCACTGCGCCGATTCGCATTGCGACACGATCACGCAGTCGGCGCTTGCCGCCTTCATCCGCGAAGGCCATCTGGCCCGCCACGTGCGCCACATGCGGCCGATCTACGGCAAGCGCCGCGAGGCGCTGCTGGGCGGCCTGCGGTGTGACCTGGCGGACTGGCTCGAGGCCATTCCTTCGGAGGCGGGCCTGCACCTGGCCGCGCGGATCCGCAAACCGCCGCAGGCAGCGGCGATCGTCGAAGCGATGCGCCGCTGCACGCCCGGCGCGCAGACGACCTCGGACTACGCGATGCAGGCTGCGCCGCCATGGGCACTGAGCTTCGGCTACGGCGTCATCGACGCCGGCGACATCGGTCCTGCGCTGCGGCGCATGCGCCGCGCCCTGTTGACGACTCGGTGAGGCGGGTGTCGGTGCACGTGCTCGTGTTCCGGCCCCTGATTCGAGTCCCAAAGAACCGCTGCACAGCGGTTCCCATGCGGCAATTCGTCGCATTCCCATGGGTTCGTATCACGAATACCCTTCGCGACCACAAGGGGGGTTCCAATTGGGTACGGGCATTGAATCGCGCGGCAGCTCATCCGGAGGCGCGTATTCGGGTTCATCGCGCTGGCCCGACCTGACTTGAGTTCGAAAACGGCAAGTACCCCGGACATGAAGGTGTTACCGGCAATCCGGTTGCCGGGGCGACACTTCGACGAGGGAAACGCCATGAGTTCTTGACCGAACGGAAGCACATCAAACGCTCTCCGACACGTTCCCGCACCTCAGGCGCACAGGAAGATGCCGACCTGCGAGCGCAGGTCTACGGATCTTGCGCAGTCGAACCGACCGGCTGGTCCCGGTCTGGCCGTCGCTCACCATGGCGACCTGCACTCCAGGCGAAGGGCAAGGTGTACGCACGGTACGTCGACGATGACGATGGACCTGCCTTGCCTCGCCACGTCCTGGAGCGCAACCGCAGAATCGTGACGTCCGAAAGCCGACGTCAGCATGACGGAACCGCTTCGGTCACGGAACGCTCGAGACGACGGCGAATTGGCGGTGCAGGGATCGCCGGCGGGGCAGCGCCGGGCCGGCACAGCAGGGAGGGTCTGAGCATTCCATGCGCTTGACGATCCTTATCCAACGACAGGTCCCATGGCTCGCGCTCTTCGCGACGATCTTCGCGGCGGCCGCGGCCCCTGTTTCCCGGTGGCCTGCCACGTCGACGGACACGACGCGGGTAGAAATCTGCGGCGCGACGGGGATTACGAGCATCGCGCTCGATTCGGACAAGGTGCCCGCACCGGTCAGGGAACATGGCGCTTCGACGCACTGCCCATTCTGTCGCCTGCCACACGATGTGCCGCTGCCGCCGCCTCCCACTCCGGTGTTCTTCTTCGCGCTCGCAGCGCCATGCCAGAAGCCACGACCCTCTGCAGCCTCACCCACGCACACCGGCTCCGCGTGGCCTCCGGCGCTTTCCCGAGCACCGCCCCGACTCTCCTGATCCGAAGGTCGTCGCCGAGGCAAGCCGCTGTGGCTGCCCACGGCCATTGTCGTCCGCGTACCGCGGACGTCGATCGTGATTCAGGGAGGCGAAGTTGATCTCGAAAAAGAAAATCCTTGGCAGCGCAGCCGCGCTGTCGCTCGGCGCCCTTCTTGCCGCTGGCGCGCAGGCGCAAACGACGGTATTGCCGGAAATGTTCGTCACCCCGGAGCCGCCGATCGAGAACACGACGGCTGGCCCGGTGCAGGGCTATCGCGCGCTGAGCGCCACCACGGCGACCCGGACCGACACGCCGCTCGAGCAGCTGCCGCAGAACATCCAGGTGATCCCGCGCTCGGTGATCGACGGTGAAGGGGCCGTGACCGTCAGCGAGGCGGTGGTCAACGCCAGCAATGCGCAGCCCGTGGACACACGCGCCGTCGGCAACGTCGCGCAGGTGCCCCTGACGATCCGGGGGTTCGGCGCTGAGCAGTGGACCGACGGCTATGCCGGCAATCTGTTCCTCGCCGGCGATCACGATGCGCTCGTCAACGTCGAGCGCATCGAGGTCCTGAAGGGCCCGAACGCCTTGATCTACGGCGCCGGCGGCGGCTCTCCCGTGGGTGGAGCGATCAACGTCATCTCAAAGATGCCGATGGACAAGCCGCGCTACGAAATCGGGGGTGCACTGGGAAGCGAGCAGTACCGCAACGGCTACGTCGACGTGAACCAGCCCCTGAGCGTGGACAAAGGCGTGCTGTTCCGCTTCACCGGTGAATACACGACCGACAGGAGCTTCATCGACGTCCTCGACTCGCAGCGCTACAGCGTCAATCCGACGCTGCTCCTCACCAGCCGTGAAGGCACGTCACTTTCGATCCAGGCCTTCGATTCGAAGCAGCGTCAACAGGCCTACCCCGGCCTGCCCGTTGATGGGACGCTCTTCGGCGCCTACCGAGTACGAGACAGCCTGTACATCGGTCCAAGCAACATCGACCCGAGCTACTCCGAGATTCAGGGCTTCACCACCACATTCGACCACCGGTTCAACGAGACGTGGTCGACCAACATCAAGTTGCGGTTTAGCCGTTCCGAAATGAACCAGAACTCCCAGAGCCCTCTATTGGACGCCACCGGCACCGGCGGCACGCCCCTGATCCCGCCGTCAACGTTCGATCTCAACAACACCCAGGTCTTCGACCGGCAACGGGAGTTCGGCATCAACCCGGCGCTGCAGGCCAAGTTTGCTGCGGGCCCCAGCCGGGACAGCCTGTTGCTGGGCCTCGACTTCAGCCACGTCAAGGACCAGGGCTTCATGAACGTCGATACCTTGGGTAACGTCTGCTTCCTCCTCGGCCTGGGTTGCTCACCCGTGCTGGTCGACTTGAACAACCCGGTTTTCACCGTCCCCTATACGCCGCCGGTGCCGGGTACCGGCGAAGCCACCTCGTTCTTCGATTTCGACAACACCTACATCACGAAAGGCGCTTACGCGCAGCTGCTGTCGACGCTCTACGACCGCGTCCACCTGCTCGTCGGCGCCCGCCTGGCGTCGATCGACATCAGCTACCAGGAAAACGCCCTCGTGCCGCCGACGACCTTCAAGACGGACAAGACAAAGCTCCTTCCCCGCGTGGGCGGCGTCGTGGACCTGACGAAAACCCTGTCGGCGTACGCCAGCTATGGCGAGGGGATGAAATGGGTGCCGTTCTCGCAGACCTTTGCGCAGCCCGAGCCCGAGATGTCCAAGCAGACCGAGGCCGGCCTCAAATTCAACCTCAACGACGCGCTCACCGGCACGCTTGCCGTCTTCGACATCGGGCGCACCGGCGTTCCGTTTTCCAGTGCCGCAGGCGTCGGTGGCTTGTCGTCGCAGAAGTCACGGGGCTTCGAGGCCGACGTCATCTACCAGCTCGGGCGAAGCTGGAGCCTGCTCGGCAGCTATGGCGTCACGAATGCATACTTCGTGGAGGCAACGGGCGCCGGCGTGGCGGCCGGCAACAAGCTGCCTGCGGTTCCTGAGCAGTCGGGGCGTCTCTGGGTGGACTACCGGTTCGACGGTGAGCGCCTTCGCGGTTGGAGCGCGGGTGGCGGGCTCTACTCGGCGTCGAGCCAGTACGTCGACCCGCAGAATCGATGGAAGACGGACGGCTATTGCATCTTCGACGCCAGGATCGGCTACGACGCGAAGAAGTTCCGCGCCTCCGTGACGGTCAAGAATCTCACGGGCAAGCAGTACTACACGCCCTACACGTGGTTCGGCGGGCAGGTTGCGCCCGGTTCGCCGCGCACCTTCTACGGCCAACTCAGCTTCACTTTCGATTGAGGAATCGGGCATGACACCCCGTCGCAGAGAACTTGTCCTGGCCGCGGCGCTTGCAACGGCCGGTCATCCGCTCGTCCGCGCGTCCGACCGGCCGGCAGACGGCGGGGCAAAACCCGCGCCAGGCGCGCCGTCCGGCATGGCGCACGACATGCCCGCGCAGTGGATGGGATCGGAGCAGATCGCCTTCCTGGTCTATCCGGAGTTCACGGCGCTCGATATGGTCGGTCCGCAGTACATGTTCGCCAGCCTCATGGGCGCCACCGTCCACCTTGTCGCGAGGACGCGCGATCCGGTAAGGAGCGACACCGGTCTCGCTTTCGTACCTTCGGCGACCTTCGACGAATGTCCGAGCGAGTTGGACATCCTCTGCGTTCCGGGCGGCTCGCGCGGTACGCTCGCGGCCATGGAGGACCATGAGACCCTGCGTTTCCTGAAGGATCGCGGCTCGCGTGCCAAGTACGTCACGTCGGTCTGCACGGGGTCCCTGCTGCTCGGTGGAGCGGGACTACTGGACGGCTACAAAGCAACCTCGCATTGGGCGACCCGCCGGCTGCTGTCGGTCTTCGGCGCCACGCCGACACGCGGCCGGGTGGTGCGTGACCGCAACAGGATCACGGGTGCGGGCGTCACCGCGGGAATCGATTTTGGCCTGTATCTGGTGGGCCAGCTTCGCGACCGCCAATACGCCGAGGGCGTGCAGCTCCTCGCCGAATATGCGCCTGAGCCGCCTTACGATGCCGGCACGCCTGAGCGCGCACCGGCGCCGGTCAGGACCCTGATGGACGGCATGTTCGTGGACTTTGTCAAAAGGGCCGAAGCCGTGGGGCGCGCAGCATTTGCAAGCGCCAAGCAAATCTAAGGATGGTTGTTTTCGCGTCCAGCGTTCTGGACCTGGCGATGCCGGATATTCAACGGGGCGCCGCTCCTCATGCCGCTTGTAGACCGGACACCCGCTTCGGATCGTGTGCCGCGACCCGACACCGGACCCGGTCCGAATCTGCAACGCCTGGGAAAAAGCAGCCTCGGTTTCGAGAATCCACGCGGGTCCGGCATGTCGGTCGCGAGCGTCGGCGATAATCGGCGCGCAACCTGGGAGGGAACATGAACGCCATCGTCAACGATTCGCGCCAGCCGGCTCCGTCGCTGGTCACCGTCACCCATCTCGTCTATGCGCTGCATGCCGTGAGCCTCGTGCTGGGAGGCTTCGGCGCCTCCTCGATCGTCGGGACGTTCCTGTTCGGCTGGCCGTCGATCATCGCGGTCATCATCAACTACGTGAAGCGCGGCGAGGTCGAGGGCACCTACCTCGAGTCGCATTTCCGCTGGCAGATCCGCACCTTCTGGTTCGCGCTGCTGTGGGCGATCCTCGTCGCCGCCGTCTCGTCGCTGCTGCTCGTCGTGCTGATCGGCTTCGCGACCTGGTCGCTCGGGATGTTCGCGCTGGCCATCTGGGCCATCTACCGCGTCGCCCGCGGCTGGCTGGCACTGCGCGACGGCAAGGCGATGCCGGTGGCGTGAGCTCGGCCGGGCCGGGCAGGCGGCCCTACCCTGCCGCCTGCAATTGCTTGCGCATCGCCTCGAGTTCCTTCAGGCGCTGCGCATCCGCCTTCGGGTAGTCGAGGCCGAGGCCTTCCAGCAGGTCGGTGACGACCTGCGAGATCAGCAGTCGCGCGGTGAACTTGTCGTCCGCCGGGATCACGTACCACGGCGCATGCGACGTACTGGTCGCCGCGAGGCAGTCGCCGTAGGCGCGCCGGTACGCACCCCAGCAGCGGCGCTCCTCCAGGTCGGCCGCCGAGATCTTCCAGCGCTTGCTCGGCGTCTCGATGCGGTCGAGCAACCGGCGCCGCTGTTCCTCCTTCGAGAGGTGGAGGAAGAACTTGACGATCCGCGTGCCGTCCGCATGCAGGTGCCGCTCCAGGTCCACGATCGAGCGGTAGCGCTCCGGCCAGATCGCCGAGATGCGCCGCGCACGGTACGGCACGTCCTCCGCGCGCAGCAGCTCCGGGTGCACGCGGACGATCAGCACCTCCTCGTAGTACGAGCGGTTGAAGATCCCGATCTGGCCGCGGCGCGGCAGCCGCTGCGTCGTTCGCCACAGGAAATCGTGATCCAGCTCCTCGGCGCTCGGATGCCGGAAGCTGTGGACCTGGCAGCCCTGCGGATTGACTCCGGACATCACGTGCGCGATCGCACCGTCCTTGCCGGCGGCATCCATCGCCTGGAAGACGAGCAGCACCGCGTAGCGGTTCGACGCGTAGAGCTTCGACTGCAGGCTGCGCAGGCGCGCGATGTGCGCCGCAAGCTGCTCGTCGTAGTCCGCCTTCGAGCGGTAGACGGGCTCCACGCGCGTCGGCCACGCCGCGAGCTTGACCTGGGTTCCCTCCGCGACGCGGTAGCGCGCGATCTTGAGCTTCGTCATCCCGGTCCTCCGGATCGTTGCGGGTCTTCCTGGCCGTCTTGTTGCCCCGGCCCCGCCGCCCACGCGCTCGGGACAGCGCCCGCGACGGGGCGGCCCGCACGAAGGCGCTGCAGCGCGAAGCGCGCCGGGTCCAGCGCCGCGGCCAGTTCGCGCTCGATCGGCCACGGCTCGCCCTCGACCTGGGCGGCCACCTGCTCGGCGGCCAGCGAGGACAACGCGAGCCCGCGCGAGCCCAGCGCGAGCAGCGCATAGGCGCCGGCGCGCCGCGGCAGGTCGGCCGGATGCGCGCCGCGCAGCCGCGCGCGCGCTTCCGGCGCCGTCGTCGCATCGACGTCGAGCAGCGCGCCGGCGAGCGGCAACCGGTCGCGCGCCACGCAGCGCACCGCGTGGAAGACGCCGGCGACGGCCGCGCGGCGCCCCAGGTCGGCGCGCGCCAGCATCCGCGCCAGCCGCTCGCGATTGGCCTCGTGCGCCGCGTCGTCGTCGAGGCCGACGGCCACATCGCGCCCCGGCAGCGGCGTTTCGTACGTGGCGCCAATCGCCGCCGGCGCGCCGGCGAACGCGGGCACCGCGTAGCCGTCGCCGGCGAGCCCGGCGCGCAGCGCCGACAGCTCGCCGGGCTGCAGCAGCGAGATCCTCCCGCCGATGCCGGCCAGCGGCGCACCGCCGGTATCGAGCAAGCGCGGGGCATCGAGCGCGTTCGCGAGGACGACGATCGCGCCGTCGAGCGTCGCGCCGCGCGCCGACGTGGCGCGCCAACCGGCCGCCGTCGCGTCCAGCCGCACGACGTCGAATCCCGGATGCACCCGTATGAGAGGCTGGCGCAGCAGCATGTCGCACCAGCGCGCGGCCGCGACGATCGCGCCGGAGGGAAACCACAGGCCGCCACGCCGCGGCGCCAGCCCCAGGTCGCCCGCGATCGTTGCCGCGTCGCGAAATCCGAGGAATTCCGGCGGCGCCTCGCCGCTCTCCGCCAGGTCGCGAAAAGCCGCCTCGGCGGCGTCGTCCTCGGCCTGCCGGAATACGCCGCAGGGCTGCCAAAGGCGCCGCGCCGACGGATTCGCGTCGGGGCCCCCCGACGACGGCTCGAACTCGCCGAGGACCTGTCGCGCATGCAGGAAACCGGCGCGCGACAGGCGCGCGGCGACGCTGTCGTCGGCCGTCGGGTGCGGATGCAGCAGCCCCGTCGGCAATGCCGAGGCGCCGCTCGCGATCCGCTCGCCGCGTTCCAGGACGTCGACGCGCCATCCGCGGCGCGCCAGCGCTGCCGCACACGACGCGCCGGCGAGCCCGCTGCCGACGACGATTGCGCTGCGCTCGCCGCCGTAGGCCGCCGGCGGTTCATGGCGCCTGAGCTTCCAGCGCGGGGCGAAGCGGGCGACGAGCATCTCGCGCTTGCGACCGAAGCCCGGCACGAGGCCGACTTCGAACCCGCTCGCGGTCAACCCGTCCTGGACCGAGCGTGCGGCGGTGTACGTCGCCAGGGTCGCGCCGGGGCGCGCAAGGCGTGCCAGCGCCTTGAGCAGCGCTTCGCCCCACAGGTCCGGATTGCGCGCCGGCGCGAAACCGTCGAGGAAGAACGCATCGGCGCCGAGCGCCCACTGCGGGACCAGGCGCTTCGCGTCGCCCAGTCCGAGTGTCAGCACGACGCGACCGCCCTCGAATTCCATCCGGTGCACGCCGGGCAGCGGCAGCGGCCATGCGGCCGCAAGCTGCCGCCCGAGATCGGCGACCTCCGGCGCGGCCCACGCCGCCAGCTCGGCGGCCGGCAGAGGGTGCAATTCGACCGACACGAAATGCAGGCGCCGCGGGCGCTGCGGGTCGTCGCGCCACGCCTGCCACGTGGCGAGGAAGTTGGTCCCGAGCCCGAAGCCGGTTTCGACGATCACGAACTGGTCGCGACCCGCCCAGCGGCCGGGCAGTCCGTTGCCACCGAGGAACACGTGGCGCGCCTGCCCCCATGCGCCGTCCCGGCTCGCATAGACGTCGCCATATCTCGAGGAAAACGGCGCTCCGGACGGATCGAAGTCGAGCGACGCCGGCGCGACGCGTGGTCCGGGAAAAACCATTCTCGGATGCTAACGCACGGGCGGCGGCCCGCCGGGGCGGCCGGGTCCGCCAGCCCCGTAAAATCGCTGCACTGCACCGGGCGCGCCGCGGCGGGCGCACGAACCGCGCCCGCCGCCCGACCCGGCCTCTCGCCCGACCTTTGAAGGATCGCCTGGCCTCCAGACGACTGCCGTGGACAACACTTCCTCCTCCGCCACAACGCCGGCGTCCGCCGTGGACGCCTCCTTCTCGCGCCGGCTGATGCGCGCGCTTTTCGTCGGCGTCTTCATGTCGGCGCTGGATACCGCCGTGATCGGTCCCGCGATTCCGGTGCTGCGCGACACCTTCGGCGTCGGCCTGCGGGAAATCGGCCTCGTGATGATCGTCTTCGTGCTCTTCTCGCTCTCGAGCACGGCGCTGATGGCCAACCTGAGCGACCGCTACGGCCGTCGCCCGATCTACCTCGTGTGCGTCACGCTGTTCGCCGTCGGGTCGTTGATGATCGCCGTGTCGCCGCGCTTCGGTTACCTGCTGCTCGGCCGCGCGGTCCAGGGCATCGGCTCGGGCGGCATCATGCCGACCGCGAGCGCCGCGATCGGCGACGCGTTCCCGCCGGAACGGCGCGGTCGCGCGCTCGGACTGATCGGCGCCACGTACGGCATGGCCTTCGTGCTCGGCCCGCCGCTCGCCGGCCTGCTGATGGTCGTCGCAAGCTGGCATTGGATCTTCCTGATCAACCTGCCGATCGCCGCCCTCGTGCTGGCGACCGGCGCGCGCGTCCTGCCGCACCATCCGCCGCACGAGGCGCATCCGCCGCTCGACGTGAGCGGCATCGTCGTCGTCTTCGCGCTGCTGAGCGCGCTCGTCCTCGGCATCACCCGCGTCGTCGACTCGTTCACCGGCAACCTCCTGTGGCCGTGGTTCCTCGGCATCGTCATCGTGCTGCTGCCGCTGCTCGTGCGGATCGAACGACGCGCCGCGGCGCCGATGATCCCGCTGTCGCTGTTCGGCAATCGGCAACTGGTGACGACCTACCTGCTCACCGTCGGCGCCGGATTCGGAATGGGCAGCGTCGTCTTCCTCGCCTCGATCGCCACCGGGGTCCACGGCATCGCGACGCGCAACGCCGGCTTCGTGCTGCTGCCGCTCGTCGTCTGCTCGATGCTGGGCTCGATGGGCGCGGGACGGCTGCTGAACCGCCTTGGGCCACGCACGCTGATCCTCGGCGGGTTCGCGCTGCTGTGCCTGGGCTACGCCGGATCGGCCCTCACAGGCCTCGGGCTATGGGCCTTCCTGCTCGCCTCGATGCCGGTCGGCCTCGGCGTCGGCGTCGTCGTCGGCGGCGCGTTGCGCACGATCGCGATCGACGAGGCGCCCGCCGCGGTCCGCGGCTCGGCGCAGGGGCTGATCAACATCTGCACCGCGATCGGCACGCTGCTGTCGGCCGCGGCGATCGGCGCACTCGCCGATTTCAGCGGCGGCGGCCCGCGGGGATTCTCGGTCGCCTACGACGCCGTCGCGGCGACGATGCTCCTGATGTGGCTGCTGGCGCTGACGCTGCGCCACGGCGCCATCGTGCAGGCTCCGCTGGAAGCGCCGTCATCGATGGGGTGAAGGGCGGGCGCTCGAATCCGTCGCGGCGCCGGGCGACCGCCGGCGCGGCGTTGAGCGCAAGACTCACCGCGACGCGGCACCCGTCGACAGGATCCGAACCTGCGGCGTCTCGTACAGCCGCGCCGCCTTCGCCCCCAGCGCCTCCTCGACCGGATTCGGCGGCCCGAAGACGATCACATCGTCGTAGCGCAGCTGCAACGCCGACGCATCGACGACCGGATTGCCGCCGTCGGGGTGCCGCGCGAGGCGCGCCGGCCCGACGTAGGCCTGGCGGAAGCCGACCCAGACGGGACGGAACGGCATCACGTTGAACCCGGACAGCAGGATGCTGCGGTCGACGATGCCCCACGCCGCGAAGTACGGAGACAGCTCGCCGCGGCCACGAGCGGGCGACGCGGCGACGGTCGCCACGCGCGCGCCTTCCGGCAACCGGTCGAGCGCCGCGCGCAGCGCCGCGTAGTCGGCATCGCGCCGGTTCCATTGGATCAACGCGTCGGCGGACGTGGCGATCGTCGCCATGGCCGTGAGCGCGAGGATCGGCATCTCGACGCCGGCCTCGGCGCGCGCATTGACTTCCAGGCCGGCCCACAGGATCAGCAGCAAGGCCGGCAGCAGTCGCGCGTCGACGCTTTCGGATCCGAAGCCGGAATACGGCAGCAGCAGGATCGACAGCGCGACCGGGATCGCGATCCACCCGACGGCGGGAAGAAACCGCACGACGCCGCGCAGCGCCGCGACCATGATCAGCAGCACGATCAGCAGCGGCAGCACGAACAGCCACGAGGGTTCCGGCGGAATGCCGGCGAGCGGCAACGACGCGAGCAGCACGAGCTTGTGTTGCAGGATCGCGCTCCAGCTGAGCGCCTGCTGCGGCTCGACCCAGCTCGCCGCGGCCGTTGGCCGGACGCTGACGACGTAGATGATCTCGGCCGGGATGAACTGCCCGATCGCGACCAGCACCGGCGAGATGCCCCCGCGTCCGCCGCCGCCGGCATCCTGCTCCGCGGTGCCGGTCGTTGCGACGACGTTGCGCAGCTGCCAGCCGAGGACGCCCAGCACGTAGATGCCGAAAGCACTCAGGTGGCCGAGATAGAGAACCGTAGCGCCTCCCGCGAATGCCGCGAAGCGACCCCAGCCGGCGCGTCCGCCCCAGCGGACCCACGCGGCGAGCAGCCAGAACGCGACGCCAAGCGCCGCGACATAGTTGAGGTAGCCCGCGAGGAGCGCGACGTTGTGGGAAAAGATCAGCACGCCAAGCTGGATCGCCGACAGGCGGCCGCTGAGCGCGCGGCTCAGGGCGATCGTTCCGCTCGCCAGAGACAGCGACGCGAACGACGCGAACAGCTTCACCGCGAGCGGCGCGCCGACCGCGCCTGCAAGCGGCGGCAGCAACGCGTCCATCGCCAGGTTCGGGACGATCAGCGAGCGGTCGATCGCGTAGTAGTTCTGCAGCCACGGCGTGTTCGTGCCGGCCTGCAGCAGGTGGATGCGCGCGACGTGGTCGGCGAACTCCAGGATGTCGGGGTAGGTGACGAGGTAGAGCGGGACCTGCGTCGCGACGAAGAGGATCGCGAAGACGAGCGCAAACTGGCCCCACGGCAGGCCGGCTTCCTGGTCCTGCTCGAAATCGAGGTCGAGGGCGTCGTCATCCATCGGCAAGCCTGACTATAAGCCATAGCGGCTTGTCGGTATGACTTAGCGCAACTTACGATGCCCGGCGGCCGGACCGGAGCGCGGGCGGGCGACGCCCGGCGCCCTCGCGTCAGCTGCCGCCGTTGCTGCTCGCAAGCTGGTCGTCGCCCGCGCTCGGAACGAGCGACGGACGCCCGACGATCAACGGATCGACCGGTCCGACCGCCGCGAGATCCCGCTTCGTGTACGGCATGCGATGCAGCAGGTAGCGTAGCGCATTGAGACGTGCGCGCTTCTTGCAGTCGGACTTGATCACGGTCCAGGGCGCGTCCGACGTGTCGCAGTGCAGGAACATCGTCTCCTTCGCGCGCGTGTAGTCGTCCCACTTGTCGAGCGAGGCCATGTCGATCGGGCTCAGCTTCCACTGCTTGAGCGGATGCGCCTTGCGTTCCTTGAAGCGACGCCGCTGCTCGTCGCGGCTGACCGAGAACCAGAACTTGAACAGGTGCACGCCGGATCGAACCAGCTGCCGCTCGAACTCCGGCGTCTGGCGCAGGAACTCGTCGTATTCCGCCGCGGTACAGAAGCCCATGACGCGCTCGACCCCGGCGCGGTTGTACCAGCTGCGGTCGAACATCACGATCTCGCCGCGCGTCGGCAGGTGCTCGATGTAGCGCTGGAAATACCATTGCCCGCGCTCGACCTCGCTCGGCTTCTCGAGCGCGACCACCCGCGCGCCGCGCGGATTCAAGTGCTCCATGAAGCGCTTGATGGTGCCGCCCTTGCCCGCCGCGTCCCGCCCCTCGAACAGGATCACGACCCGCTGCCCGGTGTCCTTGACCCAGGCCTGCAGCTTGAGCAGTTCGACCTGCAGCCGGTATTTCTGCCGCTCGTAGGTCTTTCGCGCCATCAGGTTCTTGTAGGGGTAGGCGCCCTCGCGCCAGCCGGCGTTCAGCTCCAGGTTCGGGTCGACCTCCGGTGGCGCCTCTTCGCGCTTGAACAGCGCGCGCCGCAGCGCCTTCACCTCATCCGGCGAGGCGCCGTCGACCAGCGCCTGCAGCTGGCGCAGCAGCTCGTTGGCCGGTTCGCCGTCGGCCGAGTGCGCCAGCAGGTCGGCGATCACCATCTCCTTCACGGTCGCCGCCGTGCTCGTGCCCCGCGCGACGCGATCGGCCTCCGCGGCGCGGGCGCCCGGATGCGGCAGCGTGTCGCCGGCCTCGACCGGGCGCGCGCGGCGACGCGCCGCGGCGACGCGGATTCGCGGTTCGTTCGACGCGTCGGCCGGGTTCGGCGCAACCGCCGCGGAGGTTTCGATTTTTGCGGACATAAGGACCTCGCGTCACGTGACGGGACGGTGACAGCACCCATCTTGCGCCACCCGGACCCTGCGGCGTTGACCGCGGTCAACCGCCCCCGGCGGCGCCTCGGCGGACTCGGCGGCGCGGCCGAGGCGGTCCGCGGCCGCCTTCCGGACCGAAGGTCAGGGCCGGAACGCCGTGCGCGCCGCCGCCTTCGAGCCGCGCTCGACCGGGAGTACGCCCCGCTTCACCGCGCGCACCAGCGCCGCATGGTCGGCCTCCGTCTGGTCCGCGTAGGCGCGCGCGAAGCGGCACAGCGCGCGGTCGAGCCGGTCGGAGCGGCCGGCGTAGCCGGCGATCATCGACGCGCCGCTCGTCCGTGCGTGGCCCTTCGCGAGCAGCCGCCCGACGACGCCGGCGTAGTCGGACAACGCCGCGGCGTCGATCGAATCCAGCGCGATGCTCCCTTTCATGTTGCGGAACTGGCGAACGTAGTACTGGCGGCCGTCGATGGTCGTCCAGCCCAGCAGCGGATCGCTGACCGTCTGCAGCGCCTGCTGGTACTCGACGACGCGCTGGCCCTGGTGCGCGTGCCACGCGGCGTCGCCATGGACGAACCGTGCCAGCACGGAGCGGCGCGCCTGCTTCAACTGCAGGAAGGCGACGTCGTCGGCGCTGCTGCCCTCCAGCAGCGCGACATAGGCGCGCAGCCCGACGCTGCCGACGCCGACGACCTTGTGCGCGATGTCGACCAGCGTGTAGCCGCCGAGCATGCGGCGCCAGTGCGGCGCCAGCGTCGCCAGGTACGCGTCGAGCGCGACCGCGATGCGCTCGGCCTCCGCGCCCTCGACGCGCCGGATCAGCGGCGGCTCGTCGACGATGTAGCGGCGGCCGTCGCGCTCGGTCGTGAAGCGCGGCAACGCGCGGTCGCTCGTGCGCATCCGCGCGCGCCGCGCGGCGCGCGCGATCTCGCCGCGCAGCGACGCGTCGCGCGTGGTCTCGCGCAGGCGATCGACGTCGATGCGCTGGTACGAGCGCGACAGCAGCGGCTCGTTGGCGAGCACGCCGACCTCGCGACGGTAGGCCGCGACGCACGAGGCCACGGAGTCGGCGCACTGCGCCTCGGTCGATCCGTTGTGGCGTCCGGCGACCCAGATGCTCGCGACGAGGCGCCGCAGGTCCCATTCCCAGGCACCGGGATGCGCTTCGTCGAAGTCGTTCAGATCGATGACCAGGTCGCGCTCCGGCGACGCGTAGAAGCCGAAGTTGCCGAGGTGGGCGTCGCCGCAGATCACCGGCGTGATCCCGGTGGCCGGCAGGCGCGCGACGTCCTCGGCCATCACGATGGCGGTGCCGCGCAGGAAGCCGTAGGGCGAAGCGATCATCCGCGCGACGCGAATCGGGATCAGCCAGTCGATGCGCCCTTCGTGGGACTGCCTGATCAGCGCCACCGGATCCGGTCGATCCGGTGGGGGCACCCAATCGCCGAGCGTGCCGCGCGGCACCTGTTCGCGCAGGCTTCGACCGAGCGCGAAGCGCTCGGCGCGCGACATCGGCCGGCGCCGCAGCGACCAGTAGCTGTTGCTGTCGGTGCGGGCCAGGATGACGTGCCCGGTCGGCACCGGCGGAAACGCAGGCGACGCGTCCGGCGCCGGGGCGCCCGCGGTGCGCCCGGCCGGCAAGGGGCCGCGCCGAGGAGCGCGGCCCGGCGACCGTGGCGTCGCCGGCCTCACTTCACCGCGACGGTCCCTACGATGCGCTCGAGCGCCCGCTCGATGTAGCCGACGGTGCGGTCGACGTGGGCGAGCTTGTCGAGGCCGAAAAGGCCGACGCGGAAGCTCTTGAAATCCGCCGGCTCGTCGCACTGCAGCGGAACGCCGGCGGCCGCCTGCACGCCCTCGGCGAGGAACGCCTTGGCGGTATGCAGCCCGTCGTCGTCGGTGTAGCTCACGACGACGCCCGGCGCCTGGAAGCCTTCGGCCGCGACGCTGCGCAGGCCCATGCGCTCCATCAACGCACGAACCTTGCGGCCGAGCTCGACCTGCTGCGCCCGCAGCTTCTCGAAGCCGGCCTCGCGTGTCTCGAGCATCTGGTCGCGCGTGCGCGCGAGCGCGTCGGTCGGCATGGTCGCGTGGTACGCATGGCCGCCTTTCTCGTAGGCTTCCATGATCGACAGCCACTTCTTCAGGTCGACCGCGAAGCTCGTGCTCGTCGTGTTCGCGATCGCCTGGTGCGCGCGCTCGCTCAGCATCACGAACGCGGCGCACGGCGAGCCGCTCCACCCCTTCTGCGGCGCGCTGATCAGCACGTCGACGCCGGTGCGACGCATGTCGACCCACATCGCACCGGAGGCGATGCAGTCGAGGACGAACAGGCCACCGACGTCGTGGACGGCGTCGGCCACCTGGCGCAGGTAGTCGTCGGGAAGGATCATCCCGGCCGCGGTCTCGACGTGCGGCGCGAAGACCACGTCGGGGCGATCCTGGCGGATGCGCGCCGCGACCTCGTCGGCCGGCACCGGCGCGAACGGCGCCTGCGGCCCGGCGCCAACTGGCCGCGCCTTGAGAACGACCTGCTCGGCGGGAATCCGGCCCATCTCGAAGATCTGGGTCCAGCGATAGCTGAACCAGCCGTTGCGGATCACGAGCGTGCGACGACCGCTGGCGAACTGGCGCGCAACCGCTTCCATGCCGTAGGTTCCGCCGCCCGGGACGACGATCGCGGCGTGCGCCTGGTAGACCTCCTTCAGGACGCCGGAGATGTCGCGCATGACGCGCTGGAACCGCTTCGACATGTGGTTCAGCGCACGGTCGGTGAAGACGACCGAGTACTCGAGCAGCCCGTCAGGGTCGATCTCAGGTCTCAATCCGGGCATGGAATTCCCCTTGGTGGCAGGCGAGGGCAGAATCGTACAGGCTTACGCCGCGTGGGAGGGGCTTCCGGCGCCTGCAGCCGCCTATTTTCGGGGCGGCGCGACCAGTGGGCGGAAACCACGGACGGACAACGCCCTTCCTTCGGAACGGCGTTGCATATGAGGGGGTCGGCAGGCGCCGAGGCTCATTCCTCGCGCGGCACCAGGAACGTCGAGCGCTCGTCGACGACGCCGCCGGCGGCGGAGCGGACCCGGAACCGGATCGGCACCGAGCGGCCGCGCCACGGCTGGGCGGCCTCCGGCGGCAACGTCACGTGGACGATCGCCGTCTCGATCGCCTCCGGAGCGACCGCGATCGGCGGTCGCGGGACCACTTCGAGCCCGGGCATGCCGCTCACCTCGACGCGGAACTGCTGCGCGTCGCTCGTCGCATTGAGGACCTGCAGGCGATAGACGTTCTCGATCCGGCCGTCGTCGTCGGTGCGCGCCAGCATGTTGCGCTCCTTGATGACGTCGACCCGAAACGGGCTGCGCCACGCGATGCTCGCGACAAAGCCGATGCCGAGCGTCGCCAGCAGCGCGAAGTAGACGAGCACGCGCGGCCGCAGCACCCGCCTCAGCATCTGCGCGCGCGTCCAGCGTTTCGCGACGCCGTTCTGCGTCGCGTAGCGGATCAGGCCGCGCGGGCTGCCCATCTTGTCCATCACCTTGTCGCAGACGTCGACGCACGCCGCGCAGCCGATGCATTCGTTCTGCAGCCCGTTGCGGATGTCGATGCCGGTCGGGCAGACCTGGACGCACAGCGTGCAGTCGATGCAGTCTCCGAGGCCGAGCGCGCGCGGGTCGGCGTTGCGCTTGCGCGAGCCGCGCGGATCACCGCGGCCGGCGTCGTAGGTGATGATGAGCGAATCGTCGTCGATCATCGCGCTCTGGAAGCGCGCGTAAGGGCACATGTACTTGCAGACCTGCTCGCGCATCCAGCCGGCGTTGCCGTAGGTGGCAGCGCCGTAGAAGAGCATCCAGAACGTCTCCCACGGCGAGACCGCCAGCGCGGCGATCTCGTGGGCCAGCGCACGGATCGGCGTGAAGTAGCCGACGAACGTGAACCCGGTGTAGCCGCCGATCGCGATCCACGCGGCATGCTTCGCGGCCTTGCGCGCGACCTTCCGTGCCGACCACGGCGCCGCGTCCAGCCGCATCCGCGCCTGGCGGTCGCCTTCGATGCGACGCTCGACCCACATGAAGATCTCGGTGTAGACCGTCTGCGGGCAGGCGTAACCGCACCACAGGCGCCCGGCGACCGCGGTGAAGAAGAACAGCGACAGCGCGGCGATCACGAGCAGCGCCGTGAGGTAGATGAAGTCCTGCGGGTACAGCACGAGGCCGAAGACGTGGAAGCGCCGCGCGTCCAGGTCGAAGAGCATCAGCGGGCGGCCGTTCCACTGCAGCCAGGGCAGGCTGTAGAAGACGAGTTGCGTGATCCACACCATCGTCCAGCGCCAGCCGGCGAACCAGCCCGTCACCGCGCGCGGGTAGACCTTGGATTCGCTCTCGTAGAGCGTCTCGAGCTGCGGCTCGGCGGCGGGCAAGTTCAGGCGGGCGTCGGCGGACATCGGCGGGGCGCGCGGCTCAGATGCGCAGCAACGTCGCGAGCATCTGGCGATTCCTCGTCAGGTCCGCCAGCGTGTAGCGATCGAGCACCGCGTGGAAGGCCTCGGTCGCCTCGCGCAGTACGCCTTTCAGGCGGCAGACCCGCGAGATGCAGCAGTTGTCGGTGTCCTGCGCGAAGCACTCCGCCGGGACGTCCTCGCCCTCGGTCTGGCGCACGACCGTGCCGATCACGATGTCTTCCGGCGACCGTGCGAGCCCCAGTCCGCCGCCCTTGCCGCGAACCGTCGCGAGCCAGCCGTGCCGCCCGAGGAAATGCACGACCTTGGTCAGGTGGTTTTCATTGATGCCGTAGGCGTTCGCGATCTCCGCGATCGTCGCGCGGCGCTGCGGCTCGGCAGCGAGGTAGATCAGCACGCGCAGGCTGAAATCGGTGAAGCTCGTGAGTTTCACGGCGAGGCTCGGAAAGCGGCGGATGGGCGACGCGACACGCCAGCGCGCGCGCCGCCACGGTGTTGACCTGCCGCAAAAGATGCATTTGGAATGCATCTAGAGTAGCGTGTCGTGTCGTCATTTGCAACCTGGACGCCTGGGCTCCATGCTGATACCCATCGAAGATGCGGCCGCGAAGTCCGTCGCGCGACCCGGCGTGCCGACCGCGGCGGCGCGGCCGGCCGCCACCGAAACGCCGACCTCGACGACGTCATGGCTGCAGTGGCCGCGGTGGCCGCTATGGCCGCTGTGGCAGCTTGGCTTTCGCCCGTTCTACCTGCTCGCCGCGATTTTCTCCGCGCTGTCGATCGCTCTGTGGGCGGCGCAGTACGGCGGCCTGCTGCCGCTCGCCTACCTGCACGGCCCGATCTGGCACGCGCATGAGATGCTGTTCGGCTTCACGCTCGCGGTGATGACCGGGTTCCTCTTCACCGCGGTACGCAACTGGACCGCGCAGCCGACGCCGACGGGCTTGACGCTGGCCGGCATCGCGGCGCTATGGGTCGCCGGGCGCGTGCTCGTGCTGACGCCGTGGGGCGTCGCCGCCGCCGTCGTCAACGCGGCATTCCCGCTCGCCGCGGCGATCGGCATCGGCGTGCCGCTCGCGCGGTCCGGCCATCGCCGCAACGCCTTCTTCGTCGCGCTGCTCGTGCTGCTGTCGATCGCGATCCTCGCCACGCACTTCGGGCAGCTCGGCGTCATCGACCTGCCGCCGTGGGCCGGCATCCGCGTGGCGCTCGACGTCGTGCTGTTCGTGATCGCGGTGATCGGCGGGCGCGTGATCCCGATGTTCACGAACCATGCGATACCGCGCGCGCAGGCGCGCAAGCTGCCGATCGTGGAGCGGGCGGCGCTCGGCGCGACGTTGCTGCTGCTGGCGACCGACGTCGTCGTCGCGGCGCTCGATGCGCCGCGGATCGTGACGGCTTCGGTGCTCGGCGTCGCGGCGCTCGCGCATGCCGTCCGGCTCGTGCTGTGGAATCCGCAACGCACGCTGCGCGTGCCGCTGGTCTGGATCCTGCACGCGGGCTACGCCTGGATCCCCCTACACCTCGCGTTGCGCGCACTGGCGGAGTACGGTCTCGTCGCGGCACCGCTGTCCACGCACGCGCTGACGATCGGGGCGATCGGCGCGCTGACGATCGGGATGATGACGCGCACGGCGCTCGGGCACACGGGCCGGGTGCTGCGTGCGGACGCCTTCGACGTCACCGGCTTCGGGCTCGTGCTCGGCGCGGGACTCGTGCGCGTGTTCCTGCCGATGGCGGTCGCCGGCGCCTACCTCGGCTCGGTGGTCCTTTCGGCGCTTCTGTGGTCGAGCGGGTTCGCGCTGTATGCGGTTCACTTCTGGCTGATCCTGACGCGGCCGCGGGTCGACGGACGCGCCGGCTGAAGCGGCCCGGGCGCGTGCCGATGCCCTGGTATCCGATGCTCAAGGCGGTCCATGTCACCGCCGTGACCCTGTCGGGCCTCGGATTCTTCGCTCGCGGACTCGGCGTGCTGCGCGGCGCGCGCTGGGCCCGCTCGCGCCTGGCGCGCACGCTGCCGCACGGGATCGACGCCGTGTTGCTCGCCTCCGCGATCGCGCTTGCCGGCAGCGTGAACCTCTCTGCGTCGCGGGCGCCCTGGCTCGCGGCGAAGCTCGTCGGGCTTCTCGCGTACATCGGCCTCGGCCTCGTCACGCTGCGCTTCGCGCGCCGGCCGCCGGCGCGCGCCGCCGCCTGGGTTGCCGCCCTCGTGGTCTTTGCCTACATCGTGAGCGTCGCGATCACGAAGGATCCGCGCGGATTCCTGCGCGTGATCTAGGCCCTCCCTCGCCGACACCCTCTCCCCCCGCCCCTCTCCCGCGTCGCGGGCGAGGGGAGTCACGGCGTCGCGCTTGGAGACGCCGTCGCCACGGCTGACGACGCGACTCCCCTCGCCCGCGAAGCGGGAGAGGGGCGGGGGGAGAGGGTCGACGCAACCCCGCTTGACTTCGATCAACATAAGGTGCATTCCGAATATTGCTTACCGATGCCTCGATCGATACGATAGATGCATAACAAATACATCTTAAAGAATCCGCACCCCACAGGAACCGGAATGAAATCCACAAAGCGACTCTGGCGCTGGCTCGCCGTCGTCTTCCTGCTGTCTTTCGCCGTACTGGGCTATCTCGGCGTCCAGATCTACCTGCAGGCGCCACCGATCCCGAAGGCCGTCGCCACGACGAGCGGCGAAACCCTCTTCACGGGCGAAGACATCCAGCGCGGCCAGCAGGCCTGGCTCTCCGCCGGCGGGCAGCAGCTCGGGACCGTCTGGGGCCACGGCAGCTACGTCGCGCCCGACTGGTCGGCCGACTGGCTGCATCGCGAGGCGATCGCTCTGCGCGAGATCCGCGCGCAGCAGCGCTTCGGTCACGGATACGACGAGCTCGCCGCCGTGGACCGCGGCGCGATCGACGCGGCGTTGAAGGAAGAGCTGCGGCGCAACACCTACGATGCCGGCACCTCGACGATCCGGATCTCCGACGAGCGGGCGCAGGCGATCCGCGCGGTGTCGGCCCACATCGCGTCGCTGTTCGGCAACGATCCGGCGCTCGCGACCTTGCGCAGCCAGTATGCGATGGTCGACGACACGCTGCCGCAGGCCGCCGACCGGCAGGCGCTGGCCGCGTTCTTCTTCTGGACCGCGTGGTCCGCGGCGACCGATCGCCCCGGCGAAACGGGACTGTCGTATACGAGCAACTGGCCGCACGAGCCGCTCGTCGGCAATACGATGTCGACCGCGGCGGCCATCTGGTCGATGGCCAGCATCGTGCTGCTGCTCGCCGGCATCGCGGCGATGCTCTGGTACCACGGCGCGCGCGGCGAGGAGCCGGCGCCGCAGGCCCCGACGGCCGATCCGCTTGGTGCCGTGGGCGCCACGCCGTCGATGAAGGCCACGCGCAAGTACTTCTTCGCCGTCATCGGCCTGATCCTGCTGCAGATCGGGATGGGCTCGATCACCGCGCACTACGCGGTCGAGGGCCAGTCGTTCTTCGGCATCCCGCTGGCGACGGTGCTGCCCTACGTCGTCAGCCGCACGGTGCACACCCAGGTCGGCATCTTCTGGATCGCCACCGCATGGCTCGCGACCGGGTTGTACGTCGCCCCGATGCTCGCCGGGCGCGAGCCGAAGTTCCAGAAGCTTGGCGTCGACGTGCTGTTCTGGGCGCTGATCGTCGTCGTGCTCGGCTCGACGATCACCGGCTGGCTCGGCTCGACGCAGAAGCTCGGCTTCGACTTCGCCTTCTGGCTCGGCAACCAGGGGCTGGAATACACCAGCATGGGCCGGGTCTGGCAGGTGCTGCTGTTCGTCGGCCTGCTCTTCTGGCTGTTCCTGCTCGGCCGCGCGCTGTGGCCGGCGCTGCGGCGCCCGTCGGAATCGCGCGGACTGATCGCGATGGTTTTCCTGTCGGCGACCTGCATCGGCGCCTTCTACGCGAGCTCGCTCACCTGGGGCAAGACGACCCACTATTCGATGATCGAGTACTGGCGCTGGTGGCTCGTGCACCTCTGGGTCGAAGGCTTCTTCGAGGTGTTCGCGACGGCCGTCATCGCGCTGATCTTCACGCGCCTCGGGCTCGTTCGCACCGAAAGCGCGAACCGCGCGATCGTGATGGAAACGATCGTCTTCCTGTTCGGCGGCATCCTCGGCACGCTGCACCATCTCTACTTCACCGGGACGCCGACCTCGATCATCGCCGTCGGCGCCGTGTTCAGCGCGCTCGAAGTGGTTCCGCTGTCGCTGATCGGCCTCGAGGCGCTGCAGACTTACCGTCGCTCGCGCGCCGCGCCCTGGTTGGCCGCATATCGCTGGCCGGTGATGTGCTTCGTCGCCGTCGGCTTCTGGAACACGGTCGGCGCCGGGCTGCTGGGCTTCGCGATCAATCCGCCGGCTTCGCTCTACTTCGTCCAGGGCCTGAACATGACGCCCGCCCACGGGCACGCGGCGCTCTTCGGCGTCTACGGGATGCTCGGGATCGGCCTGATGCTGTTCTGCCTGCGCGGGCTGTACGAGCGCGACCGGCACGCCGACGCGCTGCTGAAGCCGGCGTTCTGGACGCTCAACGGCGGCCTTGCGATGATGGTCTTCCTGTCGCTGCTGCCGGCGGGCATCTACCAGGCCTGGGCGAGCGTCTCGCGCGGGATCTGGTTTGCCCGATCACCGGAAATCGTCCACTCGAAGGTCATGGAAACGCTGGTCTGGATGCGCGTGCCGGGCGACATCGTCTTCGCGGTCGGTGGCCTGCTGCTGGCGTGGTATGCGCTGGGCCTGCTGCGCCGGCCACAGCCGCTGGCGTACGCGGCCGCGCCGCCGCGCACCGCGGTGGCGCGTTGAGCCGGCGCGCATGACGCCGGCCGCACCGCAGGATGCCGACGGCGCGGCGTTCGCCTTCGAGGGGGACGCCGCGCTGCGGCAGCCGATCGAAGACGCGCTGCGGCGCGTCGTCGATCCGGAGGTCGCGCTCAACATCGTCGACGTCGGGCTCGTCTACGGCGTCGCGATCCGCGACGGCACCGTCGAGGTGCGACTGACGATGACCTCGGCGGCCTGTCCGGTCGCCGACCTGATCATCGAGGAGGCGGAGCGCGAGCTGGACCGCGCGCTGCCGGGCGACCTGGCGATCCGCATCGAGCTGGTCTGGGATCCGCCGTGGTCGCCGGAGCGGATGAGCGAGCGCGGTAAGCGCTTCATGGGATGGTGAGCCCGCCGGCGGTCGCTCGACCGCTCGTCGCGGTGGCGGCACTGGCCCTGCTCGCCGCCGTCACCGGCGGCCTGCTGCGGGCCGGCGCGCTGTCGTTCGCGACGCTTCTCTCGCCGCTTCTCGAGTCGCCGATTGCGACGGTCGCCGGCCGCGCGGCGGCATCGCATGCGGGCCTGGTGGTCTGCGGATTCCTGGGCACGGTCATCGGCATCGAGCGCGCCATCGCGCTCAAGTCGCCCTTCGCGTTCGCCGCGCCGCTCGCCGCGGCCAGCGGTGCGCTGCTGGCGCTCGCCGGCTTCGGCGAAGGCGCCGGCGCGTGCTGGCTGCTGGCGGCCGCCGCGTTCACCGGCGTCAACATCGCGGTCGTCCGGCGCCAGCCCGCGGCGCATACGCGGCTGCTGCTCGCGAGCGCGCTCGCATGGCTTGGCGGCTGCTTGGCATTCGCGTTCGGCGCACCGTCGGAGCCCGTCGACGCCGCATGGCTCGCGTTCCTCGTGCTGACGATCGTGGCCGAGCGGCTCGACATGGCGCGTCTCGCGGCGGGCGTCGCGCGGCGGTCCGGCCGACCGATGCGCCGGCTGTGGGCGGCGGTCGCGGCGCTGCTGCTCGGCGCAACGCTGGCCGCGCCGCTGCCACGCGCCGGTGGCGTGCTGTACGGCGCGGCGCTGTGCCTGCTCGCGGCGTGGCTCCTGCAATACGACATTGCGCGGCGGACGGTGCGCGCGGGCGGCCTGGCCCGCTTCATCGCGCTCTGCCTGCTCGCCGGCTACGGCTGGCTCGCGTTGGGCGGACTGGCCTGGGGCGCGACGGCGCTCGGCGCGCCATGGCGCGACCTCGCGCTCCACGCGCTCGGGCTGGGCTTCGTGTTCGGGATGGTGATGGGCCATGCGCCGGTGATCCTGCCGGCGATTGCGCGCATCCGCCTGCGGTTCGGCTGGCCCTTCTACGCCGCGTTCGCCGCGCTCCATGGGAGCCTCGCGGCGCGCGTCGTCGCCGATCTCGCGCACCCCGGCGGGCTTGCCATGGCCGCGGCGCTGAACGCCGCGGCGCTGCTCGTCTTCGTCGCGTCGGTGATCGCCGGCGCCGTCGGCGCGGTGGAACCGCCGGCGACGCGGAAGCGCCCGCCCCCGCGCCCCGCGGCGTGATATGGTCCGGCGCCATGAGCGAGGCGCCGCCCTTTCGCGACTTCCCGTCGCTGGTCGCCGACCAGGCGCGTCGCCGACCGCAGGCCATCGCGATCATCGACGGATCCCGCCGTCTCGCCTACGGCGAGTTCGACCGGCGGATCGATCGCGCCGCCGCCGCGCTGCAACGCGACGGCTTCACGCCGCGCCAGGTCGTCGCGATCTGCGCGGCAACGAGCAGCGACTACCTCGTCGTCTTCGCCGGCGCGCTGCGGGCAGGCCTCACCGTCGCGCCGCTGGCGCCCGGGTCGACCGCGGAGCAACTCGCCGCGATGGCCGCCGATGCGGACGCCGTCGCCGTCTTCGTCGATGCGGCGGTCGCGGCGTCATCGGTCCGATGGCCGGCGTCCGCCCGGATCGTCCACCTGGACGTTCCGGACGGCGAGCGTTCGCCGACGAACCTTCCGTTCGAGGCCTGGCTGGGCGACCCGGACGCCGCGCCTCCGCGCCCGGTGACGATCGATCCGCGCTCGACGTTCAACCTGATCTACTCGTCCGGCACGACGGGGACGCCGAAGGGCATCGAGCAGTCGCACGAGATGCGCTGGGGGCACATTCACCGCGCGACGATCTTCGGCTACGGCCCGGACGCGGTCACGCTGGTCGCGACCCCGCTCTACAGCAACACGACGCTCGTCGCCGCGATACCGACGCTGGCGCACGGCGGCTGCCTCGTCCTGATGGCCAGGTTCGACGTCGCCGCCTTCCTCGAACTGGCGCAACGGCATCGCGCCACGCACGCGATGCTGGTGCCGGTGCAGTACCAGCGCCTGATGGCCTATCCGCAGTTCGACGCCTTCGACCTGTCGTCGTTCCAGTGCAAGTTCAGCACCAGCGCGCCGTTCCACGCGGCGCTGAAGGCCGACGTGCTGCGGCGCTGGCCGGGCGCGCTGGTCGAGTATTACGGAATGACCGAAGGCGGCGGGACCTGCGTCCTGCAGGCGCACCTGCGCCCGGACAAGCTGCACACGGTCGGCCAGCCGGCCGAGGGCCATGACATCCGGCTGATCGACGAGGACGGCCGGGAAGTCCCGCGGGCGCCGGGCGGCGCGAGCGCGGCGGCCGGCGAAGTCGTCGGACGTTCGCCCGGAATGATGATGTCCGGCTACCACAAGCGGCCGGAGCTGACCGCGCAGGCGGAGTGGCACGATGCGCAGGGGCGCCGCTACATCCGCACCGGCGACATCGGGCGCTTCGACGACGAAGGTTTCCTGGTGCTGGTCGATCGTCGCAAGGACATGATCATCAGTGGCGGCTTCAACATCTACCCGAGCGACCTGGAAGCGGTGCTGCGCCAGCACCCGGCAGTCGCTGACGTCGCGGTCGTCGGCGTCGCCTCGGAGGCCTGGGGTGAAACGCCGGTCGCCTTCGTCGTTCGGCGCGCGGGCGCGCCGGAGACCGCCGAAGCGCTTCGCGCGTGGGCCAACGAGCGCGTCGGCAAGACGCAGCGGATCGCCGGCCTTCGCCTCGTCGAGGACCTGCCGCGCAGCGCGATCGGCAAGATCCTGAAGCGCGAACTGCGCGACGCCTGGACGCGGGAGTCCGCGACCCCCGGCGACTGATCGGCGGCGTCGTGGACCGTCGCTACGACGTCGTGCTGTTCGGCGCCACCGGATTCACCGGAAGCCTCGTCGCCGAATACCTCCACGGGCGGCTTGGCGCCGGCGGCGACGTCACGTGGGCGATCGCCGGGCGCGATGCGGAGAAACTCGGCGCGGTCCGAAAGCGAATCGGCGCCGCCGCGCTACCCGTCATCGTCGGCAACGCCACCGATCCGTCGTCGCTCGCGGCGCTGGTCGCGCAGGCCCGCGTCGTCATCTCGACGGTCGGCCCCTACCAGGTGCATGGCACGGCGCTCGTTACCGCCTGCGCGCAGGCGGGCACCGACTACGTCGACCTCTGCGGCGAGCCGGGCTGGATGGCGCGCATGATCGGCGAGCTCGACGCGCCCGCGCGTCGCAGCGGCGCCCGCATCGTCTTCTCCTGCGGCTTCGATTCGATCCCCTTCGACCTCGGCGTGCTGTACCTGCAGGAGGCGGCGCGCGAGCGTCTCGGCGGGCCGCTGGTGCGCGTCCGCGGGCTCGTGCGATCGATGCGCGGCAGCTTCTCCGGCGGCACGGTCGCGAGCCTGCTCGCGACGCTCGACGCGATGCGCGACGACCCGAAGCTGGCGCCGCTGATGGCGGATCCGTTCGCGTTGACGCCCGGATTCCGCGGGCCGCCGCAGCCGGACGAGCGCGGCGCCACGTACGATCGCGTCGCGAACGCGTGGACCGCTCCTTTCGTGATGGCGCCGATCAATACGAAGAATGTCCATCGGACCCACGCGCTGCGGGGCCACCCGTGGGGACGCGACTTCGTCTACGACGAGCGGATGTCCTGCGGCGACGGGCCGCGCGGCGCGCGGCGTGCCCGCGCCGCCGCGCGCGCCGGCAGGATCCAGGAGGCCGCGCTCGGCTTCGCGCCGACACGCGCGTTGCTGAGCCGGTTCGTGCTGCCCAAACCGGGCGAGGGCCCGGGGCCGCGCGAGCGCGAAGCCGGCCGCTACGACGTGCTGTTCGTCGGCACGACGCCGGACGGCCGCGAACTTCGGGCGTCGGTGAAGGGCGACCGCGACCCGGGCTACGGGTCGACGTCGAAGATGATCGCGGAGGCGGCGCTGTGCCTCACCCTCGACGTCGACCGGATGCGGACGCCGGGCGGTGTCTGGACGCCGGGCTCGGCGATGGGTTTGACGCTGGTGCCCCGGCTGCAGCAGTGGGCGGGGCTGCAATTCGCGCTGGAGGATGCGGGCGGGGACCCTCTCCCCCACCCCTCTCCCGCTTCGCGGGCGAGGGGCGTTCCATCGTCAGCCCTATGAACGGTGCCTCAATTCTCGACCCCGGATCGCCCGTCGCCCGCGAAGCGGGAGAGGGGTGGGGCAGAGGGCCGCCGCCCGCCACCTCACCCGACCACGACCTCGCTGATCTGCACCAGCGGCGTCAGGTCGGTGTAGTTCGGAATGTCGCCCATGATGTCCTTCACGTTCGGGCCGAAGCCCGCCTGGAACGCCTCCACCGAATCGCAGAAGATGTGGCACATCCCGACGTAGACCGGCGGCGAACCCGGCGCGCCGCCGGCGAGGCCGCGATCGACCGTGTAGAACTTGCACGCGTCGCCCATCTTCGCCTTGACGAGCGGCATGTGCTTGTCACGGTAGTAGTCGTGGTCGAATCGGGCGCCGGGCTTGTGCGGGTACATGACGCTGACCTTGATCATCCTGCCTCCTCGGGTTGGGGCTTGCCGGCCGGCCAGTGTGCACGGCGCCCCCGAACGAAGCAAGGACCGCCGCAGCGTGCAAGAAAAAGGGCCGCGACGGCGGCCCCCGGGGAAGACGATTTCGAAACGGCGCCGCGGCCTATTTCTTCGCGAACGGCTGCGGACGCGGCGTCGAATCCGACGACGGCGGCAGGATCGGCAGCGGGAAGTTCGGCTGGTCGCCCGTCAGCGTCTTCAGGAACGCGACGATCTTCGCGTTGTCCTCGTCGGAGAATTTCTTGCCGAGCTGGATCCGGCCCATCGTGTCGACGGCTTCCTTCAGCGTGTTCGCCGCGCCGTCGTGGAAGTACGGATAGGTCAGCTCGACATTGCGCAGCGTCGGCACCTTGAACTTGAAGCGGTCGGCATCCGCGCCGGTGACGGCGACGCGCCCTTCGGCGGGGCTCGAGGCCTTGTACGGCTCGACGAGGCCCATCTTCTGGAACGAATTGCCGCCGACAGCCGGGCCGTTGTGGCACGCGACGCAGCCGCTTTCCTTGAACAGCTTGTAGCCCGCGAGCTCGGTCGGCGTCAGCGCGTTGGCGTCGCCCTTCAACCACTTGTCGAAGCGCGAATTCGGCGTGACCAGCGTGTCCTCGAACGCGGCGATCGCCTTCGTCACTTCGTCGATCGTGATCTTGTCGTTGCCGAAGACCGTCTTGAATTCGTCGACGTAGCCGGGGATCGACTGCAGCACTTCGACCGCCAGGACATGGCTCGATGCCATCTCGCCCGGATTCGCGATCGGGCCACCGGCCTGGGCCTGCAGGTCCTTCGCACGGCCATCCCAGAACTGCGCGAGGTTCAGCGTCGAATTGAGTACCGTCGGCGCATTGATCGGCCCCTGGTTCCAGTTGTGGCCGATCGAGGTCTTCAGGTTGTCGGTGCCGCCCATCGACAGGTTGTGGCACGAATTGCAGGAAATGAAGCCGGACTTGGACAGCCGCGGATCGAAGAACAGCTTGCGCCCGAGGTCGACCATCGCCGGATTCGCGATCTTCACTTCCGGAAGCGGCTTGATCGGCTCTTCCATCACCGCCCATGCCGCGCTCGCGCCGAACAGCGCCAGCGTTGCCGCGAGGATGCGGAGTTTCATCTGATGTTCTCCCGACAGGTTTCTTGTTGAGACACCTCAATCACTCTAGGCGTCCCCCACCGGGAATTGCTGACTTGCGTCAACGATGTCGAGAGGGTTTTTCGATCGCTCGATCGGCGGTTCCGATCGCCCCCGATCGCGTCGCCGTCCTAGGGCCGCGCGACTCCGCCACGAATCCGCCGCGCCTCGATATAGAAACGCTTCTCGTGCGCTTCGCCCATCGAGAACGTCTTGCGCGGCAGCGGACCGCCGCGAACGACCAACCCGAGCAGTTCGTCCTTGGCGACGGCATCGAGATGGAAGCCGATCCGGTCGGCGGCAGCCGTCGATTGCTGCTCCAGGACATCGTCGCCATGGATGTAGTCGACTTCGCGCGCACCGCCGCGCGCGATCAGTTCGTCGATGAACGGCTGGAACGTACCGACCCCGGTGGCGGCCTGCGGCTGCGCGACCTCGACGACGCTGTAGCGCTGACCCGGGCCGACCAGCCCCGCGGCGTGGCCGCGGCCGCGCACCGTGCGCAGCCTTTCGCGCATCGCCGCGGCCGACGCGACGTCGAGGCACGCGAGCCGCGCGCCGAACGCGGCGGACAATGCCGCGCGAACGTCGGTCGAGACGCCGAACAGCAGCCGGTGGATCGGCGAGAACTCCAACGCGGCGTCGTGGATGTTCATGACCTCGACGAGCGCATAGCGGCTCGGAGCATCGCTGCCGACGGTTGCCCTGACGCGATTCCACAGCGTCTTGGCGGTCGCGAGCGAGTGGTTCCCGTCGCCGACCGCGAACAGGATCGGCGGCGTGCCTTCGGCGACGCCGTGCCGGAGCGCGAACGCCGCCGGATCGGCCAGCGCATCCAGCGCCTGCATCGCGCGTGCGGCGAGCGCATCGTCGATCGCGTAGCCCGCGACGTGCCCGCCGCCACGCATCAGGTCGGTCTCGTAGAGCCGGTTCAGCGCGCCGCGCGCCGCGGCGATCGGACCGATCACCGAATCGGCCGGATCGTCGATCAGCACGAGGACGTGCGGAAGTTCCAGTTCCGCGTCGCGCCGGATCTCGATGCGCGGCGCGAGGCGTGCGACGATCGTGCCCTCCGTCGGGCGCACGAGGCTCGTCGAGGCGGGATCGAAGTCGTAGTGCTCCAGGTCGATCTCGAGCATCATGCCGCGACGGACGCGCCCGTCGATCGTGCGCTCGACGTAGACCGCGCCGTCGTGCTCGACGAGCAGCCCGGCGGACAGGTACTGCCGCATGCTGTCCTGGATCCGGCCGATGCGCGCCGCGGCGTCGGCCGAGCCGAGGTAGACCTCCGGGAAGATCAGGTGCAGCGTCGAGGGCGCATCGCCGACCTCGGCCTCGACATCGTGCCAGTACGCCGGCTCGGAGGTGTACTGGTCGCAGGCGACGACGGCCCACTTTCGCAGGTCGAGATCGTGCCGCGGCAGCCAGATCCGGGGCAGCCTGAAACCGATGTTCGCGGACATGCGACGACCCCTCGCGCGATTTCGAAAAGCGCATCATATCGACGCGGCCGCGGCAAGGCGCCCGACGCGGAGCAGGGCGGATCGGCGACGCCCTACTCGTGGACCGCGACGCCCTTGATCTGCGCGAAGACCGCGCGCCCCGGCACGAGGTCCAGTTGCATGGCCGAGCGCCGCGTGACGCGCGCGAGCAGCGGCATCCCGGCGACGCTCAACCGCAGCAGGGTCCGGCCGTGTTCGTCGTCGCGGCGACCCGTGACCGTGGCCGCGACGACGTTCTGGATGCTCGTCTGGCGCGGCTCGACAAGTGCGATGCTGACGTCGCGCGCGGCGACCTGCACGCGGACTTCGGCGCCCGGCGGCCGGTCGACCTGCGCGACCCACAGGCTGCCGCCGGGAATCGCAAGCCGCGTCATCACGTCGCGCGGATCGTGTTCGGCGACCTGCGCGACGACGACGACGCCGGCGTCATCCGTTTCCGCCAGTGGCAGGTCCAGTCGCGCGCTGACGTCGCCGATCGGTCCGGCGGCGACGACACGGCCGTCCTTCAGGACGACCAGGTGGTCCGCGAGCCGCGCCACTTCCGGCATCAGGTGGCTCACGTAGACGATCGGCACGCCCGCGTCGTCGCGCAGCCCCTCGAGGTACGGCAGGAACTCGTTCTTGCGCGCGTCGTCGACGGCGGCGAGCGGCTCGTCGAGCAGTAGCAGGCGCGGGCTCGTGAGCAGCGCGCGCGCGATCGCCACGCGCTGGCGTTCGCCGCCCGACAGATTCGGCGGCCGCCGGTCCAGCAGGTTCTCGATACCCAGTCGCGGCACGACGTCATCGAATGCGATCCGGCGCTGCGACGGCGCCAGTCGCCGAAAGCCGAACTCGAGATTGCCGCGAACGTTCAGGTGCTCGAACAACCGTGAATCCTGGAACACGTAGCCGATCGGGCGGCGGTGCGGCGCGACCGCGATGCCGCGCGCCGAATCGAGCCAGACCTCGTCGCCGAGCGCGACGCACCCGGTCGCCGCCGGCTCGAGGCCGGCGATGCCGCGCAGGCACGTCGTCTTGCCGCACCCGGACGCGCCGAACAGCGCGGTGACGCCGCGCGCCGGCAGGTCGAGGTCGACGTCGACGCCGAAGCCGGACGGGAAGCCGAATTTCAGCGCAACCCGCAGGCCTGCCGCGGCACTCACGGCCGCGCCATCCGGGTCATCGGCGCGCCGCCGCGCTGCGCGCCGATCCCGTACAACACGAGCAGCGCGACGAGCGCCACCGCGACCAGGCTGGCGGCGAGGGTGTGCGCCGCCGGGTACTCCAGCGCCTCGACGTGGTCGTAGATAGCGATCGACAGCACCCGCGTGCGCCCCGGGATGTTGCCGCCGATCATCAGCACGATGCCGAACTCGCCGACGGCGTGCGCAAACGACAGCACGGCCGCGGCCAGGAAACCGGGCATGGCCAGCGGCACCGCGACGCGCAGGAAGCGGTCCACCGGCGCGGCGCGCAGCATCGCGGCGGCCTCCAGCGGCGCCGTGCCGACCTGCTCGAACGCCGCCTGCAGCGGCTGCACCGCGAACGGCAACGAGTAGATCACCGAGGCGATCAGCAGGCCGCTGAACGTGAAGGCGAGCGATCCGAGTCCGAGCGCGTGGGTCAGGCCGCCGATCGGCCCGCGCGGCCCCAGCAGCAGCAGCAGGTAGAACCCGAGGACCGTCGGCGGCAACACCAGCGGCAACGCGACGCAGGCGCCGACGACGGGCTTCGCGCGCGACGGCGTCGTCGCCAGCCACCAGGCGATCGGCGTGCCGACGGCGACGACGAGCAGCGTCGTCGCCAAGGCGAGTTCCAGCGTCAGTTGGAGTGCGGCGAGGTCGGAAGCGTCGAGCGGCACGGTGCGAAATTGTAGGGCACCGCCGCCGGCCTCTTCGCCGGCACGTCAGCCGGGCGCCTTTCCTTCCGCAGGCCGCGCCGGTCGGCATGCCAGCGGCGGCTGCGGCATCGTACCGCTCGCGCTCGCGGGCGGCGCGGGCGGAGCGAAGCAGGTTCCGGTTCGCGTTTCGTTGCGGCGGTTCGTGAAACTGCAGGCGTCGCCCGCGGCCTTGCCCTGGCACGCCGCGATGGCTTCAGGCGGCGGACCGCGATGTCGCCGGCCGTCGGGATTTCCGGGCGCCGACGGATTCGGCGTTCCCGGCGTCGATTCGGCCTGCGCGATCGCGCCCGGCGCATCCTCGGCGGCGGGCGCGCCCTGCGCGGCGAGCACGGCCGCGCAGGCGGCGATCGAAAGGGCCACAGGTACGGCGGTGATTTTCATCGCAATTCGCTCCCGACGGGGAAGCGTGAATCGTAGATGGCCGTCGGGTCGCGAACGTGTTCGGTTTGTTGCGCGGGCGAAAGGAGACGTTGCGGTGCGGGTTGCGGGCGTGGGTGACTGGCTATCGCCCTCTCCCCCACCCCTCTCCCGCTTCGCGGGCGAGGGGAGCCTCGTCGTCGCAAATCGAGACGGCGCCCGCAGGGGCGACTCCGGATCGCCCCTCGCCCGCGAAGCGGGAGAGGGGTGGGGGAGAGGGCGATCGCCAGGCACCCACGCCCGCAACCCGCACCGCAACGTCTCCTTTCGCCCACGCAACAAACCGAACACGT
>DATKPC010000130.1:0-14723 GCA_035524275.1 Burkholderiaceae bacterium
GCCCAGGGAATCGGGGTCTGGCTGGATCGCGGCGGGCGGTGAGGGGTTTGCCAGGGCTTGCACCGGCCCTCTCCCCCGCCCCTCTCCCGCTGGCGCGGGCGAGGGGAGTTCCATCGTCGAGAATTGAGACACCGCCTCAACGGCTGACGCCGGAACTCCCCTCGCCCGCGCCAGCGGGAGAGGGGCGGGGGAGAGGGCCGGTGCAAGCCCTGGCAAACCCCTCACCGCCCGCCGCGATCCAGCCAGACCCCGATTCCCTGGGCATTGAGGCGGATATCGACGTCGAGCAGTCGGCGCACCGTCGGCGCGTCGAACGCGACGCCGTGCGCCGCCGCGCGCTCGACGTAGAGGTCGCCGAGCGCCGCCTCGAGCGCGGCCTGGCGGTCGGCGCGGTCTTTCAGGCGACGTGCGATGGCCACCATCGCGTCGACCAGTTCGACCAGGTCCGCGCCGACACGGCGCGGATCGCCGACCCGCCCGTAGTGCGTCACGAAGACCTGGGCCGGGTCGCGAGCGACCAATCGCGCGATCGACGCCTTCAGCGGCTCCGGCTCGAACTGCACCGGCGTCGTCGTGGGCAGCGCGAAAGCCCCGCGCGGCGTGTCGAATTCGCGGTACGAGAGCCCGAACGTATCGCCGGTGAACCAGCCGCGGCTCGTCGCGTCCCAGATGCAATGGTGATGGCGTGCATGGCCCGGGGTATCCGCAATCTCGAGCGACCGGCCGACCAGGTCCACCGTCTCGCCGTCGACGCTCGCGCGCACGCGCGCCGGATCGACGCCGACCAGTTCGCCATACGAGCGCTCCATCTCGGCGGCGCCGTAGACCTCGAGCGCGCCGGCGTACAGCGCCGACGGGTCGACCAGGTGCCGGGCGCCCCGAGGGTGCACGAGCAGCGTCGCACGCGGCAGTTCCCGCATCAACACGCCGGATCCGCCGGCGTGGTCCAGGTGGACGTGCGTCGGGATGACCCAATCGACCGCGTCGCGGGAGATGCCGAGCGCTTCGAGCGCCGCAAGATGCCGCGGCAACGCGAAATTGGTTCCGGTGTCGATGAAGGCGGCGTGGCCGCGCTCGACGACGAGGTACGCGGCGTCGAAGCGCGGGCGCTGGAATCCGGTATCGATCGCGTAGACGCCGTGGCCCAGCGGCTGGACGAATTCGGGCAGGTTCTCTTCCATGCGTGCGATGTTAGCGGGTTGCTGCGCCGCGATCGCGCGACCGCGGCCGATCGCGGGAAGCCGGTTTGCACCGCGCCTTCGCGGGGGTCGACAAGGCGCCGGGCCTTCCTTGCCGGGGTAGATTGACACGGCGCCGCCGCCGCCGGTCCGGGCCCGGCGACGCAAGCCACTGCAGCACCGCGGCGCTCCGCGGGCGACCGCGGGCGTCTGCGTTCGTCGATTCACCGCAGACAAGGAGATCGGCATGTCATTGAAACAAACCGTCGATGCCATACTGAGCCGGGCGACCGACGCCGGCGACGTCCCGGGTGTCGTCGCGATCGCGACGGACCGCAACGGAACGTTGTACGAAGGCGCGTTCGGCAAACGCGTGGTCGGGCAGCCTGCGCCGATGACGCTCGATACCGTCGCCTGGATCGCGTCGATGACGAAGGCGATCACGAGTTCGGCGGCGATGCAGCTCGTCGAGCGCGGGCAACTCGCGCTGCATGAGCCGGTCAAGCGCTGGGTTCCGCAGATTGGAGCCGCACAGGTCCTCGAAGGCTTCGATGCGCAGGGGCGCCCGAGGACGCGCGCCCCGAAGCGCGAGATCACGCTGTCGCACCTGCTGACGCACACCGCGGGTTTCGGTTACGAGTTCTGGAGCGAGTCGATCCAGAAATTCCAGCAGGCGACCGAGACGCCGGGCATCATCGCGTGCCAGGACAACTGCCTTCGCACGCCGCTGCTCTTCGACCCCGGCGAACGCTGGAACTACGGGATCAACATCGACTGGGTCGGCAAGGCCGTCGAGGCGACGAGCGGGATGCGGCTCGGCGCGTACCTGCAGCAGAACATCCTGGGGCCGCTCGGGATGGGCGACACCGCATTCCGGATCAGTCCGTCGATGCGATCGCGCCTGGCCAAGATCCACCAGCGCGGCGACGACGGCGCGCTGGCGGCGACCGATGTCGAGATACCGCAGGACCCGGAGTTCGAAATGGGCGGCGGCGGCCTTTACGGAACGGCCGTCGACTATGCGAAGTTCGTCCGGATGATCCTCCATCGCGGCCAGGGCCCGAACACGCGGATCCTGAAGGCCGACACCGTCGACCTGATGGGCCGCAACCAGACCGGCGACATCCGTGTCACCGCGCTGAAGACGGCGATGCCGCCGCTTTCCAATGACGCGGAATTCTTCCCCGGCGTCGAGAAGCGCTTCGGCTACGGGTTCCAGATCAACACCGAGCGCGCGCCGACGGGCCTGTCGCCCAACAGCCTGATGTGGGCCGGGCTCGCGAATTCCTACTACTGGATCGATCCGACGCGTGGCATCGGCGGCGTGTATGTCTCGCAGATCCTGCCGTTCGCCGACGTGAAGTCGGCGCCGCTGTTCATGGATTTCCAGAAGGCGGTGTACCAGTCGCTGGGCTAGGAGCGCCGGGCGCCGGCGGTCGAGGCGCGGCGCCCTCTGCGTCCGCCCCTCTCCCCCTCCCCTCTCCCGCTGCGCGGGCGAGGGGCGATCCGTCGTCGAAAATTGAAGCGATGCCCCACCGGCTGACGCCGAGTCGCCCCTCGCCCGCGCAGCGGGAGAGGGGAGGGGGAGAGGGCGTGCGCCACGCGCCGGAACGCTCTACCGCGGCTTGCCGGCGGCCGTCGGCGCTCGCGGCAGGCCGGCCACCAGCGCCGTCAGCAATTTCGCGACCTCGCGCACGAGCGGCGTCGCCTGCCGGTGTGCCGATTGCACCAGGCACAGGACGCTCGTGACGCTCGGATCGACCAGGGGTCGCACGACCAGCTCGCGCGCGCGCGTCGAGGCCCCGACGGCGCTCGCCGTCAGGACCGCGTTGCCGTAGCCGGCGCAGACGAGGTCGATGATCGACGGGATGCTCGCGACCTCCCAGGCGAAGTTCAGCGTCAGGCCGTTGAGGGCCGCCTGCGTCTGCAGCAGCTTGCGCAGCGCGTGCGTGCGCTCCGGCATGATCAGCGGATACGACGGCAGGTCGCGCAGCGGCAGCGGTCCCGCCGGCGTCCGCGCGGCCTTGCGGGCGGGCTCGGCCCGGCGCGCCGCGGCGCGCCGCTGCACGAGGCATAGGACGTCGTCGAGCACCGGGACGATCTCGAGCGCCGGCTGGACTTCCGGGTTGTACATCAGCCCGAGATCGACGCGGCCACTCGCGATCCATTCGCCGATATGCGCGGAGAAACCCTCGACGATCGCGAGCCGAGCCTTCGGGTAGCGCTGCTTGAAGGCCTCGACGAGCGGCAGCGTGAGCTGCCGGCCGATGCTCGGCGGCAACCCCACCGCGATGCGGCCCGCCGGCACGCCCCGCGCGCCTTCGAGTTCCTCGGTCGCGCGGGCGACGAGTTGAAGGATCCCGACGCCATGTTCGAACAGGCGGCGCCCGGCGTCGGTCAACGTGACGCCACGGCCGGTGCGCTGCAGCAGCGTCGCGCGCAGGTCGGTTTCCAGCGCGCGAACGTGGCGGCTGAGCGCCGGCTGCGCGACGTCCAGGACGACGGCGGCCTTGCTGAAGCTGCCCAGTTCGGCGACACGGACGAAGTATTCGAGCTGGCGGAGGTTCATCGCGGGATGATGCCTGCACGCGAGGGTCACGGGGGAGCGGGTTCGAGCGCCCTCTCCCCCTCCCCTCTCCCGCTTCGCGGGCGAGGGGCGATCCGGCATCAGCCGTTGGGGCGATGTCTCAAATGGCGACCACGTGACTCCCCTCGCCCGCGAAGCGGGAGAGGGGTGGGGGAGAGGGCGGCCCTACCGCGGCAGCGTGCTCGACCCCATCAGGAACTCGTCGACCGCCCGCGCGCATTGGCGGCCTTCACGGATCGCCCAGACGACGAGCGACTGCCCGCGACGCATGTCGCCGGCCGCGAAGACCTTCGCGACGTTCGTCGCGTAGGGGCGCGGCCCGCCGCGCGCCTCCTCGGTGGCCGCACGGGCATTACCGCGCGGATCCTTCTCGACGCCGAAGCCGTCGAGGACCGACGCGACCGGCGCGACGAAGCCCATCGCCAGCAGCACGAGGTCCGCGGGGACCTCGAACTCGGATCCGGCGACCTCGACCATCTTCATCTGCCCGCTCGCCGGATCCTTCTGCCATTCGACGCGCGCGCCGACGAGCGCCTTGACGTGGCCCTTGTCGTCGCCGCGGAACGACTTCGTCGTCACGGCCCAGTCGCGCTCGCAGCCTTCCTCGTGCGAGCTCGACGTGCGCAGCTTCACGGGCCAGTACGGCCACGTCATCTCCTTGTTCTCCGACTTCGGCGGCTGCGGCAACAGCTCGAACTGCGTCACCGATTTCGCGCCGTGCCGATTGGACGTGCCGACACAGTCCGAGCCGGTGTCGCCGCCGCCGATGACGACGACGCGCTTGTCGCGCGCGAGGATCTGGTCCTTCAGCTTGTCGCCGGCAACGACGCGGTTCTGCGGCGGCAGGAACTCCATCGCGTAATGGATGCCCGCCAGCTCGCGGCCCGGTACCGGCAGGTCGCGCGGCACCTCGGCGCCGCCCGCCAGGACGACCGCATCGAAGTCCTTCAGCAGCTGCTGCGGCTCGATCTGCTCGCGGCCGGTGCGGTTCACGCCCGGCGGCAGCTTGTCGCTGCCGACGATCACGCCGGTGCGGAACGTCACGCCTTCGGCCTGCATCTGCGCGACGCGCCGGTCGATGTGCGACTTCTCCATCTTGAAGTCGGGAATCCCGTAGCGCAGCAGCCCGCCGATCCGATCGTTCTTCTCGAACACCGTGACCTCGTGTCCGCGTCGCGCAAGCTGCTGCGCGCAGGCGAGCCCCGATGGCCCGCTGCCGACGACGGCGACGCGGTGCCCGGTCCGCTGCGCCGCGGGCTGCGGCACGACCCAGCCCTCGCTCCACGCCTTGTCGATGATCGCGTGCTCGATCGACTTGATCCCGATCGGGTCGGCGTTGATGTTCAACGTGCAGGCCGCCTCGCACGGCGCCGGGCAGACGCGCCCGGTGAACTCCGGGAAGTTGTTCGTCGAGTGCAGCACGTCGATCGCCGGGCGCCATTGACCGCGATAGACGAGGTCATTGAAGTCCGGAATGACGTTGTTCACGGGGCAGCCGTTGTTGCAGAACGGGATGCCGCAGTCCATGCAGCGCGCGCCCTGCGTCGCGGCCTGCTCGTCGGTCAGGTGGTGGACGAACTCCTTCCAGTTGCGCTTGCGCGCTTCCGGCCGGTCCGCGGCCTCCTCGAGGCGCTGGAATTCCAGGAACCCGGTGACTTTGCCCATTTGTCCTATGCTGCCAGTTTGACCGCCGCCGCCGGCGCCTGCTGCGCGGCCTCGTGCAGTTGCTTCAACGCCCGCTTGTACTCGTGCGGGAAGACCTTGACGAAGCGGCCGCGCATCGTCGCCCAGTTGCTCAGGATCTCGCGGGCGCGGAAGCTGCCGGTGTACCGGAAGTGCTTCTCGACGAGATCGCGCAGGAACGTCTCGTCGGCCTGTCCGAGGTGCCAGATGGCGCGCTCGATCCGCTCCTGCTGCTCGGCAGCCGTGAGCACCGGCTCCAGCGCCACCATCGACGTGTTGCAGCGGCGCGCGAAGTCGCCGTGCTCGTCGTAGACGTAGGCGATGCCGCCCGACATCCCGGCGCCGAAATTGCGCCCGGTCGCGCCCAGCACGACGACGGTGCCCTTGGTCATGTATTCGCAGCCGTGGTCCCCGGTGCCTTCGACGACGGCCGCGGCGCCGGAATTGCGTACCGCGAAGCGCTCGCCGGCGACGCCGTTGAAGAACGCCTCGCCGGCGATCGCGCCGTAGAGCACCGTATTGCCGGCGATGATGTGCTCCGGCCCGAAGCCGCGGAAGTCGTTGGGCGAGCGCACGATCACGCGCCCGCCCGACAGGCCCTTGCCGACGTAGTCGTTCGCATCGCCGACAAGGTCGAGCGTGATGCCGTGCGCGAGGAAGGCGCCGAAGCTCTGCCCTGCGGTGCCGTTCAACTGGATGTGGATCGTGTCGTCCGGCAGCCCGGCATGGCCATGGCGGCGCGCGACCTCGGAGGACAGCATCGTGCCGACGGTGCGGTTGATGTTGCGGATCGGCGAGATGAAGCTCACCTTCTCGCCGCGTTCCAGCGCCGGCCGCGCCTGCTCGATCAGCTTCGGATCGAGCGCGCGCTCGAGCCCGTGGTCCTGCGACTCGCAATGGTGGCGCGCGACCTGCGCCGGCATCGGCGGCTGGTAGAAGAGCCGGCTGAAGTCGAGCCCGCGCGCCTTCCAGTGTTCGATCCCGCGCTTCGTGTCGAGCAGGTCGCTGCGGCCGACGAGATCCTCGAAGCGGCGCACGCCGAGCTGCGCCATGATCTCGCGCACCTCTTCGGCGACGAAGAAGAAATAGTTGACGACGTGCTCCGGCTGGCCCTTGAAGCGGCGGCGCAGCACCGGGTCCTGCGTCGCGACGCCGACCGGGCAGGTGTTCAGGTGGCACTTGCGCATCATGATGCAGCCTTCGACGACGAGCGGCGCCGTGGCAAAGCCGAATTCGTCGGCCCCGAGCATCGCGCCGATCACGACGTCGCGCCCGGTCTTGACCTGGCCGTCGACCTGCACGGCGATACGGCCGCGCAGCCGGTTCAGCACGAGCGTCTGCTGCGTCTCCGCGAGCCCGAGCTCCCACGGCGAGCCGGCGTGCTTGATCGACGACACCGGCGAGGCCCCTGTACCGCCGTCATGGCCGGCGATCGTCACATGGTCGGCTTTCGCCTTCGCGACGCCGGCGGCGACGGTGCCCACGCCGACCTCCGAGACCAGCTTGACGCTGATCGAGGCCTTCGGATTGGCGTTCTTCAGGTCGTGGATCAGCTGCGCCAGGTCCTCGATCGAGTAGATGTCGTGGTGCGGCGGCGGCGAGATCAGGCCGACGCCCGGGACCGAGAAGCGCAGCTTCGCGATGTACTCGCTGACCTTGTGGCCCGGCAGCTGGCCGCCTTCGCCCGGCTTCGCGCCCTGCGCCATCTTGATCTGGATCTGGTCGGCGCTCGCCAGGTACTGCGCCGTGACGCCGAAGCGGCCGGAGGCGACCTGCTTGATCCTCGAGCGCAGCGAGTCGCCCTCCTTCAGCGGGATGTCGATCTCGACCCGATCCTTGCCCAGCACGCCGGCGAGCGTGTCGCCCGCCTTGACCCGGATGCCGCGCAGCTCCTGCTGGTAGCGGACCTCGTCCTCGCCGCCTTCGCCGGTGTTGCTCTTGCCGCCGATCCGGTTCATCGCGATCGCGAGCGTCGTGTGCGCTTCGGTCGATATGCTGCCGAGCGACATCGCGCCGGTCGCGAAGCGCTTGACGATCTCCTTGGCCGGCTCGACCTCGTCGAGCGCGATCGCCTTCTTCGGTTCGACCTTGAACTCGAACAGGCCGCGCAGCGTCATGTGCCGGCGCGACTGGTCGTTGATGATCCGCGCGTACTCCTTGTAGGTCTGGTAGTTGTTGCTGCGCGTCGAGTGCTGCAGCTTCGCGATCGCGTCCGGCGTCCACATGTGCTCCTCGCCGCGGATCCGGAACTGGTAGTCGCCGCCGGCGTCGAGCATGCCGGCGAGCACCGGGTCGTCGCCGAAGGCGGCCTTGTGCAGGTGCACCGCCTCCTCCATCGCCTCGAACAGCCCGATGCCGCCGATGTTCCCCGACGTGCCGCCGAAGTACTTGTCGAGCAGGTCGCGGCGCAGCCCGACGGCCTCGAAGATCTGCGCGCCGCAGTACGACATGTAGGTGCTGATGCCCATCTTGGACATCACCTTCATCAGCCCCTTGCCGATCGCCTTGATGTAGTTCTTCGTCGCGCTCGCGGCGTCGAGCCCGGCGAAGGCGCTCTCGCCGGCGTCGCACTGCGCCTGCAGCGTCTCGAAGGCGAGGTACGGGTGGATCGCCTCGGCGCCGAAGCCGCCGAGCAGCGCGAAGTGGTGCACCGCGCGCGCCGAGCCGGTCTCCACGACGAGGCCGGTCGAGGTCCGCAGCCCGCAGGCGATCAGGTGCTGGTGCACCGCGCTCGTGGCGAGCAGCGCCGGGATCGCGACGCGGTCCGCGGCGATGCCGCGATCGGTGACGATCAGGATGTTGTAGCCGGCGCCGATCGCGTCGACCGCCTCGGCGCACAGCGACGCCAGCCGCGCCTCGACGCCCTCGTTGCCCCAGGCCACCGGGTAGCAGATGTCGAGCTCGCAACTGCGGAACTTGCCCGACGCGTGCCATTCGATCGCGCGGATCTTCGCCATGTCGTTGAACTCGAGGATCGGCTGCGCGATCTCCAGCCGCATCGCCGGATTGACGTGGTTGATGTCGAGCAGGTTCGGCTTCGGGCCGATGTAGCTCACGAGCGACATCACGAGCTGCTCGCGGATCGGGTCGATCGGCGGGTTCGTGACCTGCGCGAAGAGCTGCTTGAAGTAGTTGTAGAAGACCTTGTCGCGGCTCGAGAGCACCGGCAGCGAGGCGTCGTTGCCCATCGAGCCGATCGCCTCCTCGCCGTCCTTCGCCATCGGCGCCATCAGCAGGCGCACGTCCTCCTGCGTGTAGCCGAACGCCTGCTGCCGGTCGAGCAGCGCGACGTCGACCCGCGCGGCGCTGCGTGCCGCCTGCGGCGGCGGCTCGAGGTCGTTCAGCCGCACGCGGATGCGGCGGATCCACTCCTTGTACGGCTTCGCCGACGCGAGCTGCGCCTTGATCTCGGCGTCGTCGATGATCCGGCCCTGCTCGGTGTCGATCAGGAACATCTTGCCCGGCTGCAGCCGCCACTTCTTGACGATCCGGTTCTCCGGGATCGGCAGCACGCCCATCTCCGAGGCCATCACGACCATGTCGTCGTCGGTCACGAGGTAGCGCGCCGGCCGCAGCCCGTTGCGGTCGAGCGTGGCGCCGATGCGCACGCCGTCGGTGAAGGCGATCGCGGCCGGGCCGTCCCACGGCTCCATCATCGCCGCGTGGTACTCGTAGAACGCGCGGCGCGATTCGTCCATCAGCGCGTGGCCTTCCCACGCCTCCGGGATCATCATCATCATCGCGTGGGCCATCGGGTAGCCGGCCATCGTCAGCAGCTCGAGGCAGTTGTCGAAGCACGCGGTATCCGACTGGCCCTGGTAGATCAGCGGCCAGAGCTTCGCGAGGTCGTCGCGCAGCACCGGCGAGGCCATCACGCCCTCGCGGGCGCGCATCCAGTTGAAGTTCCCCTTGACCGTGTTGATCTCGCCGTTGTGCGCGACCATCCGGTACGGGTGCGCCAGCTCCCAGCTCGGGAAGGTGTTGGTCGAGAAGCGCTGGTGGACCAGCGCGATCGCGGAGACGGTCCGCGCGTCCGACAGGTCGCGGTAGTAGCGCCCGACCTGGTCGGCGAGCAGCAGGCCCTTGTAGACGACGGTGCGCGTCGACATCGAGGGGACGAAGTATTCCTGGCCGTGCTTCAGCCGCAGCGCCTGGATCTTGTGGCTCGCGCTCTTGCGGATCACGTACAGCTTGCGTTCCAGCGCATCGGGCACCATCACGTCGGCGCCGCGGCCGATGAAGATCTGGCGGATCACCGGTTCACGCTCGCGGACCAGCGGCGACATCGGCATGTCGCGATCGACCGGCACGTCGCGCCAGCCCAGCACGGTCTGCCCCTCGGCGCGCACGGTGCGCTCCAGTTCCTGCTCGCAGGCAAGCCGCGAGGCGTTCTCGCGCGGCAGGAAGATCATCCCGACGCCGTATTCGCCCGGCGGCGGCAGCGTGACGCCCTGGCTCGCCATGTCCTCGCGATACAGCGCGTCGGGGATCTGGAACAGGATCCCGGCGCCGTCGCCGCACAGCGGATCGGCGCCCACGGCGCCGCGATGGTCGAGGTTGTGCAGGATCAGCAAGGCCTGCCGCACCAGGTCGTGGCTCTGGCGCCCCTTGATGTTGACGACGAACCCGACGCCGCACGCATCGTGTTCGTGGCGCGGGTCGTAAAGCCCGTGGCGTGCCGCGGCGTCCAGCACCGATGCAGGGGTCGACGAGTCCATGGTCCAGCTCCGAGGTGACGCGACAAGTGACCGGCCCGCAGCGCGGCCCGGTGCCGACGATCGTGGTGCCGATCGACTAGCACGATCCGCGCCTCCCCGCGCGGTCGACGGGCAAATGTAACGTTGCAGCGCGGGAAAGACAAATCAAATAAAAGGGGTCTGATTAATTTAAATTACCCCGCTGGCAACGTCTTTTCATTAAAAAGGGACATATCAAAATCGACGTCGCTGAACCCTTCGCAGCGTCGCGTAGCATCGGCGGGCTTAAGCCATGCACACCTCGGTCCTCGTCATCTTTGCCGCGGTCTACGCCGGCATGCTGCTCGGCGGGCTGCCGTTGCTGCAACTCGACCGCACCGGCGTCGCGCTGCTCGGCGCCATCGCGATCGTCGGCGTCGGCGCGCTGACGCCGGAGCAGGCGGCGTTGGCCGTCCATCTCCCGACCATCCTCTTGCTGTTTTCCTTCATGGTGCTCGCCGCGCAGATGCGGCTGGGCGGCTTCTACGATTGGGTGACACTGCGCGTCGCCGCCGCGCCGCTGTCGCCCGCGGCGCTGCTTGCCGGGGTCATCGCGACGTCGGCCATCCTGTCAGCCGTCTTCAGCAACGATGTCGTTTGCCTCGCCGTCGCCCCGGCGCTCGCCGACGCTTGCAGCCGGCGCCGCCTGGATCCCGTCCCCTACCTGCTGGGGCTCGCCTGCAGCGCCAACATCGGGTCCGCATCGACGCTGATCGGCAACCCGCAGAACATGCTGATCGGCGAGGTGCTGTCGATCCCGTTCGCGACGTACCTGGCGCACGCGGCCGTGCCGACGGCAGCGGGCCTCGTGGCGACCTGGCTCGTGATCTCGTGGCAGTCGCGCGGGCGCTGGGCGCTGGCGCGCGCGCCGGAAGCCTCTGGCACCCGGCCCGGGCCGGAAGCCCCGGAACCGGTGGCGCTCGATCGGTGGCAGACGATCAAGGGACTGGCCGTCGCCGCGACGCTCGTCGTCGTGTTCCTGCTTGGTCGCTGGCCTCGCGACGTGGCCGCCGTCGTCGGCGCCGGGCTGCTGCTGTGCAGCCGCCGGCTCCATTCGCGCCAGATGCTGGGACTCGTGGACTGGGAACTGCTGGTCCTGTTCATCGGGCTGTTCGTCGTCAACCGCGCTTTCGCGGACACCGGGCTGCCGGAGCGCGCGCTGCAGCAGCTGGCCGACCTCGGCGTGCCGCTGTCATCGCCGGGTCCGCTGTTCGCGGCGACGTTCCTGCTGTCGAACGTCGTCTCCAACGTCCCGGCCGTGATGCTGCTGCTGCCGGCTGCGCATGGTCCGCTCGACGGCGCGATGCTGGCGCTGGTGAGCACGCTGGCCGGCAATCTTTTCGTCGTCGGGTCGATCGCGAACATCATCGTCGTCGACGCGTCGCGGCGACGTGGCGTCGCGATCGACTGGCGGCGGCACGCGCGCACCGGCGTGCCGGTGACGATCGTCACGCTCGGGATCGCCGCCGCCTGGCTCGCGGCACGGCCGCACTGAGGTCCGGGACGGTCAGCGGTGGCCGTGGCCGCCGCCGTCGCGATGCGCGCCGCCGCCGCCGTCGTGCGCCTCGTAGAGCGGATCCGGTCCGTTCTGTACCTGCCGGACGACGCCGTCATGGTCGAACTCGATGCTCATCAGCGAGTTCCAGACCTCGTTTTCCCGGTACGGGTATTGCCAGGCCGTCAGGCCCGACAGGTCGTAGGTCATCGTGGTGGCCGGCCGGCCGAATTCGCGCCGAATCGTTTCGGTCGTGTCGACGCCGATGCGGACCTGCGCGAAATGCGGGGACGTCAGCACCTGCTGGACGCCGACGACGCGACCGTCGCCGCCGACGTCGACCATGTAGGTACGCTGCCCGAAACGCCCGGTGTCGTATTCCAGGCGCCGCGCCGCCGGCCCCTCGGCGAGCACATACTCGGCCGCCGGCGCCCCGAAGCGTGCGCGGACGTCGGTTTCCGCGGTCCCGGGCGCGACCTGCCCGGGTCCGGCGCAGCCCGATGCGCCCGCCACCGCGAGTGCGGCGGCCAGCGTTGTCGCCGGCCATCCTCCATGCCACGCCGAGTCGCGCATCGCGCCATCCGTTTCGATTCGAGGACCCGTTTCAAGTGTCCGATTCGAGGGCCCGTTTCGCCGGTCGATCCGCGGTCCGGCGCCACGCTTCCGCGCGTGATTCTGACCCGCGGCGCGCGCCGATGTTCCCGCGATGTGAAAGCGGGCGCGCGCAGCGATCCGCTACGATCGCGTCCCATGAACAAGCCCACGCTAAACCTTGCTTCGGTGTCGTGCATTGCCGCGGCACTGGCCTGTGGCGCGGCGCGCGCCGACGATCTCGTGCCGGACGGCCAGTGGCGCGGCAGCGGGACGGCGGCGCTGTCGGTGGCCAGCGGCAACACGCGTTCCGAGACGCTGAACCTCAACATGAACGCGGCGGCGGTCACCGACAGCGACAAGCTGACGTACTACGGCCAGGCGCTCTACGGCCGTGCGAAGGCGAACGGCCTCACGTCGACGAGCGCCAACCTGGAGCGTGCCGGCGGCCGCTACGACCGCAACCTGACGTGGGAAGTCTATGCCTACGGCGGGCTGGACTTCACCCACGACCAGATCACGCTGATCGACCTGCGCTCGGTCGTCGCCGGCGGCCTCGGCTACCACCTCGTGCGCGCGACCGACAACCGCTGGGATGTCTTCAGCGGCTTGACCTACAAGGTCGACCGCTACCTGGAACCGGGCGTCGTCATCAACGACGAATTGCGGACGCACTACGAGGCACCGGAAGTGGAGGTCGGCGAAGAGTCGGTGCACAAGCTGAACGCCACGACGAACCTGCACCAGCGCCTCGACTTCTTCGAGGACCTGCACAGCCCCGGTGCCTACCGCGCGCAGTTCGATGCCGGCGTCGACGTCGCGATGACCAAGCGCATGCAGCTGACGGTCGCGCTGCAGGACCGCTACAGCAGCCTCGCGGTGTCCCCGATCCTGAAGAACGACGTGCTGCTCACCGCCGGCCTCACGTACAAGTTCGGACCGCAATGAACCGGCGCGCGCGCTGAGCGCGCCGCGCCCGCCACGCCCGTGTTCGCGCCGCGCATTCGCTTCGTCGACCTGGAGACGACCGGCGCGGATCCGTCGCGCGAGCGGATCACCGAGGTCGGCATCGTCGCGGTCGACATCGACGGCGACAGCGTCCGCGTCACCGAATGGTCCAGCCTGGTCAATCCGGGGCGGCCGATCCCGGCGACGATCCGCGGGCTCACCGGGATCGACGAGTCGATGGTCCGCGACGCCCCGCCTTTCGCGGCGATCGCCGACGATGTCCTCGAACGCCTGCGCGACGGATTGTTCGTCGCCCACAATGCCCACTTCGACTACGGCTTCCTGCGCGCCGAGTTCGAGCGCGCCGGACTGGCGCTGCGCGTGCCGATGCTGTGCACGGTGCGCCTGTCGCGCCTCCTCTTCCCCGACCGCGGCAGCCACTCGCTCGACGCGATCATCGAGCGGTTCGGCATCGACGGCGAGCCTCGCCACCGCGCGCTCGGCGACGCGCGGGCGATCTGGCGCTTCAGCGAAGCCCTCTACCGCCGCCTGCCGCGGGCCGAGATCGACGCGGCCGTCGAGCGGCTGCTGGCGCGCCCCAGCTCGCCGACGCGCCTGCCTCCGGAGGCGCTCGACGAGGCGCCGCCGTCCCCCGGCGTCTACCTGCTCTACGGCCCGAATCCGCACCCGATCTACATCGGCAAGAGCCGTGACCTGCGGGCGCGCCTGGCGTCGCACTTCGCGCCCGGCGTGCGCAGCGAGCGCGACGCGCGCCTGATCCGGGAGGTCGAGCGCATCGAGTGGGAAGGCACCGCCGGCGAACTCGGCGCGCTGCTGCGCGAAGCGCAGCTCGTCAAGGAGCGCCTGCCGGCGCAGAACATCAAGTTGCGACGGCGGCTGGCCGCCGTCGTGATGTCGATCGACGAGCACGGACGCGCCCACTGGCACGCGACGGGGGGCTCGGTACCGCTGCCCGCCGGCGGCGGCGACCTGCTCTTCGGCCCGTTCTCTTCGCGGAACCATGCGCGCCGCGTGCTGGAATCCATGGCGCCCGACCACGGCCTTTGCCTTCGGGCGCTGGGCGTCGAACGCGCGGGCCGGAGCGCACCGCTCGGCACGCCCTGCTTCAATCACCAGTTGAAGCGGTGCCGCGGCGCCTGCGTGGGCAGCGAGGGCATCGAGCAACACCGCGAGCGCCTGCTGCAGGCGCTCGAGTGGCGCCGGATACCGCGCTGGCCGTTCGGCGGCCCGATCGCGATCGTCGAGCACGCGGCCCGGGGCGGCCGCGAGGACTGGCATGTCGCCGATGCCTGGTGCTGGCTCGGCACGGCGCGCTCGGCGATCGCGGCCGGCGACCTCGCGCGCCACGCGGAGCGCCTCTTCGACGGCGACGTCTACGCGATCCTGCGCAAGGCGCTCGGGATCGACGGGCGCGGCTACGCGAGGACCGAGGTCGTGGCGATCTAGGACGCCGGCACCGAGCGGGACGGTGTGCCGGCGTCCCG
>DATKPC010000131.1:0-27346 GCA_035524275.1 Burkholderiaceae bacterium
CAGGCGGCGACCGACCTCGCCGTCGCGTCGCGCTACTTCCTCGTGCGCGGCAACGTCCACCTGGAGCGCGCGACGACGCGCATGGAAGCGCTGCTGCGGCGTGCCCCGGCGGGCCAGGTCGGTCCCGTCGACATCCTATGGAGTCGCGAGCTGTGAAGGAAAACGTCGTCCGCCGCCTCGTCGTCTTCGTCCCGCGGCGCGCTCAGGCGCGCGCGCCGTTCGCGACCGGGACCGTCGTCCACTACGTCGCGATCGACGGCCCGCGCAGCAGCGAGGGCGACGCGCCGGTCGCGCTGCTGCCGAAGGCGGCGGTCGTCGACATCGCATTCGACTGCGCCGACGTCTTCAGCGCGGCGATCGCCGCGCCGAAGCTCGCCGAGACGAAGCTGCGCCTCGCGCTGCCGACTCTGCTGGAGGACCGGCTGCTCGCCTCCGCGGAGGACAGCCATTTCGCGTTCGAGCCGCCGCGGGCGCCCGGGGCGGGAACGACGATCGCCGACGCGCCGAAGCTCGCGGTGGCGGCGATCGATCGCGGCCTGCTGACGCGCGTGCTGGACGTCTGCAACGAAGCGGGCGTGCGGCCGCGCTCGGCGTTCAGCGAGATCTACACCGTCCCGGCACCCGCTGCCGGACGCCTGTCGGTGCGCATCAGCCGCGGCCGCGGCGTCGCGCGGGTCGGCCGCCACGACGGCTTCGGCTTCGATCTCGTCGACGGCGAGGTCCCGGCGACGCTGCAGCTCGCACTGCGCCAGCTCGGCGCGACGTCGATGACCGTGTTCGGCAGCGACGTCGAGGCCGCCACGACGCTCGGCGATGCGCTCGGCATCGCGGTCGACGACAGCGGCAGCAATGTCGACCTCGCGGCGATCGACGATGCGGTCAACCTGCTGCAGGGGCCGTTTTCGGCGGCCGGGCGCCTGTCCTTCGGACCGCGGATCACGAAGATCGTCCGGTCGGGCGCGCTGAAGGCGCCGCTGGCCTGGCTTGCTGGCGCGATCGTCGTGGCGACCGGCGGGATGAACGCCTACTGGTTCAAGCTCGACGCCGAGGCTCACGGGCTGCGCAGCCAGATGGCGAGCGCGTTCCGCAGCACGTTCCCGGACGCGACCGCGGTCGTCGATCCGGTGCTGCAGACGAAGCGGCAGATGAGCGCGCTGCGGGCACGCGGCGGCGTCGCCTCGGTCGACGACTTCTCGGTGCTCAACGCGCAGGTCGGGCAGCTGTTTTCGGTCGCGCCCGTCGGCGCCGTGACCGGCGTCGAATACCACGACGGCGCGCTGAAGCTGGCGCTGAAGCCGGGCGTCGTCGACAACCCGGCCCTGCAGAACACGCTGCGCGCGCAGGCGGTGCAGCAGGGCCTCAACCTGCGTTTCGATGCCGACGGCACGGCGCGCGTGACCCCACTCGGTTCTTGAGGGCATCCGATGAGCGAGCTCACCGACAAGCTGGCGCAGTTCTGGTCGGAGCGGGCGCCGCGCGAGCGGCAGATCCTGCTCGCGGGCGGCGCATTCCTGCTGCTGGCGCTGTATTACGCGGTCCTGTTCGATCCGGCGTGGAGCGGCATCACGCGCCTGACGCGCGGCCTGCCGCCGCTGCGCGCCCAGGCGAGCCAACTGGAGCAGCTGCTGGGCGAGGTGAAGGCGCTGCGCACGCGTCCGCAGGTCGCCACGGTCTCGGCGCAGGACTCGCGCGCGCAGATCGAGAAGACGCTCGCCGCGAGCGGCCTGAAGGCGACGCGCATCGTGCCGCTGTCCGACGGCGACCTGCAGCTGTCGTTCAGCAACGTGCCCTACGCCTCGTGGGCCGTCTGGCTCGCCGGCATCGAGCGCGACCTGGGGGCGCGAGCCTCGAGCGTCAAGGCGACCGCGACCGCGACGCCGGGCAACGTCGACCTCGACGTCGCGCTGCGGTTGTCGCGGCGCGAGGGGCGCTGATGCGGGCATCGCGCTCCGCCGCTCGTGGCGCCGACGTGGCGCGGCACCCGCATCGCCGGGGTCGCGCGCCATGACGATGTGGCGCGCGGTGGCGCTGCTGCTCTTCGTCCTCGTCGTCGGCGCGGCGACGGTCGCGTTCATCGCGCCCGCGGAATGGGCCGCGATCGGCCTGCGCGCGGCGTCCCGTGGCCATGCCGACCTCGCCGAGGCGTCCGGAACCCTTTGGCACGGCCAGGCGACGCTGGTGCTGCGAGCCGGCCCGGACGCGGATGCGGTACGTGCGAGCCTCCCCGAACGCCTGTCCTGGGACCTGAGTCCCTGGCCGCTGCTCGCCGGCGTCGTCGACCTGACGCTGTCGCATCCGTCGGCGCTGGAGCAGCCGCTACGGGTGCGGATCGACGCCAGGGACCGGAAGGTGAGCCTGAGCGGCGACAAGCTGCGGCTGCCGGCATCCCTCCTCGTCGGGCTCGGGGCGCCCTTCAACACGATCCGGCCCGGCGGACGCATCGAAATCGACTGGCAGCGCCTCGACATTGCCGCAGGCCACGTCAATGGCCAGATCGGCGCGCACTGGGCGTATGCGTCCAGCGCGCTGACGCCGGTGTCGCCGATGGGGGAGTATCAGCTTGATACGAATGGCGTATTTCCCGGTACTACATTAACGTTGCACACTGTGGCCGGGCCCCTGGAACTCAAAGGCAGTGGCACAATTGGCGAAGGTGGGCGCTTACGCTTCCAGGGTGTGGCTCGTGCGCTGCCGGGAACCGACGCTGCCGTCAAGACACAGTTGACCGGATTGATCTCCCTACTCGGTCGACGCGATGGCGATGACGCCATCCTTAATTTCGGATCCTGAGATGACGTCACCCCGCCGTTTGCCGGTCCCGGCGCCCGCGTCCCCGCCTTCCGCTCGCAAGTCCCTGGTCCTCGCCCTCGCGCTGGCGCTGGCGTGGCCGCCCACGCCGGGCGTCGCCGCACCGCCGTCGGCCGTGGCGCCGGGGAGCGACCGGACGGGTACCGGCAATGCGGGCAGCGCCGGCAGCGACACGGTGATCATGAACTTCGTCAACGCCGACCTGGAGACGGTCGTGCGCGCGATCGGACAGTTCACCGGGCGCACGTTCGTCATCGATCCGCGCGTCAAGGGCACGCTGACGCTCGTCACCGAGCGGCCGGTCACGCGGCAGCAGGCCTACGAGCAACTCCTCTCGGCGCTGCGGCTGCAAGGTTTCACGCTCGTCGAGTCGAGCGACAAGGGCGGGATCGCGCGCGTGCTGCCGGAGGCGGACGCGAAGCTGCAGGGCGGGCGCGTCGTCGGACCGGCGGGCGAGGCCGTCCGCGGCGACCAGGTCGTGACGCAGGTCTTCCGGCTGCAGTACGAGTCGGCGAGCAATCTCGTCCCGGTGCTGCGTCCGCTGATCGCGCCGAACAACACGATCTCCGCCTACCCGGCGAACAACACGCTCGTCATCACCGACTATGCGGACAACCTGCGGCGGATCGCGAAGATCATCGCGTCGATCGATTCGCCGGCGACGTCCGAAGTCGAGGTCGTGCCGCTGAAATACGGCCTGGCGCTCGACATCGCGAACATCGTGAGCCGCGTGCTGGACGAAGGCGCGCGCACGTCCGGCGCCGCCGTCGACCCGGGGCAGCGGATCACGGTCCTCGCGGAGCCGCGCACGAACAGCCTGATCGTCCGCGCGGCGAGCGCCGCGCGGATGCAGCTCGCGCGATCGCTGATCGAGCGCTTCGACCAGCCGAGCGTGACGCCGGGCAACATCAACGTCGTCTACCTGCGCAATGCGGAGGCGACGAAGCTGGCGCAGACGCTGCGCGCGGTGATCTCCAACGACCCGAACTTCCAGGCGAGCGCGGGCAGCGCCAGCGGGCTGTCGCAGACGCAGGGCAGCGGCTCGACGATCGGCGGCAACGGGATATCGGGCCAGCCCGGCGGAGCGAACAGCGGCGGGCTGGGCGGCGGCGCGACGACCCAGGCGCTCAACGCGAGTTCGACCGCGACGACGCAGGGCTCCGGATTCGGCAGCGCAAGCGGCAGCAGCACGCAGGGCGGGCTCGCCGGGATGATCCAGGCCGACCCGCAGACGAATGCACTGATCATCAGCGCGCCGGAGCCGCTGTACCGCAACCTGCGCGCGATCATCGACAAGCTCGACGTGCGCCGCGCGCAGGTCGTCATCGAGTCGCTGATTGCCGAGGTCAACGCCGACAAGGCGGGCCAGTTCGGCATCCAGTGGCAGGCGCTCAACGGCCTGAACAATGGCGGCACGCAGGTCATCGGCGGAACGAATTTCGGCACGTCGAACATCCTCGGCGTCGCGCAGAACCTGGCGAGCGTCGGGCCGGGGCTGAACATCGGCGTCATCAAGGGCACCGTGACGATCCCGGGGACGAACGTCACGATCGCCAACCTGGGGATGCTCGCGAGCGCGCTGGAGACGAAGGCCAACGCGAACATCCTGTCGCAGCCGAACATCCAGACCTTGGACAACGAGGAGGCGTCGTTCCTCGTGGGGCAGAACGTCCCGTTCATCACCGGCTCGTTCGCGTCGACCGGGACCGGGACGACGACCAGCGGCACCGTCAATCCGTTCCAGACCTTCGAGCGCAAGGACATCGGCCTGATGCTGCGCGTGAAGCCGCAGGTCTCCGAAGGCGGCGCGGTGCGGCTGGCGATCTACCTCGAGTCCTCGTCGATCAACACGTCGACGACGGTCCAGGGCGGCCTCGTCACGAACAAGCGCAGCTTCCAGTCGGACATCATCGTGCAGGACGGCAACTACGTCGTGCTGAGCGGGATGATCGAGGACCAGACGACCGACAGCAAGAGCCAGGTCCCGGTGCTCGGCAACATCCCGTTCATCGGCGGGCTGTTCCGCTACGAATCGCGCGCGCGGACGCGGACGAACCTGATGGTGTTCCTGCGGCCGGTCGTGATCCGCGACGAGGCCTCGTCGGTGAGCCTGGCGGCCGATCGCTACGACTACATCCGCAACCAGGTCGCCGAGTCGCAGCTGCCCGAAAGCCCGGTCTTCCGCGACTACGGCGCCCAGCCGCTGCAGCAGCGCGTGCCCAGCATCGTGCAGCCGAGCGGGATCAATCCGCTGGGCACGGCGCCGGGATCCGCGCCGGCGGCCCCGGCGCCCGCCGCACCGCCCGCGCCGACAAGTTCGCAGTCGGCCGCGCCGGTCGCTGCCGCAGCGCCTGCCCCGGTTCCTGCCCCGGTTCCTGCGCCGGCCCCCGTTGCGGCCCCTGCGCCGGCGCCGGTCGTCGAGCCGCCGCCTCCGGTTCCGACGCCCGCGCCAGCGCCCGCGATTGCGCCGGCGCCGGCTCCTGCTCCCGTGGCCGTCGCCCCGGCGGTGGCACCGGCGCCCGCGCCGGCACCCGCACCGGCACCCGTCGCCGCACCGATCGCCGCGGCGGAGCCCGCCGCGCCGCTTCCCGCACCCGCGCCGGCCGCCGACGCCAGCGTCGCGGGCAACGGGCCGCAGCTCGTGCAGGTCGCCGAGGTCGACACCATCCCGCGCGGGCGCGCGATCGAGCGGCAACTTCGCGACGCCGGCTACGACGCGTACTGGGAGAGCGTCAAGACGAAGCGCGGCGACATCGTCCGCGTCCGCCTCACGCCGGACACGGCGCGGCAGAGCGTCGCCGACACGATGTCGACGCTGCGCAAGCTCGGCTTCGACCCGGTGCTGGTGCAGCAATGAACTCGCCGGGCCGCCCCACGGGCTCATCGCCCCTCGAGCGCAGCGGGAGGAAGGCCCGATGAGTTCAGCGCAGCGCTACGTTCCGTACGGCTTCGCGCGCGACAACGCGATCCTGCTGAAGCCGGCCAGCGAGCGCGACGCCGAAGCGTGGATCAGCGATTCGACGCCGCTCGCGGCATTGAACGAGGTGATGCGCGTCTTCCCGGGCCGCGTGAAGCCGGTCCTGATGTCGCCCGACAAGCTCGCCGAGGCGATCGCGAACGCCTATGCGCAATCGGAAGGCTCGGCGCAGCAGGTTGTCGGCGACATCGAGGGCGAATTCGACATCACCCGGATGATGCAGGAGGTCCCGGACGTCGAGGACCTGCTGGAGACCGAGGACGACGCGCCGATCATCCGGATGATCAACGCGCTGCTGACGCAGGCGGCGCGCGACGGCGCCTCCGACATCCACATCGAGGCCTTCGAGAACTCCTCGCTGGTGCGCTTCCGGATCGACGGCACGCTGCGCGACATCGTGCGACCGAAGCGCGCGCTGCACGCCGCGCTCGTTTCGCGGATCAAGATCATGGCCGCGCTCGACATCGCGGAGAAGCGCCTGCCGCAGGACGGCCGCATCACGCTGCGCGTCGGGGGCCGGCCGGTCGACGTCCGCGTCTCGACGCTGCCGACCGGGCACGGCGAACGCGTCGTGCTGCGGCTGCTGGAAAAGGACGTCTCGCGGCTCGACGTGACGAACCTCGGAATGGCGGCCTCGACGCTGCGCGGCTTCGACGAGCTCGTGCACCAGCCGCACGGCATCATCCTCGTCACCGGGCCGACCGGCTCCGGAAAGAGCACGACGCTGTATGCCGCGATCCGCCGCCTCGACAGCACGACGACGAACATCATGACCGTCGAGGACCCGATCGAGTACGACATCGAGGGCATCGGCCAGACGCAGGTCAACGCGAAGATCGACATGACGTTCGGCCGCGCGCTGCGCGCGATCCTGCGGCAGGACCCGGACGTCGTGATGATCGGCGAGATCCGCGACCTGGAGACCGCGCAGATCGCGGTGCAGGCCTCGCTGACCGGCCACCTGGTGCTCGCGACGCTGCATACGAACGACGCCGCGGCCGCGATCACGCGGCTGATCGACATGGGGATCGAGCCGTTCCTGCTCGCCTCGTCGCTGATCGGCGTGCTGGGCCAGCGCCTGGTGCGCAAGCTGTGCCCGCACTGCAAGCGGCGCGATCCGGCCGGCGCCGGCTGGCACGCCGACGGCTGCGAGAAGTGCGCCCAGACCGGCTACGTCGGCCGGACCGGCATCTACGAGCTGCTCGCGGTCAACGACGAAATGCGGCAGATCATCCACACCGGCGCATCGGACGCGGCGATCCGCGAGGCGGCCATCCGCGCCGGGATGGTGCTGATGCGAGGTGACGGCAAACGCTGGATCGATGCAGGGGTCACCTCGGAAGAGGAAGTCCTGCGGGTGACGAGGGACTAGTCGCGCGGTGACGGCCTTCCGCTTCACCGCGGCCGACGACGTCGGCAAGGAGCAGTCCGGCGTCATCGAAGCCGACAGCGCGCGCGCCGCGCGGCAGATCCTGCGCGGCCGCGGATTGATCGCGCTGGCGGTCGCGCCGGTGATGACCGGCACCGGCGAGGGCGACGGCGCGCGCGTCGGCGCAAGCTTCGGCCGGCGGCTGTCGCAGACGGAGCTGGCGGTCGTCACGCGGCAACTCGCGAGCCTGCTGGGCGCGGCGCTTCCGGTGGCCGACGCGCTGACCGTGATGGTCGAGCAGAGCGAGCGGCAGCACCTGCGCGAGCTGATGGCGGCCATCCGCACCGACGTGCTGGGCGGCACATCGCTGTCGAAGGCGCTGGCGCGGCATCCGCGCCAATTCCCGGAGATCTACCGCGCGCTGATTGCCGCCGGCGAGGAGTCGGGGCGGCTGGGCTCGGTGCTGGCGAGCCTCGCGGACTACATCGAGGAACGTTCGCGGCTGCAGCAGAAGATCACGCTGGCCTTCGTCTATCCGGCGATCATCACGCTCGTGGCGCTCGCGGTCGTCATCGGGATGCTGACGTACGTCGTGCCGCAGATCGTCCAGGTCTTCGCGCAGACGCGGCAGGCGCTTCCCTGGCTGACGCGGGCGATGATCGCGCTGTCGAACTTCGTCCGCAGCTACGGCTGGATCGTCGCCGTCGTCATCGCGCTCGGCGCCTTCGCGGCGCAGCGAGCGTTGCGGGTCCCGGCCGTGCGCCTGGCCTGGCACCGGCGGCTGCTGACGATGCCGGTCGTCGGCGTGCTGTCGCGGACGCTGAACACCGCGCGCTTCGCCTCGACGCTCGCGATCCTCGTCGGCTCCGGCGTTCCGATGCTGCGCTCGCTGCAGGCGGCCGGCGAGACGGTCGGCAACCTGGCGATGCGCGCGCGCGTCCTCGATGCGACGCAACGCGTCCGCGAGGGCTACTCGCTTGCCAAGGCGCTGCGGGCCGGCGGCGACGAGGAAAAGCAGCCGGGGCACGTCCGGCTCTTCCCGCCGGTGCTGATCCACCTGATCGCGTCCGGGGAGGCGACCGGGAAGCTGCCGGAGATGCTGTCGCGCGCCGCCGCGATCCATTCCAGCGAAGCGGAGCGGCGGGCACTGTTCTTCACGTCGCTGCTGGAGCCGGCGCTGATCCTGGCGATGGGCGGCATCGTGATGCTGATCGTGCTGGCGGTGCTGCTGCCGATCATCGAGATCAACCAGCTCGCGCATTGAGCCCGTCCCGCCCACGCGGGGGAGGACGGCCGGCGGATCGTGCGGCATCCTGGTCACGGTCGCAGGTGCACGCAGGCGCCTTCGCAGCCTTCCTTCGAGGAGTGACATCATGCCCAGCGGACTCAATGTCGTGATCGACCTGTCGCACCATAACCAGACCGTCGACTTCGCCCAGGTGAAGGGCGCCGGCATCCTCGGCGTGATCCACAAGGCGACGCAGGGCGTGGCATTCGTCGATCCGACCTACGCCGACCGCCGCGCGCTCGCGTCGCGCGCCGGCCTCCTCTGGGGGGCCTACCACTTCGGCACCGCCAGCGACGGCGTGCAGCAGGCGCAGGCCTTCCTGAAGGCCGTCGGCGACCCGACCAACCTGCTGCTGGTGCTGGACTTCGAGAACAATATGACCGGCCCCAGCATGACGCTGGAGGAAGCGCGCGCCTTCGTGACGCATGTGCAGCAGGCCACGAATCGCTATCCGGCGTTCTACTGCGGGCAATATTTCAAGGAACTCATGGGCACCGGCACCGATCCGATCCTGGCGCAATGTCCCCTATGGCTCGCGCAGTACGGACCGACCGCCGTCGTGCCGCCGAACTGGCCGACGTGGACGCTGTGGCAATACACCGACGGAGCGCAGGGCGATGGGCCGTACGAGGTGGCGGGCGTCGGGCGCGTCGATCGCGACGTCTACAACGGATCCTCGGCGGCCGACCTGCAGAAGCTCTGGACGGGATCCTGACGCGGTGAAGCCCTTCGCGCGGTCGGTCCTGCTGGCCCTCGGCTTCGCGCTGGGGGCGATCGGCGTGGCGGGTTGCGCACTGCGGTCGCCGGTCGCGAACGCGGACGACGCGGGTTGCCATCGCGGCGCACTGGACTGCCCGATCGCGCTCGCGCCCGCCACGCCCTCCGCACGGTCGCCCGCGCGCTACGAAGGGCTGCTGACGCCGGAGCAGCCCCGCGTCAGCCTGTCGTTCGTCGCTCCGCAGGGGGCCGTTCTGCACTGGTCGTACGCCGGGCCGAACGTCCGAATGACGCTGCGGTACCCCGGGGGCGACGTCGACGGGCCCGGACTGCCGGACCTCATCCCGCTGAATACTTCTGGAGAGCATGTGCTCACTATCTCATCGAACTTGATGGCCGAGGATATCTACGGCTCCTTTCGCATCCGGGTGTGGCTGGATCCAGCGGGCGAATAGCGCCTCGGCCCGACCGGGTTGACCTGTCAAAGAATATATCGTACGATGCATCTCATGGTACATCGTACAAACAACCATCAGGACAGAACATGCTGACTCGCACGTGCTTCGACTATTTTCGCCATCACGCCGGCCGCCACGGCGGCCGCCACCACCACGGGTTCTTCGGCTTCGGCAACGACTTCGGCGAGGGCATGCCGGGCGGCGTCCGACGCGGTCCGGGCGGTTTCGGTCCCGGACGCAAGCTGGGTTCCAGCGACCTGCAACTGCTGCTGCTGGCGCTGCTCGCCGACAAGCCGAGCCACGGCTACGAGCTGATCAAGGCCCTCGGCGAACGTTCCAGCGGCTACTACAGCCCGAGTCCCGGGATGGTCTACCCGGCGCTCACGTACCTGGAGGAAATCGGCCACGCCGCCGTCGAGACCGAGGGCACGCGCAAGCTGTACCGGATCACGGATGCCGGCCGCGACCACCTGGAAAAGAATCGCGCCGCCGTCGACACGCTGCTGCAGCAAATCGACTGGCTGGGAAAGCGGATGGAACAGGTGCGCCAGGCGATGGCCGGCGCGACAAACCCCAGCGATGCGGGCGACGAGGACAACGACGCCGAGTCCGGCTGGGCGGAGCGTGGCCGGTGGGCCGGGGCCATCGGCGAACTGCGGCAGGCGAGGCGAAGCCTTAAGCTGGCGCTGTTCGGCAAGATCGGCGCGAACGCCGACGTGCAGCGCAAGGTCGCGGAGATCCTGGAGCGCGCTGCAGCCGAGATCCGCAACAGCTGATCGCGGCGCCGGCCTGACGCACCGACAGGCCGACCGACCTATAGAACGGAACGACCGACAAGCCGCCGCCCGCGGCGGCGTCCCCGCGCGGGGGCGCCGCCGCGGGCGGCGTGGTGCTTGCACGGTCCACACCTGCCAGACCAAGGACATTGCGACGTGACATCGACCGCCACGCCCACGCCCGCCGCAGCGCCGACCGAATCGTTCGCGGCGATGCGGAACCCGGGTTACCGGATGCATTTCACGACCTTCGTGCTGGCGATGATGGCCGACAACATCGAGCACGTCATCAGCTACTGGATGGCGTTCCAGAAGTTCCACTCGCCGGCGCTCGGCGGATTCGCGGTCGTCTCGCACTGGCTGCCCTACCTGCTCTTCTCGGTACCGGCCGGTGCGCTGGCCGACCGCGGCGATCCGCGCCGCATCATCCAGGCCGGGATGCTGCTTTTCATGCTCGCATCGCTCGGCTGGGGCTATTTCTTCGTCACCGACAGCCTGCAGATGTGGCACGCGATGACGCTGCTGGTGATCCACGGCTTCGCCGGCGTCCTGTGGCAGACGTCGAGCCAGCTGCTGCTGCACGACATCGTGCCGATCGCGCAGCTCCAGAGCGCCGTGCGCCTGAACGCAACGGCTCGCTACCTCGGCATCCTCGTCGGCCCGGCGGTCGGCGGCCTGATCATGCTGACGCTCGGGCCGTCGCACGGCATCTTCCTCAATGCGGCGTTCTACCTGCCGCTCGTGCTGTGGCTCTGGAAGGCGCCGTACGGCCCGCGCTTCCGGCCTGCCGGCCAGGCGCCGATGCAACGCGCGGTCCGCGGCCTTGCCGATATCGTGCAGACGATCCGCGACATCTCCGGCAGCCCGATGATCGTCTCGATGACGCTGCTCGCCGGCGCGGCGTCGTTCTTCGTCGGCAACAGCTACCACGCGCAGATGCCGAGCTTCGCGCACGACCTCGGCCACGGCGACCCGGGCGTGTCCTACAGCATGCTGCTCGCCGCCGACGCCAGCGGCGCGCTGCTCGCCGGCTACCTGCTCGAGCGCCTCGGGCTGCTGAAGTCGACGCCGCGCACCGCGCTGCTGCTGGCGATGGCGTGGGGCGTGGCGCTTGCCGGCTTCGCGCTCGCGCGCAGCTATCCGCTCGCGCTGCTGCTGCTCTTCGCCGCGGGCTTCCTCGAACTGTCGTTCAACAGCATGGCGCAGGCGCTGGTGCAGATCCATGCAGTCGCGGCGATTCGCGGTCGCGTGATCGGGCTCTACAACATGTCGGCGCTCGGCATGCGGTCCTTCAGCGGTTTCACCGTCGGCCTCGCCGGCAGCGTCGTCGGCGTGCATACGTCCCTGGCCGTCTCGGCGCTGGCGTTGCTGCTGTTCGTCGGCGGGATGACGGCGACGCTACGCGCGGCGAGGGCGACGTAGGGGCGGGCGGCGCGCGCCCTCTCCCCCAGCCCCTCTCCCGCTTCGCGGGCGAGGGGAGCTCCGGCGTCAGCCGTGGTGACGACATCTCCCGTTTCGACGACGAGACTCCCCTCGCCCGCGCGAGCGGGAGAGGGGCTGGGGGAGAGGGCGCCCGCTACAATGCATCCCAGCAGGGGGGTGGCCACGACGGGCGTGCCGCATCGATCGGCTGCGCCCCGGGGAGATCGATCTTGGATCGGCGCGAAAGCGGCCCGCTTGTCCCCGCTCCAGGCGTCGCCTTCGGACGCTGGTTGCCGCCGGATTTCCGTCGCGAACGCGGCATCGCCTTCGCCGGCTGCGCGCTGCTGCACCTGCTTTTCTTCCTGGTGCTCAACGATCCGCGACCCGCCTTCCCACCCGACGCGACGCCACGGCTACCGTCGCCCGAACCGATCGTCGTCTGGCTTCCGATCACGAAACCCGGGGAACTCGCGGGTCGCGCGATCGGGACACCGTTGCCGGGACCGGGGACAAGATCGCATCGCGAGATCGAGACGGCCGTGATGCGGCACGCGACCGGAGGCCTTGGCCGCGACGAGCGGCCGCGCCCCGGTGCCGGCGGACCGGAGGGTGCCGCCACGCAGCCGGAGGCCCGCGAGGCGCCGCTGGCGGAGCGTCCGGCCGCGTCGAGCGCGGCCGACGGCGGCGCCGTCGACTGGCGCACGGCCGCCCAGCGCATTGCGCGCGAGATCGCGAGCCGGTATTCGAACGTCGATGCCGACGGCTCAGGCACCGGCGCGGACGGACACGCGCCGCGCGGGCTGTTCGCCGACGGTTCGAACGGCGACGGCCGGCCCGACTGCGGGAAGATCTATTCCGGCGCGGCGATCCTCGGGACCGGGCTGTGGCAGTACGACGGCGATCCGCAGCACGGATGCGAGTGGCGGTAGGCGGCGGGCGCTACTTCGCGAACTGCTTCGCGAGATTGTCGAGGCCGGCGCGGTAGATGCCGGTGACCGCCTTCACGGCCGCCTCGTCGTTCTTCTCCGGCGGCGGATCGTTGTTCGGGTACGCCCGATAGAACGCGCCGCGCCACTCGACGACGGAGCCGCCGCTCTCGCCCGGCTTCACCGTGATCGTCGACGTGTAGTTGTTCACCGGCACCGGACCCGGGTCCTTCATCCGGTAGTTGTACTTGTGCTCCGCGGCGTCGTAGCCCTCGAGGATCTCGACGATCTGGCCGCCGTCCTTCAGCTTCAGCGTCCGCAGCGAGCCGACGTTGTTGCCGTCGGTCGTCGTGCTGCTCTCGACGGCCGGATGCCACGTCTGCAGCGCGTCGAAGTTCTTGACCTTCTCCCAGACCGCATCGACCGGCGCATTGATCGCGACGGATTCGGTGACCTTCTGGCGCGTCGGGCCGTGCGCCAGCGCCGCGCCGGCGGCAACCAGCGCGATCGCCGCAAATAGGGCTCGCATGATTCTCTGTCTCCTCGTTGGCGTAGATCGAGCCCGCGGCGGCGATGCCAGGCTGCCGCCCGAGCGGAGCGGAAAGGTACCTTCATTTGCCGGCCCGATCAAACCGGGCCGCGCCGTCCCGCGGCGGCTCGTTGGCTATTCGGTCAGGAACGCGCCGAATCCGCGCGGATTGCTGCCGACGTCGACGCGGCCGCGTCGCGCGCCGCTCGCGGCGTCGTAGATGCAGACCGCATCCTCCATCCAGCTGACGACGTAGACGCGGTCGGCGTGCACCGCGATGCCTTCCGGGTAGTCGCAGGAGGGCCACGTCGCCTCGACGCGGGCGGCGCCGACGTCGATCACCGTCAGCGACGCGCCATGCTGGTTCGTGACGTAGGCACGCCGGCCGTCGGCACTGAACGCCACGCCGTAGGGTGCGAGTCCGACGCCCAGCGTGGCCTTCGTCTCGCGGGTCGCGGTATCGACGATCGTCACATCGTTGCTGACGACGTTCAGCGCGAACAGGCGCGTGCCGTCGCGCGTCAGCCCGAGCGCGAACGGGTGTTCGCCGACGTGGATGCGGCCGCGGACCGCGAGCGTCACGGCATCGACCTCGGTCACCGCATCGTCGTCGCGCGCGGCGACGTAGACCGTCGTGCCGTCCGGCGACACGACGATCCCGGCCGGCGCGCTGCCGACCTCGATCGCGGCGAGCTGCCGGTCGTCCTTCGTGTCGTAGGCCAGCAGGCGATTCGCGTACCAGTCGGCCACGTAGAGGCGGCGCCCGTCGGGGGCGACCGCGATGCCGACCGGACCGCTGCCCGCGTCGATCCGCGTCACCGGGTGCGGCGGCGCGAGATCGATCACGCTGACGTCGCGACTGTCCGGATCGGAGACGAAGGCGCGTCCGATCGCGCTCGCGACCGCGACGCCTGCCGGCGATTTTCCGACCGCGACCGTCGCGACGACGCGGTCCGTCGCGAGATCGATCACGGACACGTCGTTCGACCCCTGGTTCGTGATATAGGCGAACGGCGCGGCCGCGGCCGGCACAGCCACGACGAGCGCGGAAAGGAACGCGGCGCGGAGCGCGGCGACCGGCGAAGCACGACGTGCCGGGAGGGTGGCCACGATTCGCATCCACGCATGTTAGCGCGGCCCGCGCGGAGGCCTGCGGCCGACCGGCGATAATCGCGCCATGCTGAGAACATCCCTCCAGGACCTGCCCGCCTCGCGCATCCGCGAACTCGCCAACGTCGGCCTCGGCCGCGATGACGTCGTCAAGTTCTGGTTCGGCGAGGGCGACCTGCCGACGCCGGATTTCATCCGCGCCGCCGCCAAGGACTCGCTCGACGCGGGCGAGACGTTCTACGCCAGCAACCTCGGGCTGCCGGAACTGCGCGCGGCGATCGCCGCGTACGTGTCGCGGCTGCACGGCACGCGCATCGGCGAGGAACGCATCGTCGTCACGAGTTCCGGCGTCAACGCGCTCGCGCTGACGTGCCAGTCGCTGATCGACCCCGGCGACCGGGTCGTCGTCGTGACACCGGTGTGGCCGAACCTGACATCGATCCCGCGGCTGATGAACGCGCAGGTGACGCGCGTGCCGCTGTCGTGCACCGATGGCTGCTTCGAGCTCGACCTCGACCGGTTGCTGGAGGCGGCCGCCGGTGCGCGCATGGTCATCGTCAATTCGCCGGGCAATCCGACCGGGTGGACGATGGCGCAGCCGCAATGGGATGCCCTGCTCGCGTCGTGCCGGCGCCGCGGCACCTGGCTGCTGGCCGACGACGCCTACGAGCGGCTGGTCTACGACGGGTCGATGCACGCGCCCAGCGTCATCGGGCAGGTCGGCGCGGAGGATCGCTACGTCAGCGCGAACACGTTCTCGAAGGCCTGGACGATGACGGGGTGGCGCCTCGGCTGGGTCGTCGCGCCGTCGCCGCTGGTCGGCGAATTCGCGAAGATCGTCGAGTTCAACACCTCGTGCGCGCCGGTTTTCGTGCAGCGGGCGGCGCTCGCCGCGCTCGCCGCCGGCGAGGCGCCGATCCAGGCCACCGTCGCGCGGCTGCGCGCCGCGCGCGATCGGCTGGTCGGCAACCTGCAGCGGATCCCGGGCGTCGAAGTCGCGTCCCCGCCCGGGGCGATGTATGCCTTCCTGCGCATCCGCGGACGCTCCGAGGACAGCTTCGCGTGCGCCAAGGCCCTCGTCGAGGAGGCCGGCCTCGGACTCGCGCCTGGCATCGCCTTCGGTGCCGAAGGCGAAGGCTGGCTGCGATGGTGCTTTGCGGCGACGACGGAGCTGCTGGACGAGGGGGTCGCGCGGCTGCGGGGCTGGCTCGGGTCGAGGTGATGCCCTCTCCCCCACCCCTCTCCCGCTCGCGCGGGCGAGGGGAGTCCCGGCGTCAGCCGTTGGGACGATGTTTCAATTGTCGACAGCGGAACTCCCCTCTCCCGCGACGCGGGAGAGGGGTGGGGGAGAGGGGAATTTCGAGCGCTCAGCGCGTCCGCGACAACCCGTCGTGCAGCGCCAGGATGACGTCCGTCTTCCAGAGCGCGCCGGCAAGCCGGCCGGCGTCGTCCACGACGGGCAGGCGCTCGCCGCGATGCGACGAGAACGCGGCGAGCGACTCGTCGAGCGGTTGCGACGTCCCGAGGACGGCGAAGCCCGGCACCAGGATGTCGACGGCGCGACGCGGCTGCGGCTGCGGCTGCGCCAGCAGCACGCGCAGGTCGTGCAGCGAGACCGCGCCCAGGTAGCGGCGCTGCGCGTCGATGACGTAGAGGTACTGGAAGCGATGCGCGCCGAACTGCGCCGCGATCCGGCCCAGGTCGTCGTCGCGGTCGACGGTGGGCGGATCGGCGCGCATCAGGTCGGCGACCTTCTGCGACGCGAAGCCGACGCGGGCCGCCGCGCCGCGGCGCAGTTCGCCGGCATAGATCGAGTCCGGCCGCAGCACGCGGGCCAGGCCGTAGGCCGGCACGCAGGCGAGGACGAGCGGCAGCACCGCGGGGTAGCTGCCCGTCATCTCGAAGATCATGATCACCGCCATGAACGGCGCGTGCGTCGTGGCGGCGAGGAACGCGCCCATCGCGACGGCCGCCAGTTCGGTCGGCTGCGCGCCGAGCGAAGGCGCGACCGCCCCGAGCAGTTGGCCGAATGCGGCGCCGAGCGCCGCGCCGACGAAGAGCGTCGGCGTGAACACGCCGCCGATCGCGCCGGACCCGACGGTCGCGAACGTCGCCAACAGCTTCAGCGCGAAGAGCAGCAGCAGCGAACGCCCGACCCATTCGCCGGCGAGGATCGCATTGACGACGCTGTAGCCGTTGCCCCAGACCTGCGGCATGTCGATCGAGATCGCGCCGACGACCAGGCCGCCGGCAGCCAGCGACAGCGGCAGCGGCAGGCGCAGGCGCCGAAACAGCGCACGCGCGCCGTCCAGCGCGCCCAGGAACAGCGGCGCCAGCGCGCCGGCGACGAGCCCCAGCAGCACGTAGGTCAACGCCTGCAGCGCGCCGGGCGACTCGAACCCGGGCAGCCGGTACAGCGGTTGCGCCGCGAGGAAATGCCGCAGCGTGAGGTCGGCGACGACGGCGGCGACGAGGATCGGCCCGAAACTCTCGAACGCGATCGAACCCAGGACGATCTCGCCGACGAACAGCGCGCCGGCAACCGGTGCGTTGTACGCCGACGTGATGCCGGCCGCGGCGCCGCACGCGACGAGCAGGCGGCGCCGCGGCGCCTGCAGGTTGGCATACCGCGTCACGAGCGAAGCGACGAGCGCCGCGAGCTGGACCATCGGCCCTTCGCGGCCGATGGATGCCCCGGACCCGATCGACAGCAGCGACGAGGCGCTGCGCACGAGCGTCGGCGCCGCCGGTATCCGCCCCTCGCCGATCGTCACCGCCTCCATGTAGTCGCCGCCGCGCGTCGACCCCAGCCAGCGGCCCGCCGCGACGAGCACGAGGCCGGCCAGCAGGCCGCCGGCGGCCGGCGTCAGCAGGCGCGCGAGCGGCCCGAGCGTCATCGCGGCGGCGGCCGGCGCCCCGACGTGGCCGGTGAACAGGCCGACCAGGTGACGCATCGCCCAGCTGAACGCCACGGTCGTGCAGGCGGCGAGAAAGCCGATCACGCCCGCCCACGCAAGCATCCGCGGCTGCTCGCCGGGGACCAGTCGCTCCTGCGCCGCCAGGCGCAGGCGCGCCCAGCGGCCCGGCGCCGCCGGCGGCATCGCGGGCTCGCGCGCGTCGGGGCGCGGCTGCGCGGACACCGCGACTCCGGCTACGTCGAGAGCAGGTCGGACAGCGTCCTCGCGACGACCTTCGTCGCGCGCCGCAGATCCTCCAGCAGCAGGTTCTCGTCGGCCCGCTTCGCGTTCGACTCGAGGACCGTCCGCGGGCCGGCGCCGTACAGGACCACCGGGATCCCGGCCTCGCCGTAGAGCCGGGCGTCGGTGTAGAGCGGCGTGCCGGTCGTCGGAACGGATTCGCCGAAGACCTCCGCGGCGTGCCGCTGCAGCGACGCGACGAGCGGCGCGTTGCCGGCCAGCGGCTTCAGCGCGCGGGCGAGCAGCATGCGGCGCATCTCGACGCGCACGCCGGGAACCTGCGCGGCCGCCTCGGCGATCACCCGCCGCAGCTCGGCCTCGACCGCCTCCGGGTCTTCCTCCGGAATCATCCGGCGATCGAGCTTCAACACGACCTTGCCCGGCACGACGTTCGTGTTGGTCCCGCCCTCGATGCGGCCGACGTTCAGGTACGGGCAGTCGATGCCCGGGACCTGCGAGCGCCGTTCGCGATAGCGCGCGTTCTGCGCATAGAGCGCGTTCAGGATCGCCACCGCGCCCTGCAGGGCGTCGACGCCGGTCGCCGGGATCGCGGCGTGGGCCATCACGCCGTGCACCGTGACCTCGATCTGCAGGCAGCCGTTGTGGGCCGTCACGATCTGGTAGGAGAAGCCGGCCCCGATCAGCAGGTCGGGGCGCACGAGGCCGTGCGACAGCAGCCAACCCGGGCCCAGTTCGCCGCCGAACTCCTCGTCGTACGTGAAGTGCAGCTCGACCGTGCCGGCGGCAGGCTGCGCGACCGCCTCCAGCGCGCGGACCGCGAACGTGTACGTCGCGAAGTCGCTCTTGCTCACCGCGGCGGCGCGGCCGTAGAGATGGCCGTTCTCGATCACGGCGCCATAGGGCGGATGCGTCCAGCCCTCCCCCGGCGGCACGACGTCGCCGTGCGCGTTCAGCGCCACGACGCGCCCGCCGGCGCCGTAACGGCGACGCACGACGAGGTTCGTGATCGACTCCAGGCCGGCCGCCTGCACCGCGGCGGCCGGAACCGGATGGCGGTCGACATGCCAGCCGTAGGCTTCGATCAGCGTCGCCGCGCGCTCCGCGTGCGGCGCATTGTTCCCCGGCGGCGTATCGGTCGGGACGCGGACGAGTTCCTGCAGGAACGCGACCTCGTTCTCGAAGTGCAGGTCGATCCAGGCATCGAGGCGGTGGTGGCGGGCGGCGGCCGCTTCGGCAGGGGTGGTCATCGTGGAGGCTCCGGCGCCGCGACGGCGCAACAGGGGGCGGGCGGGCGGCTCGAACACGAGCCGACCCGGCGGGCGGATCAGGCTCGCGACGCCGGCGGGTGCCGATTCTGCCAGTGGCGCGCGATGTCGACGCGGCGGCAGACCCAGACGCGGTCGTGGCGCTCGACGTGGTCGAGGAAACGCTGCAGGCCGCGCAGCCGGCCGGGCCGGCCGAGCAGCCGCGCGTGCATCCCGATCGACATCATCCGCGGCGTCTCGAGCCCTTCGGCGTAGAGGACGTCGAAACTGTCGCGCAGGTACTCGAAGAAGTGCTGCCCGGTATTGAAGCCTTGCGGCGTCGCAAAGCGCATGTCGTTGGCGTCGAGCGTGTAGGGGACGACCAGGTGGTCGACGACGACGCCGTCGCTGCGCCTGACGGCGGTCCAGAACGGCAGGTCGTCGCCGTAATAGTCGGAGTCGTAGAGGAAACCGCCGTGGTCGACGACGAGGCGCCGCGTGTTCGGGCTGTCGCGCCCGGTGTACCAGCCCAGTGGCGCCGCTCCGGTCAGCTCGCGGATGATCCGCACGCCGGTCGCGAGGTGCTCGCGCTCGGTGGGCTCGTCGACGTCCTGGTAGTGGATCCAGCGCCAGCCATGGCAGGTGATCTCGTGGCCGAGCTCGACGAACGCCCGCGTCACGTCCGGATGGCGCTGCAGCGCCATCGAGACGCCGAAGACCGTCAGCGGCAGGCGGCGCCGCTCGAATTCGCGCAGGATCCGCCAGACGCCGACGCGCGAGCCGTACTCGTAGATGGATTCCATCGAGAGATGGCGCGCCGGAAACGACGCCGCGCCGACGATCTCGGAGAGGAACTGCTCCGAGCCGCGATCGCCGTGCAGCACGCAGTTCTCGCCGCCTTCCTCGTAGTTGAGGACGAACTGCACCGCAATGCGCGCACCGCCGGGCCAGTCGGCGAACGGCGGAACCCGCCCGTAGCCGACGAGATCGCGCGGGTAGCCCGGATCCTGCAGCGCCATTCTCGACTCCCGGCCCCAACGGCGTGGGGCGGCATGCATCTTGCGTGAAGGAATGTTTCGGTGCACCGTGTCCGTGCAAGTCTAGCGAACGAGAACCAGGGAGGGATTCCACATGGCATCGAACCTCGTCGATCCGGTCGACGAACGCCTGCCGCTGCCGCGACTCGCGGCGCTCGGGCTGCAGCACGTACTGGTGATGTACGCCGGCGCGATCGCCGTGCCGCTCATCGTGGGGCGGGCACTGAAGCTGGCGCCGGAGCAGGTCGCCGCGCTGATCTCCGCCGATCTCTTCTGCTGCGGCATCGTGACGCTGATCCAGTCGCTCGGCGCGACGCGGTGGTTCGGCATCCGGCTGCCGGTGATGATGGGCGTGACGTTCGCGGCCGTGGGCCCGATGGTCGCGATGGCCAATGCGCATGGCGGCGCGGCCGGCGCGCAGGTGATCTTCGGTTCGATCATCGCGGCCGGCATCGTCTCGATCCTGATCGCGCCCATCGTGAGCCGCCTGCTCGCGCTGTTCCCGCCGGTCGTCACCGGGACGATCATCACCGTGATCGGCGTCACGCTGATGCGGGTCGGCATCGGCTGGATCATGAATGGGCCGGCGGTCATCGCCACCGTCGTGAAACCGGACTACGCGGCGTGGCTCGAGGCCGCGCGCGCGGGCGGCGCGACGATCCCGGACGGCCTGAAGATCGCGCCGACGGTCGCGAACCCGATCTATGCCGCGCCCGACAACATCGCGGTCGCGGCGTTCGTGCTCGTGGCGATCCTGCTGATCGCGCGCTTCGGTCGCGGGTTCGTCGCCAATATCGCGGTGCTGCTCGGCCTCGTCGCCGGCGTCGCGCTCGCCATCGCGCTGGGCAAGATGAACTTCGCCAAGGTCGCCGCGGCGCCATGGTTCGGCCTCGTCGCCCCGTTCCAGTTCGGGGCGCCCACCTTCGAGATCGTGCCGATCGTCACGATGGTGCTCGTGATGATCGTCGTGATGATCGAATCGACCGGGATGTTCCTTGCGCTCGGCGAGATGACCGGGCGCCGCATCGATCCGCCGACGCTCGCCGCCGGACTGCGCGTCGACGGCGTCGGCACGCTGATCGGCGGCATCTTCAACACGTTTCCGTACACGTCGTTCTCGCAAAACGTCGGGCTCGTCGGCGTCACCGGCGTGCGCAGCCGATTCGTCTGCGTTGCCGGCGGCGCCCTCCTCATCGTCCTGGGGCTGATTCCGAAGCTGGCGCAACTCGTCGAGGCGATTCCGCAATACGTCCTCGGCGGCGCCGGTCTCGTGATGTTCGGGATGGTCGCCGCGACCGGGATCCGGATCCTTTCCGGCGTCGACTTCCGCACGACGCGCAGCAACCTGTTCGTCGTCGGCATCTCGATCGGGTTCGGCATGATCCCGCTGGTCGCGGAGCGCTTCACGCAGCAGATGCCCAAGGAACTGGAGCCGCTGCTGCAGAGCGGCATCCTGCTCACCGCGATCGCCGCGGTGATCCTGAACGTCTATTTCAACGGCTTGCGCGCGGATGCGCGCGCCGGGGCGATCGTCGCGGCGCGGGCGGCGGAAGCCTGAGGGGAAGGCGGGCGGGGACGGGCTGGCTCGCGCCCTCTCCCCCCGCCCCTCTCCCGCGTCGCGGGCGAGGGGAGTTTCGACGTCAGCCGGCGGGACGTCGCCTCAATTCTCGGCGGCGGGACTCCCCTCGCCCGCGAAGCGGGAGAGGGGCGGGGGGAGAGGGCGGGTCAAGCAGGGGACGCCACCCCGGGCGCCGCCGCGTCCCCGCCTACTTGCGCGTGTAGACGATCTTGTTCTTCCCGCCGTCGCACGTGCCGACGACCTTTCCATCGCCTTCGACGGGCTTGTCGGCGGGAACGATGTCCAGCATGTAGTTGACGACGTGTTTCGCGTCGAGTTGCGCCGCGATCTCCGACTTCAGTTCCTCGCAGGGCTTGACGGCGTGGGCGGGCGCCGAGGCGAGCGCCAGCAGGACGATCGGGATCGAGGCGGCGGCAGTGATCTTCATGCGGGCTCCGTGGCCGTTGGGAGGAATGCGCGTTGCGGTGCAGTATAGGCAACGCGGCGCCGCCTTCGCGAGCATTTCTTCGGTCCCGGGATGGGGCGGCCGGACCACCCCGACCGGCGGCCCCGCCGGATCGCCCCGGCGATCCACGTCGCTCCATCGGCACGCAACGCGTTGAGACGACCAGGGCCGCGGAGTATTCTCGACGCGTGCCGGCTGCAGCGAGACCACGATGGACATGACGGATGTTTCCCGCGTCACGCTCGAGGACAAGTGGACCGTCGAGAGCGGCCGCGTGTTCCTGAGCGGGACGCAGGCGCTGCTGCGCCTGATGCTGCTGCAGCGCACGCGCGACCAGCGCGCGGGGCTCAACACCGCGGGCTTCCTCACGGGCTATCGCGGCTCGCCGCTGGGGTCGGTCGACCTCACGGCGTGGAAGGCATCGAAGCACCTGCAGCGCAGCCACGTGCATTTCCAGCCCGGACTCAACGAGGACCTCGCGGCAACCAGCGTCTGGGGCTCGCAACAGGTCAACATGTACCCGCGCGCGCGTTACGACGGCGTCTTCGCGCTGTGGTACGGCAAGGGGCCCGGCGTCGACCGCTGCGGCGACGTCTTCAAGCACGGCAATGCCGCCGGAACGAGCCGCCACGGCGGCGTGATCGTCGCCGCCGGCGACGATCACGGCGCGAAGAGCTCGACGCTGCCGCACCAGTCCGACCACATCCTCAAGGCGTGCATGATCCCGGTGCTGTTCCCGGCGACGATCCAGGAATACCTGGATCTCGGGGTCCACGCGTACGCGATGAGCCGGTATGCCGGCGTCTGGGTCGGATTCAAGTGCGTGACCGAAGTCGTCGAGGCGACGAGCTCGGTGATCGTCGATCCGGATCGGATCGAGGTGAAGCTGCCGCAGGACTTCGCGCTGCCGCCCGGCGGCCTCAACATCCGCTGGCCGGATTCGCCGCTGGAGCAGGAGGCTCGCCTCCTCGACTACAAGCTCTACGCCGCGCTCGCGTACGCGCGCGCCAATCGGCTGAACGCCACGGTCGTGGACTCGCCGCACGCGCGCTTCGGCATCATCGCGAGCGGCAAGGCGTACCTGGACACGCGCCAGGCACTCGCGGACCTGGGGCTCGACGACGAGACCTGCGCGCGCGTCGGCGTGCGCCTCTTCAAGTGCGGCATGCCGTGGCCGCTCGAGGCGCAATCGGTCGGCGCCTTCGCCGAGGGCCTGGAGGAGGTCCTCGTCGTCGAGGAGAAACGCCAGGTCATCGAGTACCAGTTGAAGGAGGAACTGTTCGGCTGGATCGGCAGCGGCAAGCGGATCCCGCGCGTGATCGGCAAGTTCGACGAGAAGGACGGCGGCGAATACGCGGTGCCGCAGGGCAACTGGATCCTTCCGGCGCACTACGAGTTCTCGCCGGCGATCGTCGCGAAGGCGATCGCGAACCGGATCGGCAAGCTCGAGCTGCCCGGCGACGTCCGCGAGCGGATCGCAGCGCGGCTGGCGACGATCGAGGCCAAGGAGCGCGCGTTGTCGGCGACGCGGCCGCTCGCGGAAAGGACGCCGTACTTCTGTTCCGGCTGTCCCCACAACACCTCGACGAAGGTGCCGGAAGGATCGCGCGCGATGGCGGGCATCGGCTGCCATTACATGGCGGTCTGGATGGACCGCAACACCTCGACGTTCACGCAGATGGGGGGCGAAGGGGCGCCGTGGATCGGCCAGGCCCCGTTCACCGACGAGCAGCACATCTTCGCCAACCTCGGCGACGGCACCTACTACCACTCCGGCTACCTCGCGGTGCGCGCGGCGGTCGCGGCGAAGGTGCCCATCACCTACAAGATCCTCTTCAACGACGCGGTCGCGATGACGGGCGGCCAGCCGGTCGACGGCCCGCTGAGCGTCGCGCAGATCACCCGCCAGGTGCACGCGGAAGGCGTGCGCCGCATCGTCGTCGTGACGGACGAGCCGCAGAAGTATCCGTCCGACGTCGACTTCGCGCCGGGCGTCACGGTGCGGCACCGCGACGACCTGGAAGCGGTGCAACGCGAGCTGCGCGAATACCGCGGCGTCTCGGTGCTCCTCTACGACCAGACCTGCGCCTCGGAAAAGCGGCGCCGGCGCAAGAAGAACACGAAGGACAAGATCGTCTTTCCGGATCCGCCGCGACGCACCGTGATCAACGATCTCGTCTGCGAGGGCTGCGGCGACTGCGGCGTGCAATCGAACTGCCTGTCGATCGAACCGCTGGAGACCGAGTTCGGCCGCAAGCGAACGATCAACCAGTCGTCCTGCAACAAGGACTTCTCCTGCCAGCGCGGCTTCTGCCCGAGCTTCGTCTCGGTCGAGGGCGGCCAGCTGCGGCGCGGCAGCGCGCCGGCGGCGGCGCAGCAGCCGCCGACGACGCCGACCATCGTTCCGCCGGAGCTGCCCGCGGGGCGCGCCTTCGGCGTGCTGGTCACCGGCGTCGGCGGCACCGGCGTGGTCACGATCGGGCAGCTGCTCGGGATGGCTGCGCACCTGGAAGGGCGCGGCCTGTCGGTCCTCGACATGGCGGGACTGGCGCAGAAGGGCGGCGCCGTCTTCTCGCACGTGCAACTGGCGACGCACCAGGACGATCTCTACGCGACGCGGATCGCGATGGGAAGCGCCGACCTCGTCCTCGGCTGCGACCTCGTCGTGACGGCCGGCGCCGAGGCCGTCTCGAAGATGCGCGGCGGCACGACGCGGGTCGTCGTGAACACCGCCGAATCGCCGACCGCCGCGTTCGTCCGCAATCCGGATTGGCAGTTCGGCGCCGCCGCGATGGCGCAGGCGATACGCGATGCCGTCGGCAACGACGACGCCTGCGGGTTCGTCGACGCGCATGCGATGGCGACGTCGCTGCTCGGCGATGCGATCTACACGAATCCGTTCGTGCTCGGCTACGCCTGGCAGAAGGGCTGGATCCCGCTGCGACACGAGTCGCTGCGCCGCGCGATCGAGCTCAACGGCGTATCGGTCGACGCCAACCTGCGCGCGTACGAATGGGGCCGCGCGGCCGCGCACGATCCGGACGGCACGCGCCGGCTCGCGACGCCGGGACAGGTCATCGCGTTCCGCCGGCCGGCCTCGGGCGTCGCGGACCTCGTCGCGCCGCGCGTCACGTTCCTGACCGCGTACCAGAACGCCGGCTATGCACGGCGCTATGCCGACCTCGTCGAGCGGGTCCGCCGCGTCGAATCGGAAAAGCTCGGCTCCGAACGGCTTGCGGCGGCCGTCGCGCGCTATTACTTCAAGCTGATGGCCTACAAGGACGAGTACGAGGTCGCGCGCCTGCATGCCGATCCGGCGTTCCGGCAGCGGATCTCGACGATGTTCGAAGGCGACTACAAGCTCGCGTTCCACCTCGCGCCGCCGCTGTTCGCGCGCGTCGATCCGTCCACCGGCGTGCCGCGCAAGATCCGGTTCGGCGGCTGGATCGCGCCCGTCTTCCGCGTCATCGCGTCGCTGCGCGGCGTACGCGGCACGGCGCTCGATCCGTTCGGCCACACCGCGGAGCGGCGCGCCGAACGCGCGCTGATCGGCGACTACGAAACGCTGGTCGACGAGCTGCTCGCGCGGCTGGCGCCCGCCAACCACGCGCTCGCGGTGCAGCTCGCGAGCGTCCCGGAGGATATCCGCGGCTTCGGGCACGTGAAGCAGCGGCACCTGGCGGCGGCCCGAACGAAGCGGGACAACCTGCTGGCGCAGTGGCGCAACGAGCCGGGCAACGCGAAGGCCGCTTGAAGCGGCGTCACCCCGGAAGGCGCGACGGCGCCGATGGGCGGCGCGGGCGTGGCGCTCGGCGGATTCCGGTGGGCACGCCCGGATGGAGGATGGGTCGCCCGGCGAGCCTCTGGTAGTGTCGAGCCGCCGCAGGCCAGCGTTGCCGCGCCGCCCCGCGTCGTATCTCGACGCGGTGAGCTGAACGACGGCGCGGAGCCCGCGCCCGCGGAAAATCCGGCCGCGGAAAATCCGCCCCTGGCGAAACATGACGTCACTACGAATCCACTTCGCGGCGCTGGTCCGCCGGCTCAACGCGATCTTCGGCCCGGGCCTCGTCACGTCGATGTTCGTGATCGGGGTCGCCGGCGTCATCGCGGCCGCGCTGCTGCTCCTGCTGTCGAACTTCTCGGCGCCGACGTCGCTCACGATCGCGACCGGGCCCAAGGACAGCGCATTCCAGCGCTACGCGGACAAGTACCGCGAGATCCTGGCGCGCGAGGGCGTCAAGCTCAAAGTGCTTCCGACGGACGGGTCGTCGGACAACCTGCGCCACCTGCTCGACCGCCACGTCGACGTCGACGTCGGCTTCGTCCAGGGCGGCGAGGAGATTCCGCAGGCGGACGCCGGGAACCTGGTCTCGCTCGGCAGCATCTCGTACCAGGCGATCCTCGTCTTCTATCGCGGCGCGCCGCGCCGCCTGCTGTCGGACTTCAAGGGCGGGCGCCTGTATGTCGGCAAGGAGGGCAGCGGCGCGCACCGGCTGGCGCTCGCGCTGCTGAAGCAGAACGAGATCGAGCCGGGAGGCTCGACGACGCTCGTGACCTCGCTCGACGGCGGCGACCCGCGCAAGGCCCTCGTCGGCGGCCAGGTCGACGCGATCTTCGTGATGGGCGACTCGACGTCGGCCGACGCGATCCGCGCGCTGCTGCACGAGGACGACGTGCACCTGTTCGATGTCGTCCAGGCCGAGGGCTACGCGCGACGAATCTCGTACCTGAACAAGCTCGTGCTGCCCGAGGGCGCGATCGACTTCGGTCGCGACCTGCCGCACGAGGACGTGCGGCTGATCGGGCCGACCGTCGAACTCGTCGCGCGCGAGAACCTGCACCCGGCGCTGATCGACCTGCTGCTGGAGGCGGCGAAGGAAGTCCACGGGACGGCGTCGGTCTTCCGCAAGCGCGGCGAGTTCCCGTCGCCGGCGCAGCACCAGTTCCGGCTGAGCCCCGACGCGTCGCGCTACTACACGTCGGGCAAGACGTTCCTGTATCGGACGTTCCCGTTCTGGTTCGCGAGCCTTCTGGCGCGCGTGCTGTCGGTGCTGGTGCCGCTCGCGATCCTGCTGCTGCCGGCGTTGCAGGCGGCGCCGGGAATCTACCGCTGGCGGATCCGCTCGCGACTTTTCCGCTGGTACCGGTCGCTGCTCGAGGTCGAACGCGAGGCGCTGAAGCCCAACTTGACGCTGCCGCGGCGCGACGAGCTGCTGCAGAAGATCGAGCACATCGAGAACTCGGTGAATGCGACGTTCGTCCCGGCGGCGTTCGGCGACCTGTTCTACGGCCTGCGCGGCCACATCCGGTTCGTCCGGGACGGGCTGCTGGCGATCAGGCCGGAAGGCCGCGAGGCGGTGGCACCGGCCGTGGGGTAGGGCTTCGTGATGGAGGGGCGGGTGGCTGACCGCCCTCTCCCCCACCCCTCTCCCGCTTCGCGGGCGAGGGGAGTCTCGGCGTCGCCATGGCGACGATGTCTCGATTAGCGACGACGGATCGCCCC
>DATKPC010000132.1:0-8309 GCA_035524275.1 Burkholderiaceae bacterium
GCCCCTGCGGGCGCCGTCTCGATTTGCGACGACGAGGCTCCCCTCGCCCGCGAAGCGGGAGAGGGGTGGGGGAGAGGGCGATCGCCGTCCACCCGCCCCCAAGCCCCCCACACCGCGCGCCGCTAGCCGACCAGCCGCAACCGCTCCGCCGCCGTCTCCGGCGTGCTGTCCCGCTGCGGCTCGCCCAGCATCTCGTAGCCGACCATGAACTTGCGGACGGTCGCGGAACGCAGCAGCGGCGGGTAGTAGTGCGCGTGCAGATGCGACTCCGGATGCGGCTGCCGGTCGTACGGATGCGCGTGAAAACCCATCGAGTACGGGAACGGCACGTCGAAAAGACGGTCGTATCGCGTCACCAGGTCCTTGATGATCGCCGCCAGCAGGTCGCGTTCGTCGGCCGACAGGTCCTCGAGGCCGCCGACGTGCCGGCGCGGAAGCAGCAGCGTCTCGAACGGCCACATCGCCCAGAACGGGACGACGACCGTGAAGGCGTCGTTCTCGCAGACGATCCGCTCGCCACGCTCGCGCTCCAGGCGCAGGTAGTCGCACAGCAGGCACGTGCCTCGACGCGCCCGGTAGTCGCGCAGCGCGGCAAGTTCGCGCGCCGGCAGGTTCGGCAGCGACGCGGTGGCCCACACTTGGCAGTGCGGATGCGGATTGCTCGTTCCCATGATCGCGCCGCGATTCTCGAAGACCTGGATGTGCCGCACCCAGGGCACCGCGGCGAGCGAGCGGACCTGGTCGGTCCAGGTCTCGACGAGCGCATGCAGGTCGGCCTGCGCCATCTGCCCGATCGTCAGGTCGTGGCGCGGCGAGAAGCAGATGACGCGACAGATGCCCGCCTCCGGGCGCGCCACCAGCAGTTCGGCGTCGTCGTCGGTCGCGGCTTGCGCGGCATCCGCCTCGGCCGGCAGCGCACGCAGCGCCGGAAAGTCGTTGTCGAAGACGAACGTCGCGGCGTAGTCCGGATTGCGAATGCCGCCGACGCGCTCGTTGCCGGGGCACAGGTAGCAACCCGGGTCGTAGGCCGGCAGGCCCTGGACCGGCGGCTTCTCGACCTGTCCCAGCCACGGACGCTGCGTCCGGTGCGGCGAGACGAGGACCCACTCGGCGGTCAACGCGTTGTAGCGCCGATGCACCTGCTGCTTCAAGTCGAATGCGGCTGCCATCGACGCGGCCTCAGTCCTTGTAGCCACCGGGGTTGGCGAGGCGCCATTCCCAGGCGCTGCGGACGATCGCATCGAGGTCGGCGTGCGCCGGGCGCCAGCCGAGCTCGCGGATGATGTGCTCCGAACTGGCGACGAGCACCGGCGGGTCGCCGTCGCGGCGCGCGGCCTCCACGACCGGAACCGCGCGCCCGGTGACGCGCTGCACCGCGTCGATCACCTGCCGCACGCTGAAGCCCTTCCCGTTGCCCAGGTTGTAGGCGAGTTGACCGCGATCGCGCAGCGCGACGAGCGCCAGGCGGTGGGCCTGCGCCAGGTCGGCCACGTGGACGTAGTCGCGCACGCAGGTGCCGTCGGGCGTCGGATAGTCGGTGCCGAGGATCGACAGCGCGCCGCGGTCCCCGGCGGCCGTGGCGAGCGCGAGCGGGATCAGGTGCGTTTCCGGCCGATGGTCCTCGCCGCGACCGGCCCAGGCGCCTGCCGCATTGAAGTAGCGCAGGCAGGCGACGTGCAGCCCGTGGATCCGGTGGAACCAGTGCAGCATCCGCTCCGCGATCAGCTTCGACTCGCCGTAGACGTTGATCGGCTGCAGCGGGTCCGATTCGACGATGGGCGTGCGCTGCGGCGTCCCGTAGAGCGCCGCGGTCGAGGAGAAGACGAAGCGCGGGATCGCATGCGCGATCGCCGCCTCGACCAGCGTCAGCGTATCGGCGCTGTTGTTGCGGAAGAATCGCGCCGGCTCGCGCATCGATTCGCCGGCCTCGATGAACGCGGCGAAGTTCATCACCGCATCGAAGCGGACCTCGCGCATCAGGCGGTCGAGCGCGTCGCGATTCCCGATGTCGCCGACGACGAGCCGCGCGGCCTCGGGGACGGCGGCGCGATGGCCGCGACACAGGTTGTCGTAGACGACGACCTCGAAGCCGGACTCGATCAGGTGCGCCGCGACGACGCTGCCGATATAGCCGGCGCCGCCCGTCACGAGGATGCGTTCGCTCATGATTCCCTCCCGGCGCCGTCGGCCGCGTGGCAGGCGCGGATCTCCGCGGCGATCCCGGTCGCCGCCTGGTACGCCGGCCCGAGGTGTTGCCGCAGCGCGTCGGCGTGCGCCTCGTCGACGAGGACGACGGCGCTGCCGCCAAAGCCGCCGCCGGTCATCCGGGCGCCCAGCACGTGCGGATTGCCGTCGCGCGTCGCCAGGTCGACCATCACGTCCAGCTCGGGACAACTGATCTCGAAGTCGTCGCGCATGCTCCGGTGCGACTCGGCCATCAGCGCGCCGATCGCGGCGCGATCGCGCGCCTCGAGCGCGGCGGCGAGGCGGTGGACGCGCGCATTTTCGGTGACGATATGGCGGCAGCGGCGGTAGATGAGTGGCGTGAGGAGATCGCGGTGCCGCTCCAGGTCGTCCCGCGTCACGTCGCGCAGCGACCGGATATCGGGCAGCGCCGCGGCGAGCTTCCGGACGCCTTCTTCGCATTCGGCGCGCCGCGTGTTGTAGCCGCCGGTGCTGATCTCGTGCTTCACCATCGTGTTGCAGATCACCATCTCGACGCCGTCGGGCAGCCGTACGATCCGGTGCGTCAGCGCGCGGCAATCGAGCAGGACCGCGCTGCCGGCCGCGCCGTGGCAGGACACGTACTGGTCCATGATGCCGCAGCGGGCGCCGACGAATTCGTTCTCCGCGAACTGGCAGGCGAGCGCGAGCCGCTTGCGGTCGACGGCGTGTCCGGCGACGTCGAGCAGTGCGTAGCCGACGGCCACCTCGATGGCCGCCGACGAACTCAATCCGGCGCCAATCGGCACGTTGCTGTCGATCAGCAGGTCGGCCCCGCGCAGCGCGTAGCCGTCGCGCTGCAGCGACCACGCGACGCCGAGCGGATAGTCCGACCACTGCCGCGACCGCGCCGCGTCGCCGAGGCGCGCGGTGAACGTCGCGCCGACCGACTCGGAGTGGATCACGAGCCGGTCGTCGTCGCGCGGCGCGGCGACGACGCGACACGCCAGGTCGATGGCCGCCGGCAGCACGAAGCCCTCGTTGTAGTCGGTGTGCTCGCCGATCAGGTTGACGCGGCCCGGCGCCCGGAACACCGTGCCGTCGGTGCCGAAGCGCGCGCGGAAGCGGTGCTGCAGGTCGATCGTCGCGTTGTCGTTCATCGTGTTGGCGTGGTTACGCGTGGTTTCGCATGGTTTCGCGTGGTTTTGGAGTGCGAGCGGCCCTCTCCCCCACCCCTCTCCCGCTTCGCGGGCGAGGGGCGATCCCGTGTCCGCCGTTGTGACGACGCCTCGATTCTCGACGCCCGGTCGCCCCTCGCCCGCGAAGCGGGAGAGGGGTGGGGGAGAGGGTCCGGAGCCGCGCCCACCACGCCCGCAAGATCGAATCCTAAAGCGCCGTGAATTCGTACGCCGTCGTCTGCCGATAGACCTCCCCGGGTCGCACGACGATCGACGGGAAGCCCGGGTGGTTCGGCGCGTCCGGATAGCCCTCCGCTTCGAGGCACAGCGCCGCGCGCGGACCGTAGCGCCGGCCGTCCTTGCCGACGATCGAGCCGTCGAGGAAGTTGCCGCTGTAGAACTGGATCGACGGCGCGGTCGTCCGCACGCGCATCGCGCGGCCGCTGGAACGGTCGTAGACCTCGGCCGCGGTCGCCAAAGGCGTGTCCTGGCCGTCGAGCACGAACGCATGGTCGAAGCCGCGGGCGATCCGCACCTGCTCGTCCGCGGCGCCGATGCGGTCGCGTATCCGCACCGGCTCACGCAGGTCGAGCGCGCTGCCGGCGACGTCGCGCACGGCGCCCGTGGGAATCAGGCCGGCATCGACCTGCAACACGCGCGAGGCCGGGATCCGGATCTCGTGGTCGAGGATGTCGTTCGTCGCGCCGAGGTTGAAGTAGCCGTGGCTCGTCAGGTTGAGCGGCGTCGCGCGGTCGCTCGTCGCCTCGTAGCGGATCCGCAGCGCACCCTCGTGCGTCAGCGTGTAGACGACGCGGACCTCGACGCGTCCCGGGTAACCCTCGTCGCCATCGGGACTGACGTGGTGCAGTTCCAGCGCCGGACCGTCGTCGTCGGCGACCGGCGCGGCCGACCAGGTCGCCTGGTCGAATCCGACGCGTCCGCCGTGAAGATGGTTCGGCCCATCGTTGGCGGCAAGTTCATGCGTCCGCCCGTCGAGCGTGAAGCGTGCCCGCGCGATACGGTTCGCGACGCGGCCGATCAGCGCGCCGATGTACGGCGTGTTGCGCGCGTAGCCGGCCGCGCTGGAGTGGCCGAGCACGACGTCGGCCTGCCGCCCGTGGCGATCCGGGACGCGCAGCGCCACCACGATGCCGCCGTAGTTCGTGATCTCCGCCTCGAGGCCGCGCCCGTTGTCGAGCACGTAGAGGTCGGCCGGCCTGCCGTTGGGCGCCATGCCGAAGGATCGCTTCTTCAGGTCCGCCATGCTCGTTGCACTCCGCCGCCGGAAACGCCGGGAACGCGCGCCGGATTATCGCCGCCCGGACTGCAGCCGGGCGGATCATTCATGCGGCGCCGCAACCTTGCGCGGCCGGCCGCGCGGCCGCGCCCGCGGCATCGCCTGGCCGCGCGCCTCGAACGCGGCGAGCGTCTGCGGGCCCGGCAGCGGCGTCCCGGTGCGCTGCGCGCGACGCAACGCCTCGAGTTCGCGCGGGTCGATCGCTTCATCGCAGAGGCGGCGGTACGCGTCCTGTCGCTCGAACGGCGTGTTGCCGAGGTTCCAGTAGGCGGCCGCGTCGGTGATCAGCGGGTCGAGGCGCAGGCCGACGTGGTGGCCATGGCTCGACCAGGGATACGCCGACGGCTCGCCGACCAGCGCGGCGCGGACCGGGTTCGTCTCGATGTAGCGCATCGCGACGAGCAGGTCGCGCTCCGCATCCAGCGCCGCGCAGCGGAAGCGGCCGTCCCACAGCGTGCCGGTGCGCTGGTGGCGGCGATTGAAGCGACGGACGTAGGCACGGCCGACGTCCTGGATCGCGGCGCTCAGGGCGGCATCCGTCGCCGGCGTCGCGAGCAGGTGGAAGTGGTCCGGCATCAGCACGTACGCGTGCAGTTCCAGGCCGCGTGCGACCACGGCCTCCTTCAGCCGCGCGAGGAAGTCGAGGTGGTCCTCGCGATCGAGGAAAGTCGGCTGCCGGTTGTGGCCGCGCTGCATGACGAGGCTCGGCAGCCCCGCGAGCGCCAGTCGCGGCCTGCGTGCCATCCTCAGGTCGCGCGGCGGGTCATTCGATCGTGAAGAGCCGGCGGTGCTCCCCGATCGCGTAGCGATCGGTCATTCCGGCGACGTAGTCGGCGATCGCGCGATGCCCCTCGGCGTCGACGCGGCGCCGGTGTTCCGGAGGCAGCAGTCGCGGGTCGTCGCGGAAGGCGCCGTACAGGTCGCGGACGATCCGGGCGGCCTTGCTCGTCATCCGCACGACACGGTAGTGGCGATAGAGGTTGTCGAACAGGAACGATTTCAGGACGTCGGCCTCGGCGCGCAGCGCCGCGGAGAACGCGACGAGCGGCGGCGAACGGCGCACGGCGTCGACCGAGGCGGGCGCGGCGGCGGCGATCCGCCGTCGGCTCTCGTCGACGACGTCGGTGATCAGCGTGTTGATCATCCGGCGCACGGTCTCCTGCACCATGCGCCGCTCGGAGACCTGCGGGTACAGCGCGCGCACCTCGTCCGCGTGCCGCGCGAACAGCGGCACCGCCGCGAGCTGCGCGACGGTGAGCAATCCGGAGCGCAGCCCGTCGTCGACGTCGTGGTTGCTGTAGGCGATCTCGTCGGCGACGTTGGCGATCTGCGCCTCGATCGACGGCTGCTCGCGGCGCAGGAAGCGTTCGCCGAGCTCGCCCAGGCGCCGCGCGTTGTCGAGCGAACAGTGCTTGAGGATCCCCTCGCGGGTCTCGAAGCAGAGATTGAGGCCGTCGAACGCGCCGTAGCGCTCCTCCAGCTGGTCGACGACGCGCAGCGACTGCAGGTTGTGCTCGAAGCCGCCGTGCTCGCGCATGCAGGCGTTGAGCGCGTCCTGGCCGGCGTGCCCGAACGGCGTGTGGCCGAGGTCGTGCGCCAGCGTGATGGCCTCCGCGAGGTCCTCGTTGACGCCCAGGCAGCGCGCGATGCTGCGCCCGATCTGCGCGACTTCCAGCGAGTGCGTGAGGCGCGTGCGGAACAGGTCGCCCTCGTGGTTGACGAAGACCTGCGTCTTGTACTCCAGCCGGCGGAACGCGGTCGAGTGCACGACGCGGTCGCGATCGCGCTGGAACGGATCGCGGTTTGCGGCCGCCGGTTCCGGGTGCCGCCGGCCGCGCGAACGCAGCGGGTCGGCGGCGTAGGGAGCGGGCGTCGTCACGCGGCGGCCCGCCTCAGACGTAGCCGGCCGCGACGAGCGTCGCGTCCAGGTCCGCATCCGGGACTTCGCGCTGCACCGCGCGGCCGATCGCCTCGAGCACGATGAAGCGAATGCGGCCGGCGCTCGCCTTCTTGTCGCCACGCATGCTGGCGACCGCGGCCTCGCGGGACAGGCCGGCGATGCGCACCGGCAGCCGCGCGGCGCCGACCGCGGCAACGACGCGCGCGACCTGCGCGCCCCCGACGAGGCCCAGGCGCGCCGACAGGTCCGCGGCGAGGCACAGTCCGCAGCCGACCGCTTCGCCGTGCAGCCAGCGCTCGTAGCCGGTCAGCGCTTCGATGGCGTGGCCGAACGTGTGGCCGAGGTTGAGCAGCGCGCGATCGCCACTCTCGCGCTCGTCGCGCGCGACGATCGCGGCCTTGATCTCGCAGGATCCGGCGATCGCCGCCGCCAGCGCGACGTCGTCCAGCGCCAGGATCGCCGGGGTGTCGCGCGCGACGGCATCGAAGTACGCCGCATCGGCGAGCAGGCCGTGCTTGAGGATCTCCGCGAGCCCCGCGGAGACTTCGCGCGGCGGCAGGCTCTTCAGCGTCTGCGTGTCGGAAGCGACGAACGCCGGCTGGTGGAAGGCGCCCACGAGGTTCTTGCCCTGGACATGGTTGACGCCGGTCTTGCCACCGACCGAGGAATCGACCTGCGCGAGCAGCGTCGTCGGCACCTGCGCGAACCGGATGCCGCGCATGAAGGCCGCGGCCGCGAAGCCGGCGATGTCGCCGACGACGCCGCCGCCAAGCGCCACGAGCAGCGTGCCGCGATCGGCGCGCGCCTCGACGAGGCCATCGATCACGCGCCCGAACGTCGCGAGCGTCTTTTCGCCCTCGCCGCCGGCGATGACGACGCCGGCGACACGTCCGCGGGCCACCGCCTTCGCGCAGGCGGCGCGCGCGCGCGCGCCGTAAAGGCCATCGACGGTGGCGTCGGAGACCACGACGATCGAGGTCGGCGCCAGCGGCGCGATGAACGCATCGAGGCGGTCGACCAGCCCCGGACCGATGTGGATCGGATAGGAGCGATCGGCGCGGGCGGCGGGAAGCGAGACGTCGACGGTGCGCATCCGGGCGATTCTACGCAGCGGCGCGGGTGACCACGGCAGCGACGGCCGGGTGCCGCAGGATGCGCTCGACGAGCCGCGTCGGGTTGGACGCGCCGGAGCGGAACGTGAGGTGCGCCGCCTCGCGGTACAGCGGCACGCGAACGAGCAGCAGGTCGCGGATCCTCTGCCGCGGGTCGGCGACCTGCAGCAGCGGGCGGCTGCCGTCGCGCGCGACGCGACGCGCCAGCTCGTCGGCGCTGGCATCGAGGTAGATCACGAGGCCATGCTCGCGAAGTGCCCGCCGGTTCTCCGGCAGCAGCACCGCGCCCCCGCCGGTGGCCAGTACGGTCCGCGGCCGGACCGCCAGCTCGGCGAGCAGTTTCGCCTCGCGCTGGCGAAACCCCGCCTCGCCCTCGAGTTCGAAGATCGTGGAAATCGTGACGCCGCTGCGCCGCTCGAGCTCCTTGTCGCAGTCGACGAACGCGAAGCCGCAGGCGCGCGCGAGATGCCGCCCGACCGTCGACTTGCCGGAACCCATCATGCCGACGAGGACGATCGACTCCGGGTGATCCGGAGCGGGGCGAAGGTCCTCGCCGGCAGGGTCATCGGTGGCCATCACGCCGGCGATGGTACCGCGGGCGCGACGCGGGCTCCCTCTCCCCCGCCCCTCTCCCGCTCGCGCGGGCGAGGGGAGGTCCG
>DATKPC010000133.1:0-76776 GCA_035524275.1 Burkholderiaceae bacterium
GCGCCGCGTCGAAATCGGGCGCGGGATCCCGTTCAGCTATGGCGACGACGTCGTGAGCCTGATCGGTTCGCGCTGCACCGAGGTCGAAAGCGGCGGCCGGATGATCGACGCGATCCTGACGAACTCCGTGCTGCCGTCGATCAGCCGCGAGCTGCTCCAGCGTTCGATGGACGGCCGCCCGGCGACGCGCGTCCACCTGCAGGTCGTCGACGGCGACTTCGACTACGCGTTCGACGGCACGGCGGCGTGATCCGGACCCTGCGCCGGCGAACCCGCGGATCACGACCACCAGGAGAACCACGATGGCGCAATGGGTGACGATGGGAGCGACGCTTCGCTGCAGCTTCGGACTGGCGCCGTCCACCCTGGTCGTGCTGCCGGTCAACCGGACGCTCGGCGAGGGACCTCCGCTCGCCAACATCATGGATCACCAGCCGATCGTCAACATCCCGCCGTTCGGGATGTGCAATGCGCCGGCCAATCCCGCCGTGATCGCGGCGACCGCGGCGGCGTTGGGCACGCCGACGCCGGCACCGTGCGTGCCGGCGACGTTGGCGCCGTGGGCGCCCGGTGCCCCCACGGTGATGCTCGCGAAGGCGCCGGCGCTCGACAGCATGTCGACCTGCGCCTGCGCCTGGGGCGGTGCCGTGACCGTCGCGGTCGCGGCAACGACCCGCACGATGGTTCCCTGAACGAATTCCGGAAGAGAAGGCGCCAGGCGCCGAGAAGGTCCGCAGATGGAAACGACCGCACCGCAAACCACGCAGGCGCACCGCCCGGTCGCCGCGCTTTCGACGCTCGGCGCCGACCGCCTCCTGTTCTGCGGCCTGCGAGGCCGCGATGAACTGGGGCACCTCAGCGCGTACGAGGTCGACCTGCTGAGCGAGAGCGGCTCGATCCGCATTGCCGACGTGCTCGGCCAGCCGCTCGGGATCCGCATCGATGTCGCCGGCGGCGAGCCGCGGTATTTCAACGGCTACGTGACGCGCTTCGCGCACCGCGGGTGGCGTGGCCGCTATGCGGTCTACGCCGCGACGCTGCGGCACTGGCCGTGGCTCATGACGCGTGCGACCAACTGCCGCATCTTCCAGGACAAGACCGTCGTCGAGATCCTGAAGGAGGTCTTCGCCGACTACCCGGCCGAATACGACTTCGACGCCGTCGGGCCGCGCGAGGCGATGCCCTACTGCGTGCAGTACGGCGAGACCGACTTCGACTTCGTCAGCCGCCTCATGGAGGAAACCGGGATCTACTACTTCTTCCGGCAGGCGCGCGACAGCCATACGCTGGTCCTCGCGGATTCCTATGCCGCGCACGGGCCGGCGGCGGGGCACGCGCGGCTTCGCTACCGGTCGCGCCGCGGCGAGGGCGCGCTGGAGGGGGGATTCATCCACGACTGGTCGGCCGTCGCGTGCCTCGAGTCGGGCAAGCAGTCGGTCGCCGACTTCGACTTCGAGAAGGCGACGTCGAGCGAATCCGGGATCCTGCGGGCGACGTCGTCGTCCGACGCGGCGGGGCACGGCCGCGGAGGCCAGGGCGGCCACGAGCGGTACGACTATCCGGGCCATTTCGCGTCGCGCGACGCGGGGCGGTCGATCGCGCACGCGCGCCTCGAGGCGCTGGCGGCGGGGGCGGAGCGCTTCACCGGGACGACCGCGGTGCGAACGTACGCGCCGGGTGTCCTGTTCGATCTCGTCGAGCATCCGCGCGAAGAGCAGAACGGCGGCTATCTCGTCGTCGCGGCCGACTACGAGATCGCGTACGGCGGCTACGACGTCCGCGCGGCATCGGCCGGGGCGTCGTCCGCGTCCGCGGCGGGAACGGCGTCGGCAACCCGCGCGGCGCCGACCGGGCTGGCGTTCGACTGCCGGATCGAATCCATCTCGAAGAAGATCGCGTTCCGCAGCGCCACGAGGACGCCGCGCCCCTGCATCCGGGGGCCGCAGACGGCCTTCGTCGTCGGCAAGGCGGGCGAGGAGATCTGGACCGATCGCTACGGGCGGGTCAAGGTGCAGTTTCATTGGGACCGGAAGGGGGCGCGCGACGAACGCAGTTCCTGCTGGGTGCGGGTCGCGCAGCCGCTGGCGGGGAAGCGCTGGGGCGCGATGTTCCTGCCGCGCATCGGCCAGGAGGTCGTCGTCGAGTTCCTGGACGGCGATCCGGACCGGCCGCTCGTGACCGGCTGCGTCTACAACGCCGGCGCCATGCCGCCCTATCCGTTGCCGCAGGACGCGACGCGCACGACGATCCGCTCCAGCTCGTCGAAGGGTGGCGGCGCCTATAACGAGATCCGCTTCGAGGACAAGGCCGGCTCCGAGCAGCTGTACTTCCATGCCGGGCGAAACCACGACCACTATGTCGCCAACGACGCACTGCTGCACGTCGGCAAGGATCGCCACGCGCGGGTGGCGGGCAACGACCTGTCGAAGATCGACGGCGATCGCAGCGACAGCGTGGGCGGCTCACACAAGGGACGGATCGGCGGCACGTATTCGCTCGACGTGGCTCGGGATACGCAATGCAAGTCCGGCACCGATCTCGCGCTGGGCGCCGGCCGCAACGTCGACCTGAAGGGGGGCCTCGACGTCACGATCGAGGCCGGGATGACATTGACGCTGAAAGCGGGAAACAGCACGATCGTGCTCGGTCCGACGGGCATCTCGATCAACGGGACGACGGTTTCGATCGACGGGTCGGCGATGGTCGGCATCAATGGAGGCGGCGGGGCAGCGGGTTCCTCCGCGCAGGAAGCGCAGCCGCAGTCGCCGGACGCGCCGGCCGCCGCGGACGACGGGAAGTCATCATGAAGCTGTGGCTGCAGGTCGTCTCCTACCGCGGCGCTCCGCCGGCCGCGGCGATCGCCTGGTGTTTCGGGTCGGAAGGCGGGGGTATCGGTCGAACCGCCGACAACGAACTCGTGCTGCCGGATCCCGACCGCATCGTGTCGCGCCGACATGCGCGGATCGTGTGGCGCGACGGCGCGTTCGAGATCGAGGACGTCGGAGGCAATGCGACGATCGTCAATGGCCAGGCGCTGGCCGGAGCGCGCCGCTTCGCGCGCCTGGAATCGGGCGACGAACTGTCGATCGGCGATTACCTGCTGAAAGCGCGCGTCGAGCTCGACGACGAGCCTCGACCGGAAACCGTGCCCGACGCCGGCGCCTTCGATGCGCTCGGTGCGTTGCCGGATCCGCTCTACGGCGAGGCGGCGCCGCCGGACCCCGGTCCCTTCCAGCGCTCGGTCGGCGACGACGTCGCGCCGCAGGCGCTGCCGTTCGTGCCGGCGGCGATCATTCCGGAAGACTACGATCCGCTGGCGAGCCGCATCGCGTCGCGCGCCGCGGCCGCTGCGGCGCCCGTGACGGGCGCTGTCGCCGGACCTGTCGCTGCGCGTGCCTCTGCGCCGGTCTCTTCCCCGGTCGCGGCGCCCGCCGGGCCGGTCGCGCCGGATCGCGCCGCGGCCGACGCGGTGCCGAGCCCGGTCGCGACGGCTGCCGCCGCACGGAGCGATCCGACGCTGGCGGCGCTGATGCGCGGTCTCGGGCTGGCCGACCTGCCGCTCGGAGGCGCGAGCGGCCCGCAGGTCGCCGAAGCCTGCGGGCAGATGCTGCGCGTCGCGATGGGCGGCATCATGCAGACGCTCGCCGCGCGGGCGATCGCGAAGAACGAGGTCCGCATCGACATGACGCTCGTCGCTGTCCGCGACAACAATCCGCTGAAATTCTTCCCGGACGTGGCGAGCGCGCTCGCGCAGATGATCACCGGGCGCGGATCCGGCTACCAGCCGGCCGTCAGGGCGATCGGCGAAGCCTTCGACGACGTGCGTGCGCACGAGGTCGCGATGATGGCCGGCATGCGCGCGACGCTCGCCGCCGTGCTCGAGCGGCTCGATCCGCGGGCCATCGAACGCGCGAAGGGCGCCGGAAGCACGCTCGATCGGCTGATCGCGCCGCGTCGCAAGGCGGCTCTGTGGGATCGCCTGGTCGAGGCGCACGGCGAGATCGCGCACGCCGCGGATCGCGATTTCGAGAAACTGTTCCGCGAACGATTCGGCGCCGCGTACGCCGATCAGATCGACCGCCTCGGGGCGCGGCATTGATGCTCGCCCGTCGACCGCGGATCGTCCCCCAGGAGCCACGATGTCGTTGAGCCGCAAGATCGTCTGGTCGGAGGGCATGTTCCTCCAGCCGCAGCACTTCCAGCAGCATGACCGCTATCTCCAATCGCTCGTCGAAGCGCGGAGCGCGGCGCTGCGGCCGCACGCCTGGGGTTTCACGAGGCTGGTGATCGATCCGGACCAGCTCGCGCTCGGAAAGATCGCGATCGCCGAATGCGCCGGCGTCCTGCCGGACGGCACGGCATTCACCTGTTCCGCGACCGAAGCGCCGCCGCCGGCCGTCGACATCCCGGAGGAAACGCGCGACGAGCTCGTCGTGCTGGCGCTTCCGCTGCGGCGTCCCGGCATCCCGGAGGCCGCCGCGGCGCCGGGGCCGGACAGCCTCGCGCGCTACGAGATCGTCGAAGGCGACGTCGTCGACAGCAATGCCGATGCGAGCGGCAGCGCGTCCGTGCAGCATGGCCGCCTGCGATTGCGACTGGCTCTTGCCGCCGACGTGGCGCAGGCGCACGCGGTGCTCGGCGTCGCGCGCGTCATCGAGCGCCGCCCCGACAATTCGCTCGTCCTCGATCGCGACTACGCGCCGCCATGCCTCGACGTCCGCGTCGCGCAGCGGCTCGCGGCGTTCACCGACGAACTGCGCGGCCTGCTGCACCAGCGTGGCGACGCGCTGGCGGCGCGCCTCGCCCAGCCGGCCGCCGGCGGTGTCGCCGAGATCCAGGACTTCCTGCTGCTGCAGGTCGTCAACCGCGCGGAGCCCGTCGTGACCCACCTGGCGTCGACCTCCGGCGTGCATCCGGAGTCGCTCTACGCGCTGGCCGCCGGACTTGCCGGCGAACTCGCGACGTTCTCGTCGCCGTCGCGGCGACCGCCGACGTTCCCGACCTACCGGCACGACCAGCTGAAGGAGTCGTTCGCGCCGGTCGCCGCGGAACTGAGGCGCTCGCTGAGCCTCGTGGTCGAATCCGCCGCCGTCCCGATCCGCCTCGAGGAGCGCAGGTACGGATTGCGGATCGGCATCGTTGCCGAGCCCGAACTCTATCGTTCCGCGTCGTTCGTTCTCGCGGTCAACGCGCAACTACCCGCGGAGGCCGTGCGAACGCAGTTCCCGGCGCAGGCCAAGGCCGGTCCTGCCGAACGGATCCGCGATCTCGTCAACCTGCAGCTTCCGGGGATCCCGCTGCGTCCGCTGCCGGTGGCGCCGCGGCAGTTGCCGTATCACGCCGGATTCACGTACTTCGAGCTCGACCGCGCAAGCGAGCTGTGGTCGCAGCTTGCGAATTCGACGGGGTTCGCGCTGCACGTCGCAGGGGAATTCCCGGGACTGCAGCTTGAGCTTTGGGCGATACGGCGGTAGGCGCCCGCAATGCGGGCGCGGGGTGGGGGAGGGGGTCGCCACCGACCGCGCCGATTCCCGATTCCCGATTCCCGATGCCCGGCGCCCGGCGTCGCCTATCCTTCATACGCCAGCAGCACCGCCGTGATGTTGTCGTGGCCGCCGCCGGCGTTCGCCATCGCGACGAGCGAAGCGCACACGGCATCGAGGTCGTCGCGCGGCGCCAGCGCGAGCGTGCGCTCGAGCACGCGATCGTCGACGGCGCCGTGCAGCCCGTCGCTGCACAGCAGGTAGAGGTCGCCGCGCGCGGCCCGCAGGATGCGGACCTCCGCCTCCACGTCCTCGTATGGCCCGAGCGCCTGCAGCAGCACGTTGCGCGGCAGCGCGGCCGCTTCCGTCCGGCTCGCGCCCAGCGCCCGCGCGTGCTGCGCGAGCGTCTGGTCGATCGTCAGCTGCTGCAGGCGGCCGCCGCGCAGCCGGTACAGGCGACTGTCGCCGACGTGGAACAGGACCATCAGGTCGTCGTCGCCCGGTTGCCATAGCCCGGTGGCGGTTGTACCCATCATCGACGTCAGGCTGCAGTCGACGCCCGCGTTCAGGTCGCAAAGCCGTCGATTGGCGATGCCAACGGCCTCGGCGGCGATGCGCGCGGCGCCCAGCCCGAGGTCGGGTACCGTCGCGTCCGGATCCTGCACGCGCGGCGGCGCGACGATGACGGTCGCTTCGCTGGCGTCGATGTCCTCGTCGCCGCCGGCACCGCGTCCGGCGGACCGACGCGCCATCGCGAAACAGCGCTGCAGCGTCGCCGCCGCCTCCCGGCTCGCCCGCGCCCCGCCGGCGTGACCGCCCATGCCGTCGCAGACGACGACGAGGCCGGAGGGTTCGTCGATCAGGAAATGGTCCTCGTTGTCGCTGCGCACGCGCCCGACGTCCGACAGGCCGCAGGCCGCGCCCCGGTGGAAGCGCTGCGTCGCGGCTCGCGTCATGCGTCGCCGCCGTGCTCGAGGCGGAGCGTCGGCTCGGCGCCGGCCGCGGCTTCCACGGCGCCCGCCACGGTCGCGCGCCGCGCGAGAGCGACTTCGACGGCGGTGCGCGCCTCGGCGCACACGGTCGGGAAGTCGTCGCAATAGCGCCGCCATGTCGTGGCCGCGTCGCCCGCCGCGTCGCCGAGCCGCTCCGCGAGGCGCTGCGGGGCGAACTGGGCGAACGCGACGCGCAGCGCGGTATCCACGTCCCCGGGTGTCGCGAGAGCGGCGACCGGGATGCGCGGCCCGAAGGTCCCGATCCGCGTCGCATCGTCGGCATTCGGGCCCTCGGCATGCGGGTCCGCCTTCGCGCGCATGACCGTGGTCGTCGCCTCGTCGTCGGCGAATTCGACGATCAGGCGATAGCCGCCGACGCGGATCTCGTCGCCCGCGGCCAGCGCGACGCTCATGCCGGCGCTCAGCGGGCGGCTGTTGTGCAGCAGGGGATTGGACCCGCCGACGTTCTCGATCCGATAGGCGCCTGCGTCGTGCAGCACGCGGGCCTGGACGCGGGAAATCATCCGCATCGGATCCGGAAGCATGAACGTCGCCGCCTCGCCGCGTCCGAGCGTACCGCCATGCGCGTCGAAGCGGGCCAGCAGCGGCTGTGTCAGCTCGCGTCCATCCAGGGTCAATGCGCGCAGTATCAGGATCATGGATCACCCGTCCCGGAGGATGTTAACCAGTAGACCGCGATCCGGCAGCCGGGCCAAATGACCAAAGTCATGTGAGCGGCCCGTCCACCGTTCGGCCGACCCGGGTGTTCGTGGTGCCTGGCCGGCGGATCGGCCGCCAACTCGCCTCAGCGCGTCAGCCGCTCGATGATCTCCAGTAGCTGTTTCGGCTGCAGGGGCTTGTGCAGGATGATGAGCCCCTGCTCGTGCGCGAGCCGGATCACGTCGGGCGACGTGTCGCCGGTCACGAGCGCCGCGGGGGTCGCTTCGCCCGTCGCGCGGCGCAGTGCGCGCACCGCCTCGACGCCGTTTTCCTCGCCGCGGAGTCGCCAGTCCGACAGGATGAGGTCGACCGGTCGCTCGTGCGCGCCGACGAGCGCGACCGCCTCGGCAATCGTCCCGGCGGCAAGGACCTCGATCCGCAGGGGGCGCAAGAGTTCGGTGGCCGCCTCGCGGATCGCGCGCTCGTCGTCGACGAGGACGAGCGTCGCCTGCGTATCGATGCGCGGCGGGCGCGTCGCCTCGCCGAGCGCGGCCTCGGTGGCGCCGGCGACCTCGAGGCCGGCGCGCGTCGCCGGGACGACGACCCGGAACATGCTGCCGCGCCCCGGCGTCGAGCGCACCTGCAGCGAATGACCCAGCAAGCGGCACAGCCGGCGGACGATCGCCAGGCCCATGCCGAGGCCGCGCGCGCGATCGCGTTCCGGATTGTCGACCTGGTAGAACTCCTCGAAGATCAGTTCCTGCTGGTCGGGCGGAACGCCGAAGCCGGTGTCCCAGACCTCCAGCGCCACGGCCTCGCCGCGCCGCCGCGCCACGACGACGACGCCACCGGCGCGGGTGTAGCGCAGCGCGTTCTGTACCAGGTTCGCGACGACACGCTCGAGAAGCTGCGGGTCGCTCACGACATGGCGGCGCGCCGGGCGGAAGCGCAGTTGCAGGCCGCGCTTCTCGGCTTCGCCATTGAACTGGAGGTAGAGGCGCTGGAACAGGTCGCGGACGGCAAACGGCTCCGGGGCGGCCTGGATGATGCCGGCGTCGAGGCGCGAGATGTCGAGCATCGCGCCGAACGACGACTCGAGCGCCTCGATCGACTGCATCATGTTGCGGACCAGCGGTCGCTCCGGCACGTCCTTCATCCTCTGGTCGAGCGCGGCGCAGAACAGCCCGAGCGCGTGCAGCGGCTGCCGCAGGTCGTGCGCGGCGGCGGCAAGGAAGCGGGTCTTGTCGTGGATCGCGCGCTCCGTGATGTCGACCTGCAGCCGCATCTGCTCGACGAGCGATTCATTGAGGATCCGCGCCGATTCGGTCGATGCCAGCAACTCGTTGCGTTCGAGCGCCAGCCGCAGGACCAGCAGCGAAAGAACGGCGCCGCACGCCGCGAGCAGCGGCGCGGCGGCGTCGGGCATCCGCGCCAGGCCCCAGACCAGCGGCAGCACCGAGGGCACGAGCGAGACGTAGATCGCCGGCCGCGAGCCGGCCAGCAGCGGTGTCGCGATCGACGCCACCGAAAGCCACAGCGCGCCGACCAGCCCGGCGCCGATGGCATCGCGCGGCAGCAGCGCGATCGCGGCGCTGCCCCAGGTCATGGCGCCGGCACCCAGGACCGCGAGCCAGGCCGCGCGCAGGCCCCGCAGCGCCTTGGACCCGGCAGGTCGCCGCAGCGCGGTTCGCGCGACGGCGGAACGCGCCAGCGCGAGACCCGCAACGGCCAGCGCCCAGCCGATCGCGACGCGCGCATCGACGCCGCGCGCGTCCAGTGCGATCGCCGCGAGGGGCGCGACCGCGACGGTGACGAGCGCCGCGCGCGGGTCCGCGCGCCACGCGATCCGGTCGAGCTCGCCGCGGACGCGCGGGTCGCGCGCGTCGGGGGCGCGCATCGCGGAGTCGGCCGCGGCGGCGTTCAATGAAACAGGCTGATCAGGTGGGCGCGCGACTGCACGTCGAGGGCCATCAGGATCGCGGACACGTAGTTCTTGACCGTACCCAGCGTCAGGCCCATCGTCGTTGCGATTTCCTGGTTGTTGCAGCCGTCGAGGACGAGTTCCAGGATCTGCAGGTGGCGCGCGCCGAGCGCGGCGACGCGGTCGTAATGCGACGTGCCGGCGAGCTTCGGGAAGCGCTCGGCGACCGTTGCCGACGTGATCCGCTCGGGAGGCCGCAGCAGCGAGCGAAGCGCGGTCCGGATCTGTTCCGGTGGCCAGCCTTTCAGCAGGTACCCGGAGGCGCCCATCGCCTGCGCCTGCCGGATGACGAACTCGTCCTGCGTTCCGGTCAGCACCGCAATGGCGAGCTGCGGGAACTCGTCGCGCAGCGTGCGCAGTCCCTGCAGGCCCTTGCTGTCGGCGAGGTTCAGGTCGAGGAGGGCGAGGTCGAACGGACCGCGCTCGCGACACGCGCGGCGCGCGTCGTCCAGCGATGCCGCGGAGACGACGCTGCAGCGGATGCCGTCGAGCGATTCGAGGAGGACGTTCGTCCCCAGGCGCACGAGATCATGGTCCTCGACGAGCAGGACCCGCCGATCGGCGACGGTGGACGCGGCTGCAGGGTTGCCAGCATTCACGGTCTCGCTCATCCGACGAGGTCTCGAAGCCGATACCATAGCATCGCGAGAACGAGCGCCGGCGTCCGCAGCAGCGGTCCGCCGGGGAAATCGCGATGGCGCAGCCGCGCGAACAGATCGAAGCGCCCGGCGTCGCCCGCCATGGCCTCGGCGACGATACGTCCTGCGAGTCCGCTCAGCGCGACGCCGTGACCGGAAAAGCCCTGCAGGTAGTAGACGTTCGGCGCCAGGCGGCCGAAGTCCGGCGCGCGGTTCATCGTGATGTCGACGTAGCCGCCCCACGCGAATTCCATCGCGACATCGCCCAGCTGCGGGAAGACGGCGAGCATCCGGCGCCGCATCGCCTCGGCGAGGTCGCGCGGCGCGATCCGGCTGTAGCTGACGCGCCCGCCGAAAAGCATGCGGTCATCGGCGGAGAGCCGGAAGTAGTCGAGGACGAACTGCGTGTCGCAAACCGCGGCGCGACCCCGGATCAGCCGGGCGGCGCGGCCGGCGTCGAGCCGCTCGCTCGCCGCGATGAACGTGCCGACCGGCATGATGCGTCGCGCAAGCTGCGGTGCGAGGGCATCCAGGTAGACGTTTCCGGCGAGCAGCACGCGATCGCAGCGCACGTCGCCCGCGGCGGTCCGCACGCGGGCCTCGCCGCCGTGCGGCACGGCGTCGTCGATCGCCGTCGCCGGCGACTGTTCGTGGATGGCCACGCCGAGTGACGCCGCGGCGCGCGCCAGCCCGCGCACGAATTTCAGCGGGTGCAGGTGGCCCGCCATCGCGTCGAATGCGGCGCCGGCGTAGCGCGGGCTGTCGATCCATTCGCGCACGGCGCGGCCGTCGATCGGCGCGAGCTCCGCGTAGCCGTAGTCGCGCGCGATCGTCTCGCACCACGCGTGCAACGCGCGCGCCTTGGACCCGTTGACCGCGGCCAGCAGCGCGCCGCGCTGCCAGTCGCAGTCGATCGAGAACTCCGCGCAGCGCGCTTCGATCAGGCGAACGCCCTCGACGGTGAGGTCCCAGATCCGCCGGGCGTCGGTCGGGCCGAGTTGCGCCGCGACGACCGCCATGTCGCAGGCGAGTCCGGCCAGCGCCTGTCCGCCGTTGCGCCCCGACGCTCCCCAGCCGATCTCGCGCCCCTCGAGCAGCACGACGCCGAACCCGCGGCGGCGCAGCTCGATGGCCGCGGACAGTCCCGCGAGCCCGCCGCCGACGATGCAGACGTCGCAGCGGATCTCGCCGCGAAGCGGCGCGAAAGGTTCGGCCGCCGGCGCCGAATGCGCGTAGTACGAGCGGGCGGCGAGGAGGTCGTCGGTGGGGCGCATGTTCGCGTGCCCCGCGAGCCGGAACCGGCGCGGAGCGCCGCGAGTCTAGCGGCGCAGCGGCATCATGCAAGGGCCACTTTATTGATTCGCGATGGGGCCGCTTGAGGTGCGGCGCGGGGCTTCGCGGGGACGCCCCGCGGCCCCCGCCCTACTCGATCACGATCCAGCCGTCATTGCCGCCATGGTGGTGGTGATGCCGGCGCTGCGGCAGCTCGACCGAGAAGAATCCCTCGCCGAGTTCCGCCTGGCTCGCGTTCGTGAACGACGCGGTGACGTACAGCGTCCCGCGGTCGGTCGTCAACATCAGCGGCCCGCCGGCGGCCGGCGTCGTGCAGTTGACGCCGAGCGGGTTGTCGCAGAACAGCGCGTCGCCGGTGACCCACGTCGGCGTCGCCAGCGTCGTCGTCAACTGCGACAGCGCGGCGCTGTACGTGGTCGCCTGGTTGTACTGGATGTCGGCGAGCGCCTTGATCGTGCCGCCGCGGAACGACAGCGGATAGGTCGGCAGCAGCGTGCCCTGGTAGTAGCGGCCGAAGCCGATGCCGCCGTTCTGCACGTCGTAGCTCACGAAGACCTGGTTCGCCGCATCGAGGGTCGCCTCGATCTTCTCGTGGCCCACCTGGATCGTCACGGTCGTCGTCCCGACGTCGTTGATGTAGCCGCACGCCGCGTGCGCGCCGTGGGGCGGCGCGTCGCACGGCGTTCCCTTCGTCAGCGTGCCGTTGGGGAAGCTGAACGGCACCGCGTTGGCGGTGTCGCCGCGGAACGTGAACGTGACGAGCGCGTTCTGGAACGGCGTATTGCCGATCTGGCCGCTCGTCATCGCGGATCCGGTGTAGACGACGGGTTCCGCGTTCGCCTGCGTCGCGCCGATCAGCGCGGGCGCGAGGACCGCGGAAGCTGCAAGAAAGCGCCGGACGGATGTCTTCATCTGCTCTTCTCCGAAATTCGTCTTCGCAGGCCGGCGGGCCGGGGCGGGTGCGGCCGGCGCCCGACGCGTCGACGGGGTAACCACGACGAGACCGAGGTGCTGCGCAAAGATAGGTGCCGCGACCCGCCTCGTCTTTCCGGTGAACGGACGACCCTGCCTCGTGCGCGCTAGGCCCGGCCGCTAGTCCGCCCATGCATCGGGATGAGCCGCGAGACCCATGCGCGTCAGGGGCTTCGGCAATCGTCATGAGAGAAAGACTGAGATCGCGCTCTGATAATTCTCACCCGGCGACGACAAGCAGCCCTCGTCGTCGTCCCCGTCCGATGCGACGCTCGTGACCCGAGGAGATGCCAATGAAGCGCACGATTCCAATGGCCGCAGCCCTGCTGCTGTCGATGGCCGCGATGGGTTCGCACGCGACCGCGGCAGCGGCGACCGCTGCCGCGGCGCCGGTGGCCGACATGAACTGCACGCTGATCCTGCCGCCGAACCCGCTGTCGGCGCAGGGCCTGGCCACACCGTTCCAGTTGACGAACACCGATGCCGGCGAGGAATGCCACGAACTGAATCCGGACCAGTCGGCGTTCGTCCAGGCGGCGATCATCGACCCGCAATCCGGGCAGATCTCGGTGTATGCGCCGCTCGTGGTCGACAAGGGCACGAAGCCGGCGGTCGCACCGATCGTGCCGACGCTGCCGCCCGGCTCGATCGTCGCGCTGTGGTTCGGATTCAATGGCAACAACCTCAAGCTCCAGGGCTCCGGATTCCAGGGCGGCAATGGCGGACCGACGAACGCGCCGTATCCGCAATACGGGCCGGGGCGCAATGGCCAGGCCGCGCAGTCGCACCCGCACCTGCCCAACAACGACACGTCGTTCAACGCGGCCAGCGACTTCGAGCTGCGGGCGTCGAACTGCGTCAACGGATTTGGAGGCACGCTGTTCAGCCAGGTCTCCTACTGCAACGCCGTCGCGTTCTTCCAGGCCGCCAACCAGGCGATCCGGGCCGGCAAGCTCACGGTGCCGCCGCTCGGCACCGGCGCCGACGGCCAACCGTGCCCCTCGGTGCGAAGCTTCACGGTCGTCGACCAGGACCAGAGCGACAACGTGCCGGTGAACTACCTGTCGTTCAACGGCCAGGTCGCGCAATACAACGCGGCCAACCTCGCCGCGCTGCCCGGCGCCGTGAAGTTCGGCAATCCGGGCGACAACCGCCTCGTCGACCTGCTGCTCGACCCGGCGCTCGGCTGCACGCCGATGACGGCCCCGGATCTGAGCAACCCGGGCGTCAACGCGCCGGCGCAGCCGCTCAATGAACTGCAGGCGCGGATGTACCAGGCCGAGCCGCGGGCGCTGATGCCGTTGAACGACCCGATGACCGAGGTCAACGGTACGTTCAGCCTGCCGAAGACGGAAGCCTATGCGCGCGGCGTCGACCAGTTCAACGACCTCTCGACGCAGACCGCCAATGCGACGGCCTACTGCACGAACCTGCGCGCGCTGCATCCGGCGAAACTGCAGCTCGACAAACCCTACTTCGTCAAGGCCAATTCGCCGTTCCCGACGATGGCCGACAGTCTCTTCACGTTCATGGCGATGCGCTATGTCGCCGCGTACGAGCTCCTGAACTGCCAGCAGCTGATCAACCAGCCGGTGAACGTCACGCTGACGACCAATGCGGCCGGCGTCGTCGTTGGCGCAGCCTTCACCAACTGAGCGGATCGCCGAAGCGAAGGGGCCGACGATGCGAGCGCCGGAAACCACAGCCCCGCCATGCGCGCTTCGGGCGCTCGCCGCGCTCCTGTTCACCGCGGCCGTCGGCTGGACCGCCCTCGCGCTGTCGCTCGGCCATGGCTGGAGCGCCGGCGCGGCGGCGGGGCGATCCACGGCCCAGGCGGCCGATTCCGCCGGCGATCCCGTCCGCCGCGGCGCCGCGACGTCCCGCGCGCTGCTACGGCGGCAACTCGTCGCCCACCATGCACCCCTGGACAAGGACTCATGATGAAAATGAAAGCCCTGATGTTCTGCGGACTCGCGCTCGCCGGCTCTGCCGCGCTCGCGCAGCAGCCGGACGAGCAGCAATGCCGTAACCAGGTCGACGCGACCTTGCGCGCGCTCGATGAACACACGAAGCAGACCGGCACCGAGCAGAAGCTGCGCGATCTCACCGCGGCGAAGATCCGCGAGATCCAGAAGGCGAGCGGGAGTTGCGCCGCGTTGCACGAAATCAACGTGAGGCGCATGCATTCCTGACGCGCCGCGGCTGAAGCGGCTTGCGGCCGGCCCGCCAGCCGAGCCCTGCGGCACCGCGCCCGGGACGTGGGGACGGCGCCCGGGAAGAAGCCCGCGCGTCTTGCGACACGCGGGCCTTCGCCGTGGCCGAGGTTACGGCTTCGAGAAGTCGAAGAGATCGAACAGGTCGCCGAGCGCCGGCGAGTTCAAGGGCACGTAGGGGTTCTTCGAGTCGACGACAGGGTTCGGGAAGTTGTCGCGGCTTCGGTGCGTCACCGGCTCCAGGCCCCAGTTGCGCTCGATGAACTTCAGGATCGAGACGTGATCCGCATAGTCATGCGAGATGTGGCCGGGCGACGTGAAGCGCGAGACGGCGATCAGCGGAATGCGGGTGCCGTCGCCAAAGAAGTCCACCGGCTGGACGTAGCCGGAGTCGTAGTAGCCGCCGCCTTCGTCGAACGTGATGAGAATCGCGGTGTCCTGCCACAGCTTCGGGTTGCCCCTGACCGCGTCGACGATCTTCTTCGAGAAGCCTTCGAAAAGATCGAGCTTCGAGGATGCCGGATGACCGTCGACGAGGCCGCTCGGCTTGACGAATGAGACCGCGGGCAGGTGACCGCTGGCGATGTCGGCATAGAGGTCCGCCGTATCCTGCAGGTGCGCGTTGCGCACGGCCGCGTTCGTCATGATCGACGTGTCGTACTGGAACGGATTGCAGATGTTGCAGTATTCGTCAGTGCCCGCGCCGATGGCCGCGTAGTTCAGCTGGTAGGGATCGGGCACGTAGTTGTTCCACTGGTCGCCGTAGTACTTCCATGAGATCTTCGCCTCGAGCAGCCGGTCGCCGATGCTCGGGGTGGACGAGGGCGGGATCGTGAATACGGTGTTGTTCGGGTTCGTGTCGGTGAACGCGTTGCTGCCGTCGCCGAAATAGCCCGGGTTGTAGTTGTTGAGCAGGTAGTAGTGTCCCGGCTCGCAACGCGGATCGATCGGTCGCGGCAGCGACTTCAGGTAGTTGACGATCGCGGCGACCCCCGGCTGCGCGGTGTCGGCGCAGTTCGTGTACGAGCCGCCGCCGTACGACGGCGAGCCGTACGAGCCGCCGCCATATCCGTCCTGCGTGTACCAGTTGTTCGTGCCCGGCGCCGGATTCGGGTTCTCGATCTCCTGCACGACGCCGGCGTTCGCGGTACCCGGCGCGACCGCCACGTTCTCCGGGGGCGCCAGCGGATGGCCGGCACCGTCGCTGAACCAGATCGCATCGCCATGCCCGAGCATGATGTGGTTGGCGCCCGTTCCCCCATTGACGGCCTGATGGAAGTTGTCGCTCATCGCGTAGTGATCGGCAAGGCTCTTGAAGTATGGCGCGTCGCCGCTCTGCACGTTGTAGAAGCCGAGCGCCGTGGACCCTTCTCCGGTCGTCAACGCGGCCGGGGAATACGCGGTGCTGAAGTTGGCCGGCTGCTTGATCCCATTGGCTCCGGCGCCGACGGTCACCTCGACCCAGGCGAACAACGACGAATTGCAGCCGGACGGGCGCTTGAAGCTGGCCTGCTTCGCATTGCAGTCGAGCTGCTGCCACATCTGATAGAAGCGGTGCACGGGGCTGGCCGCGTAGGCGTCATAGTCAAAGGTCGTGCCGTTCGTCAGCTGGAAGGGTCCCGGCGGGAGCGCATTCACGTTCGTGATCCGCTGGTCCGGCGTCTTCGACGCCTGTCCGGTGCCGCCGCTGAGGAGGTACGGGTAATAATCGTCGGGCAGGCCGTTTTCCGACGCCTGGGCGACGCTGAGGCTCTGGTTGGGGATATAGGATGTCTTCGGGCCGCCGACCAGCGGCGCGGGCAGGACGCCTTCGGGCAGTTGTTTCTTCGGCGGGCTCAGCAGGAAAGCATCCGGCGCCGCATCGGTCGCTGCGAGCTGCACCGCCTTGTGGAAATGCGGTCCGGGCGTGCCGTCCTTGTTGACGATGCCCTCGGAAAGCAGGTTCCAGACGCCGTCGCTGGAGACCGGCTCGTACGTCGCGAAGACGTGGTCGAAGGTGCGGTTCTCGCCGATGATCACGATCACGTGCTTGATCGGACTCGTCGTAGGTCTGTCGTGCCACGCCTCGCCAGCGGCCGCCACGCTCGGGCCGAGCGCCAGCTGGACCAGTGCCAGCGTCCCGAAACCTGCGCGCAGCCCACCCCATGCGTTTGTCGTGATTCGTCTTGGTCTCATCGATGATTCCCCCGTCGTGTCGGATTGCCAGCGTTCCCGGCGACGCTTCGCGTGCGGTCGCCGCACGAGCGTCGAACACGTTGTAAGGCCCGCCGATGGCGCTTCTGTGACGAGCGGGTTGAAATCTCGATGCAGCGCTACCGCAGACCTGTCGGCGGGAGTTCCCTACCTCGATACGCAGCGAGGCCCTCGCGCCTTGTTGTCCGGGTCAGTTCACGCGGGCCCGCCCGGGTGGACGTGGATTGCGCTCGGCGCGGCAGACGGACGCACCCAGCGCCTCGTCGATGGCCGGGTCATCGCGTCCAAGGGCTTCGTGCAGCCGCTTCCGGAATCCGCGCCAGGTCGACTCGACGCGTTCGGCGATCGATAGCCGTGCGGGATCCGCCTCGACACGGACGGTTCCCATCATGCCGCCGTCCTCGTGCTCGAGCAGGTGGCAGTGGTAGACAAAATCCCCGACGATGTTCGGGTCGCGGAAATCCATGCGCAGGCGGACGCTCGGATACTGAAGCGCGCGGCCGTTGTAGTAGGGAACGTTGACCGTGTCGCGCAGGAAGCTCTCGTCGACCTCGACGCCCGACCATTCCCGGACCTGGAAATGCAGCTGGTGGATATGGAACGCGTGCAGCTCCGGCGTCCGGTTCTCGATGATCCAGTCCTCGACGTCTCCCGATTTCACGACAACGTCCGGTCGTGCGCCGACGGGATCGAAGGGCGCCGCCTTCCTTCCCTCCTCGGTAATGGCGAACTGCATGGCGCCGTTCGGATTCGCCGGATCCGACGGCCACTCGGAAAAGTAGAATCTGCGAACCCGAATCGGCGCGGCATCGCCGAGCCATGGCCGTGCCGCGGCCGGGTCGTCGCCCGGCGAACGGTCCGTCGGCAGGCGAGATGCGACGTCCGGAGCGTCGTCGGACGAGCGGATCTCGGCGATCGCGCGGTTGGGGTCGTTCTCCCCACCTTGGCCGGTATCCACGAAGCGCGTCACCAGCAGGCCTGGCAGGCCCGCAGGCGGCCCCTCGACGAGGAATTCCACGCGTGCGCCGGGCGGCACGCCCACGTGATCGACCCACGCGATGCCCGCGGGCTGCGGATGGCCGTGATTGATGGCCACGCCGTCGACCGCGACGACGCCAAGCTGCTGCGGCTCGCGGCGTACGAGGAGCGCGAGATTGAGGTAGGTGACCGTGGACGCATTGAGCACGCGCCACAACTGCCGCTCCCGCGGCTTCATGGCGATCCGTGCGGGCGGATAGTCGGGATACGGAACCGGCACGAAGTTGATCGAAAGGTCCCGCGCCGGCTTGCCGTAGCCCGTGCCATTGTTTCCGGCGTCGCCGTCACGATCGACCCGCATCTTCGGAACGATCGGCTCCGACTTCGACGGCGGCGAAGCCGGATTCAGCAGGTCCTGGTCGCGGATCACGAGGATGCGCTCCGGAAGGCCGGCGACCGCGCCGTTGACGCGCTCGATGCCCTCGACGACGAGCGCACCGGACGCCCCGCCCAGGACGTGCTTCGTGCTGAAGCCGTGAACGTGGGCGTGGTACCAGTAGAGACCGGGCGGCTCGTCGGCGGGTATCCGCACCCGGTACTCGAAGGGTGACGGTCCCGGCGGGATCGACGTCATCAGGACGTCGTCCTGGTGACACACGGGCGGAACCGTGAGGCCGTGGAAGTGAATATTGACCGCCGTCGCCGTCATCGCGCCGCTGCGGCAGGGATCGGCGGCCGCGGCACCTCGGACGTCCGCCGCCCTGTCCGCGGCGCCGCGCGGGATCGGTGGCGTGGACCGTCCGGCAGCATCCGCGAGGTCGACCATTTCGTTGCGCACGCGAAGCACCAGCAGGTCGCCCGGGCGCACGCGCAACGTCGGAGACTGCGCGCCGTCAGGCGTCACGTAGCAGGTCCGGATGCTGCCGTTGGGCGCGACGTCGTTACGAACGGCGAACTCGACCTGCAGGACACCGTCGCGACTGCGCAGGTCGTGCGGTTCCGTCACGGCGCTGCCGGTGGCCGGACGCGGACAGCGCTCCGGGGGCGGCGCGGCTCCATTCGCCGCTCCGTGCGCCGGTGTCGCGGCGCCCAGCCAAAGCCACGCCAGGCCCGCACCAAGGCACCGCTTGCGAAAGCGCGGCGCGGCGCGCCCCCGGAGGCGCGAGGGCTCCCTCGGCGGCGACCGCGGCGCCCGGATCGCTTCGACAACGGACTGGCAGGAGGACGCGAAGCGCACCGCACGTTGGACCGCCGAAAAGGGCTTTCGAGCCTAACGCTCGAACATGACGGCGCGGTGAATCGTGTCCGGCGCTCAGGCGGATCGTCGAAGCGCGCCCGGCCCACGAGGGGCGAAGTTCGCCGCGGCGCCCGAACGACCGTTCGGCCGAGCCGCGTCCCGGATCACGCCGACCAGGCGGCGTCCGTGGTCGACGATCTGGTCGGCGGGCGCGTAGCCGTAGCCGACCACCAGCCCGCAGGCACGCGGAGCGCCGAGCGCATAGCTCGAGAGCGCGCGGACGAGGACTCCGCGTTCCGCGGCGCGTGCGGCGAGCGCACGGTCATCGACGTGCGGTGGCAATCGGACCACCAGGTGAAGCCCCGAGGGTTGCGAGGATAGGCTGATGCCCTGGTCCTCGAGCGGCTTCAACGTGGCCGCCAGCAGTTCGCGCTGCTCCGCATACGCTTGGCGCACGCGCCGCAGGTGGGTCATGAAGTAGCCGCGCTCGATGAACTCGGCGAGCGCGGCCTGGACCGTGAGCTGACCCGGCCGCTGGAGATCGTAGAGCGCATTGCGGAACGCCTCGACGAGCGCCGGCGGCACGACGAGGTAGCCGACCTTGATCCCCGGATACAGCACCTTGGAGAACGTGCCGAAATAGATCACGCGCTGGCCGCGATCCATGCCCTGCAACGACGCCAGCGGCCGTCCGCTGTAGCGCAGCTCGCTGTCGTAGTCGTCCTCCAGGATCCACGCGCGGCTGCGCGCCGCGATGTCGAGAAGCAGGCGGCGGCGCGCGAGGCTCATCGCGACGCCGAGCGGATACTGGTTCGACGGCGTCACGTAGATCAGTCGCGGCGCGCTGCCCGGCGCGGCGGCGTCGGGGTTCATGCCCTCGTCGTCCACGGCAACGGGCTCGAGGCGCAGGTCGCGCGTCTGCAGGACGCAGCGCGCGCCCCAGTAGCACGGATCCTCGACCCACGCGACGTCGCCGGCGTCGGCAAGCAGCTGCGCCGCGAGGTCGAGGGAATGCTGCGTGCCGCCGGTGACGATGACCTGCTCGACGTCGGCGTTGACGGCCCGCGAGACGCGCACATAGTCGGCGATGGCGCGCCGCAGCGGCCGGTAGCCGCCCTGGCTGCCGTAGTCGAGAAGTTCCGCCTTGCCCTGGCGCAGGTGCCGGCTGTGCAGCCGCTGCCATTGGCGGATCGGGAACAGCGAGAAGTCCGGTTCGCCGCCCGACAGCGGCAGGATCTCGTAATCGCGACCGCCGGCGAACGCGGCAAGGCGGCTTCCGCGGCGCGACAGCGTCGGCATCGGCATCGGCGCCGCGCTTCCCGACGCCGCGCGCTCGCGGGCTCCGCGCGAGGCCCGCGCGCGCGGCGCCGCCGCACCCTTCGCGACGTAGGTGCCGCTGCCCGTGCGGGCCTCGAGATAGCCCTCCGCGAGCAGGCCGTCGAACGTCGACAGGACGGTGTTTCGCGACAGGTCGAGGTCGCGCGCCAGTTCGCGCGTCGACGGCAGCTTCGTTCCCGGTGCGAGGCGGTGGTCGAGGATCGCCTCGCGGATCGCCGCGTAGAGGACCCGGTAGCGCGGCAGCTGCGCATCGTGCGCGGCGTCGGCGTAAGCCGAACGCAGCAGGTCGCCGAGCGGTATCGACGGGCGCATCGTGGCGTCAGGGCAGGCTGGGCGTGGGCGTGGCGGGCGTGCAAGCGGATACGGAATGGCTCCATCCGAGCCGGCCGATCGCGCGTCGCCATGATACCGGCGGTCCCGCGCGACATCCGCGCGGGCGAAGCGTGGCTAGGCCGTTCGAACGGGAGTTCGTTCATTTGGCCGAGGTCCCCGACCCATCGGCGTGAAGCGCGTCGGCAATCGGCATGACTGACGCCAAGATCGATGGATTTCACAATTCGCATCGCTAGCACTAACGCGCTAATTGCGGAATGTCGATCGGCCGCTCGACGACCGTAATCACGGGGGAAACCAATGATCAAGAAGGCTCTAGCCACTGCCTTGATGCTGGGCAGCGCGATCGTGATGCCGGCTGCCCATGCGGCCGCGTCGCCGGCGCCCGTAGCCGACATGAACTGCACGCTGATCCTTCCACCGGATCCGCTCTCCGCGAAAGGACTCTCGACGCCGTTCCAGCTCACCAACACCGATCCGGGCGAGGTCTGCCATGAACTGGATCCCGACCAGTCGGCATTCGTGCAGGCGGCGATCATCGATCCGCAGTCGGGCCAGATCTCGGTCTATGCGCCGCTGGTCGTCGACAAGGGCACGCAACCGGCCGTCGCGCCGGTCGTGCCCGTGCTTCCGCCCGGCGCCGTCGTCGCGCTGTGGTTCGGGTTCAACGGCAACAACCTGAAGCTTCAAGGCGCGAGCTTCCGCCGCGGACACGGCGGAGCGACCAATGCGGACTATTCGCACTACGACCGCGACCATGACCATCAGGGACGGCAGTCGCATCCGCATGCGCCGAACGACGACACGAGCTACGACGCCGCGAGCGATGCCGAACTGCAGCACGCGAACTGCGTCAACGGCTACGGCGGCAGCCTGTTCAGCCAGGTGTCGTATTGCAACGCCGTGGCGTTCTTCGACGTCGCCAATGCGGCGATCCGCGCCGGCAAGCTGTCCGTCCCGCCGCTGGGCACCGGACTCGACGGGCAACCTTGTCCGTCGGTCCGCAGCTTCGCGGTGGTCGACCAGGACCAGAGCGACAACGTGCCGGTCAACTACCTGTCGTTCAACGGCCAGGTGGCGCAGTACAACGCGGCGAACGTGGCTGCGCTGCCGGGCGCCGTGAAGTTCGGTAATCCGGGCGACAATCGGCTCGTCGACCTGCTGCTGGATCCGGCGCTGGGGTGCACGCCGATGACCGCGCCCGATCTCAGCAACCCGGGCGTCAACGCGCCGGCGCAACCGCTCAACGAACTGCAGGCCCGGATGTACCAGGCGGAACCGCGGGCGCTCGTGCCGCTCAACGATCCGATGACCGAGGTCAACGGCGACGCCAGCCTGCCGAAGACCGAGGCCTACGCGCGCGGCGTCGACCAGCGTCGCGACCGTTCGGCGCAGGTCGCGGACGCGACGGAATACTGCACCCACCTGCGCGCGATCCACCCGCAGAAGCTGGAACTGGACAAGCCGTTCCTGGCCAAGGCGAAATCCCCGTTCCCGCTGATGGCGGACAGCCTCTTCACGTTCATGGCGATGCGCTACGTCGCTTCGTACGACCTGCTCGGCTGCCAGGACCTGCTCGGCCAGCCGGTCAACGTCACGCTATCGACCGACGCCGGTGGCGTGGTCGTCGGGGCCGCGTTCGTGCATTGAGGCCACGGGGCGCGCGGCGGGCCGTTGGCCCGGTGGTGTCGCACGCGTCACCACCGGGCGCGACACCCTGACGGAGTCCGCGCCGACGCCGACGGCCACCCAGTTGAGGCCCGCGGCGAGCGCGCAGGCAGTGACGGCCGCGCGACGATCGACGGCCTTGACCCTGTCGATGCCTGGCTTCGCCACGCGACGACTCTCGAAAAAAGCGGCCCGCGCGAAGCGGGCCGCGGTGCGACAGCTGCGTGATACGTCCGACAGGAGACGCGGACAGCGGCAATCTAGCGTCGCGGACACGCGGGGGAAACGGAGTTTCTCCCGATGTCGCCGTGAAGATTTCCCGACCGAGTGTTTCCGGCCCCGCTCGACAGGTCGGGAGTTTTTCCCTGGCCCACGCGCCGGATCGATGCGAACATCGCCCGCCGCTGAAAGCGGTCGCACGCAGGATGCGAACAACAAGCCGTCATCGAGACGGAATTCGGGGAGGGTGCAACGGATGGTTCGGGAATTCGATGGCGGCAGGCGCCGTCGCGCGGCGGGCCGAAAGCGCCGCGTTCTGGCGGGCAGCATGGTCCTGGCCGGCAGCATGGTCCTGGCAGGTGGCAGCCTGTTGGGGATCACCGTCGATGCGCGCGCGGCAGCGGACCTGCAGCTGGCGGAAAATGGCGGCGAGGCGAAGAACGAATTGCCCACCGCGGAAGTCGTCGCGCCGGCGCCGCTTCCGGGGCTGGGCGTCAACCTCAACCAGATCCCGGCGAACGTGCAGACCATCGACGCGCGCCAGCTGGATCGCCAGCGGCCCGTCGATTCGTCGGAGGCGCTCGAGCGCAACCTGGGCAGCGTCAACATCAACGATTCGCAGGGCGGTCCGCTGCAGGCCGACGTGAACTTTCGCGGCTTCACGGCCTCGCCCATCCTCGGCACCCCGCAGGGCATCTCCGTGTTCGTCGACGGGGTGCGCGTCAACGAGACCTTCGGCGACACGGTCAACTGGGACCTGATTCCGCCGAGCGCGATCGCGCGCGTCACCGTGATTCCGGGCTCGAATCCGGTGTTCGGGCTCAATACGCTGGGCGGCGCGCTCGCGGTCACGACGAAGAGCGGCTTCGAGTACCCGGGCACGAGCGTGACGCTCGAGGACGGCTCGTGGGACCGGCGGACGCTGGACGTCGCGACCGGCGGGCACGGCGAGGACCTCGAGTATTTCGTCGCCGGCCGTTTCATGAACGACCACGGCTGGGCGGAGCACAACCCGTCGCGCGTGCGGCAGGTGTTCTCGAAGGTGGGCTACCAGACCGGCGAGACCGACATCGACGCCAGCATCACGTTCGCCGACAACTACGCGGAAGGCAACCAGACGATCCCGCTGTCGTTCTTCGACGACACGAAGCAGGTCTACTCGTATCCGGACTGGCAGCAGAACCGGATGTGGTTCGCGAACCTGCAGGCGACGCACGAACTGGCGCCGCAGCAGGTTGTCTCCGCAGACCTCTACTTCCGGACCGTGCGCACGTCGGTCTTCAACAGCAACGTCAACAACGACTTCGATCCGACGCAGCCGACCGGCCCGGGCAACGATCCGGCGAGCAACGTGATCAACGGCGTCGAGCAGAATCGCGGCGGGCTGTCGCTGCAATACAACGGCCTCTCGAAGATCGCCGGGATGAAGAACAACCTCACGGTCGGCGCTTCGTACGACCACGGGATCATCGCGTTCTCGCAGTCCGCGCAGGACGCGCCGCTCGCCGCGGACCGCAGCACGTTATCGTCGGAGCCGATCGTGCTGCAGACGCTGCTGCATTCGAGCGAGGACAACGAAGGCCTGTATGCCAGCGACGTCCTCGAACTGGACAAGTCCTTGAGCCTGACGCTGGCGGGGCGCTACAACCGCGCGGTCCTTCACCTGCAGGATGAACTGGGCACGGCGCTGAACGGCGATCACGATTTCGTGCGCTTCAATCCGGCCATCGGCCTGAACTTCCTGCCGCGTCCGGACGTGACCACGTACGTCTCGTACAACGAAGGGATGCGGGCGCCGACGCCCGTCGAGCTGACGTGCGCGGACCCGAACGCACCGTGCAGCCTGCCGAACGCCTTCAGCGCCGATCCGGCGCTGAAGCCGGTCGTGGCGAAGACCATCGAGGTCGGCGCGCGCGGCGCGATCGCAGGCAGCGCGCTGAAATGGTCCTCGGCGATCTTCCGCAGCGAGCTGAACGACGACATCCAGTTCATCAGCAGCGGCGGCGGCGCGACCAGCGCCGGGTACTTCCAGAACGTCGGCAAGACGCAACGCGAAGGCCTGGAACTGGGCCTGTCGGGATCGGTCCGCCCGCTCGCCTGGAGCGTCAACTACGCCTACATGCAGGCGACGTACCGGACGTCGCTCATCCTGAACAGCCCGGACAACTCCAGTGCGCAGCCGCTCACGTGTCCGACCTGCGCCGACATCCTCGTGCAGCCGGGCAATCGGCTGCCCGGAATTCCGCGCCATATCGTCAAGGTGAACCTGGACTACGCGCCGGATGCGGCGTTTCGCATCGGGTTGAATGCCGTCGCGCAGTCCTCGACGTACGCGCGCGGCGACGAGAACAACCAGGACGTCAACGGCGCGGTGCCGGGATTCGTGATCTTCAATCTCGACGGCGGCTACCACGTCACGCCGCAGCTCGAGCTGTTCGCGAAGATCGACAATCTCTTCAACCGGCCGTATTCGACCTTCGGCGTCCTGGGGGCGAACGCGTTCCACCTGCCGGGGCATGCCTTCGATCCGAACCCCGCGACCTGGACGCCGGAGCAATTCCGCTCGGTCGGCCCCGGGCGGGCGGCGTGGGTCGGGCTGACCTACCACCTGGGCGGCTGACGTGGCGGCCGCCACGGCGCGTCGACGAGAGTCTCGGATTCCGCTAGACTAATTGCGAATGCTTCTCATTCGCTCATTCGCTGATCCGTCATGGCCGCCGGTCGGCCGCCGGCAGGTCAGCCCTCGATTGAGAAGCATTCGCAGGTGTTGACCCAGCGCAAAGGCTCGTCCGGCCGATGCGCAATCCTCGGGTCACCCGGTTGGCGCGGAACGCCGTCGTCGAGGTTCCCGATGTTCATCTGCATTTGCAATGCCATTACCGATCGCCACATCATCGACATGGTGAAGGCGGGAACCTGCAGCGCCGCCGATGTCGCCGATGCGCTTGGAGTAGGCTCGCGCTGCGGCTGTTGCCGCGAGGCAGCGCAAAGCGTCATCGCGGCGGCGGCCGGTCCATCGAGCGGCGACGGGTGTGCCGCCGCCGTGGCGCAGGCCACCTGAGCGCACTGACCGACCCGGGAGCGAAGCGACCCGCCGTCGATGCCGAGCAAGACGCGGAGAGATGACATGCGCGGCGATGCCAAGGTCCTGGAACACCTGAATGCGCAGCTCAAGTGCGAGCTGACCGCGATCAACCAGTATTTCCTGCATGCCCGGATGCTGGACAACTGGGGCCTGAAGCGGCTCGGGCACCACGAGCGTGACGAGTCGATCGAGGAGATGAAGCACGCCGATCGCCTGATCGAGCGGATCCTCGTGCTGGAAGGCCTGCCGAACCTGCAGGACCTCGGCAAGCTGCAGATCGGCGAGGACGTGGCCGAGGTCCTGCGCGGCGACCTCGCGGCGGAGCAGACGGCGCAACGGACATTGAAGCCCGCCATCGCGCACTGCGAGTCGGTGCAGGACTACGTGTCCCGATCCATCCTCGTCGACATCCTGAAGGCGACCGAGGAGCATATCGACTGGCTGGAGACGCAGATCGAACTCGTCGCCAAGGTCGGCATCGCGAACTACCTGCAGTCGCAGATGGAAGGCGCCGGAAGCTAGGCGCCGGCGCGGACCGAGGGATCGACGATCGATGCGCCGGCGCCCGTTCCTGCACCGAATCGGCGGCTTTGCCGTGGCGGCATTGCCCACGCTGTCGTGCTGTGCGGAACAGGCCGCCGCCGTTCCGCCGCCGACGCTCGATGAGCCGCCGCCCACACCGCCGCAGGCGCGCACGATCGTGCTCTCGGGAGGCTGCTTCTGGGGCGTACAGGCCGTCTACCAGCACGTGAAGGGCGTCGAGTCGGCCGTATCCGGCTACGCCGGCGGCTCGGCGGCCGACGCCCACTACGAAACGGTCAGCGCCGGGGGCACCGGGCACGCGGAGTCGGTGTCCGTCACCTACGACCCCGCGATCGTCAGCCTCGGCGCGATCCTGCAGGTGTTCTTCTCGGTCGCGCACGACCCCACGACCCGCAACCGGCAGGGGCCGGACATCGGCACGCAGTACCGCTCGGCCATCTTCGTGACCGACGCGATGCAGGAGCGCGTCGCGCGCAGCTACGTCGCCCAACTCGACGGGGCCGGCGTATTCCCGCGACGCATCGTCACCGAGATCCGGACGCTCGATCGCTTCTATCCGGCCGAGACCTATCACCAGGACTACGCGACGCTGCATCCCGACAGTCCCTACATCGCGCTGAACGACCGGCCGAAAGTCGAAAACCTCGCCCGCCTGTTTCCGCAGCGCTACCGCGAGGCGCCGCGACTCGTGGGGGCGTCTCCCGCCGTCCGCGGCTGACGCCGCCGGCGACGGAACCTCAGGCGGCCACGATGTGCAGGGCGGGGCGTTGCGCGCGCTCGGCGTCCGCCGGCGCCGCCTGCGGCGTGGCTGAGCCCAGCGGCGCGGGCTTGCGCCGCTCCACGTGCCGCGCATAGATCGCCACTTCGGTGGCCGGTACCGGCGGGCAGAAGAAATACCCCTGGACCTTGTCGCAACCGAGGCCGCGCAGGCAATCGATCTGCGCCGGGCTGTCGACGCCCTCGGCGACGACTTCCTTGCGCAGCGTGTGCGCGACGCTGATCATCGCGGCAACGATCGACGTGGCTTCGGGCGCCTGCGGCACGCCGATGATGAAACTGCGATCGAGCTTCAGGACGCCGGCCGGCAGCGTGCGCAGGTAGCCGAACGACGAGTAGCCCGATCCGAAGTCGTCGATCGCGATCTGGACGCCGGCGCGCGCGAGCACCGTCAGCGCATCCATCGCGGCCGCGCCGCCCTCGACGAAGACCGTCTCGGTCACCTCGATCTCCAGCGCACCCGGCGGGACGTGATTCGCATCCAGCAGCGCCAGGACGTTGCGCACGAAGCTCGAGCGCCGCAGCTGCCGGAACGACACGTTGACCGAGATCTTCGGGATCGGCGTCATCGATTCGTGCCAGCGCCGGTACTGCTGGCAGGCCTGGCGCAGGACCCAGATCCCGATCGCGTCGATCAGGTTGTTCTCCTCGGCGAACGGGATGAAATTCGCCGGCAGGATCACGCCGTGCTCCGGATGGTGCCAGCGCAGCAGCGCCTCCACGGAGCACAGTCGGCCCGTCCGCATGCTCAGGACCGGCTGGTAATACAGCACGAACTCGCCGTCGCGCAGCGCGCGCCGCAGTTCCCGGTCGAGCGCCGCCCGATGCAGCGCGTCGCGGTTCATCTGTTCCTCGAAGTAGACGAGCCGGCTGCGGCCGTTTTCCTTCGCGCGATACATCGCGGTGTCGGCCTTCTTGAGCAGGTCCGCGCCGTCGGCGCCGTCGTCCGGGAAGACCGCGATGCCGACACTGGCGCCGACGTAGATCGTATGGCCGTCGACCTCGAACGGTGCCGACAGCGACTTGATGAGCTGCCGCGCGACCTGGCTCGCGCCGGCGGAGACCGCGAGGTTGCCGAGGACGACGGTGAATTCGTCGCCGCCGAGACGCGCAACGACGTCCTCGCCGCGGACGCTGTCGCGGATGCGTCGCGCGGCCTGCGTCAGCAGCGCATCGCCGACCGCATGGCCGAGCGTGTCGTTGGCCTGCTTGAACCGGTCGAGGTCGAGGAACAGCACCGCGACGCGCGAGTCTTGCCGCTTCGCGCGGCTGATCTCCTGGTCCAGCAGTTCGAGCAGCGCGTGGCGATTCGGAAGCCCGGTGAGCGGATCGCGATGCGCCAGCAGGTGCAGCCGGCGGTCGCGCTCGGCGGTCACGAAGGCGATCGCCAGCCGCTCGGTGACCTTCTGCAGCAGTTCCGATTGCTCCGCGGAGAACCGACGCGGCCTCGACTGCCCGAGCACCAGCATTCCCCACGCGCGCCCACCGCGGGCGATCGGCCGCGAATTGAATGCCGGCTGTTCGCGATCCGCCGACGGCGTCGCGAAGAAGTCCGGCGGCAGCGGCGGGTCGCTGGTCCAGCGCGCCGACGGCGAGGCCGGGATGCGCGCCCGCAACGTCGCGTCGAGCGTGATCCGGTTCCGGTACAGCCGATCGGAAGCGCGCCGCAATGCCAGCGTGCGCATCGTGTCGCCGTTCCCCGCCTCGTAGAGGCCGAGCAGCGTGAAGTCGGCCCCGGCAATCTGGCGCACGCAGGTCAGCGCGATTCGCGCGACGGCCTCGACGTCGAGCTTGTTCAGGATGATCTCGTCGATCTGCGCCAGCGCCTCGAGGGTCGCGAAGCGCAGACCCAGCCGACCCGCCATCTCGTTGAAGCGCATCGCCAGGTCGCCCAACTCGTCGCCCGGGGCCGCGCGCACGCGCGCCGCGAAGTCGCGCCGTGCGACGCGGTTCGTGGCCGCGATCAACGCTCCCAGCGGCTCGACGATCCGCCGCGCCAGGTGGACCGACAGCGCCAGGGCGCCGACCGCCGCCAGCGCCGCGGAGACCGCGTACGGGGCCCACGCGGGGTGCCAGGTCTCGGGCCCGACTAGTGCCAGCGTCGCGATCGGAAGCAGCGCAACGGCCGCGAGGCCGGCGAACTGGCGGCGTGCAATGGCGCTGCCCAGCGTCCCGGACTCGCGGCGTTCGGCCGACGGCAGGGTTTCGACTGACGACATGCCCGTCGGCTCGAACGTCGTCGCGGCTTCTGGCGCGTGCATCGGCGTGCGGTGTATCCCCCAGAGGGCCAGCCCCCGTGCCGGCCCGGCGGGCTGCGCCGATCGTGGAAACCGGATGCGGGCAGCCTAATCCGCTTGATAGCGCAATCGCGGTGTGGGTGATCCGCAGAGCCGACGAACGGGCGTCGAAGGCGCCTAGAGCGGTGCACTGCGACAAACCCTAGGCGCCCCTTGTGCCTCGTGCCCCTGTGCCCTCGAGCCCTTGAGCCCTTGTGCCCTTGCCCGACAGCGCGTCGTCGCGATTCCGAGCGGCCGCTCCGTGCGCCGTCGCGGCTACGTGGGCGCGTTCAGGAGCGCCGCGAGTTCGCGCAGTTCGGCCGGCTCGAGATCGGAGACCGCGCGGTACGTCATGCCGTCGGCCGTCCACGCGGCGACGTTGATGCCGCGGCGCGTGACGACGTCGACGCGATGCGACGAGCCGCCCGGCGAAGCCGGCCAGACGAACACGTCCACGACATGCTGGTGCCGACGGTAGACGAGCGCCGCCACCGGCCGGCGATCCAGGTACTCGACGCGACCGCCGGCAAGCGGGAACCCGGCCGAGGCCAGATCGCGCACCGGCGGCGAGAAGTCGAGGCGCCCGGCGAACCACGGCTTCACGGTGTGCTGGTCCGACGATACGACGTCGATCGCGTGATCGTTCATCAGGGCACGGACGTGGTCGTCGACCGCTTCGTCGACGAGGCCGGCGTCGCCCGGCGAGCGCGGCAGCACGGCAAGCAGGACCGCCGCCATCGCCGCCGCCGCGACGAGTCCGCCGCCGTTGAGCAGCCGCCAGGCCCATGCGCGGCCGAGCTCCCAACCGGACATCTCGCGCCGTGGCGCGCGTTCCCCGCGCCCGCGTGCTGCCCCCTCCGGCGAACGCGGCAGTGCCGCCTCGATGCGTTCGCGCAGCGCGGCGGGCGCGCGATGATAGGTCGCGCCCCGGCGAACGCCTGCGTGCAGCGACGTCAACGCATCCAGGCGACGGCGGCATTCCGCGCACGCGTCCAGGTGCGCGTCGAGCTCGACGCGCGAACGCGCCTCGAGCTCGCCGTCGACGGCGAGCGCAAGCATCTCGCGCGCCAGCTTGCAAGGCATCTCAGGCTCCGGTTGCGTCGTCATCGGCAAGGCTTTCCGCCATCAGGCGCCGCGCCCGTGCGAGGCGCGACATCACGGTGCCGATCGGCACGTCGAGCACCTGCGCGATCTCGCGGTAGGACAGGTCCTCCAGTTCGCGCAGCACGATCACCTCGCGAAACGCGATGGGCAATCCGGCAAGTGCGCGATCGATCCGCGCGCGATCCTCGGCACGCAGCGCCACGCGTTCCGGGTCGGCGTCCGGATCGGTGCCGCCATGCAACGCGTCATCGAACACGACATGGCTCGCGCCCGGCCGGTTGCGTTCGAGCCACGAGAAGCACGTGTTGCGGACGATCGCGAGGAGCCACGGACGGGCATTGTCGCCGCGAAGGCTGCCGAACGCGTCGTAGGCACGCAGGAACGCGTCCTGCACCACGTCGGCGGCATCGTGGTCGTTGCGCGCGAGCCAACGCGCGAGGTTGTACGCCGCATCCAGGTGGGGCAGCGCGAGCGCCTCGAAGCGCTGCCGGCGCAGCGGCTCGTGCGGGTCATCGGTCATCTCGGGTTCATGCCGGATCGCAGTCCTTGCGCCACCACGCGCCCCGGCAGTTTGCCCGAGTCGACGGCCGGCGCCGCCGACGCTGCGGCGGGAAACGAGGTGGCCCGCCGGCGCCGCCACGCGCGCCTCATCCCCGCACGATCAACTTGCCGGACATCCCCTCGTGACCATCGCCGCAGAAGTTGTCGCACAGGAAATCGTAGGTCCCGGCGAGGGGGGCGAGGATCCGGACCTTCGTGACTCGCCCGGGGACGAGATCGGCCCGCACGCCGAGGTCCGGCACGTTGAATCCGTGCATGAAATCCACCGCGGTGAAGGCGAGCACGACCACGACGCCGCGACGTATCTCGATCTCGGCCGGCGTGAAGTTGAAGCGACGGGCGACGACCGGAATCACGATCCCGCCGTCGTCCTGAGCCTCGGCGGCCGCGCTGAACCGCCAGGCGGCCAGGCCCGCCGCGCCCGCGAGCATCAACGCCCGGCGCCGACCGATCATGCGCGCACCACCGGGTATTCGCTGATCCGGAATTCGGGCGCCTCGCCCGCCTCGCCCTCGACCTCGCGGAAGCCCAGGCCCTTGTACGGCGCGGCCGGGTCCCACGGCAGCGGCGTGCGCTTGTCCTGCGAGCCCGGCGCCGGGAGCGGAAAGATCAGCGACTTCGCCGCATGGTGCGCGATGTGGCCGGTCATGTGGTGGTGCTCCTGGTGAATGTGCCCGTAGAACACCGTCACGTGCGGGTGCGGCATCAGCAGGTCGATCGCCCGCGCGCCATCGCGGGTCGCCCAGTCCCACTTCGGGACGAGGTCGAACAGCGGCCGGTGCGTGAACACGACCACGGGCGCCGACGCGTCACGCGCCGCGAGATCGGCGGCCAGCCATTGCAATTGCTCGTCGCCGATGCGCGCGCCGGGATCCGAGACGTTGTCGAGGACGACGAAATGGATGCCGTGGCGGTCGAACGTGTAGTGCGTCGGCCCGAAGAACTCCTGGAACGCCGCCCCGCGGTCGAGCGATGCGTCGTGCTCTCCCGGCATGAAGTGGACTTCCTTCACCTGCAGGTCGGCGACGATCCGCTTGAACTCCGTCAACCGACGCCGGCGTTCCGCCGGATCGTCCGTCGTATGCGTCAGGTCGCCGGTGAACATCAGGAACTCCGGCTTGACCGGCAGCGCGTTGACCGCTGCGACCGCCTTGGGCAGCGTGACCCGCGCATCGGGGTTGTCGGGGCCCTGGTACCCCCAATGGCTGTCGGACAACTGGACGAAATAGAAATCCTTCGTCGCAGCGCCGGCTTGGTGGTCTCCCGCGGCGAGGCTGGCGCAGCCGGCCAGGCCGGACGCGAAGGCGGCCCCGCCGCCGGCCGCCGCAAGAGCTAGGAACTCTCGTCGTTGCATCGTCGACTCCGTGTCGTGACGGGCAGGTGCGCCCGTCATGCCATACCGGCGGGCCGGGACGTTTATTCCCGACCCCGGCTACCTGGCGGTGAGCGTTTTCAGGAACGCGATCACGTCCGCGCGATCCTCCGCGTCGGGGACGCTGATGCCCATCGCCTCGCCGGGGACGTCGCGCTCCGGATCGGTCAGCCAGCGGTCGAGCGATGCCTCGTCCCACGTGATCCCGGACTCGCGCAACGCCTTCGAGTACGCGAAGCCGGGCGCGCTCGCCGCATGCCGGCCGAAGACGCCGCGATGCGCGGGCCCGGTCCCGTTGTAGTCGGGCGAATGGCACGCTGCGCAACGCTCCTGGTACAGCGCCTTGCCGCGAACCGGATCGCCCGCCGCGAGCGCGCCGCCCAGCGCGCCGGTCGCCAGCGCGGCGACGAAAAGGCGGTAGGTCGTCTTCATCGAATCTCCCGGAGCGATGGGCGCCCCGTGCTGCCTCATCGGATGGCAAGACAGGCGCCGGCGTCCGTTTATTCCCGCCCCGGGTGCACGCGGAAACGTGGCATGCATGTTGCGACGGACTCGGGGCAAACTTGACCGTCCAGTCAGGTTCGTTGGGCACGTGCCAGGAGTCGTCGCATGGATCCCGCCGCCGGGCCGGACCTCAGGTCCGGCCGGCTTCCGGCCGCGCAGTACGCGCTTCGCTTCGCGGACGCGACCGGCCCGTTGAGCGCCGCGCAGGCGCTCGTCGCGGCCGAGCGTTGCCTCGGCTGCTTCGACGCGCCCTGCGTTCGCGCCTGCCCGACCGCGATCGACGTGCCGGCCTTCATACGACGGATCGCGGAGGGCAACGTGCGCGGTGCGGCGCGCGCCATCCTGGAGCCCAACCCGCTCGGCGGGACCTGCGCGCGTGCCTGCCCGACCGAAATCCTGTGCGAGCGGGCGTGCGTTCTCGCTCCGGAGCCCGGCGGGCCGGTCGATATCGGCCGCCTGCAGCGATTCGCGGTCGACGCCGCGCTTGCGCGGCCCGGCCCGCCGCTGTTCGTGCGCGCGTCCGCGACCGGTCGGCGGATCGCCGTCGTCGGCACCGGTCCCGCCGGCCTGTCGTGCGCGCACGCGCTGGCGCGGCGCGGGCACGACGTCGTGATGCACGACGCGAGACCGAAGGCGGGCGGGCTCAACGAGTACGGACTGGCGGCCTACAAGGTCGCCGGCGACCATGCGGCCCACGAACTGGCGTGGATCCTCTCGATCGGCGGCGTCGCGGTCCGGGCCGGTTCGGCGATCGACCTCGGACGCGAACTGGATGCGCTGGCGCGGGACCATGACGCGGTCTTCCTCGCGACCGGCCTCCCGGCGGCGCGCCGCCTCGGGATCCCGGGCGAGGAGCTTCCCGGCGTGCTCGACGCCGTGCAGTTCATCGCGCAGCTGCGGCAATGCGAGGACCTGTCGCGCTTTCCGATCGGCCGTCGCGTCGTCGTGATCGGCGGCGGCATGACCGCCATCGACGCCGCGGTCCAGTCGCACCTGCTCGGCGCGGAGGAGGTCCGCATCGTCTATCGCCGCAGCCTCGACGCGATGCCCGCTTCGGGTGCGGAGAGGGACCGTGCACTGCGCCACGGCGTGCTGCTGCACCAAGGTCTGGCGCCCGAGGCGATCCTCGGCAGCGACCTGCGCGGAGCGGGGGGTTACGCGACCGCGGTGCGCTTTGCACGCCAGCGCTTCGACGATAGCGGCCGGGTTCCAACGGGCGAATACGAGACGTTCGCTGCCGACCTGGTGCTGAAGGCGATCGGCCAGGTGCCGGCGCAGGCGGCGCTGGCCGCGAGCGGCCTGCGGCTCGCCGACGGTGGCCGGATCGTCGTCGACGAGCAGATGCGCACGAGCCGGCCCGGCGTCTGGGCCGGCGGCGATTGTCGCGCCGGGAGCGACGAACTCACCGTCTCGGCCGTCGCCGACGGCCAGCGCGCGGCGAGATCGATCCACGCCGCGCTGGCCGGAGCGCGGCCCTAGGAGCGCGACGCGATGGCGAACCTGCAGACGACATTTGCCGGCATCCGGAGTCCCAACCCGTTCTGGCTGGCTTCGGCGCCGCCGACCGACAAGGCCTACAACGTCTCCCGCGCGTTCGAGGCGGGCTGGGGCGGCGTCGTCTGGAAGACGCTGGGCGAGGATCCGCCCATCGTCAACGTCAGCGGGCCGCGCTACGGCGCGTTCCTGACGCCGGACCGGCGCCTGCTGGGCTTCAACAACATCGAGCTCATCACCGATCGCCCGCTGGCGACGAACCTCGCGGAGATCCGGCAGATCAAGCGCGACTGGCCCGATCGCGCCGTGCTGGTCTCGCTGATGGTCCCGTGCGACGAGGGATCCTGGAAGCGGATCCTGCCGATGATCGAGGACACCGGTTGCGACGGCGTCGAACTCAATTTCGGCTGTCCGCACGGGATGAGCGAGCGCGGGATGGGCGCCGCCGTCGGCCAGGTCCCGGAGTACGTCGAGATGGTCACGTCGTGGTGCAAGCAGGCCTCGCGCCTGCCGGTCGTCGTCAAGCTGACGCCCAACATCACCGACATCCGCCAGCCGGCCATGGCCGCGCGCCGCGGCGGAGCGGACGCGGTTTCGCTGATCAACACGATCAGCTCGATCATGGGCGTCGACCCGGACACGCTGACGATGCAGCCGGCCGTCGGTCGCCAGGGGACGCACGGAGGGTACTGCGGGCCGGCGGTCAAACCGATCGCGTTGCACATGGTGGCGGCAATCGCCGGCGCGCCGCAGGCGGCAGGCATGCCGATCTCCGGGATCGGCGGCATCTCGACGTGGCGCGACGCGCTCGACTTCATCGCGTTGGGCTGCACCACCGTGCAGGTCTGCACCGCGGCCATGTTCCACGGCTTCCGCATCGTCGCCGAGATGATCGACGGCCTGTCGAACTACCTGGAGGAGCGAGGCTTCGCGTCGCTTGACGAGGTGCGCGGCCGTGCACTGCCGAGCGTCGTCGAGTGGCAACACCTGGACCTCAACGTCGTCGGCAAGGCCGTGATCGACCCGGTGACGTGCATCGGCTGCGGCCGTTGCCATGTGGCGTGCGAGGACACGTCGCACCAGGCGATCACGTCGCAACGCGACGGCGCGCGGCATTTCGAGGTCGACGAAGCGCATTGCGTCGGCTGCAACCTGTGCGTCGCCGTCTGTCCGGTGCCCGAGTGCATCACGATGAGGACGCTCGCCCCCGGCGAGATCGACGCGCGCACCGGGCGCGCCGTGCCCGCGTCAGCGGCGGACTGGACGACGCACCGGAACAATCCGGCGCGCCTGGCGCGCCCCGCGCGCGGCGACTGACCCGGCCCGTCACGCAAAGGGGGCGTCGGCGGCGGCCCCCGCCTTCCGCGAGAATGCCGAGCGAATTGCAGAGGAGGGCCCGACGATGAAACCGATCCTCATCCGCGGCGGCACCGTCGTGAATGCCGACCGCGAGTTCCGTGCCGACGTGCTGTGCGTCGACGGGCGCATCCAGGACGTGGCCGAGCGCGTGGAGGCGCCGACGGGCGCGATCGTCGTCGATGCCGGCGGCCAGTACGTGATGCCCGGCGGCATCGATCCGCACACGCACATGCAGCTGCCGTTCATGGGCACCGTGGCCAAGGACGATTTCTATTCCGGGACGGCGGCCGCCCTGGCCGGCGGGACGACGTCGATCATCGACTTCGTGATTCCGGACCCGCGCCAGCCGCTGATGGACGCGTACCGCGGGTGGCGCGGATGGGCCGAGAAGGCCGCGACCGACTACGGCTTCCACGTCGCCGTCACCTGGTGGGACGACAGCGTGCATCGCGACATGGGAACGCTCGTGCGCGAGGAGGGCGTCAACAGCTTCAAGCACTTCATGGCGTACAAGAATGCGATCATGGCCGACGACGAGACGTTGGTGCGCAGCTTCCGGCGCGCGCTGGAACTCGGCGCGATGCCCACCGTGCACGCGGAGAACGGCGAGCTCGTCTTCCTGCTGCAGCAGGAACTGGTCGCGCGCGGCATCACCGGGCCCGAAGGCCATCCGCTGTCGCGGCCGCCGGCCGTCGAGGCCGAGGCGGCGCAGCGGGCCATCGCGATCGCCGACGTCCTCGGCGTGCCGATCTACGTCGTCCACGTCTCGTGCGCGGAGTCGGCCGACGCGATCGCGCGCGCGCGCGGGCGCGGCCAGCGCGTCTACGGCGAGGTCCTCGCGGGCCACCTGCTGATCGACGACAGCGTCTACCGGCATCCCGACCTCGCGTTCGCGGCGGCTCACGTGATGAGTCCGCCGTTCCGCGCGCCGGAGCACCAGCAGGCGCTGTGGCGCGGGCTGCAGTCGGGGCAACTGCAGACGACGGCGACCGACCATTGCACGTTCTGCGCCGAACAGAAGGCGATGGGGCGCGCGAACTTCACGAAGACGCCCAACGGCACCGGCGGCGTCGAGGAGCGCCTCGCGGTGCTGTGGGATGCCGGCGTCGGCCGCGGACGCTTCACGCCGAGCGAGTTCGTGGCCGTCACGTCGGCCAACGCGGCCCGCATCTTCAATATCTATCCCCGCAAGGGCTACCTCGGTGCCGGCGCGGATGCCGACGTCGTCGTCTGGGACCCGCAGGCGACGCAGACGCTGTCGGCGCGGACCCATCACTCGGCGAACGACTTCAACATCTTCGAAGGCCGCACCGTGCGTGGGCGTGCCAGCCATACGGTGAGCGCAGGGCGCCTTGCCTGGGTCGACGGCGACCTGCGGGCGGAACGCGGCGCCGGCCGCTATGTCCGTCGTCCGCCATTCGCGCCGGGTTTCGACGCGCTGGCGCGACGCGCGGCGCTGTCGGCGCCCCAGGCCGTCGCGCGCTGATTCGCGCCGGATCGATCCCCGGAGGTCAGGAGGTCACCGCATGAACGCACATTTGACCATGCCCGCACCGGCCGTCGAGGGCCTGCGGGTCGACGGCGACCGGCTGTGGCGATCGCTGATGGACCTGGCGCGGATCGGCGCCACGCCGAAGGGCGGCGTCTGCCGCCTCGCGCTGACCGACCTCGATCGCCAGGGCCGCGACCTCGTGATCGGCTGGGCGCGCGCCAGCGGCCTGTCGGTGACGATCGACCGGATCGGCAACGTCTTCATGCGGCGCGCCGGGCGCAACCCCGACCTGCCGCCCGTGGTGACCGGAAGTCACATCGACACGCAGCCGACCGGCGGGAAGTTCGACGGCAACTACGGCGTTCTTGCCGGGCTCGAGGTCGTACGCACGCTGGACGACCACCGGATCCTCACCGAGGCGCCGATCGAGGTCGCGTTCTGGACGAACGAGGAGGGTTCGCGCTTCGTTCCGGTGATGATGGGTTCCGGCGTCTTCGGCGGCGCGTTCACGCTGGAGCACGCCTACGCCGCGCGCGATGTCGACGGCAGGACCGTCCGCGACGAGCTGGAGCGGATCGGCTACATCGGCCCGGAGGAGCCCGGGCGGCATCCGATCGGCGTCTACTTCGAGACGCACATCGAGCAGGGACCGGTGCTGGAGGACCATGGCAGGACGATCGGCGTCGTGCAGGCCGTGCTCGGCATCCGCTGGTACGACTGCACCGTGACGGGCATGGAAGCGCACGCCGGACCGACGCCGATGGCGCTGCGGCGCGATGCCCTGCAGGTGGCGACGCGGCTGATGCAGGAGGTCGTCGCCCTCGCGCACCGCTATCCGCCGCACGGACGCGGCACGGTAGGGATGGTGCAGGTGCATCCGAACAGCCGCAACGTCATCCCGGGCCGCGTGAAATTCTCGATCGACCTGCGCAACGTCAGCGACGAGCTGGTGGACCGCATGGATGCCGACATCCGCGCCTTCGGCGCGCGGCTCGCCGCCGAATCCGGCCTGTCGATCGCGATCGAGCAGGTGTCGCACTACCCGGCGCAACCCTTCCATCCCGATTGCGTCGGCGCCGTCGCGCGCGCCGCGGAGAAGCTCGGCTATTCTTCGATGCCTTGCGTATCCGGCGCCGGGCACGACGCGGTCTACATGGCGCGGCTGGCGCCGGCGGGGATGATCTTCATCCCGTGCAAGGACGGCATCAGCCACAACGAGATCGAGGACGCGCAGCCGGAGCACATCACCGCGGGCTGCAACGTCCTGCTGCATGCGATGCTGGAGCGCGCCGGTGTCGCCGCCTGAATCCCGCGATGAACGCGCGCGACAAGGACCCGTCGACCGATGATTCCCGCCGAGGAGGCGTTGCAGCGCCTGCGCGAGGGCAACCAGCGCTTCGTCGCCGAAGCCGGGCGGCGCGATGCGCATTCGAGCGACTCGAGGCGGCGCGAGCTGGCCCTGGGGCAAAATCCGTTCGCGATCATCCTGGGCTGTTCCGATTCACGGGTGCCGGCGGAACTGATCTTCGACCAGGGCCTCGGCGACCTGTTCGTGATCCGCGTCGCCGGCAACATCGTCGCGCCGTCGCAGGTCGGCAGCGTCGAGTTCGCGGCGGAGCGGTACAAGACGCGGCTGGTCGTCGTGCTCGGGCATTCGATGTGCGGTGCCGTGCTGGCGACGATCGAGGAACTCGGGCGGCCGGCGCAGGACCAGTCGCGCAACCTGCGGATGATCGTCAACCGGATCCGTCCGTCGGTCGAGCCGCTGCTCGCGACCGACGCGGCCTGCCATCCTGACGTGCTGGTCCGGCAGGCCGTCCGGGCCAACATCCGGGCATCGGCCGATCACCTGCGGCACGGCTCGCAGGTGATCGAGCAGCTGAACCAGAGCGATGGGCTAGTCGTCGTCGGGGCCGAATATTCGCTCGAGACCGGCGTCGTCGACTTCTTCGACGGCGTGTCTTGAGTCCGCGCCGCGCACGCCGCGCTGCCGTCGCGTTCGCGGTGCCGTGCACGCTCGCCGCGTGCATCGTCGTCCCGCAGACGACGACGATCTACGACGCCGATTGCCGCATCGAGGCGCGGCACATGTCGCTCCAGGTCGCGCAGATCGGCTCGTTCGGAAGCTGCGCCAACCAGGGTTGCGTGGCGGTGCTCGTCGCGACCGGCGCGGTCGCGGCCGCGACGGCCGTCGTCTCAGGCAGCATCGTCGTCGCGGGCAACGTCGTCTACTGGTTCGAGAAGCAGGGGCAGTGCGCGAGGTAGATGCGGCGCGCATGCCCGACCCGCTCCCCCACCCCCGCCCCGCTCCCAATTCGTGCTACGGATCCGGATACGGCGTCCCGTCCTTGTGCACGAACCTTCCATCGGCATTCGAGCTCATCATGTCGATGTCGGAACAGGTCGTGAGATCGTCGGGGTGCCGCGAACCGACCTCCAGGTAGACGGCGGGCGCGGCGGAGCGGTTGATCAGATGGTGGCCGTTGCCGCTGCCCTTCGGGAACGCCGCGCAGTCGCCGGGGCGCAGCAAGGTTTCGCCGCCGTCTTCGACGAGCGTCACCTCGCCCTGCAGCACAACGACGAATTCATCCTCGTGGCTGTGCCAGTGGCGCTGGCTGGACCAGGCGCCCGGCGGCAGCGTCATCCGGTTGACGCCGAAATCGCGCAGGCCGCCGACTTGGCCGAGACGCTGCCGCGTGCGAGCCGCGCACGGCGCGTCGAAGGGCTTGGGGTAGCCGGAACCCGATCGCGAGGCCACGGCGGCCAGGTCGATCTTCGGCAACTAGGCCTCCTTCGATGCAGGAAATCGTCGATTCGTCGCCTGGATGGCGCGACGCGCCGGGCTCGCCCGGGTGCCGGGCGCGGCCGCGGATACCCGCTCCAGGCCGCAACCTCGCAACAGCAGGGTCACGACATGATCCGTCGCCCGCTTCCGCTGGCGGGCATCGAGCGTGTCGCGGCCCAGCACCGCGCAGACCTGGACCTCGAAATCGGCATAGGTCTGCGTCGCTGCCCAGATCGTGAAGAAGAGGTGCGTGCTGTCGACCGGGGCCATCCGTCCGGCGGCTATCCACCCGTCGATGACGGCCGCCTTGTGCCGGATCTGCGCGCGCAGTTCATCGCGCAGCACGTCGCGCAGCACGGGCGCGCCGTGCAGCAGCTCGTTCGCGAAGACGCGGGAGGCGTCCGGGCGCTCGAACGACATGGCCATTTTCGCGCGGATATAGGCCTCCAGGGCCGCGCGCGGCTCCGCCTCCCGGTGGATCACGTCGGCGGGCACGAGCCAGCCCTGCAGCGTCCGCGTCAGGACCGCCCGGTACAGCGACGGCTTGCTGCCGAAATAGTAGTGCAGGTTCGCCTTGGGCAGCCGGGCCTCGGCGGCGATTTCCAGCATCGTCGCGCCGTTGAGCCCGGCGCGCGCGAAGACGCGCTCGGCGGCATCGGCGATGCGCGCCTCGTTGGCGCGCCGGATCTGGCCCTTGCCTTGCGCATGCGCGGCGACCGCGGCGGTCGCGGCCGCCGCGGTCGGCGGTCTGCGGTGACGGTTCGCCGCCGACTCCGCGCCTGCGGCGCGTCGGCTCACTTGCTGGCGAGTTCCCAGACCGCGTGCGTCATCGCCGCCGGGCCCGGATCCTTCTTGATCACCGGTGAGCTGCCGCCGCTCAGCAGGACCTTGACCGTGCGTTCGTAGGCCGCGGGTTCGAGGTACCCGATCTTCGGCGTCCCGGCGGTCGTGATGAGCTTCGCGACGTTCTCCATCTGCCGCTTCTGCACCGGGACGGTCGCGCTGCCCGACGGATCGGCGGCGACGACGATCTTCGCCGCTTCCTCCGGGTTCTTCACCGCGTCGTTCCAGCCCTTGAACGTCGCCTTCAGGAACTTGGCCAGCTTCGCGACGAATGCCGGGTCCTTCAGTTTCGGCTCCAGCGCGTAGAGGCCGTCCTCCAGGGTCGCGGCGCCCTGGTCCTCGTAGAAGAACGTGACGAGGTCGCTTTCCTTGATGCCGGCGTCGACGACCTGCCAGTATTCGTTGTAGATCATCGTCGAGATGCAGGCGGCCTGGTTCTGCAGCAGCGGATCGACGTTGAAGCCCTGCTTCAGGACCTTGATGTCGGTGTCCGGCTTCAGCCCGAGCTTGCCCATCCAGTTGAGGAACGGGTACTCGTTGCCGCTGAACCAGACGCCGAGCGTCTTGCCCTTGAAATCCTTCGGCGCCGCGATGCCGCTGGACTTCCTGCAGGTGAGCATCAGGCCGGAGCGGTTGAAGATCTGCGCCACGTTGACGAGCGGGACGCCGGCTTCGCGCGCGGCGAGCGCGTCGGGCATCCAGTTGACGATGACGTCGGCGCCGTTGCCCGCGATCACCTGGACCGGCGAGATGTCCGGCCCGCCGGGCTTGATCGTCACGTCGAGGCCGGCCTCCTTGTAGTAGCCCTTCGCCTGCGCGACGTAGTAGCCGGCGAACTGCGCCTGCGGGACCCACTTGAGCTGCACCGTGACCGCGTCGGCCGCCTGCGCCGCGCCGCCCGTGCCGAGCCCGCATGCCACGCCGAACGCCGCAAGCCATTTCACCGCGAACCTTCCCCTCGTCGTCATCGACCTCTCCTTCGGTTGAGAAATGTCCGTCGGCGCGCGGGCGGCGCCATCGTCAGCCGCGTACCGACGGATGCCAGAAAGTCACGCGTCGCTCCACCTGAACCAGGATCGCGTAGATCCCGGAGCCGGCCAGCGACGCGACCACGATTGCCGCCCAGACGAGCGGCATGTTCATCTTCGACGCCTCGGTGGAGATCCGGAATCCGAGGCCGACGGTCGGGGAGCCGAAGAACTCCGCGACGATCGCGCCGATCAGCGCCAGCGTCGCGTTCACCTTCAACGCGCTGAAGATGAACGGCAGCGCGGCCGGCAGCCGCAGCTGCAGCAGCGTCTGCCCGTAGCCTGCCGCGTAGCTCACCATCAGTTCGCGCTCCGAGCGCCCGGCCGCCTGCAACCCCGCCAGCGTCGCGACGAGCATCGGGAAGAATGTCATCAGCACGACGACGGCGGCCTTCGAGGGCCAGTCGAAGCCGAACCACATGACGGCGATCGGCGCAACGCCCACCAGCGGCACGGTGCTCGTGAGCGCGGCGAGCGGCAGCAGTCCGCGCTGCAGGAACGGCAGCCGGTCGATGGCGACGCCGACGGAAAATCCCAGTCCGCAGCCCAGCGCCCATCCCGCCAGCACCGACTTCAGCACCGTCTGCGTGAAGTCGCGGCCAAGCACCGGCAATTGAGCGACGAACATCGAGATGATTTGCAGCGGTGCCGGCAGCAGCACCTTCGGGACGTCCAGCGCGGTCACGAGCACCTGCCAGAAGTACAGGATCCAGGCGCCGAACAGCGCCATCGTCAGCGTTCTCGCCAGCCGGGAATCGTCGAGCGCGGCGCACCGGCGCACCGTCGACGCCGCGAGGACCGCGATGACGGCGAGGCCGACCCAGAACATGCCGGACGGCGTGATTTCGCCGCGCGCGGCCGGCCGTAACGCGAAACCGCCGGCCGCGGCGCCGACCAGCGCGACCATCGCCAGCGTCGCGGCGCGTCCGCGCCAGGGTCGCGCCATCACCGGCCCCGATGCCGGAGCGCGAGGCGCTCCAGTACGCCGACCGCCGACGTGAGCGCGAGCCCGAGCAGGGCGGCCATGACGAGCGCGGACCAGATCTGCACCGTGTTCCCGTAGTACGACCCGGTCAGCAGCCGCGCCCCCAACCCCGCCTGCGCGCCGGTCGGCAGTTCGGCGACCATCGCGCCGACAAGGCCGGCGGCGACCGCGACGCGCAGCGACGGCATCAGGAACGGCAGCGACGAAGGAACGCGCAGCAGCCAGAACTCCTGCCAGCGCGTCGCCGCATAGGTGCGCATCAACTCGGTCTCGCTGCGCTGCGGGGATCGAAGTCCCTGGACCGTCGCGACGGTGACCGGGAAGAAGCACAGGTACATCGCGATCACCGCCTTCGGCGCGAGACCGGTGACGCCAAGGCTGCCGAGGATCACGAGGACGATCGGCGCGATCGCCAGCACCGGGACGGTCTGCGACGCGACGATCCACGGCAGCAGCGCCCGATCGAGCGTGCGCGAGTGGACGATCAGCGTGGCCAGCAGCAGCCCGAGCAGCGCGCCGAGAGCGAATCCGACGCCGGTTGCCGCCGCGGTGATCCCGACGTGGAAGAGGAGATTCCGCGGCGAGTCGAGCGGCCAGTCGAGCAGGCTCGCGCCGATGTCCCGCGCGACCTGGTGCGGCGCCGGCAGCACGGGCCGCTGCATCGACAGCGTGGCCTCGACGAGGTCGCGCCAGTTCCAGGGCGCGTCGCGGAGACCGAGCACGCGCTCGATCGCGCCGGACGCATTCAGCGCGACAGCCAAGGCGTACCACGCGATGATGGCCGCCGCGAGGATGACCGCGACCGGCATCGCTGCCCGAAGCGGCGACGGCGACGTCCTATTCGTCGCCGGCATCGTCGTGGCCTTCGGCGAGGGCCTCGCGCAGCGCGTGCGCGACGGCGACGAACTCCGGGCTGTCGCGCAGCCCGAGGTGGCGCTCGTCCGGCAGCGGCGAGTCGATGATCCGGACGATCCGGCCGGGGCGTGGCGACATGACGACGATCCGGGTCGCCAGGTAAGCGGCCTCGGCGATCGAATGCGTGACGAAGAGCACCGTGCGCCGCTCGCGCTGCCACAACTGCTGCAGTTGCTCGTTGAGGCGATCGCGCGTGATTTCATCGAGGGCGCCGAACGGCTCGTCCATCATCAGGATCCGCGGCTCGAAACCGAGCGCGCGCGCGATCGACACGCGCTGCTGCATCCCGCCGGAGAGCTGCCACGGATATTTCCGCTCGAAGCCGGCCAGTCCGACGCGAGCGAGGTGCTCGAGCGCAATCGCCTTGCAGGTCGCCGCGGGCCGCCGCTGGATCTGCAGCGGCAGCATGACGTTGGCGAGGACGGTCCGCCAGGGAAACAGCGCCGGCGCCTGGAAGACGTAGCCGTAGGCCCGCGCGAGACGGGCTTCGCGCGGGGACATCCCGTTGACGCGCACCGTGCCGGACGTGATCGGCTCCAGATCGGCGATGACGCGCAGCAGCGTCGTCTTGCCGCAACCGGACGGGCCGATCAGCGCGATGAACTCGCCCTCGTCGACGTTGAGGTCGACCTCGCGCAGCGCGTGGACCGGCGCGTCGGCCGCCGGGTACACGACGCTCGCGCGCTGCACCTCGACGGCGCGCCGCAGCGGCGGCGGGCCTTGCGCCGGGCGTTCGCCGGCCGCGAGCGCGGCAACAGGATCGGAGGAATTCATCGGGAAACGGCGCGCCGGGCCGAACGCGAGCAGCCGGCGGCGTGCCGAAAAGTTAACCGGATGGTCAATTTTCCCTCGTTTGGGAAGCCATTTCCGTGCCAAGGATCAGCGATCCTTCGCCGGGGTCGGAGCGTGCGCTGTCGCATTTGGGGCTGTCGATGCGACATTGCACGCTCTGACCCCGGAGGGGTGGACCCCGGAAGGGCTAGTTTTTCAGGCGGTAGCCGGTGCGGAAGACGAGCCCGACGAGCGCCAGGCACGTCAGCATGAACACCGCCGTCATCGCGATGCTCAGGCCGATGCCGACGTCGGCGACCCCGTAGAAGCTCCAGCGGAACGCGCTGACGAGATAGACGACGGGATTGAAGAGCGTCAGGGTCCGCCACGGCGCCGGCAGCATGTCGATGGAATAGAAGCTGCCGCCGAGGAACGCGAGAGGCGTCACGACAAGCGCCGGTACGACCTGCAGCTTCTCGAAGCCGTCGGCCCAGATCCCGATCAGGAATCCGAACAGGCTGAACGTCACCGACGTGAGCGCCAGGAAAACGAGCATCCAGAACGGATGCGCGATCGAGAAGTCGACGCAGAGCCTCGCCGTCGCCAGCATGATCGCGCCCAGTACCAGCGATTTCGTCGCGGCGGCGCCGACGAAACCGACGACGATCTCGTACGCCGAGACGGGCGCCGACAGGATCTCGTAGATGGTCCCGGTGAACCGCGGCATGTAGATGCCGAACGATGCATTGGAGATGCTCTCGGTGAGCACCGTGAGCATGATCAGGCCCGGGACGATGAAGGCGCCGTAGCCGACGTCGTCGATGCGCGACATCCGCGACCCGATCGCCGAGCCGAAGACGACGAAATAGAGCGATGTCGCGATCACCGGCGAAGCGATGCTCTGCAGCGGCGTGCGCCACATCCGGCCCAGCTCGAAGCCGTAGATCGCGCGGATCGCGTGGAGGTTCACCGGGATCCCCGCTGCGAATCGTGCACGAGGTCGACGAAGATGTCCTCGAGCGAGCTCTGCTCGGTGTGCAGGTCGGAGCAGTCGAGCCCGAGTTCACCGAGGCGCCGCAGCAGTTGCGCGACGCCGGCGCCGTCGGCATGCGAATCGTACGTGTAGACGAGTTCGGTCCCGTCGGCGGCAAGCCCGAGCCCGGGACTCGCGAGGGCGTCGGGAACCGCGTCGAGACGCTGCTGCAGGTGCAGCACGAGGCGCCGCTTCCCGAGGCGCCGCATCAGCGTCGCCTTGTCCTCGACGACGACGATCTCGCCCTTGTCGATGATGCCGACGCGGTCGGCCATCTCTTCGGCCTCCTCGATGTAGTGGGTCGTCAGGATGATCGTGACGCCGCTTTCCTTCAGGCCGCGGACCATCGCCCACATGTCGCGTCGCAGCTCGACGTCGACGCCGGCGCTCGGCTCGTCGAGGAAGAGGATCCGCGGCTCGTGGCTGAGCGCCTTCGCGATCATCACGCGCCGCTTCATGCCGCCCGACAGCGTCATGATCCGCGCGCGCCGCTTGTCCCACAGCGACAGCCGCCGCAGGACGGCCTCGACATGGCCGGCGTCGGGAGCCTTGCCGAACAGGCCGCGACTGAACGTGACCGTGTCCCAGACGGTCTCGAAGGCCGACGTCGTGAGCTCCTGCGGGACGAGGCCGATCGCCGAGCGCGCGGCGCGATAGTCGCGCACGATGTCGTGTCCATCGGCGAGGACCGTGCCGGCGCTCGGCGTGACGATCCCGCAGATGACGTTGATCAGCGTCGTCTTGCCGGCGCCGTTCGGGCCGAGCAGCGCGAAGATCTCGCCCCGCTGCACGTCCAGGTCGATGCCGGCGAGCGCGCGCAGGCCGGAGGCGTAGGTCTTCCGGAGCCCGGCAACGCGGACGATCGGGTCCGCCGACGTCGCGCCGGGCATGACCATCACCGCGGGCGATGCGATCCGGCGGCCGTGAACACGCCGAGCCCGATGAACGCGGTGGCCGTGAGAAGGCGACCGGCCCGTCGCGCGCCGCGCCACGCGAGCAGTCGCGGCGCGATGCGGCTGGCCGCCAAGGCATAGGCACAGTCGGTCGTCGCCGCCAGCGCGACGAAGATCGCGGCCAGCGCGATGCCCTGGCGTCCCGGATCGGCGCCCGGTGGGATGAACTGCGGCAGGAACGCCGCGAAGAAGATCGCGGTCTTGGGATTGAGCAGCGCGACGAAGAAACCGTCGCGCAGGATCTTCCACGGCGGCGAGCGGTCGAAGCGGGCCGGCGGCGGCGCCGCGTCAGCATGCCGCAGCGCACGCACGCCGAGGATGATGAGGTAGGCCGCCCCGGCGAACTTGACGACCGTGAAAGCGAACGCCGAGACCGCGAAGACCGCCGCGAGGCCGGCGATCGCGGCGATGCCGTTGGCCAGGTTCCCGGCGGCAACGCCGCCGACCGATGCGAGGCCCGCGCGACGGCCCTGCGCCAGCGTGCGCGTGACGATGTAGAAGACGCCCGGCCCCGGTGTCACCGCGAGGACGAGGCTCGCGGCCAGGAAGGCCGCGAGCAGCGGCCACGACGGCAGCCACGATCCCGTAAAGGTCACCGGGCGCTCGACGACAGGAAAGCGGTTGGCACGGATACCTCCTCAGCCGTACTTGACGCTGCAGCCGTAGGGAACCGTCGACGGCGTGCTGACGGGCTTGCCGGCCCGGGCCTCGCGCAGCGCCTGCTCGACGTAGTTGCGCGCGCCGGCGATGTCGGCGACGTCGGTGCTCGGCCGGTCGTCGATCGCGCCGGAATAGACGATCGTGCCGCCGGGATCGATCACGAACATCTGCGGCGTCGTCTTCGCGCGGTAGCTGCGTCCGACCCCGCCCTGCGGGTCCGGCAGCCAGTCCGACGCCGCGCCGCGTTGCGCGCCTATCCACGCGGCCCATTGGGCCGGCGTCTCGTAGTCGGCGTGCCCCGGGTTCGTCGAATTGATCGTCAGCCAGACGACGCCGGCCGCCGTCTCCCGCGCCTGCAGCGACTGCATGTTGCCGCTTCGGTAGTGCTTGCCGACGAACGGGCAACCGGGGTTGTTCCACTCGAGGACGACGAATTTTCCGCGAAACTGCTCGAGCGCGACGGGGTGCCCGTCGACGTCGGTGAGATGGAAGCCCGGGGCCTTGTCCCCCGCCACCGGCTGCGCCGCCGTGGAGAACGTCGCCGCGACGGCGGCGATGGCGAGCACGGCGATCCACGCCGACGTGGTCAACCCTGCTCCGACCGAAGCCCGGTCGGCGAATGCCCCTGGCGAACAGCGCGTCATGGCCCGGCTCCTGCGTGTAGCCCCTGCCCGCGGACGATACACCGGCCGCGGGCGCGCCGCGGCGCGTGCCAGAATCGCGCCGGCCACGATCTTCCCGACTCCCACGCAAAGGAACGCATGATGGAATACCGACAGCTCGGCGCTTCCGGCTTCAAGGTTCCGGTCCTCAGCCTCGGCACCGGAACGTTCGGCGGCGGCAACGACTTCTTCCGCGCCTGGGGCTCGACCGATGCGCAGGGCGCTTCGCGGCTCGTCGACATCTGCCTCGAGGCCGGCCTGACGATGTTCGACAGCGCCGACATCTATTCCAACGGCCTCGCCGAGGAGGTCCTGGGCGCGGCGATCGCCGGCCGCCGCGACAAGGTGCTGGTCTCGACGAAGGCCACGTTCCGCTTCGGCGACGGACCGAACGACGTCGGTTCGTCGCGGCATCACCTGATGCGCACGATCGAGGCGTCGCTGCGGCGCCTGCGGACGGACTACATCGACCTGTTCCAGCTCCACGGCTTCGACGCGATGACGCCGATCGAGGAAGTGCTGCAGACGCTCGACGTGCTCGTCCGCGCCGGCAAGATCCGCTACGTCGGCGTCTCGAACTTCTCCGGCTGGCACCTGATGAAGTCGCTGGCGATCGCCGAACGCGACGGGTTGCCCCGCTACGTCGCGCACCAGGCGTACTACTCGCTGGTCGGACGCGAATACGAATGGGAGCTGATGCCGCTGGGCATCGACCAGGGCGTCTCGGCGGTGGTCTGGAGCCCGCTCGGCTGGGGTCGCCTGACCGGACGGATCCGTCGCGGCGCGCCGCTGCCGGCGGAAAGCCGCCTGCACAAGACCGCCGACGCCGGCCCGCCGGTGGCCGACGAGCTGCTGTTCCGTGTCGTCGATGCGCTGGAGGCGGTGGCCGCGCAGGCCGGCCGGACGGTTCCGCAGGTCGCCCTCAACTGGCTGCTGCAGCGCCCGACCGTCGCCTCGGTGATCATTGGCGCCCGCAACGAACAGCAGCTGCGCGACAACCTCGGCGCGGTCGGCTGGAGCCTCACGGCGGAGCAGGTGAAGCGGCTGGACGAGGCCAGCGCGACGACGCTGACGTATCCGTACTGGCACCAGCGCGGATTCGAGGAGCGCAATCCGCGCGCGGTGTAGAAGGGCGACGCTCGCGAAGCGGCAACGGCGTGGGGAGGGGGCGGGCGGGAGGCCCTCAGATCGGCTTGAACAGCTCGTTGAACTGGTCCTGCGCCGCGCGCCGATCCGCGTCCGACTTCTTCACGTCGATCGACGCCAGCGTCAGTTCGTAGGCCTTGTCCAGCGACTGCAGGAAGAGCTGCTCGAGCTGCTGCCGCTTCTGCTCGTCGAGGAAGCGATCGACGTGGTATTTCGACAGCAGCGCGCGGAACTGCGCCAGGTCCTCCTTCTTCATGTCGTCGCGCGACGCCGTCTGGAAGTAGGCGGTCAGGTCGTTGACGCGGCCGGCTTCCGCGGTGATCGAGTCGAAGAAGCTCGTGTAGTCGCGCACGAGCGCCGGCGCGTGCCGGACGAACATCACGTCGTTGCTGTCCATCATGAAGCTGCGGACGTCGAAATTGGCGGACCCGATCGCGATCGTGTCGCCGAGCACCGACACCTTCGTGTGCAGCGACAGGTTGGCGGCGGCCGCCGGCTTGTTGTATTCGAGGTAGTGGAAATGCGCGCGGCGCACCGGATCGCCCTCCTGTCCGATGGCGTCGGCGAACGCCTTCAGCGCATGGCGCGCGAACAGGTTCACGACGTTGAGGTCGGTCGTCGCGATCGAATTCGTGAGCACGGTCACCGTGACGTGCGAGCAGTCGAGGTCGCCGTTCATCGCGCGCGCGACTGCGAACGTGAGGTTCGCCGCCGGGAAGAAATACGCGTTGTGCAGGATGATCCGTCGCGGCTCGGCCGCCGTCGCGGCGCGGCACGTGTCGGCGATCGAACGCACCCAGGCGTCGGCGATCGCCTTGCCGCCGCCCGCCTCGTCGCCGGCCTTCGCCCCGTAAGTTCGCACCCGCTGCGCCGGCGCAAGCCGGCGGTCGAACGGCAGGTTCTCGACGAACGCGAGCAGGGCGCCGCTGTCGACGGCGAGCGTCGGCGTCGGCGATGCCCCGATCGTCGGCGCATACGCGGTCAGGTATTGCTGCGCGCGCTGCTCCATCTGCGCCGCCTGCTCCGTGATGCGCTGGTCCAGCGCCACCGCGCGGGTCGCGAACTCGCGCTCGACGCAGTCGGCGTTCGGCTTTGCCGGGGTCGTGCCGCAGGCCTTCTCCGCCGCGTCGTAGGCCGCCTCGTTCGCGACGAAGTCGTTCGGCGCGTGCTGCCTCACTTCGGCGAGCGGCGCGACCATCCGGTCGAAGGTCCACAGCGCGGAGAACGCGTCGACGAGGGCCGGGCCGCCGGAGGTCAGGTCGGCCTCGATGTCGGTGTCCATGAAGACGTACTTCCGCGTCAGCGGATTCGGATGCATGTGATACGAATCCTCGACGTTGCGGCCGCCCATCTGGACGCGCCGGCCGTCGACGAGCAGCAGCTTGTGGTGCGAATAGTCCGTGAGGTGGTCCCAGTCGCGCGTCTCGTCCGGGTCCTTCAGGCGCCCGACCGGCAGCAGTTCCGAGAGCTGCTCCTTCAGCGGCGCGAGCTCACGGCCATCGAGGACCTCGGCCATCAGCAGTTCGGCGCGCGCCTGGACGCGCTGGAACTGGCTGCCGGTGTGCGCCCGCACGAAGATGCCCGCCAGCTTGCCGAGCTGCTGCTTCTGCTGCGGGGTCAGCGTACTGCCCTGCTGCAGCCACTGCGCCGGGTCGATCCCCTGTCCCTGCTCGACCGCAAGCGCCATCACGTCCGGCCGCTTCGCGTAGTAGCCCGACAGGAACAGCCCGGAGTCGCCGACATCGAGGTCGGAGATGTCGCGCGGCGCGGCAGGCTGGCCGCCGATCGTCTCGTCGGCGAAAAGCTTCGCGACGCGGGCCAGCTTGTCGGCTGCGCACTTTCCGGGCGCCGGCGCGGCTTGCCCTGCCGGTGCGGCCTGGCCCGTGTCGTTGCAGCCCATCGTCACGTACACCGCGTCTTCGACGATGTTGCGCGTCGGGCGCCCGTAGAGGCGCACGTCGAGCGAGCCGCGGCCCTGGTTGCCGAGGCGCTCCATCATCGAGAACAGGTCGAGTCGCGCGTAGTTGGTCGGGTAGTCGACGAGGACGCGGACCTTGACGCCGCGCTGCGCGGCCGCGATCAGTTCGCGGGTCAGGTACGAGGAACTGTAGTCGTCGGCGTAGATGTAGTACGCCAGGTCGATCGTCGACTGCGCCGACCGGATCAGGTCGATCTTCGATTTGAACGCCTGGTCGTTGTCCGTGAAGACGGCGGCCTGCGAGGCCGCGAGCGGCGCCGCCGACGCGTCGGCGACCAGGGCCTCGTCGGTGAGCGCCGCGGGCAGCGGCGACGGCCCCGGAAGCATCGCGCAACCGGTCATCGCGCAGGCCGCGGCCATCGCAGCGGCGGCGGCGAGCGCGGAACGGACAGGCGTCGCAAGGCGCCGCGCACGCCGGCCCGGGGATGTCGCTGGAGAGGCAGCAGGGGAAACGGCGGGCGTCATGGTTGGCCTCGGGGCGTCACGTGGCATCGGGCGGTGTGAACCTCCTTAGTTTAGGTGGCGCGCGCGATTTGCGGTACGCGAATCTTCAGCAGCGCGCCCAAACGCCCGCGGCATCCGATGCTCAGCCCTCGTTTTCCCCCGGCTCCCGCTCGGCGACCAGCAGCGCGCGCGCCGCCGCCGCGGTCGCGCAATCGGCAAGTCCGCGCCGGCAGCCGGCGTCCGAAAGGTGTTCAGCGATCGTCGCCAGCAGGCGCAGGTGCTGGTCGGCCGCCAGCGCCGGGACGAGCAGGACGACCACGTGGCCGACCGGCTTGCCGTCCGGCGCATCGAACGGGATCGGCGCGTGCGGTCGCGCGTAGGCGGCCACCGCGGCGGCCAGCCGCCGGATCCGCGCGTGCGGCACCGCAACGCCGTGGCCGATGGCCGTGGAGCCGAGCTGCTCGCGGGCGAGCAGCGCGTCGATGACGTCGGCGGCGTCGATCGCATGTCGCTGCGCGAGGCGCGCGCCGACCGTGCGCAGCAGCGCCGTCTTGTCGGTGACCTGGACGTCGAGCAGGACGTCCTCGACCGCGAGCAGCGGCGACAACGCGTTCATGTTCCGGGCAGCGAAACCGCGGGTCAATGATCAAGTGTAATCACGCCTCGGCGTCGCGCACATCGCGCCGTGGCGCGCCAGCGGGGGACTTGCCGCCGCGCACGTCGCCCGTGGCCCCGCGGCCCCGCGGCCTTCAACCGGCGCCGTCCGCGCCGGCCGGCTCGTCCGCGTCATCCGAAGGTTCGTCCTCCTCCTGCGGCACGATCATGTTCGTCTTCTGGTGGAAGTCGAAGATGCCGGCGTAGCGCGCCCAGGTGACGATCGTCTCGAGCAGCTTGCCCGGCTGGTCGTACGGCAGCAGCGTCGCGAGTTCCTCCAGCACCTCGGCGGCCGGTACGCGACGGTTCGGCGACTCCTCCAGGCGCGCGCAGATGATCTGGAACAGGCGAAGCTTCATGATCGCCTGCCGGAAGAGGGTCTTGCGCGCGGGCAAGGGCGCGGCGAGGAAGTACCAGCCGACCTGCGTCATCATCACTTCGTTCTTCGGGGTGTCGACGAGGTCGAGCATCTCGGCCGCCTTCACGATCGCGATCGTGTCGCCGAACTCCTTGCCGATGCGCTCGCCCAGATCGAAGATGTTGATGACCTCGTCGCTCTCGCTGAGGATTTCCAGCAGGCCGAGGATGCTTTCGACCGGCACGTTGGGGATCGATTCGACGCGCGTGCTCGAGGCCGCCGCCGGCGCCGCCGCCGACGGCTTGCCGGCCGCCGGGGCGGTCGGCTGCTGCGCCGGGCGCGTCGCGGCGGCGCCTGCCGGCTCGTCCGGCAGCACGAGGCTCGTGATCGCGTCGTGGACCTGCGCGACCATCGCGGCGAACGCATCGGACTGCGGGTCGCGCGGGTACGGCAGCGTGTTCTCGATGACGTGCCGGATGCGGCCCGGATTGGACGAGATGATGACGATGCGGCTCGCCATCGTCACGGCCTCGTCGATGCTGTGGGTGACGAAGAAGATGCTGCGCAGCGCGTCGTGCGGCGAATCCCGCCACAGCGAGACGACCTCGCGGCGCAGGTTTTCCGCCGTCAGCACGTCGAGCGCGCTGAACGCCTCGTCCATGCACAGGATCTCCGGCTGCGCGACGATGGCCCGCGCGATCCCGACGCGCTGGCGCATCCCCCCGGACAGCTGCTTCGGGTAGGCGTTCTCGTAGCCCGACAGGCCGATCAGCTCGAGCGCCGCGGCGATCTCCTCGCGCTCGCGGCGGGCGTCCAGTCGACGCTGGATCAGGCCGACCTGGACGTTGTCGGCCACCGTGAGCCAGGGGTAAAGGGCGAAGCTCTGGAACACGATCGCGAGGCTGCGGTTGACCCCTTCGAGCTGGTCTCCGTGGCTCAGGACGGCGCCCTGCGACGGATCGGTCAGGCCCGCCATCAGGCGCAGGATCGTCGACTTCCCGGAGCCGGATTGGCCCAGCAGCGCCAGCATCTCGCCGTCACGCACTTCGAGGCTGATGTCGTCGAGGACCGTGATGTGGCCGCCGCTCGCGGTCGCGTAGGACTTCGAGACGTGCCTCAGTTCGATCAGCGGCATCGCGGCGCCGTCCGGCGCCGGGTTTCCGGTGGGGGTCTGCGGCGGGCTCATCGGGGCGTTCCGGGTCGGGTCGTCAATCGAGCTTGAAGCGGTGCTCGGCGAGGTTGTACAGGCGGCGCCAGAAAAGCCGGTTGATCACGACGACGAACACCGCCATCACGGCGATGCTGAAGTAGATCGCCGGCTGGTCGCCCTTCTCGGTGACCTGCGCGATGTAGGCGCCCAGGCCGTCGGCGACGAGCTTGTCCTTGCCCCAGGTGGCCACCTCGGCCACGATGCTGGCGTTCCACGCGCCGCCGGTCGCGGTCAGCGCGCCGGTCACCCAGAACGGGAAGATCGCCGGGATGATGTGCGTGCGCCAGAGCCGCCAGCGCCGCAGCCCGAAGAGGCGCGCCGCCTCGTTGAGGTCCGTCGGGATCGCCATCGCGCCGGCGATCACGTTGAACAGGATGTACCACTGCGTCCCGAGCGCCATCAGCACGACCGAGCCGTAGTTGATCGGCAGGCGCATCGCGATGAACAGCGAGACGACGACCGGGAACGTCATGTTGACCGGGAACGACGCGGCGATCTGCGCCAGCGGCTGCGCGACGCGCGCGACCCGCGGCCGGGAGCCGATCCACACGGCGATCGGCGTCCAGACCAGCGTGGCGATCACCGTCATCGCCGTCACCCGCAGCAGCGTCAGGACGCCGAGGCCGACGACGCGCAGCATGTCCGACGGCGTGAGCTCGGTGCGTACGGCGCGGCCGATCGCGATCGCGCTGCGCAGCAGCCAGGCGAGCGCGGCCGCCGCGACGATCCACGCGGCGATCCGCAGCAGGCGCCGCGCCGGCGCCGGCGTGCGGCCGGCGACGACGCCGGCGGCGTCGGCGACCGCGGACGACGCGTGGCGCGACAGGCGCGCGACGCGTTCGCCGACGTTCTGCGCCAGCCACGCGAGCAGGAACGAACGGCGCAGCAGGTCGAGCACCCACGACGTCGGAACCTGGCGCGACTCGGTCTGCTCCAGCTTGAAGCGCTCCGCCCACGCGATCAGGGGCCGCCACACCAGCTGGTCGAGGACGACGATCGTGACGACCATCGCGACGATCGCGTAGCCGGTCGCGCGCGAATCCCCCGCTTCCGCGGCGGTCGCGATGTACGAGCCGAGTCCCGGCAGCTTGATGTCCTTGTTGAGCACCGAGATCGCCTCGCTCTGCGCGACGAAGAACCAGCCGCCGCCGAAGCTCATCATCGAGTTCCACATCAGCCCGATCGCGGACGACGGCAGCTCGACCTTCGTGAAGCGCTGCCAGGCGTTGAGCTTGTAGACGCGCGCGGCCTCCTGCAGCTCGGCCGGGATCGTCACCAGCGAGTGGTAGAAGCCGAACGTCATGTTCCACGCCTGCGCGGTGAAGATCGCGAAGATGCTGGCACACTCGACGCCGAGCAGGCTGCCGGGAAACAGCGCGAGGAAGCCGGTCACCGTGATCGACAGGAAGCCGAGCACCGGAACCGACTGCAGGATGTCGAGCACCGGCAGCATGATGCGCCGCGCGCGGGGGTTCTTCGCGGCCGCGTAGCCCCAGGCGAACGTGAACAGCAGCGCGAAGCCGAACGCGATGAACATCCGCAGCACCGTGCGTGCCGTGTAGTACGGGATGCGCGCGGCGTCGAGCTCGATCACCTGGGGGTGCAGCTCGTCGAAGCGGGCCCGCATGTCGCCGCCCAGCACCAGCACGATCCCGAACAGCACCAGGATCGCGACGACGACGACGGCGTCGATCCAGCCCAGCCGCCGGCCTTCGGCCAGACGGCGTCCCGACGCGTCGAAGTAGACCTGCGCGGACATCAGGCCGCCTGCTGCGCGTCGTCCTCCGCGTCCTCGCCGAGGAAGCCCCCGCTCTGGCGCGCCCACAGGCGCGCGTAGAGCCCGCCGCGGGCGAGCAGCGTCCGATGGTCGCCTTCCTCGACGATGCGCCCCTTGTCGAGCACGATCAGGCGGTCCATCGCGGCGATCGTCGACAGGCGGTGCGCGATCGCGACGACGGTCTTGCCTTCCATCAGCCGGTACAGGCTCGCCTGGATCACCGCCTCGACCTCGGAATCGAGGGCGCTCGTCGCCTCGTCGAGCAGCAGGATCGGGGCGTCCTTCAGCATCACCCGCGCGATCGCGATCCGCTGGCGCTGGCCGCCGGACAGCTTCACGCCGCGCTCGCCGACATGCGCGTCATAGCCGCGCCGCCCGTCGCGGTCGGCGAGCTCGACGACGAACTCGTGCGCCTCGGCGCGCCGGGCGGCGGCGATCATCTGCGCATCGGTCGCGTCCGGGCGGCCGTACAGGATGTTGTCGCGCACCGACCGGTGCAGCAGCGACGTGTCCTGCGTCACCATCCCGATCTGCGCCCGCAGGCTGTCCTGCGTGACGCCGGCGATGTCCTGGCCGTCGATCCGGATCCGCCCCGACGGGATATCGTAGAACCGCAGCAGCAGGTTGACGACGGTGGACTTGCCGGCGCCGGAGCGCCCGACGAGCCCGATCCGCTCGCCGGCGCGGATGTGCAGCGAGAACTGGTCGATGACGCGGCGCGCGCCGTCGTAGGCGAAGTCGACCTGCTCGAAGCGGACTTCCCCGCGCGTCACCTGGAGCGGCGCGGCGTCGGCACGGTCGACGATCGCCGGCGGCCGCGACAGCGTCCCGATGCCGTCCTGCACCGTGCCGACGTGCTCGAAGAGCATCGTCATCTCCCACATGACCCAGTGCGAGATGCCGTTGAGCCGCAGCGCCATCGCGGTCGCGGCGGCCACCGCGCCGACGCCGACGTGCCCGGTCATCCACAGCCGCAGCGCGACGCCGACGGTGGACATCACGAGCAGCATGTTCAGCGCGTGGACCGAGACCTCGAACCCGGTCGCCAGCCGCATCTGGCCATGGACCGTCGCCATGAACTCCTTCATCGCCGCGCGCGCGTAGCCGGCCTCGCGCCGCGCGTGCGAGAACAGCTTCACGGTCGCGATGTTGGCGTAGGCGTCGGTGATGCGGCCCGTCATCAGCGAACGGGCGTCGGCCTGCGCCTGCGCGACGCGCCCGAGGCGCGGCACGAAGAAGCGGAGGCCCAGCGCGTAGAGCGCGAGCCAGCCGCAGAACGGCAGCAGCATCCAGGCATCGAAGCTCGCGACGACGAGCCCCATCGTCACGAAGTAGATGACGATGAAGACCAGGATGTCGGCCAGGATCAGCACCGTGTCGCGCACCGCGAGCGCCGTCTGCATCACCTTCGTCGCGACGCGTCCCGCGAACTCGTCCTGGTAGAACCCCATGCTCTGCCCGAGCATCATCCGGTGGAAGTTCCACCGCAGGCGCATCGGGAAGTTGCCGGACAGCGCCTGGTGCTTGAGCAGCGTCTGCAGCGCGACGAGCAGCGGGCTCGCGACGAGGATCGCCGCGAGCGCGAGGAGGCTTGCCTTCTCGTTCGACCACAGGCGCGCCGGCTCGACGCTCGAGAGCCAGTCGACGACGTGTCCCAGCATCGCGAACAGCAGCGCCTCGAACGCGCCCAGCACCGCGGTGCACAGCGTCATCGCCCCGACATAGCGCCGCATCCCCGCCGAGCAGGCCCAGACGAACGCGAGGAGTCCGCGCGGAGGCGGCGGCGGCAGCGCGTCGGGGTAGGGGTCGACCAGGCGTTCGAAGGTGCCGAACATCGTCGGTGCAGTCGCGGTGGATCGGTGAAAGGTGCGCCACTGTAAACCCCGCGCCCCGCTCGCGGCGCGTCGCGGGGCGCCCTCGCCCGGCCACGGCTCGGGCGGCTCGGGGCGGATCAGTCGCGGAAGCCGAATTCACCCTCCGCGACGAGGCGCGCCAGCGGGACGCGGTCGTTGGGCTGTTCGCGCTGGCGCAGCTTGTCGGGCAGCGTGGCCGGGTCGCCGCGCCGGCCGACGGCGACCATGGCTTCGAGGTGGTAGTCGTCCGGTATCGCCAGCGAGCGACGCGCCAGGTCCTTGTCGAATCCGCCCATCGCGTGCGTGCTCCACCCGTCGCGCTGTGCCTGGAACGCGAAGCTGATCCAGGCCGCGCCGGTGTCGAACGAGTGGCTCGCCGTCGCGACGGCGGCGGAGCCGCCGGCCGGCACGAAGGTCTTGCGCGAGACGACGAGGACGAGCGCGGCGGCGCCGCGCGCCCACTCGCGGTTGAACTCGACCAGGAAGCCCAGGAACGGCGCCCAGCTCGGCGACCCGTTGAGGCTGTAGACGAAGCGCCACGGCTGGCTGTTCGACGCCGAGGGCGCCCAGCGCGCCGCTTCGAAGAACCGCAGCAGCGTCGGCGCATCGATCGCCTCGTCGGTGAAGGCGCGGGGCGACCAGCGGCTCGTGAACATCGGATCGATCGGATGGGTCGGGTGACGGGCTTGTGACATGCGTGCCTTTCGCGGTTTCGGGGCCCTTCGCGGGCGGCGGCGCAGCATAGCGGCTCCACGACGAGCTTGCGGAACGCGACGCCGTCCGCAGCAGGCCGGTGCGCCGCCCCGCGTCGCCGGCGGCGCGGCACGCGCGGCGATGGCCGACGTGCGGGCTGTGCGGCCCGATCCGAGGCGCACGCGACGCCCGCCGCGGCGGCCGGCCGCCGCGGCGGCTCCGACTACTATCATGGTCGGCCGCCGGCAGCGGCAGGCGGCAGCATCCGCATCCTCGAGGGGGACCCATGAGCCTGACCGACTTCATCCGGAAGCAGTTCATCGACATCCTCGAGTGGACCGAGGAGGGCGACGGCGTGCTCGCGTGGCGCTACCCGATGATGGACCACGAGATCCAGTACGGCGGCTCGCTCACGGTCCGCGAATCGCAGATGGCGGTGTTCGTCAACGAGGGCAAGGTCGCCGACGTCTTCGGCCCCGGGCGCTACACGCTGACGACGCAGACGATCCCGATCCTCACCTACCTGCGCAACTGGGACAAGATGTTCCAGTCGCCCTTCAAGAGTGACGTCGTCTTCTTCAGCACCCGGCGGCAGGTCGACCAGCGCTGGGGCACGCAGCAGCCGATCACGATCCGCGACAAGGACTTCGGCGCGGTGCGCCTGCGCGCCTTCGGCAACTTCGTCTACCGCGTCGCCGATCCGAAGCTCTTCTACAACGAGGTGGCCGGAACGCGCGAGCGCTATACGACCGCCGACATCGACGGCCAGCTTCGCGGCCTGATGCTGCAGCAGATCTCGGTCGCCGTGGCGCAAAGCGGCGTGCCGTTCCTGGACCTCGCGGCGAACCAGCTCGAATTCGCCCGCGCGCTCGAGGCGGCCGCCGGCCCCTCGTTCGCGGCGCTCGGCCTCAAGCTCGAGGGCGTCACGGTGCAGAACGTTTCGCTGCCCGAGGACCTGCAGAAGGTGCTGGACCAGAAGATCGGGATGGGGATGGTCGGCCAGAACATGGGGCAGTTCATGCAGTACCAGACGGCGCAGGCGATCCCGAAGCTGGCCGAGGCGGCCGGGCAGGGTGGCGGTGGCGTCGCCGGCGATGCGCTGGGGCTGGGCGCCGGCGTGGCGCTGGGGCAGTCCCTGGCGCAGAACCTGCAGCAGGGGCTGGCGGCCGGGGCGGCGCAGGCCGCGGGCGCCGCCGGCGGCAAGCCGGCCGATATCCTGGCGATGATCGAGCGGCTCGGCGACCTGAAGGCGAAGGGCATCCTCACCGACGCGGAATTCAGCGCCAAGAAGGCGGAACTGCTGGCGAAGCTCGGCTGACGAGGCTCGGCTGATGGACATCGGCTGACCTCTTGGCCACGCAACAGCCGCCGCAGCGCAGCTACCGCGCGCCGTGCCCCAACTGCGGCGCGCCGGTCGAATTCCGTTCGGCCGCCTCGGCGTTCGCGGTCTGCGCGTTCTGCCGCTCGACGATCGCGCGCGACGGCGCCGCGCTGCGCCGGATCGGCACGGCCGCAGAGCTTTTCGACGATCATTCGCCGCTGCAGCTTGGCGTCAGTGGGCGCTTCCTCAATGCCGCGTTCACGCTCGTCGGGCGCGTGCAGCTCGCCTACGACGGCGGCGTCTGGAACGAATGGCACGCGCATTTCGACGCCGGGCGCAGCGGCTGGCTGAGCGAGGACAACGGCCGCTACGTGTTCGCGTTCCCGGCGCCGCCGGGCGATCCGCCGCCGCTGGCGTCGCTGCCTGTCGGCGCCGGCGTGACGATCGGCGGCGTCCCGTGGACGGTCGCCTCGTCGGTGCACGCGCGGCCCGGCGCGGTCGAGGGGGAACTGCCGGCCGCGCCGCAGGCCGCGGGGCATGTCGTCGTCGAGCTGCGCAATCCGCGCGGCGAGGTCGCGTCGCTCGAATATCCTGCCGCCGGCGGCGCGCCGGCGGTCTTCGTCGGTCGGGCCGTCGAGCTCGGCGACCTCGCGCTGAGCGGGCTGAAGGAGGAATCGGCGCGCGAATTCAAGGCGCAGGCGACGGCCTGCCCGCAGTGCGGCGCCGCGCTGGCGCCGACGCTGGAGGCGACGAAGACGATCGTCTGCGGGCAATGCCACGCCGTCGTCGACCTGTCGCCGGGCATCGGCGGCGACCTCGCGTACTACGTGCAGCACAACGGCGGTGAAAGCGGCCTGCAATCGCAGATCGAGCTCGGCGCGAGCGCCACGCTGGCGCTGGGCGGCGCGGCACAGCCGTGGCAGGTCGTCGGCTACGTCGAGCGCCGCACGGTGCCGGGCGGCGACGCCGAGGACGTCGAGTTCTGGCGCGAGTACCTGCTGTACAACCGGCTCCGCGGCTTCGCCTTCCTCGTCGACGCGAACGACGGCTGGAGCTGGACCGCGCCGCTTGCCGGCGCGCCGCAGTTCGACGGCGGTCGCGCGGCCCAGTGGCAGGGGACGACCTATCGCGAGCTCTACCGCTATACCGGCCGCGTCACCTACGTGCTGGGCGAGTTCTACTGGCGGCTCGCGCAGGACGAGACGACATTCAATGTCGACTACGCCGACGCGTCGGGCCGGCGGCGCCTGAACCGCGAGCAGACCGACGAGGTCGTCTGGTCGGGCGGCGAGACGCTGGAGGCCGCGGCGATCGCGCGCGCGTTCGGGCTCCCCGATGCCGCCCCGTTGCTGCGCGACGCGTCGCCGCTGCGGTTCGACGGCTCGCGACTGCTGGTCGTCGTCGTGATCGCGGTGATCCTGTTCGGCGCGATCGCGGTGCTCGCGGCCGCGATGGGCGACCGCTGCCGCGACGTCCGCGCCGCGTACGGCGTGCAGTCGGCGGAATATCTCGCCTGTTCGCGCGCCGTCGGGTCCGGCGCGTCGTATCGCAGCAGCGGCGGGGCGTTCGGCGGCGCCAGCGGGGCGGGCGGGCACAAATGACGACGGGCGCTTGAGGCAGCAGGAAATCAATCCGAGGAGGAATCGATGGCCGAACTCGAATGGCTGAAGCCCGGCGTCATCGCCGGATCGATCGTCTACGCGCTGCTCGGCGTGGCGGTCTTCTGGTTGAGCTTCCTGGTCGTCGACCTGCTGACGCCCTACAAGCTGTGGGACGAGATCGTGCGCAAGCGCAACCTCGCGCTGGCGATCGTCGTCGCCGCGATGTGCATCGCGATCGGGCTGATCGTGTCGTCGGCGATCCGCGGCTGAGCGTCGCGGGCGCTGCGCGGGCGCCGGCCGCCGCGTCCGCGGCCGCCGTCCGGTGGCGCCCACGACCCGCAGGACTTCCATGACCGACGTGCCACCCGCCGCGTCCGCCGACCGCCCCGCGGGCCTGCGCCCCGCCGAGGCGATGCTGCTCGCGGCCGTGTTCGTCATCGCCGCCTGCGGCCTCGTCTACGAGCTCGTCGCCGGCGCGCTCGCGAGCTACCTGCTCGGCGACTCGGTGCTGCAGTTCTCGACGGTGATCGGCGCGTACCTGTTCGCGATGGGCGTCGGCTCGTGGATGTCGCGCTTCGTCGAGCGGCAGCTCGTGGCGAACTTCCTGCGGATCGAGCTGCTGGTCGGCGTCGTCGGCGGGCTGCTGCCCGCCGCGCTCTTCGCGGTGCACGCGTTCTCGCCGCAGCCGTTCCGCGTCCTGCTCTATGGCCTGGTCTGGCTCGTCGGCGTGCTGGTCGGCATCGAGATTCCTCTCGTGATGCGGATCCTGCGCCGCAGCTTCAGCGACCGCTACGCGCTCAAGGATCTCGTCGCGCAGGTCCTGACGTTCGACTACCTCGGCGCGCTGCTGGTGAGCGTCGCCTTCCCGATCGTCTTCGTCCCGCTGCTCGGCCTCGTCCGCACCGGGCTCGCGTTCGGGCTGCTCAACGTGTTCGTCGCGGCCGCGGTGCTCGTCCTCTTCGGTGGCGAGCTGCGCGCGCGGCGCCTGCACGCGCTCGCCTGCGCCGGGTCCGCGCTGCTGCTCGTCGCCGCCTTCGTCGGCGCCGACCGCCTGACGACGTGGGCCGAGGACGCCTTCTACGCCGACCACATCGTCTTCCGCCACCAGAGCCCGTACCAGACCGTCGTCGTCACGAACAGTCGCGCCGCGACGCGCCTGTTCCTCAACGGCAACCTGCAGTTCAGCTCGCAGGACGAGTACCGCTACCACGAGGCGCTCGTGCATCCGGCGATGACGGCGCAGGGCGCGCCGCGCCGGGTGCTGATCCTCGGCGGCGGCGACGGGATGGCCGCGCGCGAGGTGCTGAAATACCCCACGGTCGAGAGCGTGACGCTGGTCGATCTCGATGCCGCCGTCACGCAGCTGTTCTCGTCCGAGCCGCTGCTCACGCGGCTGAACGGCGACTCGCTGCGCTCGCCGCGGCTGCACGTCGTGAACCAGGACGCGTTCTCCTGGCTCGACGGCAACCGCGAGGTCTTCGACGTCGCGATCGTCGACTTCCCCGATCCCAGCAACTTCGCGCTCGGCAAGCTCTACACGCTGTCGTTCTACCGCCTGCTCGACGAACACCTCGCGGCCGACGGCTATGCGGTCGTGCAGACCACGTCGCCGCTCGTCGCGCGACGCAGTTTCTGGACCGTCGTCGCGACGATCGAGGCCGCCGGTCTCTCGACCTGGCCGTATCACGCCGACGTCCCGAGCTTCGGCGAGTGGGGATTCGTCCTTGCCGGACGCCGGCCCTACGCGCCGCCGGCGCGACTCGTCCCCGGACTGCGGTTCCTGACGCCCGCGACGCTCGCCGCGGCATTCGATTTCCCGGCCGACATGGCGCGCGTCGATGCGCCCGTCAACCGGCTCTCCAACCAGGTCCTGGTGCGCACGTTCGAAGAGGAGTGGGCCCACGTGATTTCGCATTGAGGTCGCCGCCGGCCCCGTTCCGACGCCGCCTGCTGGCGGGCGCCGCCGCATGGGCCGGCGCTGCCGGTGCCACCGGCGCCGGTCCGCCGTTCACCCGCTCCGCCTCGGCCACCCTGTGGACGAGCGACGCGGACGCGATCGATCGCGTCGTCGCCGGCCTGCCCGGCGGCTGGACCGGCGCCAGTCCGCAGCGCGGCCATCGGCTGCGGGAGCCGGCCGCCTGGGATGCCGCCGCGTCGGAGGAGCGCGTCGGCGTCCTCGTCGTCGGTGGCGGCATCGCCGGCCTGGCGGCGCTGCGCGCGCTGGACCGCGCCGGGTTGGACGACGCCCGTCTGCTCGACCTGGAGGACGCCGCCGGCGGCAACGCGCGCAGCATCCGCCTTGGCGGCATCGACTGCCCGCTGGCGGCCCACTACATCCCGCTGCCGGACGAGCGCAACGACGCGCTGCTCGATTTCCTCGCCGAGCAGGGGCTGTGGCGCTGGCATGCCGGGCGCCGGACATGGAGCGAACGGCATCTGTGCCACAGCCCGCAGGAACGGCTTTTCATCGGCGGTCGCTGGGTCGAGGGGCTGCTGCCGGCCGCAGACGCATCCCCCGGATTGCGCGACGCGCTGCGACGCATGAGCGCCGCAGTCGCCGCCGCGGCGCGCGACGCGGAATACCGGATCCCGACGCGCCAGGCGCGCTGGAGCGCCGCGCTGGACGCGCTGGACGCGCAGGCGTTCGACGCCTGGCTGGACGCGCGGGACCTGCGGCACCCGCTGTTGCGCGCCTACCTCGACTACTGCTGCCGCGACGACTACGGCGCTGCGTCGGCGGCGGTCTCGGCGTGGGCCGGCATCCACTATTTCGCGGCCCGGCGCGGCTTCGCCGGCGGCGACGATGGCGGCGAAGCCGACCCGGTGCTGACGTGGCCGGAGGGCAACGCGTGGCTGGCGCGGCGCATGGCCGCGCCGCGCGCCGCGCGCATCCGCACGGCAACGATCGCGCGGGCCGTGCGCGAGACGCCGGGCGGCGTCGACGTCCTCGCCTGGGACTTCGCCGCGGATCGCCCGTGCCGCTTCCGTGCGCGCCGCGTCGTGCTCGCGGTGCCGCTCTTCGTCGCGGCGCGCCTCCTGGAGCAGCCACCCGTCGCGCTCCGCTCGGCCGTCGCCGCGATGCGCTGGGCGCCGTGGCTCGTGACGAACCTGCTGCTGGACGAGCCGCTGAGCGACGCCCCGGGGGCGGCGCCGGCCTGGGACAACGTGATCCAGTCGAGCCCGGCTCTCGGCTATGTCGACGCGACGCACCAGTCGCTCGACCCGCGTCCCGGCGCGACCGTGTTGACGCATTACTGGGCGCTGGGCGGCCGCGATGACGCCGAACTGCAGGCCGCCCGCGCGGCGCTCCTGAAGGACGACTGGCGCGACCCCGCGCGCCGCGTGCTCCTGGACATCGCGGTCGCGCAACCGGACGTTCTGCGCAAGGTCCGACGCGTCGAACTGGCCCGTTATGGCCACGCGATGAGCGTACCGCGACCCGGCGTGCGCGGCAGCAAGGCGCTCGCGGCGCTGGCGGCCGCGCCGGCGCACGGTAGCCGCATCCACTTCGCCCATTCGGACCTGTCGGGCTATTCCGTCTTCGAGGAGGCCTTCTTCCACGGCGAGCGCGCGGCCGCGGAGGTCGCGCGCGCCGAGCGCGGTTAGGGCCTGTTCACGCGATGGGGCGCCGGCTGTCCATGGCGTGAACAGGCCCTCGTCCTTCGCGGCGCGCGATCAGCGCGCGCGCATCGATGCTTCGGTGTCCAGCATCCCCCAGTAGCGCGCGACCTTTCCGCCGCGGATCGTGAAGACGTGGATCCAATCAGCCTCGAAGACCTTGCCGTCGGGACGCGCGCGGCAACGCTCCCACCCGAGGACCGTGACATGCTCGCCTTCCGCGATGATTTCGCGCGGCTCGAACGCGAGGATTTCGTCGAACTTGCCGACGGCTTCGAAGAAAGCTCGCACCTCGTCCGGCGTCGTGCGCCGGCCGGTATAGGGCGCTTCGCTGCCGCCGATGAACTGCCACGTGAAACCCGCGGCGAGCATCCCGATGATCGCCTCGACGTCGCCGCGCCCGAAGGCCGCATAGATTGCGCCCACCACCGCCCTGCTGTCCTGCGCTTCTTGCATCTGTCGTCTCCCTCGGATGGCCCGGGCGCCCGACGGACGCCGGCGGGCATGGTCGACATACGCACGGCACGTCCCGTTGGATGCAGGGTTCGAGCTCGGCTCGCGTATCCTCGGCGGTCCGGACAGCGAAGGCGGGCGCGAGCGATGGCGGACGACACAGGGGCAGGGCTGGAATCGGCAACCGCGGCCGAGCTCGCCGCGGCGGTCGCGCGGCGGCGCGTCGGCGCGCTGGAATTGTGCAATGCGGCCATCGCGCGGATCGAGAAGCTCGATGGCCCCATCAATGCCGTCGTCGTGCGCGATTTCGATCGCGCCCGCGCGCAGGCCGCCGCGTGCGACGCCGCGGCGGCGCGTGGCGATGCGAAGCCGCTGCTGGGCGTCCCGATGACGGTGAAGGAGTCGTACGACGTGGCCGGACTGCGGACGACCTGGGGCCTGCCGGTCTTCCGCGACTTCATCGCCCAACGCGACGCCGTCCTGGTGGCGCGCCTGAAGGCCGCCGGCGCGGTGATCCTCGGCAAGACGAACGTGCCGCCGGCGCTCGGCGACTGGCAGAGCGCCAACCCGATCTACGGGCGGACGGTCAACCCGCTGGATCCGGCGCGAACGCCGGGGGGCTCCTCCGGCGGGGGGGCTGCCGCGGTCGCGGCCGGGATGGTTCCGATCGAACTCGGCTCCGACATCGGTGGCTCGATCCGCGTGCCGGCGCATTTCTGCGGAATCTTCGGCCACAAGCCGAGCTACGGCGTGCTGCCCGCGCGCGGCCACGCCCCCAACGGCCTCGAAGGCGCGCCGGTCGACCTCGCCGTCTGCGGGCCGCTGGCGCGCGATGCCGCGGACCTGGAATTGATGATGGGCGTGCTCGCCGGCCCGGACATCGACGAGGCGGCCGGCTGGCAACTCGCGCTTCCGCCGCCGCGCGACGAGGACCTGCGTGGCCGGCGCGTGTTGCTGCTCGCCGCGCACCCGTGCGCCGCGACGGACCGCGAGATACGCGACGCCCTCGACGCGCTCGGCGGCCGGCTCGCCGGCGTCGGCGCGATCGTCGAGCGCGCAAGCCCGCTGCTGCCGGACCTCGCGGCCGACCATCGGGCCTACGGGACGATGCTGCAGGCGATCATGACGCGGCGCGTGCCCGGCCACCACGACGTGATCGACGCGCACCAGTGGATGGACCTGCTGGACGCCCGCGCCGCCTCGCGCCGCTGCTGGCGCGCGCTGTTCGAGTCGTTCGACGTCGTGCTGGCGCCGCCGTTCGGCACCAGCGCGTTCCCGCACGACCCCGAACCCGACATGTCGAAGCGGCAACTGTGGATCGACGGCGCCGCGACACCGTTCGGCGACCAGTTGGCGTGGCCCGGGGTCGCGACGTTCGCCGGCTTGCCGGCGACCGTGGTGCCGATCGCCCGCGGCGCCTCCGGCCTGCCGATCGGGGTCCAGGTCATTGGCCCGTACCTGGGCGACCGCACGACGCTCGCGGTCGGCCGTCGCATCGCGGCGCTGGCGGCCTGACCCCCGGCCCGGCATTCCGGCCCCGCTTTCAGGCGCTGTATATTGGGTGCCTTGGCGTCCTTCCGACGCCCCTGCATGGGCGGAGACAACCCCGATGAACGAGATCGTTCGCAGCGCCACCGGCCTGAGCGTCGAGTCGCGCGTCCTGAAGAACACCTATACGCTGCTGTCGGCGACGCTGCTGTTCACCGCCGCCGTGACGTGGGCGACGCAAGGCGTGCGACTGGCCCCCGGCGCGTATTTCGCCTGCGTCATCGGCAGCTTTGCGCTGCTTTTCGTGACGATGCGGCTGCGCAATTCCGGCTTCGGACTGCTCGCGCTGTTCGGGTTTGCCGGCCTCGAAGGCTTCGCGCTGGGCCCGGTGATCAGCCAGTACACGCACGCCCCGGGCGGCAGCAGCGTCGTCGCGACCGCGGCGGGCCTGACCGCGGCGGCGTTCCTCGGGCTGTCGGCCTACGCGCAGGTCTCGCGCCGCGACTTCAGCGCCTGGGGCAGCATGCTGTTTGCCGGCCTCCTCGTCGTCGTCGTCGCCGGCCTCATCAACCTGTTCGTCGGGTCGTCCGCCGCCAGTCTCGCGCTGGCCGCGGTCAGCTCGATCCTGTTCTGCGGCTACATCGTCTACGACACGTCGCGGATCGTCCAGGGCGGCGAGGCCAACTACATCATGGCGACGCTGCAGCTGTACCTGGACATCCTGAACCTCTTCCTGAGCCTGCTGCGGCTGCTGGGCGGTAGCCGGCGCTAGGCGTTCCCGGGGCTCCCGGGGCCCGCGCGCCTCAGCGCAGGTTCCCGGTGTGTCCCAGCGAATACCTGCCCGGCTGCGGCCACACCGCAAGGCCGTGCGGCTCCAGGCCCACCGCGACCTGCGTCACGCTGCCGTTCGACGTGTCGAAGCGATAGACGACGTTGTCGAATCGTCCCGACAGCCAGAGCGCGCGGCCGTCCGCGGTGACGTTGCCCATGTCGGGGCTGCCGCCGCCCGGAATCGACCACTGGGCGACGATCTCGCCGGAACGGAAGTCGAGCACGGTCACGCCGCCCCTGCCGTGTGGCTGGCCGTGGACCTTGTGGGAGCCGCGGTTGGCGACATACAGCTTCGTGCCGTCGCGGCTGGGATAAAGGCCGTGGGCACCGACGCCGGTCGTCACGAAGCCCACTTCCTTGAACGCATCGCCGTCGAGCACGTGCACGCCGTCGGCATCCATGTCGGCAACGTAGAAGCGCTTGCCATCGGGCGAGATCCGGATGTCCTGCGGCATGCCCTTCGACGCGGTGCAGATCTCGGTCGTCGGCGCGCCCGGCGCGACCTCGACCTCCTTCAGGCGCGTCGGCGGCAGGGCGAGCTTCAGGTAGCCCAGGACCTGGTGCTTCTCGAGATCGATCTTCGCGACAGCGCCGTCGAATTCGCAGGTGAAGATCGCGTAGCGGCCATCGATCGAGAAATCCGCGTGGTTGATGCCGCCACAGCGCGGCGTGTCGATCGAATACTGCAGCGCCAGCGTATGCGGATCGCGGAAGTCGAGGCGGCGCTTCGCCTCCGCCACGACGATGGCCGACTTCCCGTCCGGCGTGAAGTACAGGTTGTACGGATCGTCGACCGGGATCGGCCGGCCCGGCTTGCCGGTGCGCGGATCCACCGGCGTGAGGCTGCCGTCGGCGTGCCGCTCCGCGTTGTTCGCGACCCATAGCGTCCGCAGGTCCCACGACGGCACGACGTGCTGCGGCGACCGGCCGACCGGAAAGCGGTCGACGACCTTCGAGGTCGCCGGATCGATCACCGTGACGTCGTTGCCGCGCAGGTTCGGGACGTAGATCCGTTCCAGGTCGCCCTGGACCGCCGCCGAAAGCCTGCCGGCAACCGTCTCGCTGTACAGGTTGCTCGGGTCGACGACCGGCGGCATCCCGGGGACCGTCGCGATCGGCGCGGCGGCCGGCGCCGCGCCGGGCGATGCCGCGCGCGGCGCGTCCGCACGGCTCGCGGCGAACGCCGCGCATGCGGCCGCGATCGCCAGCGCGACGCGCGACCGCACGCCGGACGATTCGTTCGTCGCGATTGCGGTTCGATTCGAGTGTTCCGCCATGTCGGGATCCATGCCTCCTTGAATTCGGCCGGCGGATGCTGCCATCCGGGGGCGCAGCCCCGATTGTCCCAGGTCGAAGGACCCCGCGCGGCGTTGCGCGGCCACGACGTCGATCAGCGCCCTGCGCCACCGCGCGGGACGCACCCGTCGCCGTCCAGGCGGGCGGCCCGATCGTCGGTGTCGTGAACCAGGAAGCATTCGCGGTCGACCACGACGAGATGGAAGACTTCGGGGCGCGCGATGCCTGTTCCGCGACCGTCCGATGCCGCGACGCCGGAGGCGGTGCGCTCGACGACCAGCGCATCGCTCCCGACGAGCGCGTCGGGCGCGAGCGCCGGGGGTGCGGCGCCCAGCAGCTGCGCGACGGCCCGCGCGAGGCTGGCCTGGGCTGCCGATCCGGCGAGCAGCGTGGCCGGTCGCCTCGTCGGGTCGCCGGCGCACGCCGGCGCGGCCGACGGGGGTGCCGGCGCGGCGACGTCGCCGGCGGCCATCGCCGGCCCACCGGCCGGGCCCGCGATGGCCGCCGCGACGAGCGCGCCGCGCACGCTCCTCAGCGGTCGAGGATCCGGTTTTCCTGCCATGGCGACTTCGCGACGATGCCATCCGCGAGCCAGCGGCCGCGCAGCAGCCGCGCCGACAGCGCCGTCGGCGCCGGACACGCGCCGCCGGCCTGCAGCGCGAGCGCCGCCGCCAGGCGACTTTCCGCCGGGTCGCCGAGCGGATGCGAGAAGTCGTCGGCGACCGCGCAGCCCGGTAGCGGCACGCCCATCGTGCCGCTCGTCGCGTTCTGCGGCGTGAAGCCTTCGGGGTAGGCGCCGAAACCCGCGGCATTGACGCCGCGAAACTGGATCGTGAAGTACGTCGTGCCGCAGTTGTCCGTCGGGTAGAAGCCGTAAGGCTTGCCGCACGTGGTCGAGCCGACCTGGATGACCTGGACGCCGACGCCGCGCAGGCCGTTGATGATCGCTTCGCTCGCCGAGCAGGTCGTCGCGCCGGTGAGCACGAAGACGCGCGCGAGCCCCAGCGTCGGCAGCGGTTGCCCGGCCGGCGTCGAGTAGCCGAGGCTCGTCGCGTGGAACGGCGTCGGCGCGATCGGTCGCAGCGTCACCGGATTGATCGTCGGGTGCCGGTCGTTGAACTGCTGCAGCTCGAACGTCCTGCCTTGCGTGACGCCGCCGGCAATCATGTAGGCGACCTCGCTCGCGATATCGAGATAGCCGCCGCCGTTGTAGCGGATGTCCAGGACGAGATCGGATACGGCGGCCTGCCGCAGCCGCGTGAACGCCGCGACCAGCTCCGATTCGGCGGTCGCGATGTGGTCGTTGAACAGCACGTAGCCGACAATGCCGCCGGCGGCGCCGGCGAAGGTCGAGACGGTCGGCACCGGCGTCTCGACGAGGTCCTGCGCGACCAGCGCGACCGTGCGGGGCGCCGTGGCACCCGAATCGAGGATCGTGAACCGATGCGACGAGCCCGCGGTCGGGTAGAGGCCGGCGTTGAGCGTCGCGACATCGCTTCCGCTCGTCATGTCCACGCCGTCGATCGCCAGCACGCGCGCGCCCCGCGACAGCGCCGCGGACGGCGCGGCCGCCGGGGACCCCGGCGCGGTGTAGGCGATGCGCACGTCGCGCGGCGGGCTCGCGGCCAGCAGGATCCAGCTCGCGCCGTAGCCGGCCTGCAGGCCGGACTGCGACAGGCCCTCCCAGACGGACGTCGCGTAGGTGAAATGGAACCGGTCCTTCGCCTCGCCCGCGGCGTCGAGGCCGGTCGACTTGAGCACCGGGAAATACGCGGAAGGCGACGCGTAGCTTGCCGGATCCGCGTCCGCGACATCGAGGTACCAGAGGTAGGTGTCGTGCGTCCACGACCGCAGCCAGTTGTTCTCCGTCAGCACCGAACCCGGCTGGTCGGGATAGGCGAGGCCCGTCGCCGGGTCCGTCCCGGCGCGCGGCGCGGCACACTGCGCCGCGAAGACCGATTCCGGCAGAAACGTCCCGGTCGCCGGCGCGGTCGATGAATCGCCGCCGCAGGAGGCGACGGCGAGCGCTGCCGCGACGACGGCCGCCCGATCCCGCGCCGTCGCCGGTCGAGCGGCGCCACCGTGTATGCACATGCGCCGGATCATAAGGATCGCGGTGCCGGATCCGGAACGAGGGCGCGCGGGGCCGCATACCGGCCGCACGCTCGCACAAATAGTGGGCTGCGGCCGGGGCGCCGCGGCGCTATGCTCGCGCGGGGCATGTCGCACTGCGGCAAATCGGACGGAGGCGCAAGATGGCGGGGGCAGTCTTGGAAGGGAAGTTCGCGGCGGCCGTGAAGCCGATCGCGGACTCCACGGTGATCGTCACCGACAGCGAGGGTCTCGAGGCCGGCATGATCTCGATCGCCGCCGGCGACGGCGCGGCGCTGCCGGCCTACCGCGCGGTGCCGCGGGACGGCGCGTGGCATGCGACCGTGCTCGTGATCCAGGAGATCTTCGGCCTCCACGAGCATATCCAGGACGTCGTGCGCCGCCTCGCGAAGCGCGGCTATCTCGCGATCGCCCCGGAGCTTTATTTCCGCCAGGGCGATCCGTCGCAGATCGACGGCATCGACGAGTTGCGCGCCCGGATCGTCTCGCGCGTCCCGGACGCGCAGGTCCTTGCCGATCTCGATGCCACGCTGCAGTGGGCCGATCGCCACGGCGGCGACGCGCATCGCGTCGGCGTCACCGGCTTCTGCTGGGGTGGGCGCGCCACCTGGCTGTATGTGGCCCATCAGCCGCGCGTGCGTGCCGCGGTCGCGTGGTACGGCAAGCTCGCCGGCCCGACCGGCCCGCTGACGCCGCGGCAGCCGCTCGACGTCGCCGGCGAGCTGAAGGCCCCGGTCCTCGGGCTCTACGGCGGCGAGGACGCGTCGATCCCGCTGGCGGACGTGGAAGCGATGCGCGGCAAGCTCAAGGAAGCCGGCGGCCACTCGCTGATCCACGTCTACCCGGAGGCGCCGCACGCGTTCTACGCCGACTACCGCCCCAGCTACCGCCGCGCCGCGGCGCTCGACGGCTGGGAGCGGATGCTGGGCTGGCTGCAGCGCCACGGGGTCTGAGGCGCGTACCGGGCGCTCGAATTCGCCCGCCGGCCCTCTCCCCCACCCCTCTCCCGCTGGCGCGGGCGAGGGGAGTTCCGGCCCCAGCCGGTGGAACATCGCTTCAATTCTCGACGACGTATCGCCCCTCGCCCGCGAAGCGGGAGAGGGGTGGGGGAGAGGGCCGGCGCCGCCTAGGCCCTCACGCAGTCGATGCAGTATTCGAGGGTGCCGTTGCGCTCGCGCTTCACGAGCCCGTGAATGTCGGTCTCGAATCCGGGAAAGCGGGCGTTGAAATCGCGCGCGAAGCGCAGGTAGTTGACGATCTGCGCGTTGATCCGCTCGCCCGGGATCAGCAGCGGGATCCCCGGCGGGTACGGCGTCAGCATCACCGCCGAGACGCGGCCCTCGAGCGCCTCGACCGGGACGCGGTCGATCGCGCTGTGTGCCATCCGCGCGTAGGCCTGCGCCGGGATCAGCACCGGCTCCATTTCCGACAGGTACATCGCGGTGGTCAGCCGCGCGATGTCGTTGTCGCGGTAGATCGCGTGGATCGCGTCGCACAGGTCGCGTAGCCCGAGGTTCTCGTAGCGCGGCCAGGCGCGCAGGAAATCCGGCATCACGCGCGACAGCTGCTGGTTCTGGTCGTAGTCGTCCTTGAACTGCTGCAGCTCGGTGACGAGCGTGTTCCAGCGGCCCTTGGTGATCCCGATCGTGAACATGATGAAGAACGAGTACAGCCCGGTCTTCTCGACGACGATGCCGTGCTCCGCGAGGTACTTGGTCAGCACGGCGGCCGGAATGCCGCTCGTCGCGAACGCGCCGTCGACGTCGAGGCCGGGCGTGATCACGGTGGCCTTGATCGGATCGAGCATGTTGAAGCCGGGAGCCAGGTTGCCGAAGCCGTGCCACCGCTCGTTGGCGCGCAGCAGCCAGTCCTCGCGCCGCGGCGGGCCCTCCGGCAGCTCGCGCTCCGGGCCCCAGACGCGGAACCACCACGATTCGCCGTAGTCGCGCCCGACCTTGCGCATCGCGCGACGGAAGTCGAGCGCCTCGGCGAGCGACTCGGCGACCAGCGCGGTGCCGCCGGGCGGCTCCATCATCGCCGCGGCGACGTCGCACGACGCGATGATCGCGTACTGGGGCGACGTCGAGGTGTGCATCAGGAACGCCTCGTTGAACATCGCGCGGTCGATCGGCTCGCGCTGCGCGTCCTGGATCAGGATCTGCGAGGCCTGCGACAGGCCGGCGAGCAGCTTGTGCGTCGACTGGGTCGAGAAGATCATCGATTCGCGGTTGCGCGGCCTCGCGCTGCCGTCGCCGCGAACGCCGCCGATCGCGTGCATGTCGCGGTAGAACTCGTGGAACGCCGCGTGCGGCAGCCACGCCTCGTCGAAATGCAGCGTGTCGACGTGCCCGTCGAGCAGCGTCTTCAGCGTCTCGACGTTGTAGACGATGCCGTCGTAGGTGCTCTGCGTCAGCGTGAGGATCCGCGGCTTCCCCTCGTTGCCGCGCACCAGCGGATGATGGCGGATCCGGCGCTCGATCGCCTCCGGGCGGAACTCCTCGAGCGGAATCGGCCCGATGATCCCGTGGTGGTTGCGCGTCGGCGTCAGGAAGACCGGGATGGCCCCGGTCATCGTGATCGCGTGCAGCAGCGAGATGTGGCAGTTGCGGTCGACGACGACGATGTCGCCGGGCGCGACGATGTAGTGCCAGACGATCTTGTTCGACGTCGACGTGCCGTTCGTGACGAAGAAGAGGTGGTCGGCGCCGAAGATGCGCGCCGCGTTGCGCTCCGACGCCGCGATCGGGCCGGAATGATCGAGGAGCTGGCCCAGTTCGTCGACGGCGTTGCAGACGTCGGCGCGCAGCAGGTTCTCGCCGAAGAACTGGTGGAACATCTGCCCCACCGGGCTCTTGAGGAAGGCGACGCCGCCGGAATGGCCGGGGCAGTGCCAGGAGTAGGAGCCTTCCTGCGCGTAGTGGGTCAGCGCGCGGAAGAACGGCGGCGCCAGGCTGTCGAGGTAGGCGCGCGTCTCGCGCATGATGTAGCGGGCGACGAACTCCGGCGTGTCCTCGTGCGCGTGGATGAAGCCGTGCAGCTCGCGCAGCAGGTCGTTGGGCAGGTGGCGCGAGGTCCGCGTCTCGCCGTAGATGAAGATCGGGATGTCGGCGTTGCGACGCCGGATTTCCTGGACGAAAGCGCGCAGTTCGGCGACGATCGGGCCCTTGCCGGTCGTCGACAGTTCCTCGTCGTCGACCGAGAGCACGAACGCGGAGGCGCGACTGTGCTGCTGCGCGAAGCCGGCGACGTCGCTGAAGCGCGTGACCGCGACGATCTCGTTGCCTTCGTCCTCGAGGGCCTTGGCGAGCGCGCGGATGCCGATGCCGCTTGCGTTCTCCGAGCGATAGTCCTCGTCGATGACGACGATGGGGAAGCGGAAATGCATCGTCATGGCCTGGCTCCACGCGGCGCTGCAAGAGCGGCGCATTATCTGTCGCGTGCAAACCCTGTCAAGGCGAGCGTCGTGGGCGTTTCGGGATGCGGCAGGATCGGCGACGCCGGGCCTGCCCGGGAGGCGTGCGAATGAATGTCCTCGTGGTCGACGACTACCAGCGCGCGACCGCGACGCTGGCCTGCGCCGCGCGCCTCGCGCCGCACCGGCTCGTGGTGCTCGGCGACCTTGCGCGTGAGCCCGCGGCCGCCGCCGCGCTCGCGGATGCGGAGGCGCTGGTGCTGATCCGCGAGCGCACGCAGGTCGACGCCGCGTTCCTTCGCCGGACACCGCGGCTGCGCGTGGTCAGCCAGACCGGCAAGGTGGCCCGCAACGTCGATGTCGCCGCGTGCAGCGCGGCCGGCGTCGCCGTCGTCGAGGGCACCGGGTCCCCGGTCGCGCCCGCGGAGCTGGCGTGGCTGCTGATGATGGCGGCGCGGCGCCGGTTCGTCGACGGCGTCAACGGCCTGTATCGCGGCCAATGGCAGACGACGCTCGGCATGGCGATGCACGGTGCGCGCCTCGGGATCCTCGGCTACGGCCGGATCGGCAAGCGCGTGGCCGGATACGGCCGTGCATTCGGGATGCGCGTCGAGGTCTGGGGCAGCGAGCGCGCGCGTGCCGAGGCGCGCGCCGACGGCCTCGAGGCGGCGACGGCGCGCGATGCCTTCTTCGCCGGGAACGACATCGTCAGCGTCCATCTGCGGCTCGTCCCGGCGACCGAAGGCTCGATCGGCGCCGCGGACCTCGCCCGGATGCAGCCGGATGCGCTGTTCGTCAACACGAGCCGCGCGGAACTGGTCGCGCCCGGTGTCCTGGAGGCGGCGCTGCGGACCGGCCGCCCGGGCGCGGCCGCGCTCGACGTCTTCGCGGTCGAGCCGATCTACGACCCGGATCACGAACTGCTGCGGATGCCCAATGTCCTGTGCTCGCCGCACCTGGGCTACGTCGAGCGCGCGAGCTACGAGCTGTACCTGGGCGCCGCGTTCGACAACGTGCTGCGCTTCGCGGCCGGCGACCGCTCGCACGTGATCAACCCCTAGGCGCCAGGCAAGCCGCGGATCCGGCCCCGCCGCCGTCAAGCCGCCCCGACGGTCGCCGGCGCGCCGTGCCGGCCGCCGCCGGGCTCCTCCAGCCGCGGCAGCGTCCGGACGCTCCGGATCACGCCGCGCCGCGCCGCGATCGCGGCCATCAGCAGCGTCGCCGCGCCGGCGAACTGCAGCGGCGCGCGCAATCCGATGCTGTCGCCGAGCCAGCCGCCGATCAGTGCGCCCGGGCCGGCGGGCAGCAGGATCAACCAGCGCATCGTGCTGGTCATGCGCCCGAGCAGCGGCGTCGGCGTCACGGCCTGCCGCACCGCGAGGAAATTGATGAAGATGAAGACGGCCCCGACACCGAACAGGAAGAGCATCGTCGCGAAGGCGGCGACCCCGAGCGCCCCCGACGGGGCGAGCCCGAGCAGCAGCCATCCGCAGCCGCAGATCGCGAAGCCGGCGACGAGCGTCGGTCCGGGCCCGAGGCGGTGCGCGACGCGATGCCCGATCGCGCTCGCCAGGATGGTGCCGAGGCCGAGCGCGACATAGCTCAGGCCGATCGATCGTTCGCTGAGCCCGAGTTCGCGCGTCGCGACGAGGATCTGGACCGACAGCGCCGCGTGCTGGCACATCTGCCAGGTGCCGACCGCGCCGGCCATCGTCAGCAGCAGCCGGTTGCGGCCGACGAAACCGAGGCCGGCGCGCATCGCCGCGCCGAAGCGGACCGGCGGGTGCCGTTCGCCCTCGTCGACGCGGATGCCGCGCAGCGTCGCCGCCGAGGCGACGAGCAGCACGGCGTCGAACAGCAGCGCGAGCGGCGCCCCGGTGACCTTGATGAGCGCGCCGGCCGCGCCGGGCCCGGCGACCTCGGCCGCCGAGGAAGCGAGCGCGTTCTTCGCGTGCGCCTCGACGAGACGGCCGCGATCGACGATCTGCGTGAGCACGATCTGCGCGGCACTGCCGGCGGTCGTGTTGACGGCCCCGATCGCGAAGCCGACCGCATAGAGCCAGGGCATCGACAACCAGCCGAGCCACCACGCGAGCGGCACGCTGGCGACCGCCACGGCGATCAGGAGCTCGCCGACGATGTAGATGGGCAGCTTGCGGACGCGATCGAGCCAGACGCCGGTCGGCAGCGAGAACAGCGCGAACGGCACGATCTCCATCGCCGTCAGGCGGCCCATCTGCGTCGGCGAGGCGTCGAGCAGCACGGCAGCGGTCAGCGGGACGGCGAGCAGCGTCAGCTGCGCGCCGAACGAGCTCACCAGGATCGACGCCCACAGGCGGCGGTAGGTGCGGTCGCGCAGCAGGTCGCGCGGCGGCAGCGCGAACCAGCCGCGGATCCGCTGCAGCAGATCGCGCATCGAAAGCCGTGTCCGGTCGATCGCGGCGGGCGCAGCGCGGCATGGCGCGGCGAGACGCCGGCCGATCGCTTCGACGACCGCGGGAGGGAACGCGGATGATAGAGCAAGCGCCGGCGTGCCGGCCGCGGGCCCTGCGGGCCCCGGCGGTCCTGCCGCGGACCCTAAGCCTCGCTTAACTCTGCGCCGCTAGATTGCGACGAGGCTGATCGCGACGGCGGCCGCCGTCGCGATCAGCCGCGCATCGTAGCGGGCAGGATCATGGCGCATGCATCGGCGATGAAGCGGGCCTGGGGGCGATACGTCGCGCTGTGGCGCGACGTCGGCGCGCTCGCCCGGCCGTACTGGACGGGCGACGACCGCTGGCCGGCGCGCGCGTTGCTCGCCGCGATCATCGCGCTCAATCTCGGCCTGGTCGGGTTGAACGTGCTCTTTTCCGGCTGGAACAACCGCTTCTACGACGCCCTGCAGCACCACGACCTGCGCGCCTTCTGGCACGAATTCGCGGTCTTCGGCGGGCTCGCCGCCGCATTCATCGTCGTCGCCGTCTACCAGACCTACCTCAACCAGATGCTGCAGATCCGCTGGCGGCGCTGGCTGACGGACCACGCGCTGTCCGGGTGGCTGCGCGGCGGAGGCTATTACCACCTGCAGCGCGGCCACGCGGCAGGCGCCGGGCAAGACGCCGACAACCCGGACCAGCGCATCGCCGACGACC
>DATKPC010000134.1:0-24092 GCA_035524275.1 Burkholderiaceae bacterium
GCCATCTTCTTCGGGCGCGGCGCGTGCCATCCAGCGGATGCGATCCGTCGGAATCTCGCCGCGGCGGCCGCCGCACCGAACGCGAGGCACTTCACGGTTCTCCCCGCAGGCGTTAAAGCGTTCTCGGGCCTGACCGAGGGCATTAGAATCCAGACCGACCTTCGGCGGTTCCACGGCTTGTCTATGCAGGCTTTGGGGGCAATCCGACCGAGGCGACAGGCCGCGCGCGCAGCGCGACGACCCGTATCGATTCCAAGCAGGCCCAACTCACGCGCGGGGCGCGTCACCCGGAGACAGACCCATGTTGCATCCCGAATCGAAGCCCGACGCGGCGTGGCCGCGTCGCCGAGTCCTGAAGGTCGCCGCCGGCGCCGGCCTGGCGCAGCTGGCGTCGCCCTTCGTGCAGACGGCGCGGGCCGCCGACAAAGTGCGCATCGGCTTGGACAACCCCCTCACCGGCACCTACGCGGCGCTCGGCAAGAACGAGCTTGCCGGGGCCCAGCTCGCGATCGACCAGATCAATGCCAAGGGCGGCATCCTCGGCCGCCCGGTCGAACTGCTGGTCGAGGACTCCACGAGCGGTGACGCCGGCACGGCCGTGCAGAAGGCGCGCAAGCTGATCGAGCGCGACAGGGTCGACTTCCTGCTCGGCAACGTCAATTCCGCGCTGGCGCTGGCGATGGCGCAGGTCAGCAACGAGAAGGGCGTGCTTCACGTCGTGCCCGGCGGCCACACGGATGCCGTCACCGGCGCGAGCTGCCACTGGAACGTGTTCCGCATCTGCAATACGACGCAGATGGAGGCCAACGCCGTCGCGCCGACGCTGATCAAGCGCGCGGGCAAGAAGTGGTACTACATCACCCCGGACTACGCGTTCGGCCACACGCTCCAGGGCGGGCTCGAGAAGGCCTGCGCCCAGTACGGCGGCACCAAGGTCGGCGGCGACCTGACGCCGCTGGGGACGACCGATTTCTCGTCGTACCTGATCAAGGCGCAGGCCGCGAATCCGGACGTCATCATCTTCACGCTGGCCGGCGACGACATGGTCAACGCGCTGAAGCAGGCGGTGCAGTTCGGGCTCGACAAGCGACTGCACCTGGCCGGCGCGCAGCAGGAACTCGAGGTGCTGCTGGGACTGCCGGAGACGGCGCGCGTCGGCTACTGGGTCTTCGAGTGGTATTGGAAGCAGGCTGGTGTGCCGCACGTCGCCGAATTCGTCGCCGAGATCCGCAAGCGCACTGGAAGCGTGCCCACGGCGCGTACCTTCTTCGGCTTTGCTTCGACGTGGACCTGCGCGCTGGCGGCCAACGGCGCCAAGTCGCTCGAGGCGGTCAAGATGGCGAAGTTCCTGCAGGACTTCAAGCTGCCGCCCGAGGTCGCACTGATGCCCGACGCGCCGTTCTTCCGCGCCGCGCAGAACCAGCTCATCCCCGACCTGTTCGTCGGCCAAGCCCAGGCCAAGGGCGACTCGCCCGAGGACCTGTTCAACGTCACCGACGTCGTCAACGGCACGCAGGCCGCCGGCACGGCCCAGGACTCGGGCTGCAAGATGACTTGGCCAACCTGATACCCGCGAGCGAGAGCCGGCGGCGCGGGCCGGAGCGGCGCGCGCCGCGCGTCCGGATCGCGCGAACGCCGGCGCTTCGCCGTCCCCTGGACGTGCCGCGGAGACCGCGGTGCAGACCTGTTCGCGCGCTTTGCCCCCGCACCGCCGCATCCCAATCGAGATCCACTGCGCGATGACCCAACTGCTGCTTTTCAACATCTTCAACGGGCTGATCGTCGGCGCGTTCTATGCCCTGATGGCGCTCGGACTGTCGCTGATCCTCAACCTCAGTGGCGTCATCAACTTCGCCCACGGGGGCTTCCTCGCCATCGGCGCCTACCTCGCCTTCGCGCTGATGCCCGTTGTCGGGTTCTGGGGCGCGCTGCTCGTCGCGCCGCTGCTGACGGCCGTGCTCGGCCTCGTCGTCGAGCGGCTGCTGATCCGCCGTCTCTACGGACGCGATCCGCTGTACAGCCTGCTGCTGACCTTCGGGCTGGCCTACATCCTCGAGGACGGCACGCGCTACATCTGGGGCGCGCAGAGCCTGCCGTTCCCGATCCCGCAGGCGTTGACGACGCCGCTGTCCTCCGAGTTCTTCTTCCTCACCGGCTATCGCCTGTTCATGGTCGCGCTCGTGGCGGTGGTCGTGGGCGCGATGTTCTACATCCTCAACCGCACCCGGCTGGGCATGCGCATCCGCGCTGGCACGCTCGACCTGGAGACGGTGTCGGTGCTGGGCGTCAATGTCGCCCTGCTGCGCAACCTGAACTTCGGGCTCGGAATCTACCTGGCGGGGCTGGCCGGCGTCCTGGCCGCCGGAATGCTGGGGCTTCAGCCGACGATCGGCACCTCGCTGATCATGCCCAGCTTCGTCGCCATCATCGTCGGCGGGCTGGGCAGCCTGCCGGGCACGCTGCTGGGCGGCCTGCTGATCGGCGTGGCCTCGGGCGTGACGACCGTCTACTTTCCGTCGGCCACCGAGGCCGTGATGTACGTGATGATGGGCCTCGTGCTGCTGCTGCGGCCGCAGGGCCTGCTCGGCGAGGAGGGACGCACGCAATGAGCGCCCCCGGCAAGCGCGCCGCCACCGCGGCGATCTGGCTGGTCCTGCTGACGATGCCGTACTGGATGAACGCGGTCGGAGGCTATACCGAGCTCGCCTCCAGGGTGATCGTGATGGGCCTGGCGGCGATGGCGCTGAACTACCTGCTCGGCTTCACCGGCGTACTGTCGTTCGGCCACGCCGCGTACTTCGGGCTGGGCGCCTACGGCGCGGCGATGACGATCAAGTACCTCGTGCCGAGCACGGCGCTGGCCGTCGTCGTTGGCGTCGTCGTGGGCACCGTCGCGGCGGCGGCGATCGGCGCGCTGATCCGCAAGCTGCGCGGCACCTACTTCGCGATGGTGACGATCGCCTTCGGCCAGGTCTTCTACTTCATTGCCTTCCGCTGGAACTCGGTGACCGGCGGCGACGACGGCATGACCGGCTGGCAGCGGCAGCCGCTCGACCTGGGCTTCACCACCGTCGACATCCTGCACCAAGACAAGGCGTTCTACTTCCTGTGCCTGGCGCTGTTCGCGCTGGCCGTCGGTGCCATGGCGCTGCTGCTGCGTTCGCCGCTGGGGCGTGCTCAGCTCGCGATCCGCGAGAACGAGCGCCGGGCGCGCTTCCTCGGCATCCCCGTGGAGTTCCACATCTGGCTGTCGTTCGTAATCTCGGGCGCCTTCGCCGCGCTGGCCGGCACGATGTACGCGCTGCTGAGCAATTTCACCGACCCGCGTTCGCTGCACTGGACCCTGTCGGGCAATTTCGTGATCATGTCCGTGATGGGCGGGATGCGATCATTCTGGGGGCCACTGGTGGGCGCGGCGATCTTCGTCGTGCTGCAGGACTACGTCTCGAGCCACACGGAGAACTGGATGTCGATCATCGGCCTGTTCTTCGTCCTGGTCGTCAGCTTCTTCCCGCGCGGCGTGCTCGGCATGCTGCGTCGCAAGACGACATCATGACGCTGTTGCGCGTCCAGAACGTCCGGCGCCAATTCGGCAGCCTGGTGGCCGTCAACGACGTCACGCTGGTCGTCGAGCCCGGCGAGTGCCGGGCCGTGATCGGCCCCAATGGCGCTGGAAAGACGACGTTCTTCAATCTCATCAGCGGTTTCTTCCCACCCACATCGGGCAAGATCCTGTTCGACGACCGCGACATCACGGCGTGGTCGCCCGAGCAGCGCGTAGCCGGCGGCATGGCGCGTACCTTCCAGATCACCGAGATCTTCCCCGAACTGAGCGTGCGCGAGAACCTGCGCATTCCGGTCGAGGTGGCCGGCGGCCTGCGACTGAAACCTTGGCTGTCGAGCGCCGACGATACCCGCATCCGCCAGCGCGTCGACGAACTGCTGGCCGCCGGCGGCCTGGCCGAGAAGGCCGACCGGCTGGTCGGGGAGCTTTCGCACGGCGACCAGCGCGCCACCGAGATCATGATGTCGATCGCGCTCAAGCCCCGGCTGCTGCTGCTCGACGAGCCCACCGCCGGCATGGGCGACCAGGAGACCTACCACATCGCGCGGCTGATCCGACGCCTGCACCGCGACCAGCGGCTGAGTATCGTGCTGATCGAGCACGACATGCGCGTCGTGTTCAACCTTGCCGACCGAATCATGGTGCTGGCCGAGGGCGCGATGCTCGCGGAGGGCACGCCCGACGAGATCGCGAAGGACGAGCGGGTGCAGGCCGCCTATCTCGGGACCGCCGAATGAACCTGATCGAAGCGCAAGGCCTGCACACGTTCTACGGCAAGAGCCACATCCTCTACGGCGTCGGCCTGACCGTGCGCGAAGGGGAGATCGTCACCCTGCTGGGGCGCAACGGTGCCGGCAAGTCGACGACGCTGCGCACCCTGATCGGGCTGACGCCGCCGCGCCAGGGCACGGTGCGCATGTTCGGCCGCGAGACGACGGATTGGATGCCGCACCGGGTGGCGGCGCTCGGCGTCGGATTCGTCCCGGAGGGGCGCAAGATCTTCCGGAACCTCACCGTCGACGAGAACCTGCGGGTGCCGACCGAGCGGCCCGGCGCGTGGACCATCGACCGCGTCTACCAGCTCTTCCCGCGCCTGCTCGAACGCCGGCAGAGCAAGGGCGGGCAGCTGTCCGGCGGCGAGCAGGAGATGCTCGCGATTTCGCGCGCGCTGTTGCTCAACCCCAAGGTGCTGATCCTCGACGAGCCCTCGCAGGGCCTCGCGCCGCTGATCGTCAAGCAGGTGTTCGAGGTCATCCAGACCGCGAGCGCCGAAGGCGCCGCGGTGCTGCTGGTCGAGCAGAACGTGCGCGCCGCGGTCGCGATCGCCGACCGCGCGTACGTGCTGGAGCACGGCAACCTGGCCTACGAGGGCCCGGCCGCGGAATTCGCGCGCGACGAGGAGCGCGTGCGCGCGCTGGCCGGCGCCAGCGCCGAGACCTGGGACGATCTGGACAGCTGACGGCGCGGGGGGTTAAAACAACGCGGTCGGGGCGTTGGCGTCCGAACTCGGCTCGAAACGGCGGGGTTGCCCACCGGCGATAGACCGAAAAACAACGCATGGCTTGGCCTCGCAAACCGCTCTTGCAAAGACCTTCGAAAACGTCGATCCTCGGACCCGTTTTGGGCGGATTGCTTCGCCGTAGGCACCGGTTTGGTTCCCACCCCCGTCACGGGTCGAGGCGCAACTTGCAACGACTGACCGCTTTCCTGGCATTGCTCTCTGCCACGGCGACGGCCTTTGCCGTGAAGCCCTGCGAGGAACTCAAGCGCGAGATCGCGGCACAGCTCGACGCAAACCACGTCGACGGGTACACGCTGCAGATCGTCGCGAACGATGACACGCGCGGGCGGACGGTCGTCGGGACCTGCGACGGCGGAACCCGAAAGATCGTCTATGAAAATCATGCGGCCGAGGCAAGCCGGGCGCGGGACGCGAAAGACGGTAGCCTGAAAGACGGCAGCCTGAAGGACGTTGCGCCCACGCGCTGAGACGACGCCGGTCCGTACCGCGACGTGGCGGCCCACGGGTTCCCCTCGCGACGAAATCAGCCGGGCCGGCGAAAGCGAAAAACGAACTGGTCCGTGTGACCACGGACTGCAGGGTCGACGCTGCCGGTCAGATGGGAGTCGGCCGGATTGGCCAGCACGTCGGACTCCGCGTCGAGCGTGAATCCGGCCGCGAGCGCCTCCTCGCGGACGAGCGCCGGATCGATCCGATGGCGGGTCTTGACGTCTCGCGCGCCCGAACCCGATTCGGCCGAGTGATCGAGCACGAGGAAGACCCCGCCTGGCTTCAGCGCCGCGAACACCGCCTTGTCGAACGCGACGAGGTCGGCGCCGGCAATGCCGTGCAGGTCGTGGTAGTTCTGCGAGGTCCAGACGACATCGACGTGCTGTGGCAGCTCCGGATTCGCGAGACGGAACGTCTCGACGCTGAGATTCGCGTAGTGCGGGTCCGCCGCGATCGCCCGAACGGCCGCGCCGGGTTCGGGTCCGTCGGACGAGCCTGGCGGCCTGGCCAACACCAGGGCGTGAACCTGGCCGGCGGGCCCGACGACCGCGCTGAGGATCCGCGAGTAGTAGCCGCGTCCGGGGAGAAGTTCGACGACAACGTCGCCGCGCTTCACGCCGGCAAATGCGACGCAAGCGGCCGGCTTGCGGTCGGCGTCACGTGAGCGGTCGGCGTCCGGCCGCGCCGGATCGGCAACCGCGGCATCGATCGCCGCGACGTCCACGGGCGAACGCGATATCGACGCGCAGCCGGCGGCGAGCGTCGCAATCCAGGCCGCCGCCGCGATGGCGCGGGCAGAATTTTTCATCGAAGGCCTCCCGGTCGGTGCTGGGCGGAATACGAGTCGCCGAAGCGATCATGGGTGCGGACGGCCGTGATCATGGCGTCGCGTTGGACCGAATTGCAATCCCCCGCCGGAGGAGGCAAACCGATCGCGTCCCTTCGCGCCCGGGATTGCGCGGTCCATGAAATTTTGATGTCAATCGGTTCCAGCCGTTGAGATCCGATTCGCGCCTTTCGCCAGTCCGAGATGGCTGAGGTGTGCCTGCAACTCGATGACGGATCCCCACGGCAGGATCGCAGAGTTCGCACGCTCGTCCGGCGGGTCCGCAAGCAACGTGTCGGACCAGCCACCGCAGCCAACGAGCGGCAGCAGCGGGCGCTTGTGGAGCCACGCAAGGTGGACCTCGGATTTCGTTCCGGCCCGCCCGCCGATGACGATGCACGCATCGCCGGCCAACGCCATCAGGAGGTTGCGGGCGTCTCCCATGCCGCATGGGAGCACGACGGTTGCGGGCCAGTCCGGTGGGGGCATCTCGTCCGGCGGCACGATGCTCAACACCAGCCCGCCGGCCTGGATCGCGCGCTCGGCGGCAACCCGCGTCGCCGGACTGCCGCATCCGCTGACGACCGTGATCCCGAGCCTCGCCAGGACTCCCCCGGCATCGCCGGCGAGTTCGTAGGCGCGCGACCCGGGGTCGGCGCTTCCGAGTACGCACACTTGCGGCTTGCGATACGGGGCATTCATGGGTACCCCGCTCAGGGCAGCGCGCGAGCCAGCCAGTCGTCGATGAAGTCCGCCATCTCCTCCCAGCCGGGCGCCCCGATGCCGAAATGGTCCCGCCCAGGAAACTCCTTGAAATCCGTCATCGAACCGTTCTTGGCGTAACGGGCGAAATTGCTGTGATTCAACGACGGCGGAATGATGTGATCTCGTTCCCCGGCCGTGATCAGGAGCGGCGCGTGCGACTTCGCGAAATCGATGCGCCCGATCGCCCGCAGGCTTTCGCGCGGAACGCGGCGCGATTCCGGAACGACGAGGTCGTCGAACGCCTTGCGCTGCAATGCGAGGGGCAGCGTATTCGCGAATGCGTACTGGAAGTCCGCGAAACTCATCGCCCGAGGCGTCGAACCCGAAACGAACGGATTGATCATCGGCCAATTCGAGCGAATGAACGACCATTTCATCGTGAAGACGCCCGCCGGCGGCGCCGGATCGATGGCCACGGCGGCGGCAACGGCGTCGCGGTTGAGGAGAATCTGGGCGACGAGGCCGCCCATCGAGTGTCCGATGACGATCGGTTTCTCGTCCAGGCTCGCGATGAACCGCAACTGATGTTCGACGACCTGCGTCAGGTCCAGCCGCCCCAATGCCGGGTCCGGGTGCGCCGCACGCAATTCCGGAACCGCCCGGTCCCGCCCCGGCCATGCCGGGGCGTGGCACCGGTATCCCTTCTGCGCGAAGCGGGCAAGCCACCCCGTCCAGCATTGGGGGGTCATGAACATCCCGTGGACGAAGACAATCGTTCTAGTGGACAAGCTTCCTCCTCCTCGCCAGAAAAAACGCTTCGATCCGTTGCCGAGGGTCGATCACGCGGCGCTCTTCGCCCGCGTGGCGCCTGGCGCGCACCACGCCTGCAGGTCTTCGCCCGCGGCGTCGGTGGCGCAACCCCAGTCCAGGGGTTGGTCCTGAACGTAGCGCTTGCCGAGTGACCATGCGATCTCGGCGCGCGCGAGCTCGACGCCCATGTAGAACGCGTGCGCGGCATCGCCCTCCAGGCCCAGTTGCGGCCACAGTTCGAAGGCGCCGCTGGCACGGCGCAGGCCGTCTCGGTTGTAGACGTAGATGCCGTCCTCCGCAACCTGGACGCGGAAATTGGGATCGCGAACGAGCGCCGCCGTGGCGGCGATCTCCGTCGGCGTGTCGGGGTAGGGATTCCTCGCGTGTACGGTGCTCAGCGCCGGGGACAGGTCCTTGGGCAGCCTGCGATCGCGCATTGCCGCCGTCATGATGCGACGCGCGAAATCCGCTTCCTTCACGGCACGACGGGCATGTCCGCTCACTTGCGTCGTCAAGACGGCAGCGACGTCCAGCTCGGAGGCCACCCCGAACAGCAGCGCATTGATCCCGGTGGTGTCGGCTTCGGTGAGCTCGGTCAGGTTTCCGACGCCCATCAGGATCGGGACATCGGGATAACGCTGTCGCAACGCGTGGTAGCGCACGATCGACGCCGTGAAGCCGAACGGAATCGGGTCGAGAATCGGGTCGGCCAGGAACGGGCGTCCGCGCGACGCGAGCGCGTCGATGGCCGCAAAGAGCGACGCGTCGTCGTGCGGCGTACGCGAAACCAGGATCGGTGTCGAAGCGACTTCGTCCGCGATCCACAGCGTGTCGAGGTGCAGGCTCAGCAGGTAGTCGGCGCCGGCGCGACCGCCGCGCAGGAGTTCGTCGGCGTCGGTGGAATCGACGCTGACGCGCAAGCCCTCGTCCTTGAGCCTGCGAACCGCTTCTTCGAGATGGGTAAACGGCGTCGAGGGCAGGCACCCGACGTCGATGACATCGGCGCCGTCGCGGACGTGCCCCCGTGCGCGCACGGCAATCTCCTCGATCGACAACCGCGGCGCATCGACGATCTCGGCGAACAACAGCGGGCCGGTTTCACTCAGGTCCACCGGCTTCGCGGCGCGATTGAAGAAACGCGGCAGATCCTTGAGTTCTTCCGGACCGCGCTGCACCGGGACGCCGTAGTGCTCGCGCAACGCGTCGAGATCGCCGCGGCAGCGGCCCGGCACGAGAATACGTTGCGCCGCCACCGGGGCAGGGAGTCGGCGACGAATCAGGTCGGCCGTCATCAGCGCGGCGACCTGGAGGCCGATCTCCCGGACCTCCCACGTGAAAGGCGGGTCGTCGATGCCGTCGAGCACGCGAAGGAGCTGCGGTTGGGCGAGGCGCCCGGTCAGGAAAAGGATGTGTTCCATGCGAAACCGACGTCGGGGGAACGGGGAGTCTAAGCGCAAGGGCCGCCGCCGAGGGTCACCGTCCGTTCGCGGCGATCGCGGCGATCGAGAATCCGCGCTGCCAAATCCTCCACGCCAGCATCGCCACCGGGATCCCGATCAGCGCGGTGCCGATGAAGAAATTCGTGAATCCGACTCGTTCGACGACGAGGCCCGATCCGGCCGCGAACTGGTGGCCGAGAATCGCGCACAGCGAAGTCAGCAGCGCGAATTGCGCGGTCGCGTGTTCCTTCGATGCGATCAACGACATGAACGTGATGAGGACCATCTGCGCGAACACATAGGCGAAACCTTCGATGCTGACCGCGACGCAAAAGGCCCAGAACTCGCTGCCGTGGACCGAGAGCCACGCCAGCGACAGGTGCGAGGCCGATGCCGCCGCGGTGCCGACGAACAGCGACCGCAGGATGCCGATTCGGCGTACCAGCCAGGCGGAGAAGATCGTCGCCGCCATGCCGATGAAGAAGCCGAACGTCTTCGTGACCAGCGCGATGTGGTCCTCGCTGTATTGCAGGTGCTTGAACAGCGGCATCGACATCGCGGAGGTCAGATAGCCAGGCAGGCGGAAGCCGGCAATCAGGACCAGCACGGGGATCGCGAATCGACCGAGCCGTGCCATCAGGTCCTGCAGCGGCGTCCAGACCGTTTCGAGGAGGCCAGGGCGCGGGCCGGGCGGTCGGAGATCGACTTCCGTCTCCGGGGCGAGCCAGGCGCATGCGGTGCCGACGAGCAGCAGCGCGGCCATGACGAGGTACGCGGCGCGCCATCCCAAGTGTTGCCCGAGCGAAAGCGCAAGTGCGCCCGAGGCGAGCGTACCGAAACGGTAGCCGATCTCGGAAAAGCTGTTCATCAGCGCCTGCTTGCCTTGCGGCGCGGCGTTGATGCGCCATCCGTCACTCGACGCGTCCAGGGTGGCGCCGAAAACGCCGAGCGCCATCGTGAACGCTGCGGTCCAGGCCAGGAAGTGCCCGGGATCGCCGAACGCAACGCCGGCCAAGGATGCCATGCAGCCGAGCTGTGCGAGGACGATCCATCCGCGGCGCCGACCCAGCCAGCGGCCGAGCAGGGGCGGCGAGTAACTGTCGAGGAACGGCGCCCAGAGGAATTTCAGCTGGTAGGCGACCGTCAGTTCCCCGAGCAGGCCGATGATGCCGACGGCGACGCCGGCCTGGGTCCACCAGTCGGACTGCGTATAGAAGACGAGCTGGTACGGGATGCCGGACGAAAAGCCCAGGCCCATCATCGCCAGGTAGCGTCGATCTTCCCTCAGGCGCGCCCAGAGCTCGGCGGTCGACGGCGATTCGTGCGTATCGGCGGAATCCGCGTTTTCCGCGCCAGGGCTCGGGGGCGCCGCCATGTCGTCATTCATCGCGAAGGGCGACATCCCGCTCGACCGGGTCGATGAATTCGCGCGCGGCGCTCGAAAGCGCCTCGAGCTCGGCCATCCGCTTGCTGGCGGCGGCCACGCGGATGGCGAAGCGATCCGCCCCGATCGTCAGGCTCCCGGCTTCGACGTTCGCGACGATCCGGCGCAACGAAACCATGTCCAAGCGGTTGAGGTTGATCGCCTTCATGATCGCGCGATACTCAATCATCGGTTGAGGATGTGTCAACAACGGGCGAACCGATCCTCCACGGCGGTCCGCACACGGCGGTCGAGGCCCGAACGGTCGGAGACGGCATGGCAACGATGACCCGGGGAGTCGCGGAATCCGCGGAGCCGAGTTGGTATGCCGGGCTGAACCGGCTGCTGGCGTTCCTGCTCTCGCTGACGACGACCGCGGGCTGGTGCGCGATTTGCAGCCGGCTCCCGGAATTCGCGGTCAAATCGGACGGGTCGTCCCCGGGTTCATGCCGGAAACGCGCGGCAAGCCGTTGTCAGAATAGGGCCTGGACATCTACCGAAACGACGGAGCGAAACACATGGACTCGACGACGAGGCCGTTGCCCTTGAAGGGCGTGAAAGTGATCGAGCTCGGCGCGCTGGTCGCCGGCCCCTATGCGGCGGCTCTTCTGGCGCAGTTCGGCGCCGAAGTGATCAAGATCGAAGCGCCGGAAGGCGGCGATCCGCTGAGGACGTGGCGCAAGCTCAAGGACGGCACGTCGCTGTGGTGGTACTCGCAAAGCCGCAACAAGAAGTCGTTGACGTTGAACCTGAAGCACCCGCGGGCGCGCGACATCGTTCGCGAACTGGTGAAGGACGCCGACATCGTCATCGAGAACTTCCGGCCCGGCACGCTGGAGAAGTGGGGCCTGGGCTGGGAGGACCTGTCGCGCATCCGACCGTCGCTCGTGATGGTGCGGGTATCCGGTTACGGGCAGACGGGTCCCTACAAGGATCGGCCGGGTTTCGCGGCCATTGCCGAATCCATGGGCGGATTGCGCTACGTGGCCGGCTATCCGGACCGGCCCCCGGTGCGCGTCGGGGTGAGCATCGGCGACACGCTGGCGTCGCTCTACGGCGTGATCGGCGCGCTGTTGGCGCTGCATCACCACAAGGTCAACGGGGGCAGGGGGCAATACGTCGACGTGGCCCTTTACGAAGCCGTCTTCGGCGTGATGGAAAGCCTGATCCCGGAATTCTCCGGATTCGGGCACATCCGCGAGCGCACGGGCGCGTCGTTGCCGGGAATCGTGCCGTCGAGCACGTACCCTTGTCGCGGCGGTGCGTACGTGATCATCGCGGGCAATTCGGACGGCATCTTCAAGCGGCTGATGCAAGCGATCGGGCGGCCCGACCTGGCCGAGGATCCCCGTTTCGCGCGCAATGACCTTCGCGCGCAGCACACCGAGCTGCTCGACGGTGCGATTGCCGCGTGGACGACGACGCAGCAACTGGACGACGTGATCGCGACGCTGGAGCGCGCCGAGGTTCCGTGCGGCCGCATCTACACGGCCGCCGACATCCATGCCGATCCGCACTACCGGGCGCGCGGAATGATCGAGCCGGGGATGCTGCCGGACGGCAGTCACGTCGACTTTCCCGGCATCGTGCCGAAGCTCTCGGAGACGCCGGGGCGGACCCAATGGCTCGGTCCTCGCCTGGGCGAACATACGACCGAGGTGCTGGCGTCGATCGGCATCGGCGCCGATGAACTCGGCGAGTTGAAGTCGCAAGGCGTCATCGGCTGACGGAGCGCACCATGTCCACGGGTATCGTCCCGCGTCGCGTCGAGATCCAGGACGTCGCGGTTCGCGACGGCTTCCAGATCGAGCCGCGCTTCATTCCGACCGAGCAGAAGATCGGGCTCGTCAACCGGCTGTCGCGAACCGGATTGTCGAAGATCGAAGTCACCGCGTTCGTGTCGCCGAAGGCGGTGCCGGCGATGGCAGACGCCGAGCAGGTCATGCGCGGGATCGAGCGTGTCGATGGCGTCGTCTACGCGGCCCTCGTACCCAACCGCCGTGGCGCGGAGCGCGCGCTGGCCTGCGGCGTGGATGAGCTCAATCTCGTGATGTCGGCGAGCGACGGCCACGGGCGCGCCAACCTGGGCATGACGCCGGAACAGTCGATCGAGCGGTTTGCCGAGATCGTCGCCGTCCTGCGCGGCACGAAGGCGGCCCTCAACGTGGCGTTGTCGACCGCGTTCGGCTGCCCGTTCGACGGCGCCGTGGCGCAGGACCGGGTGCTGTCGTTCATCGATCGCTACGAACAGATGGGGATCGGCGGCGTATCGCTCTGCGATACGACCGGGATGGCGAATCCGGCGCAGGTCGGAGCGCTGTGCGGAGCCGCGCGCGAGCGGCATCCGCGGCTGCGGATCACCGCGCACTTCCATAACACGCGCGGGATGGGCCTTGCGAATGCGCTCGCGGCGTTCGAGGCCGGAATCGACTGCTTCGAAGCCTCGCTCGGCGGCCTCGGCGGGTGCCCCTTCGCGCCCGGGGCGACCGGCAATGTCTGCACCGAGGACCTGGTGCACATGTTCCAGCAGATGGGCTGCGACACCGGCGTCGATCTCGACGCGCTGCTGGCGATTGCCGTCGACCTGCCCGCGATCGTCGGCCACGATATCCCGGGCCAGGTCGTGAAGGCCGGACCGGCGAGCCGGCGCTATCCGTTGCCGGCGTCGGTCTCCTGACGCGGGGCGACGCAGCGCCCGAGGCGGCGGGCCCGCGGACATCCTTCGCGGGGCGAGGGTCTACGCGCCGGCACGGCTGCCCCGCTGGCCCGTCGAATCGCGACGATCGAAGCGCACCGCGACGGGCACGCCTTGTCGCAACGTCTGGTAGACGACGCAGTAGCGCTCGGTCAGCTTGAGCAGCTGGGCCAGTTTTTCCTCGGGCGAGTCGGACTCGACGTCGAAAGCGATGCGGATCGCCGTGAACCCGACCGGCACGTCCTGCGAAATGCCCAGGGTGCCGCGAAAGTCCAGGTCGCCCTCGGCCGTCACGGTCGCCGCGCGAAGCGGAATCTCCAGCGCCGTCGCGATCGCCTTCAGCGTGACGCCGGCGCAGGCGACGAGAGCCTCCAGCAGCATGTCGCCGGAGCAAAGCTCCTGGCCGGTGCCGCCGGTGCCCGGATGCAGACCCGCGACCGCGAGGGCCCGGCCGGTGTCGACCTTGCAGGCGATCCCGGCGTCATCCAGCGACCCCTTGGCGGTCAGCGTGATCCGGCTCGCGTCCGGGTCCTTGCGATAGCGATCCTTGATGGGCGACTGTATCGCCCGCAACGTCGTGGCGTCCATGGTTTCTCCCGTTCCGCGTCGGTGCCAGCATATTCGGGTTGCGTCGCGACGGGGGACCGCACCGCATGAGCTACGCTCGCGCTTTCCGATCGATTCGGAGCCGCCTTGCGGCGGCACGGGTCTCGCCGCGATGAGCACCAACGACCATTTCCGGCCTGTCGCCCGCGAGTACGCGCTGTACCGTCCGAGCTATCCCGACGCCTTGTTCGCGTGGCTCGCCGGCCTGAGCGCTCGAACGCACCTTGCCTGGGATTGCGGCGCGGGTAGCGGACAGGCGTCGGCGGGCCTGGCCGGACACTTCGAGCGCGTCGTCGCGACCGATATCAGCGCCGCACAGCTCGCGCAGGCGCCGCGGCTGTCGGCGGTGGAATATCGCGTTGCCGCCGCCGAGGCGAGCGGACTGGAAAGCGATGCGGTCGACCTGGTGACCGTGGCGCAGGCGCTGCACTGGTTCGACCTGCCACGGTTCTATGCGGAAGTTCGGCGCGTGCTGCGGCCGGATGGCGCGCTGGCCGCCTGGAGCTACGGCGTCCTGCGGCTCGACGACCCGGCCTGCGATGCCACGTTGCAGACGTACTACCACGATGTCGTCGGTCCCTATTGGCCCGCGGAGCGACGGCATGTCGAGACCGGCTATCGCGACCTGCCGTTCCCGTTCGATCGCCTTGCGGCGCCGCCGTTCGCGATGTCGGTCGAATGGACTCTGGACGATCTCGTCGGCTATGCGCGAACGTGGTCCGCGACGGCGCGGTACCGGGACCAGTGCGGGACCGATCCGGTGCCGGCGCTTGCCGCATCGCTGGCCGGCGCCTGGGGGGCGCCGCAATCGCGTCGCCGGATCGAATGGCCGCTGACGCTGCTCGTCGGCCGCCTGTCCTGAGTCGCACCCGAGTCGACGGTGCAACGCCGGCAATCGCTCTACGCGTCCTTCGAATGGCGATCGGGCAGCGGAACCATCACCGGCTGCCCCGGCGCCGTGCAGCCCTGGTCGCAGCATCGGCCCGGCTGCTTGTTGCGGGCGATGGCGCGCTCGCCGCTCGCGACCAGGGCCCCGCGATCCAGCAGCCGCTCGACGAGTTCGACCTTGCTCCCGAGCGGATAGTGGCGCCAGATCTCCTGCTTCATGGCTTCGGGCGAGCCGCCGCCGTGCAGGCTGATGACCGAATACCAGCCTCCCTGGTAGGACGCCGTGAGGTCCTCGATCAGCCGCGCCACCTCGATGCGCTTGTCGTACGGGACCGAAGGATTCGCGCGCAGCACCTCCGCAAGCGTCGCCGCGGTGGCCGGATTGTGATCCTCGTCGGGGCCGGGCAGGGCAACGACCAGCCCGCCGGAAACTTCGTGCGCGAGGCGATGCATCTCGTAGATCTGCGTCGCGAGCAGGAGCTTGCCAATATTCGAGAAGACGGCGTCGGGGACGAATGAGCCGCTGAACGGATCCTTCGAGGCATAGACGCTGGCCGCGACGCCGCAGGCAAAGAATCCCTCGACGATCTTGATCAGTTCGACCATCGGGCCGCGCAGGTTCGACTTTTCGCCCGGGTCGAAGCCGTTCGCCTCGCACATTAGCGCGCCGCTGCCGATCAGCAGGTCGCCGAAACCGGCCCGGGCGGCAATGCAACTGTGACGATGATGCGTCGCATAGGCGTAGGTCAGCGCCGAGGAATGCTCCCACTCGCCGGCATAGAACACGCGCTCCCACGGCACGAACACCCTGTCGAAGACGACGACTGCCGTCGACTGTCCGTAGCGTCGCGAGAAGAGCGCAGCGCCGTGCTCGACCTTGTCGCCCGGACGGCCGGCAGGTCTCGCGACCATCGTGATGCCCGGCGCATCCACCGGCACGGCGCAGCAGACCGCGAATGCCGCGTCGTCCTCGCTCATGTTGCGACAAGGCATCACGAGCAACTCGTGCATGTACGGCGCCGCGGTCACGATGGCCTTCGTGCCGGAGATGACGATGCCCTTCGCGTTGCGTTCCACGACGTGGACATAGGCGTCCGGATGCGCCTGCTCGTGCGGGCGACGCGAGCGATCGCCCTTTGCGTCGGTCATTGCGATGCCCAGGGCCAGGTCCTGGGCGCGGACGTGCTCGAGGTAAGCCCCGAAGCGCGCGCGATGCTCGCGGCTGCCGCGGGCTTCGTCGATCCTTGCGCTGACCTGGGCGATCGCGTTCAGCGCGTCGTGCGCGAGGTAGCGCTGCGCGCACCCCGTTTCCTGGCACAGCACGCGGACCGCTTCGAGCTTGTTCAGGAGGTCGCCGGCGGACTCGTTGATGTGCAGCATGCGCGGCACCGTCGCTCCGGCCTGGCTCGCCAGCATCAGCGGCGCAAGCTGCGGGTCGCGCGCGTAGTCATAGCTGACGCCGAGGGCGCGAATCCCCGGCTGGAATGCCGGCTCGTCGGCCACCGACTCGACGCGGCGTCCATCCAGGTAGATCGTCGGGCGAAGGCGGCGCAGCGACTCCCGATAGTCGAGCGATCCCATCAAGTGCGCCGGCGGTGCCAGAGCCGGAGCCGGAGCCGGGGACGGCGGGACGTCGTGGGGAGCATTCATTGCAATTCTCCGCGGGCGAGTTGACGGTCGGAAAATGAACACCGTTCAATTTATTCTACAGCGCTAAAATCCGCCTATGCGTGCGCGTGCTCCCGGACCGGATCGACCGTCGCCACGTGGCGGGGCGCGTAACGAGCGTCAGGCGACGTCGAGGGCATCGCGCCTCGGGGCGCTCGCGGACGCGCGACGCGACCTGATCCTGGCCGCCGCGCGCAGTGCATTCGCGGAGCTCGGCCTGGAGGGCGCCAGCCTGCGCGAGATCGCCAAGCGAGCCGGCTATACCGCCGGGGCAATTTATGGCTACTTCCAAAGCAAGGAGGACATCTACGCGGCGTTGCTGGCCGAGTCGCTCGACCGATTGGACGCGGCTGTCGTCGCCGCGGCATCCGGCCCAGCCGGGAGGACCGGGCCTGCGCAACTCCTGAGGCTGCGCGCCCAGGCGTTCTACGATTTCTACCGCGAGCATCCGAGGGACCTGGATCTCGGTTTCTACCTGTTCCAGGGAATGCAGCCGCGCGGCCTGACGCCCGACTGGAATCGTCGCCTGAACGAGCGCCTTTGGGGCGTGCTTCGGCCGCAACAGGAGGCCCTCGTCGCCCTCGGCTTCGGGCCCGACGTGGCGAGAACCGAAGTCACCGGACTTTTTGCGCAGACCGTCGGACTGCTCCTCCTGAGCCACACGGGGCGGATACGCATGTTCGGACGCCAGTCGCGGGACGTGTTGGACCGCTATCTGGATCAGTTGATCGATCGGGCGCCGGCAAGGCACCTGGAGGGTGGCGGGGACTGGCCGCATCATCGAATGTAGGAATTTGTCTATTTTATGAAGCTCCTGACGATTCCTATCGGATTTGCGGCAGGAATGCGGTTGGAACTTGATGGGATGAAGCCATCGAAAGGTAAGATGAAAGCCTGCCCCGGTGATGGAACGGGTAGACATACGGGACTTGTGGATGAGCACGGCGTAGGGAAACCACGCCGTGAATCGCGTCAAAGTCGGCGAACCCCCTGAGCGCGCGGTCGGCCACGTGCGTGTCGAGGCAACGCCGAGCCAATCCTGGGGGTCGGTGCCCGGGCAGGTGTAGAGACTAGACGGCGCGCGCCTAAGGTTGCGGTCCGGGTCATCGGTCGCGATGATGGTGAAGGCATAGTCCAGCGCCCAAACGCGCATCGGTCCGCGCGGCGGCGAAAGCCGTGGCTGGCGATGAAAATCCCGCGCCGCGAGGCGTGCCGGTTCGAATCCGGCCCGGGGCACACGGCGAAAAAGCCAGGAATTGGCGTGGAAAGTCGCGACGGTTCGCCCGATCGACGGCGTTCGCGTGCGAGGCGCGGATGTTGCGGTGCGATATCATTATGTTTGTGCCCATGTGAATCGGGGCCAGCTCGATTCACCGGCGCCGACTCGACACCAAAGCCTTTCCACGCAAAGGATTCACCTCATGCGAGTTTCACGCCTCCTGCTGACTGTGGCGGTCGCATCGGCCGTTGCCGCCTGCTCCTCGACCAAGATTCAAGAGAAGCCCCCGACTCCGGTCGCCGAAGCGCCGCGGCCGCCCATGCCGACGCCTCCGCCCCCCGTGGTCGCCGCGCCGCAGCCTGCCGCGACGCCGATCGACCCGCTGAACGATCCGAACAGCATCCTTGCCCGTCGCAGCGTCTATTTCGATTTCGACCAATCGTCGATCAAGAGCGATTCCGTCGCGCTGATCGAGGCGCACGGCCACTACCTGGCCGAACATCCGGCCCGCGCCGTCCGGGTCGAAGGCAATTGCGACGAGCGCGGTGGTCGCGAATACAACCTGGCGCTTGGCCAACGGCGCGCCGACGCCGTCGCCGGCCGTCTGCGGCTGCTGGGGGTCGCGGCGGGGCAGGTCGAGGCGGTCAGCTTCGGCAAGGAACGGCCGAAGGCCGTCGGGCATGACGAGGCGTCGTGGGCCGAAAATCGCCGCGACGATATCGTCTACAAGTGAGAAGCGCTGGACCGGAGGCTTCGCAAGCCTCCGAGGTCCTGCGTCGCTTTCGCATCGTCTTCAACGCCGTCAAGACGCATTTTCGCGCCGTCGAGCGAAGTGTCGGCATCGGCGGCGCGCAACTGTGGGCGTTGTCCGTTGTCCGCGATCGCCCCGGAATTACCGTCGGGGAACTCGCACGCGCCCTCGACGTGCACCCGTCGACGGCCAGCAACCTGGTTCGCTCGTTGTCCGCGCATCAGATGATCGCAGCAACGAAGCAGCCGACCGACCGTCGCTCGGTCCGACTGACCGTGCTGGAGAACGGCGAGCGTGTCCTCAGGCGCGCCCCGCAGCCGTTTGCCGGGGTGCTGCCCGCCGCACTCGAGACGCTGGACGCGGAAACCCTGGCACGGCTGGACCGCGACCTCTCGACGCTGATCGCGGTGCTCGGCGCCGACAGGAGCGCGGCCCGTATCCCGATCTCGGAACCGGATGCGGTCGCCGATCCTGACGCGAGAGCGCCTAGCTCGGCCGCCGGCTAGCGAGCGCCTGTTCCTCCTCGGCGATCTTCCGTCGCACCCAGGTGTAGAGGTAACCCCCGATCACGCAGACGAAGGCAATGGTCCCGAGCGACATCAAGCCGATCGGAGTCGAGAAGAGTTCGCGCCAAGCGTCCATCATGCTTCCCCTAGTCTTGATTTCCGGTCATCCTGCCTGTCGACTTTTACGCCTCCCGAGGCGATGGTTTCTTGACCCAGATCGAAGCGGGGCAGGGCGGGACGGAGGGCGCGCAAAAAGCGACAGATTGACCCTAAGGGCACAAAAAAACGCGACTACCTCGAGACAATCCGTGTATCGTTAATCCACTGGAAATTCGTCGTGGCAGGAGGGTCGATGGCCTTCGGACTGCCGCCGCGTTGGCTCGTGGTCGACACATGGCCCTGAAGGTCTTCAATCTGCGTTGCGCAGCGGAACATGCGTTCGAGGGCTGGTTTCGCTCCGAAGATGACTACGACCACCAGGTCAACGGCGGAATGCTCGAATGCCCGCTGTGCGGATCCCACGAGATCCAGCGGTCGCCGTCGGCGCCGTACGTGAACGTTGCCGTGACGCCGGTCACGGCCAAGCCGAAGGTCCCCGAGGCGCGGCCCGACGCGGTCGTGCTGCAGCGGCACTTCGTCCAGATGGCGCGCCAGATCATGGCGTCGACCGAGGACGTCGGCGACCGGTTTGCGGAAGAGGCAAGGCGCATCCACTACAAGGAAGTGCCGGAGCGCTCCATTCGTGGCGTCGCGACGCGGGAAGAAGCCGCGGCGCTCGAGGACGAGGGTATCGCCGTCGTCCCTCTGCCGTTCGCCGACGCGCTCAAGGAAACCCTGCAGTAGTCCGTCGCCTCAAGAACCGCGCGTAATCGGCATCTCGACGTCCGGCGGCCGAAGGCCAGGCGGCGTCATGTGCCGCGCAATCTCCAGCTTCGCGATCGCATTGCGGTGGACTTCGTCGGGTCCGTCGGCGAGGCGCAACGTCCGCACGGCGGCATAGGCATAGGCGAGCGGGAAATCGTCGCAGACGCCGGCTCCGCCGTGCGCCTGGATCGCCCAGTCGAGCACGTTGCAGGCGACCGTCGGTGCGACGACCTTGATCATCGCGATCTCGGCCTTTGCGGCCTTGTTGCCGACCGTGTCCATCATGTGGGCGGCCTTGAGCGTGAGCAGGCGAGCCATGTCGATCTGGCAGCGTGCGTCGGCAATCCGCTCCTGCCATACCGACTGCCTGGCGATCGGACCGCCGAAAGCGACACGGTTCGCCAGCCGGCGGCACATGAACTCCAGCGCCCGCTCCGCCACGCCGATCGAACGCATGCAGTGGTGGATGCGGCCGGGCCCGAGGCGGCCCTGGGCGATCTCGAAGCCTCGGCCTTCGCCCAGCAGGATGTTGCCGACGGGGACGCGCACCGCGTCGAAGACGACTTCGCAATGGCCATGCGGCGCGTCGTCGTAGCCGAACACGTTCAACGGGCGCACGACGCGCACGCCGGGCGTGTCGGCGGGCACGAGGATCATCGACTGCTGCGAATGCTTCGGCGCGTCGGGATCGGTCTTGCCCATCACGATATAGATCTTGCAGCGCGGATCGCCGGCGCCCGAGGTCCACCATTTGCGGCCATCGATCACGTAATGGTCGCCGTCGCGCCGCATCCGCGTCTGGATGTTGGTCGCATCCGACGATGCGACATCCGGCTCGGTCATCGCGAATGCCGAGCGGATTTCGCCCGCCAGCAGCGGTTCGAGCCACGTCTTCTTCTGCTCCGCCGATCCGTAACGCTCGATCGTCTCCATGTTGCCGGTGTCCGGGGCGCTGCAATTGAACACCTCCGAGGCCCATGGGACGCGTCCCATCAATTCCGCCAGCGGCGCGTACTCCAGGTTCGTCAGCCCCGCGCCGCGCGCCGATTCCGGCAGGAACAGGTTCCAGAGGCCGGCCGCGCGCGCCTTCGGCTTGAGTTCCTCGATCAGCCGCAGCGGCGTCCATCGCTGGCCCTTGCGCGTGTTGTCCTCGATCTCGTCGAGGAACCGCCGCTCGTTGGGAAACACGTGCGCCTGCATGAACGCATCGACGCGCGCCCGCAGCTGAACCACCTTGGCGGAATACTCGAAGTCCATGGTTCGTCTCCCCTTTCGGGGCAAGGATAGCGCAGGCCGACGCGTTGGCGGCTTGTTCCCGGTGGTTCGCGGAGCTACGCTAGCCCGCTTCGCGGAGGCGGACGAGGGGGCGAGGTTGAAGGCGATCCAATGCGTCGAGTGGGGCGGCCCGAGCCGCTTGAAACAGGTCGAAGTGCCGGCGCCGGTGCCCGGTCCCGGTGAAGTTCGCATCAGGGTCGGCGCTGCCGGAGTCAATTTCCCGGACGCGCTGATCATCCAGAAGAAATACCAGGTGCAGCCGCCGCTTCCGTTCATTCCGGGGACCGAGGCCGCCGGGACGATCGATGCGGTCGGCGCGGGCGTGACCTCGGCCGCGGTCGGCGACCGCGTCGTGGCCTTCGTCGGCACCGGCGCGTTCGCCGAGCAGGTGTGCGTCGATGCGGCGCAGGTGATGCCGGTGCCGGCCGGAATATCCGACGAGATCGCGGCATCGTTCACGTTGACGTACGCCACCTCGCAGCACGCGCTCGTGGAGCGCGGGGGCCTTCGCGCCGGCGAGGTGCTGCTCGTGCTGGGTGCCGGCGGCGGCGTTGGCCTGGCCGCCGTCGAGCTCGGCAAGCGCATCGGCGCACGGGTTCTCGCGGCCGCCTCCACCGAAGAGAAACTCGCCGCCGCGCGCAGCGCCGGCGCCGACGCCTCGATCAACTATTCGTCGCTCGACCTGCGCGAGGCGGTCCGGACGCTGACCGACGGCCACGGCGCGGACGTGATCTACGACCCGGTCGGAGGCGCCTACACCGATGCCGCGCTGCGCGCGATCGCGTGGCGCGGACGGCTCCTGGTGGTCGGTTTCGCCAACGGCGAGATTCCCAACATTCCGGCAAACCGGCTGCTGCTGAAGGAAGCCTCGGCGGTCGGCGTGTTCTGGGGGGAATTCGCGCGCCGCGAGTCGAAAGCGAACCGCGCGATGATTGCCGAACTCTATGGTGCACTGGCAGCAGGCACCCTGCATCCGCAGGTATCGCACGTCTACCCGCTGGATCGCGTCCCGGACGCCTTGACGGCCCTGCTGCAGCGCCATGTCGTCGGCAAGGTCGTCGTGAGACCCTAGCCCTTGGCAACGATCCGGACCGCGTCGCGCCATGGCTCGCCTCGAATTCGCCTCCGCGTTGACGCGACACGTCGCTTGCGACGCGCGGGACACCTCGGCGCACACACTGGGCGCGGCCATCGACGAGGCGGTGCAGGCGACGCCGCTGCTTCGCGGCTACCTGTTCGACGACCAGGGTGGCCTCCGGAAGCACGTCGCCGTCTTCGTCAACGGCGTCCTGCATCGTGACCGGGCGAACCTCGGCCGCGTCCTCGCCGACGAGGATCGGATCTTCATCGCGCAGGCACTGACCGGAGGTTGACGATGCAACTCGCCGTCGGCACGCGAAAGGGTTTGTTCCGCTGGTCGTGCGACCGCGACGACGCGGCGCGGTGGCGGATCGTCGCGCGCGATTTCGTCGGCGAGCCGGTCACCGCGTTCTTCGCGTGGCCGGACGCGCGCGACTGGCTCGTCGCGCTGCGGACCGGGCATTTCGGCGTGAAGATGCGGTCCTCGACGGATGGTGGCGCGACGTGGCGCGAGGCGAATGCACCCGCCTACGGCGCCAAACCTCGCATCCCGGAGGGCGAGGACGAGGACCCGCACCCGTGGTCGGTCGACCAGGTCTGGGTCCTCGAAGGTCAGGATGCGTCGGTGGCAGACCGCCTGTGGGCGGGGACGATTCCGGGTGGACTGTTCCGCTCGGATGATCGCGGCGCGACATGGGCCCTCAACGAGTCGCTGTGGTCGAATCCCGATCGTCGTCGCTGGTTCGGCGGCGGCTACGACTACCCCGGCGTGCATTCGATCTGCGTTTCGCCCGCGGATCCGGACGACCTCGTCGTCGGCGTCTCCTGCGGTGGCGTCTGGCGCACCCGGGACGGCGGGGCGACGTGGACGGTAGGCCGCGGCCTGCGGGCCGAGTACCTGCCGCCGGAGCAGAGCGCCGATCCGATCACGCAAGACCCGCATCGCTTGATTCGATGTCGTGCGGCTCCCGACGTGCTCTGGATGCAGCACCACAACGGCATATGGCGTTCGCGCGATGGCGGCTCGTCGTGGGAGGAAATCCACGGTGCGACGCCGAGCCGATTCGGGTTCGCGGTTGCCGTCGATCCGAACGATCCGGATCGCGCCTGGTTCGTCCCGGCGAAATCGGATGCGTGCCGCGTGCCGGTCGACGGCCGGATGTCGGTCTCCGTCACGCGGGACGGCGGACGAAGCTGGTCGCGCCTCGAGCGCGGCCTTGCGGGAGAGGAGTGCTATCACCTCGTCTATCGGCACGGACTGGCGGTGAGCGGCGACGGGCGTTGCATGGCGATGGGATCGACGACCGGCTCGCTCTGGACGTCGAGCGACGGCGGCGAGAACTGGACGACGCGCAGCACCTCGTTGCCGCCGATCTACGCGGTGGCCTTCACGGGCTAGAGGAGTGTGCGCGGCAGGGTATCCTCCGCGACGTTGATGACTGTTGAAGTCGACGTTCGATCGAAATCGACGCTCGAGCCGTCGATCCTCGAGACGTCGACCCCTCGATGACACGCCTGCCTGAAAACCAAGCCGCGCCACCGACGGTCCTGCCGGTGCGCGTGGTCGAACCCGCGCGGCCTCTGCGGTGGCTTGCCGCCGGGTGGCACGACTGCGTGCGTACGCCCGGACCCAGCCTGCTGCACGGGCTGCTGGTCGCGCTTGGCGGCATGGTCGTCCTCTCGTTGGCGTGGGGGCGGGCCTACGTGCTCGCGGGCGCGTTTTCCGGTTTCGTCCTGGTCGGTCCGATCCTTGCGACCGGT
>DATKPC010000135.1:0-16192 GCA_035524275.1 Burkholderiaceae bacterium
GGATCGAGGATGTGCAGCCATGGCAGGTGAGCAGCGATGTCGTGTCGAAGGGCCCGGGCGTCCTTCGTGGACACGCGGGACCTGCCGCCGGCCGCTATGAACACGGAACAGGGATGGCGGGCCGTTCCAGTATGCGGCTCCGGGCGCCGCCGGGAGGGTCCGGAATGGCCGTCAAAGACGCCGCAATTCGGAGGGGAGGGCGTCGAACGCCGACGGGTGGACGCGGCGCCCCGGACCCCGATGACGGATCGACGGGCCTTAAGCGCAGGCTCGCCGCGTCCGCTCCACGACGACCGGCTACTGCGCGACCGGCAGGTGGTCGCGCGCCACGCGCGGTGCGGCCGACAGCAGCACGACGATCGAGCGGCTCTCGACGGTCACGCTGCTGCCGAGCCACGGCACTTCGTGGCCGGGATCGACAATGTCGTACGGGGCGGCGGCCGAGGTATCGATCGTGCGCGCCCAGGAGCCGGCCGCCTGGATGCGGAACACCTGAGGACTCCAGTCCATGTTGATCATCACGTAGAGATCCCGATCCGCCGCATCCGCGCCGCGCAGGTGGTAGGCGAGCGTGCGCGATGCCGGGCCATAGTCCGGCGCGTCCTGCGTGCCGTACCAGGTGACGTCGGCGAGCCAGCCGGTGCTGCGACCGATCGACGGATGCGTCTTGCGGAACGCGATCATCATCCGGAAGAACCGCAGCACGTCCGCGTTCGCGGTCGCGAGCGACCAGTCGAGCCAGGTCGTTTCGTTGTCCTGGTCGTAGGGGTCGGCGTTGCCGCCCTGCGTATGCAGGAACTCGTCGCCGGCGACGAACATCGGCGTTCCGTTCGCGAGCATCAGGAGGCAGCAGAAGTTGCGCGCCTGGCGGCGGCGCAGCGCGACGACGTCGGCCGGCGCGCCGTTCGCGCCGGGCCAGCCGCAGTTCCAGCTGCGCTGGTCGTCGCTCGTGTAGCTCACGAGGTCGCAGAGGTTGAAGCCGTCGTGCGCATCGATGTAGTTGATGCTCTGCCAGCGGCGGTACGCTCCGGCCCGGTCGTCCGGGAACAGGTCGCTGCTGCCGTACAGCCGCGTCACGAGGTCCCCGGTCAGGCCCGCGTCGCCCTTGACGACGCGGCGGACCGTCTCGCGGAAGTGGTCGTTCCACTGTCGCCACGTCGTCCCGGGGAACGCGCGCCCCATCGCGTAGGCGCTTCCGTCGCCCGACCACGGCTCCGCGATCAGGCGCTCACGCGCCAGCAGCGGATCGGACGAGATCTCGCTGATGATCGGCGGGTCGTCCAGGTTGAGGCTGCCGTCCTCGTTGCGAAGGAAGATCGACGCGAGATCGAAGCGGAAACCGTCGACCGCCATCTCGCGCGACCAGTAGCGCAGGCTGTCCATCACGAGGCGCCGGACCGCCGGATGCGCCGTGCGCAGGTCGTTGCCGCACCCGCTGTGGTTCGTGTAGCGGCTGAGATCCTGCGGGTCGAGGAGGTAGTAGACCGCGTTGTCGAGCCCGCGCAGCGAGTAGGTCGGACCGCCTTCCCCCATTTCCGTCGAGTGGTTGTAGACGACGTCGATGAACACCTCGATGCCGGCGTCGTGCAGCCTGTCGACCATGTCGCGGAACTGCTGCGCGGCGTCGAGCGCCGAAGCGCGATTCGCGTAGCCGGCGTGCGGGGCGAAGAAGCCGAGGGTCATGTAGCCCCAGTAGTTGCCCTCCTGCGGGTCGAACTGGTGCACCGGAAGCAATTCAACGGCCGTGACACCGAGCGCCTTGAGGTACGGAATCTTGGCGACGACGCCGGCGAACGTTCCGCGGTCGGCATCGGCGACGCCGGAATTCGGTCGCTGCGTGAATCCGCGCACGTGCATTTCGTAGATGACAAGATCGTGTCCATGGCGCGGCGCCGGCGCGGCGGGCGCCGGCGCGTTCGGCGCGAGCGTCGCCGGCAGGCGCGCCAGCGGCGCCCGGCCGTCATTCGGCCCGGGCGCGCACGCCGCGGCGCGGCTGTGCGCCGGGGGCAGGAAGACCTCCCGTGCATAGGGATCGAGGAGGATCTTCGTCGCGTCGAAGCGGTTGCCCTGTGCCGGATCGTCGGGGCCATCGACGCGATAGGCGTAGTAGCGCGCGCCGCGTGCCAGCGCGAGCGGGACGCGGGCGTGCCAGATGCGGTTCGTCTTGTTGACCGGAAAAGCGAACGGGATCGAGGCAACCGGATGGACGTAGTCGCCGTCGGCGTACAGCAGCAGCGTCACCGAGGACGCGTCGCGGGAATAGATCGCAAAGTTGTAGGCCCGCGCGTCTGCCAGCCACGTCGCGCCGAGCGGTGTCGGCGAACCTTCGTCATGGGTAGCGTCCTGCGCCATCCTGGGCTTGAGGTCGTGTCGTTTCCGGGGGTGGGTATCGCGGAGAGGCAGCCGGAGCATAGCCGCAGTTCGACGACGGGCGGCGTCGCGCGTTCGCGCGCTAACATCGTTGCGCCGAATCGGCGCTGCGCGGAGGCTGCGATGGAATCCGGGGTGACTCACCGCTCGCTCGAAGTCAATGGAATCCGCATGCATGTCGCGGAGCAGGGCAGCGGTCCGCTCGTGGTCCTGTGCCATGGCTTTCCGGAATCGTGGTACTCGTGGCGCCACCAGCTCGCGGCGCTCGCGGCAGCGGGCTTCCGCGCCATCGCGCCGGACATGCGCGGCTACGGCCGCACCGAGCGTCCGGAGCGCGTCGACCAGTACACGCTTTTCCACCTCGTCGGCGACATCGTCGGCCTCGTCGATGCCTTCGGCACGGAGCCTGCCGTGGTCGTGGGGCACGACTGGGGAGCCCCGGTCGCGTGGCATGCGGCATTGATGCGCCCCGATCGTTTTCGCGGCGTCGTCGGACTGAGCGTGCCGTTCCGCCCCCGCGGCTCGACGCGACCCACGGCCGCGATGCCGCAGGACGACGAGCGCGTCTTCTACCAGCTCTATTTCCAGGACGAGGGCGTGGCGGAGCGGGAACTGGAGGCGGACGTGGACCGGACGCTGCGGCGCCTGCTGTATTCGACCTCGGGCGACGTCCCGCGTCGCGCGCCGGTCGACGCGGATGCCGGGATGATCCCGCGGGGCGCCGGCTTCCTTGCGCGCATGGCCACCCCGGAAGCGCTGCCGGCGTGGTTGACCGAGGCGGATCTCGCCTACTACGTCGCGGAGTTCGAGCGCACCGGATTTCGCGGCGGCCTGAACTGGTACCGCAACATCGACCGCAACTGGGAGCTGCTCGCACCGTATGCGAGGGCGCGGATCCACGTCCCGGCGCTGTACATGGCCGGCGACCGCGACCTCGTGGTGGCCTTCCGCGGGGCCGACCAGCTGCTGCGCAGCTTGAAGGACGTCATTCCCGGATTGCGCGCGACGCGGATGCTTGCGGGTTGCGGCCACTGGACCCAGCAGGAGCGTGCGCTCGAGGTGAACGAGGCGCTCATCGCTTTCCTGCGCGACCTCCCGCCGACATGAGCGCGAGGACGATGGAACGCCGGCGCGCGTCCGGGGTCGAATGCAGCTCGCCTTTCGACCCGAGTTCGTCGCGACCACGGCCCGGTTCCCGAGACAACCCACCGAGGAGGAAGCATCGATGATCCAGCGCATGTTGATCGCCGCCGGCGTCGCCGCCAGCATCGTCGCGCCGGCTGCGGCATCCGCAGCCCTGCACGTCGGCGATGCGGCGCCGCCTTTCACGACGCAGGCGTCGCTTGGCGGAACCGTCTACACCTATTCGCTGCAGGAGCAGCTGAAGAAGGGGCCGGTGGTCCTGTACTTCTACCCGGCGGCGTTCACGACCGGCTGCACGATCGAGGCGCACGAGTTCGCCGATGCGATGGACCGATACCAGGCATTGGGGGCATCGGTCGTCGGCGTGTCGCACGATTCGATCGATACGCTGAACCGCTTCTCGGTGAGCGAATGCCGAAGCAAGTTCCCGGTCGCCGCCGACGCCGACCAGTCGATCATGAAGGCCTACGACGCGGTCCTGTGGCTCAAGCCGCAGTACGCGAACCGGACGTCCTATGTCATCGCGCCGGACGGCAAGATCATCTATGAATACACGGCGCTCAGCCCCGACAAGCATGTCGAAAATACGCTGGAGGCGGTTCGCCATTGGCGGGAGGCCCACAAGGCACCGTGAGGTCCGTCACGGTCGGGCGACCTCGCCCGACGGAAGGCCGCCGCGGCGGGTCGCCCCGCGTGCGGCACCGGGGACAAGTCCCCGGGGTGATCTTCATTTACCGTATTTAGGTACATTCCAGATCATCCGTTTGGAACCTTAGATAGCCTTGATGTGTTAATAATCCAGGCGTAGAACCCCTTCTTACCGGGAAAATACCTCGTTTTAGTAATTCCCCGGGCCGGGCGGTTAGCCATTTGGCGGGGGCCGTGGCATTGCCCGACGACCACGGGGAAAAACATGAAGAATTCCTTGCTCATCGCCGCGAGCGCCGTCGTGCTGTGCGCATGCGGCGCCAGCCCGGGCGAATCATCGACGTCGACGGCATCCGCGGCGACGACGTCGGCCGCCACGACAGGGACCACGTCGACCGCATCGACGACATCGACGACGACGACCCCCGACATTCCCCTGCCGCAGCACAACGCGTGCAGCCTCAAGGTCGAAGGGGCGCTGCCGGCCGGCGCGGTTCCGGAGCGTCCCTGTATCCAGCCGTGATGGCATCGGCGCGGCGCGGCCGCGCCGGAGTCATTTCAGGTTGAAATCGACGCGGCTTTCCGGCGCGTGGGTTGCCGTCGCGGATGCCGGTGCTGACGCCGCGCTCAGGTTGGCGACGATGAAGAGACGGTCGGCCGCGACCTTGCCGTCGTTCTCGAGCCAGCGGGCGACGGCCTGCGCGCGCTGCTGCGCCAGCTGCGTCAGGTCGCTGTCGCTTACCTGCGCATTGGCGAGCATCAGCTTCTCCATTTCCTCGACCGGCAGGTCCTTCGGCAGCCCGATCACGTTGCGCGGCTTCGGGAACTTCTCTTCCTTGTAGGCGCGCCGCAGCAGGTCCGGATACTCCGCCGCAGCGACCGTGACGCTGTCCGGATCGACCGATTCGCCGCGGCCGACGAGTTCCTTGAGCTTCACCGCCTTCACCTTGCGGTCGATGCTCGAGCGCCGCAGCCCTTCGCGATCCGCTTCCGCATCGACATGCCCGGCGATCTCCAGGCGAAGCTTCGGCCGCTCGTTGAGCGCCTTGGCCATCGCCGCGAGCTGCGACGCCGCCTTCGGCGGCAGGGCGGCGCGGCCCGCGTCGAACTCGAGCGACGACATCTTTTCGTCAGCGCCGAACAGCGAACCGAGCAGCGCGAACGGCGCCGTGATGGCCTTCTCGATGACGTTGATGATCGCGTGCCAGATGATGCCGCCGATCGAGAATTGCGGATCGTCGAGCGATCCGCCGATCGGCAGGTCGAGGTCGATGACGCCGTTTCGATCCTCCAGCAGCGAGACGGCGAGGCGGACCGGCAGCGACGTCGCCGTCGGGCTCTCGATCTTGTCGCCGAACGTGAGCTGGTTCAGGACGAGGCGGTTCTGCGCCGAAAGCTTGCGGTCATCGATCTTGTACGCGACGTCGAAGCTGAGCTTGCCCTTCTCGATGCCGTAGCCGAGGTACTTTCCGGAGTAGGGCGTGAAGGGCACGAGTTCCATGCCGTCGACGTTCGCCTTGAGATCCAGGAACAGGTCTCCCTTCAGCGGATTGATGCGGCCGGCGATCGTCAGCGGGGCGTCATTGACCTTGCCGCGAAGGTCGACCGAGGCGGTGCTCGATGCATCGGATGACAGCCCGACGACGGCGCCCCCGAGTTCCGCGAGATTGGCGCTGTAGTTGGGCTTGACGAAATTGTCGGTGAACCGCACCCGTCCGCCCTGCAGCGTCACGCGGCCGATGCGGATCGGCGGCACGGACGACGATTTCGACGGCGTCGCCGTGGAGGCCACGGCGGGCGGTTTGCCGTGGCCCGCGGCCGCGCCGCCGCCCGCGTCGGCATTGTCGTTGCGAACGATGTCCTGCAGGTTGATCCTCCCGCTGGCGTCGAGCGTCACGCGCGCAAAAAAATCGGTCAGCGCGACCTGCCCCACGTCGAGCGAAAACGGCAGCAACTGCAACCGGATCCCGCCGACGTAGAGGGATTTCCAGTTCAGGAATTCGTCCGAAGCCGCGCGATCCACAGTCGCCAGGCCGGCGACCGTCAGGTCGCCGGCGTACCCGCCGCGCAGCGCGTCTTTCGCCTCGTCGAGCGCCAGCTTGCCCTTGGTGCTGACGGTGCCGCGGGTGACAAGCAGGTTCACCTGGTCGCTGAAATACGGCTGCAGCGGCAGCAGGTCCAGGTCCTTGACGTTGACGGCAAGGTCCGCGTGCGTGGGCGCGATGCCCACCTCGCCCTCGGCGGCCGCATGCCCGGCCTTGTTGACGCCGGCCGCCAAGGACACGCGGGCGCGTGCGCCGGGTGCCGTCGAGAAGCCGTGAACTTCGAGGCCGACATCGTGGATGTCGGTGATCACCGGCTTGGCGAGCGTCCGATCCTCGATATGCGCCTTCCAGTCCGCGATGGTCAATTGCTGGACCGCGACGGTCAAGGCATTCGCCGAGGACGCGCTTGTCGTCGAATCGCGCGGATGCGACGGGGCACGGGCAACGGCCGACGCGACTTTCCTTTCGGGAGGTCGCGCCGGCCCGCGGGGCACGCCGCGACCCTGGGCCACGTTGAATGCGGCGCTGCGCGATGCGATCTCGCCGATCGACAGTTCGTGCTTGTCGGCATCGAAGCGCGTCGAAGACACTTTCAGGTCGAAATGCTCCATGCCCGCTTCGAGCGGGCGCGCGCCGTACGGATCCTTGTAGTGCACGGCGCCGTTCTCGATCGACATTTCGGCGATCTCAATGGCGGGAGTCGGTGCCGCCGGCGCTGAGCTCGAGGCTCCGGCGGAAGGCTCATTCGTCGCGGGTGCCCTTGCCGTGCCCGCCGCCGCCGGACCCGGGGCCAGGCGTTCGAGATTCAGCGTGCCGTCGGACTCCTGCGCGACATGGATCTCCGGATTCCGCACGGCGACCTGGGCGATTTCGAACTTGTCGCCGAAGACATCGAGATTGCCGAGCGTGACGGAAAGCTCCGGCAGGCTGATGAGCGCCGCGCCGTCCGGCTCCGTAATCCGGACGTCTTTCAGCGCGGCCGTGCCACCGATCACCATCGTCGGCTTCTTGCCCAGCGGCTGCTGGAAATGCGCGCTGAGGTGCGCGTCGAGCGCGGCGCTCGGCACCTTGAAACGCGGCTCGAAAGGCAGGTATTCGATGAAGCGGGGAAGCTGCAGTCCGTCGAAGTTGGCGTCCAGCGTCGCCTCCTTCGGATCGGCGAACGGCAAGGCCTTGCCCGTGAGCGTGAACGGCGCGTCGTCGATTCGCGCGCTGAGCGCCGGCTCGACGAAGACCTCGACCTGTGACGCCAGCGACGAAATGAACGGGACCTTCAGTGCAAGGTCCGTGACCGTATGGACCGTCTTCTCCGGCCGATCGTCGAACTCGACTCGTCCGTTGCTGATCTGGATGTTGTAGACCGAGAACCGGGCAGGTTGCTGGTTTGCGGCAGGCGTTGTCTCCGGCTTCGACGACGCTTGGGCGAGGTCGTCGAAGTTGTAGTGACCCAGGGCCGTGCGTACCAGATGAACGTAAGGCGTTGCGAGCCGGAGCTCCTTCACGACCGGCGCGAAATGAAGTAACGATTGCCCAGAGATGTCGGCTTCGAGCGTCTCGAACGACGCAAAGACGGCGTCGCCCGCGGGCTCCATCACCTTGACGCCGTGGACTGCGACATTGAGCGACAGCGGATGGATCTCGATGCCGCCGATCGTCGTCGCCCGATGCAGCTGCTCGCCGAGAAGCTTTTCGCCCTCGTCCTTGAGGATGCCGGGCAGCACGAATCGCGCGAAAAGGCCCAGGGCGAGGACAAAGCCGACGATGCCGATGACAAGCCACCGTAGCCAATGGACCCTCGTCCGTGCGGGGCGAACAGCGTCCTGTTTCGCGTCTTGCGTCATGGTCGTTCCAGGCATTGAGCGCGTCGTAGGCGAAGTATGCCGTAGCGTCATCGCGAGGGTGGGACATTCCCTGTCAATGACGATTCGACGCGCATACGCCATCGCGCTCGCTTTGACTTTTCGCACCTACGCGGGCGGCCCGCGACGCGAGAATCCGTCGACGCCTGCTACAAAGTGATGACAAACAATGAATTGACAACGGTTCGTTCTTCCGCTGCGTGCCCGATCGGACGGATCGAATTCGCAGGGAGGGATCCGGTCGCCTCTGTAGGAAAGACATGAAGGAACTGAATCGCGGATTAATTCGTGCCGAGTACATTGGAAAAAGCGGTATCGCCGAGACGGAAGCGCTTAACGCGATGGTCGCTGCGCATTGAGCGGACGACCGCGGTCGCCGTCCGCGCGCCGACTCGGCGGGACAAATCTTCAGGCATTCACGGCCGATGAATACGCATCGCGAAGCTGGAACAGTCGACGAGGTCAGGAATCCTCCCTTTGCGCTGCTTGGCGACGGGACGGATTCGATCGCGGACGCTTGCGCCAAGGCCTGCGCCATTGCCGCGCGAAGCGGCGACTTGTTTCTCGAGAGCCTTTTCCATGCCCTGCAGCAGATCTGGCAGAACTGCGAGAAGAACTCGAGCGAGTTGACGCGGCATCGCGAATCGTACGTGGAGGCACGGGACCGGGAAAGGCGGCTTCGACGCGACGTCAACGCGCTGCTGGATGTCATCGGGGAGCGGCTGGCCCCGCCGGCCCAGCCGTCGAGGACGAGCCCGATGGCGGGTATCGACGATCGCATCGCGGCGGCCGAGCCGGCGCGCGTTCAGTTGCAGGCTTGCACGGAGGTCATTCGCCGCCTGACAGATCCGCCCGTCGACGTGGAAGGTGCCACGGCTACTGACGCGGTGGACGAAGGCGGCCAGATGCCAGCGCGCCCGGAACCCGGACAGGCGGCACCGCTACCGCCAACGAGTGCCTATTCGATCTTCGTTGGGCCGCAAGCCACGGCGTCGCCGTCGCTCGTCGTCTGCATGCTAGGACCCTTCCAGGTCCTGCTCGACGACGAACCGGTCCAGGGCTGGCCGAACGGGCGTGGAAAGGCGATCTTCAAATACCTCGTCATCCAGCGCAAACGCCCGGTTCCGAAGGAAGTCCTGATGGACCTGTTCTGGCCGGATGCCGACGCGGCCGCAGCGCGAAACAATCTCAACGTCGCCGTCTACGGGCTGCGCAAGGCGCTGGGGTCCATCAATCCCGAGTTCTCGTACGTCGTCTATGAAAGCGGGCTGTACACGCTGAATCCGTCGCTATCGATCTGGGTCGACGCGGAGGATTTCGAAGCCCACGTTACGAAGGCGCGGAGGCGGGACGAGCAGGGTGACGAGGAAGGGGCGATGGCCGAATTCCGGGCGGCCGAGGCGTTGTACCAGTGCGAGCTCTTGCCGGAAGACCGCTATGAAGAATGGTTCTCCGACCTGCGCAAGCACTACCAGGAGCTTTACGTCGGAACGCTAGATTGGCTCGGCGACTACTTCGAGCGCAATGGGCGTCTATCCGACTGCATTGCCGTGTCGCGCAAGCTGCTGGCTCTCGACCGTTGCAACGAAGCGCCGGTGCGCCGCATGATGCGCTCGTACGCCGCGATGGGCCAGCGTCATCTGGCATTGCGGCAGTATCGGATCCTCGTCGAGTCGCTCGACCAGGAACTGCAGCTGGCGCCCAGCCAGGAAACCGCGCGACTCTTCGACCAGATGCGCCGCGGCATCGGCGCCTAGGCGGCGACGAAGGCGCGGGCCGATGCGCGAGCGGCTGCGAGTCCTTGCGCGGACGGATCATTGGCGAAGGACGACGCCCGCGGCTTAGATCGGCCGCGGATCCCTCCTAAGCGATCGCTAATCGCGCGCTAACGGCCGCGAGACAGACTTGTGAACGTGCCTGAAAGGTAGCGGCACCAACCGAGTCACTCACGGGAATTTACCGCGATGAGCCAGCGTCCAGGCCGTCGAAAGCCAGCGTCCCCGGCGAACCCACGGGATCGGCTGACCGCGATCGACGGCGTCGACGAGGATCTCGCCAAGGTCATCCGATCCGCCTTCGGCGCGAAGGTGGTGCGGGACCTGGCGAACCTCAAAGCAAAGGATATCCAGCGCGTGGCCTCGGAGGCCGGCCGTCCGATTCCCGCGGCGCGTCTTGACCGGATCCTGCGAGCTGCACGGTCGGCCGTCGTACAGGAGTCGCGCTCGGCACCCCAAGGCCTCGTGGCGCGGAAGGCCGAGCCGCCGCGGCGTCGCCGTCAACGCCGTGAAGGCTGGAAGGACCTTGCGACGATCCTCGTCTACTACCAGCACGAGGAAGGCGAACAGGCGCGCGACGAATGGTCCATATCGGCGGTCCGCACGCTGGTCCACCACATGGAATCCGGTGAGGAGTTCGAGTGGCCGGGATTTGAATTCGCGGAAATCGCCTCGTGGATCCAATCCCGCCTGGAGCAGCACGCGGGGAGTGGGGTCGACGTGGCGCACCACGACGCAAGTGGCGCGCACCGCGGCACGTCGGACTCCGAAGCATGGGATGAACGTCGGTCAACGACTCGATCGATCCTGGCGCGGCACGGCATCCGCCTCGGCATTCGTTCGGACGAGTTTGGGACGAGCGAGCCGCGGCGATACGACGAGCTCGAGATCTGGCGGGTGCGGATATCGCAGCCCAGCTCGGATACCCCGCGCCTGCTCGATTGCCCGGCCGGATCCTCGATGCCGTTGAACCTCGTCGCCGACGAACCCTTCGAGGTTCGCGTGACGCGACGTCTTCGGATCCGCGGAAGGAAGGGTCGTGCCGCAGAGCATCCCGATTTGAAGCTCCAGTTGACGATCTATGCGGTGCGATCAGGGGATCACGGCTTCCTGCGAGTAGGAAGCAGCCTCCTGGATGTTCCTCGGCCTGGGGAGCCCGAGAGCGAGGAGTCCATACGCTCGTCGGGCCTGCACGCCGGCGACTACACGCTGAGGATCTCCGCGCTGCTGCTGGGTCCGGAACCCGTTACGGCATCCACCGAGTGCGGGCCCGTTCGGTTCGCGCCGGCCAGCAATTAATCGACGCATCGAGTCGATTTAGTTCGAAAAAATTCCTGGCTAATTGGTGATCTCTAACTTTTGAATCGGCTGCTGGGCGAACTTCGTCAGCGGCGTCCCCAGCGGGTCGATCCACGGTCCGCTCGAACCAACCCGAAAGAGCGTGGAGTGATGAAATGAGCAACGGAACGAACCAGAACTGCGGGCCAAACTGCAAGGATTGCAGCAACCTGCCGCCAAATTGCATCCCGTTCGGCCAGTGTCAAGTGGACTTCCCGGCGCAGATGACGACGAACCTGGGTTTCAACATCTCGGCGACGCTGTGCACCGACGATCCGGACGTCCAGGGACTTTGCATCTGCTGCGAGGATACGATCGGCGTCTGCGTCACGGTCGACATGACGTCGAGCGATTCGCCGCTCGCCTACATGCTGTGCGGCAACTGGCGGATCTGCCTCGAGGTGCGTTCGACGAGCGGTGATCCGGTGAATTGGAAGGACAACTGCGTCATCCAGTTCGACTCCTGCACCGCCCAGGAGTGGCAGGCCGGTTTCGTCATTCCGAAGGGCGTCATCCCGTGCGATCCGGGCGATTGCGGAGAGACCGTCTATGCGATCGTCAAGGTGATGGCACTGGATTGCAACTGCAATCCGATCGGGATCGTCGGCGAGTGCGAGTTGGAGAATATCTACGTCTATCCGTGCCCGACGGTGCGAAAGATGCGGGATCGTTCGAAGAAGGCGGCGCCGGCGAAGTAGGCGCATCGACCGCACGACGAGCCGCGGGGGATGGGGGCACAGCGGTGGCGCGGCGCCCCGGGCGCTCCCGTTCTTCGCCTCGAGATCCGCGGTCGACGATGCCAATATGGCGATGGAAACGTGGTTGAAGTGCGTACTGGCCGTCCTCGCCACCTGGCGAGTAACCCACCTCGTGGTCCATGAAGACGGACCCTTCGATTTCATTTTGAGGATCCGCGCGGCCGCCGGAAGCACGTGGATCGGGAAACTGATGGACTGTTTTCTTTGTTTCAGTGTCTGGGTCGCGGCCGTGGCTGGCGTGTGGCTGGCGAGCAACCCCGCGGAATTTGTGGCCTTCTGGCTGGCCGTTTCCGGTGCTGCCTGCTTGATCGAGCAATTGAGGGTGGGGGACGGTCCGCCGCACGGCGGGCCACCGTTGAACGGGTAAGGCGCAACGTCGTCGAGGAGCTTGGAAATGGGTTGCTGTGGCAAAGGGCGCGAGGCGCTTGCGCAGGATCTTGCCGGAAGTCGCGATACGGCGCCGCGTGGAGGCGAATACCACGCGCCGGTGTCGGCTGCGGATGCGGAACGGCCGGTTTCGCGCCGCGATGCGCTGACGCAGCAAATGGCAAAGAATTTCATCCCGCTTAAACATCTCGGCGCGGGTCGTGAGGTCCTGCGCGGCAAAGTGAGCCGGAACTGGTATCGATTCGCCGAAGGCTTTCAGGTTCAATGGGTCGACCGCCGCGACGTCGAGCATTTCCTGGCGAGCGGTCTTTTCGAAGTGTCCCGGTAACGTCGGTCGGAGGCGATATGCGGTTCACTACGGGACGCGGCCGGGCGACGGGACGCGGCCGGGCGATCGCTTGGCACGCGTTTGCTGTGCGGCAAGGTATAGCTTCGCTTGTCGCTGTCGTGGCTTCGTTCAGCGCTGTGGCAGGTTGCAATCAGAAGGCCGACGCGGAGCGTCTCTCCGTCGTCTACGATAGCCCGCCCTCGGCGTTCAATCTTCGCAGCGGATGGGTCTATGGTCGAATCCTGAAGGAATTCAGATCGCAAACCGCCGTCTACATCTGCGATACGCCTCCTCGCAACATCAGGTTCGGTCCCATACGCGACTCCTGGCGCGAGATCGAGATCGACGATCCGGCGCGTACGCACGGATGGATCAGTGAAAAGAAACTCAAGATCCGGCGCGCCGCCTCGGCTGTACCGACCCCGATGTCGCCAAGTGATGCGCGCGAAGAACTCGGGGGCGGCGCGGCGAAGGCGACCCCGGCGAACCGCCTTGTCGCCATCGTCGTGCCGGATGCGCGCGCTGCAACCGACGGGGAGACGGCCAGCCTCATCGAGTGGTCGCCGGAACTTTTCGCTGTCTACCTTTTGCTTTTCTTGTTCGTCATTTTGGGAATGCTGGGAAAAGTCGTCCTGGATCGGTCGGAATCCGGCGCCGGAGCCATTGACCGGCGTCGTGTGGCGCAGTCATTTGCGATCAATCTGGTCGCCGCGCCACTCGCTTACGCCGCGCTGCTCGGCAGTTGCGATCTGCAAAATACCCAGCCCGTCGATATCAGGACGTTCCTAATGCTGGTGTGTGCGGCATTTCAGAATGGCTTCTTCTGGCAAAGCTGCGCCCAGCGGCTTGTACCTTCGGCCGACGGTTCGAGGACGAGTAGTTCGACGGATATCCATTGAGCGACATACCGGCTCGCTACATGTGCTGCCGTGCCGGTATCACTGTCCTCCGCGAGCGTCGCGCACATTTCCCCGAACGTGGATCGCGAATCGAGCATTCGCAGGCAGTGCGCTTCTTGCGGATCGAGTGCTCTCCAGTTCGGCTGCAGGCCACGCCGCCAGACGATGGCGGTATGACCGAAGGCAACCGGCTCCTCGAAGTCGCCTTCGCCAGCCTCCTGGGCGATTCGTATCAGTGGCTCAACACTCCAGTTGAGCGGAACGATCGACACGGAGGCGTGCAGCGCGAATCGAAGCGAGTGCCAAAGATCAGCGGGAACGGCCTTCAGATCCTCGACCGTGGCCGGCCGTTCGTCCGGCGCGTCGAATGCGCGCGAAATTGCCCATTCCATGGAAACGATGTCCAGCAATGCTGGATGCGGAAGGACATCGGGGCTCCCGCGAACGAACTCCTCCAACTCCGATCCGAACCAGCGGATGGATCTGCTTGATGACGGCTGCCGTTCGATGAATCGACGCGCCAGTTCATCGAACGCTCTGTCCCCCAATAGCTTGTGCAGCACCGGGTAGTTCGCGCGCAGCGCCCCCGCGAGGCGAATTCGGTAACCGTCGATGTAGTTCGCGAATCGTTCCGGACGCGGGCTTTTCTCCGCGATGGCGAGCGTCGGCGGTAGCCGCTGTTCCAGGATCCCGGCCTGGAACCCCGCCTGCAATTCACGCAGCGACTGCATCGTGCTCGACCTCCAGCGCCACCGCCGCGCGTTGCCGCGCGATGTCGAGTTCGGCGATCAGCTCGCCGAGCGGCGGGATATGGTCATCCCGCTCGATCATCGTCGGCACCATCCCCAGGTGCCGGATCGTGAATTCGTACAAATCCCAGACCGCCTCGCAGATCGGATGATCGTGCGTGTCGATGATGTAGTCGCCGTGGTCCTCGTGTCCGGCGAGGTGAATCTGGCGGACGCGTCCCGGCGGCATCGCGCGGATGAAGTCGCGCGGATCGAAGCGGTGATTGACGCTGTTGACGTAGACGTTGTTGACGTCGAGCAGCAGGTCGCAATCGGCGCGACGGGTGAGCGCCCCGAGAAACTCCCATTCGGTCATCTCGTCGGCGGCAAATGCCGCATAGCTCGAGACGTTCTCGATCAGGATCCTGCGGCCGAGGACATCCTGCACGGCCGCGATGCGATCGCCGACATGCTTCAGGGCTTCCTCGGTGAACGGCAGCGGCAGCAGGTCGTGCAGGTTGATCCCGCCGATCCCGGTCCAGCACAGGTGGTCCGAGATCCAGCCTGGTTCGACGCGACGCGCGAGGTCGGCCAGTGCCTTGAGGTAGTCGCGATCCAGCGGATCGGTGCTGCCGATCGACAGCGAGACCCCGTGCATCACCATCGGATAGTCGCGCCGGATCCGGTCGAGGAAATGGAGCGGCTTGCCGCCCGGCACCATGTAGTTTTCCGAGATGACCTCGAGCCAGTCGACGCCCGCCGGCGGTTTCTCGATGAAATCGCGGTAGTGGTCGACGCGAAGGCCGAGGCCGAATCCCTGGATGATCGTCATGATGTCGCGCGTCGTTCGAAGCGTGTCGGCGGATCTTCTGCACTGCGTCGGCGAAGGCGGGCTCGGCCCGGCGGTCGGCCGGGCCGGGCCCTGTGCTGCCCTTACTTGACGACCTTGCCTCCGGCGGCGGTGCATTCCCCGGCCGACTTCTTGGAGACCCAGCCTTGGCCCTTGCAACTGTTCTGGCCCTTGCAATCGTTGCTGGCGGACTTGCACTCCGACGTGCCCTTGCAGCTGTTGACGCCGGCGCACTTCACGGCGCCGTCATCGGCCGCGTAGGCGACCGATGCCATGCCGCTGAACGCGAACAGCGACGCGGCGGCGGCCGCGATTGCAACTCCCGACTTGATACCGGCCATGCGTAACCTCCGTTTGACTATGGTTGGGTTTGATGCCGGAGACGCCGCGGCGGCTGCCTCCCGCACCGACTTGGACGGAGTGCGACGGATTTCCTTACACGCCACGCCGTCCGACGTGTCGGCCCGGCGTAAACGTGGCCGGGCCTGACTTTCCCGATACGACGCGCGTCGCCGCATGGATGCGGGCTGCAGGTGCCCCGTCCATGCGCGCTCGTGTCGCCGTGGGGATCCGAAAGCTCCCGCGAACGTGTGGTTAGATTGCGCGTCGCATCATGCAATTGGCGCGGTTGCGCATCCCGAGTCAGGGATAATGCGGTCCGTTTGCGGGCCGGGGCCCGGGATTCAGTGCCCCGGATTCGCGGATTTCGGTATCCGGGATCGACATCCGGTTGGCTCGCACCGCCGCTCGCGCGGCGGCTTGCGGATGATCGGTACCGACGACGGCTGGACGCCGTACATCGACCGCGTGGCGAAGCGAGGCGATGTGAAGGAAAAAGAAAATCGCCCGTCGGTGCGCGCCTCAGCAGGGCGCCGGCGACGATATCGGCTGGCACGGAATACGCATGCGGGCAGGCCGATTCGAGAATGCGGAAGGAGGACGGATGGATTTTGCGCAGTCGCAGCGCAACCCTGGGCGGCACCTGGTGGGGCTGGGGGCGGTGGTGTTGTTGCACGTGATCATCGTGTACGCGCTGCTGACGGGGCTGGCGCGCAAGGTGGTGG
>DATKPC010000136.1:0-7424 GCA_035524275.1 Burkholderiaceae bacterium
GCGCGCCGCGAGCGCCGCCGCGGTCGGATCGGACCCATCGTCGAGGACGGTCACCTGCACCCGCTGGCCGCCCACCTCGGTCGGCCACAATTCGACCGTGTTGCGCGCCGGGATCCCGAGCGACGCCGCAGGCCCTGTGAGCGACAGGATCACGCCGATGCGAACATCGGCCGCGGCCGCGACGTTCGACAGGATCGCCAGGCTCGCGGCGAAAATGACGCTTGGCGTCTTCATCGTGTCCTCCGTGTCTTGGCTCCAACAGGATTGCGGGCCGGTTCTCGACGCCGACCGTAGGGCGCCATCGTACCGAACGCGGCCGGACGCGAGGCTTCGGGCCGGGGCAGCGGCGCGGAACGGTAGAGCGGGCTCCGGAATCGTGAACAGGCCGTTAAATGCAAAGGCTGCTCCGATGGGCGAGGATGTTTGGAAGGCGCGCTCGGCAAGGCGGGATTGCCGAGCGAAAAGCGATGATCGATCGTGACCACACCGTGCCCATCATCCGCCACGCGGAAGTCGTCGGCATCCGCCGCGGCACGGATTGCGACCACATGGTGCCGATCCCGGATTCGGATCTGCGCCGGATACGGCGCGTCGACGAGGTGCACCTGGATGCGCCGTGCGTAGCGTGCAGCGCGCAGCAGGGTGGCGGAGAGAGTGGGATTCGAACCCACGATAGGTTATTCACCTATACACGCGTTCCAGGCGTGCGCCTTCAACCGCTCGGCCATCTCTCCGGGTTCCGCGCGCCCATGACCAATTGGCCGCGCGAAGGTGGACCGCGATTATAGGCCGAGGCCGCCACGGGCCCGCCCTTCAGTCCTCCTGCAACGCCGCCTCGCTCTCCTGGAAGCCGATCCTCGGATGGCGCACGTACTCCACGAAGGCCTCGACGTCGCGGGCGGGCGCCGGGGTCAGCAGCGAGACGACCACGAGCGTGATCAAGGCGGCGGGCGCGCCGAAGATCCCGGCGGACACCGGATCGATCCCGAACCACGTGTAGCTCTCGATCGGCCCGGTGACGCCGAAGACGCTGCGCAGCCACGGTTCGGTCGTGACCATGTAGTAGCCGGCGACCGATACACCGACGATCATCGAGGCGACGGCGCCGAACTTGTTGGCGCGCTTCCAGAAGATGCCCGCGACCAGCGGCACGAAGAAACCCGACGACGCCAGGGAGAACGCCGCCGCCACCATGAACAGGATGCCCGTCTGCATGTAGTTGGCGACGACCGCGGCGCCGATGGCGACAAAGACCAGAAGCAGCTTCGAGACCGTGACCCGCAACTGCGTGCCCGCGTTCGGGTTGATCATCTTGTAGTACAGGTCGTGCGACAGCGCGTTCGTGATCGTCAGCAGCAGCCCGTCGGCCGTCGACAGCGCCGCGGCGAGGCCGCCGGCGGCGACGAGACCGGTGATGACGTACGGAAGGCCCGCGATCTCCGGCGTCGCCAGGACGACGATATCCTGGCCCAGCGTGATCTCCGCGAGCTGCACGAGTCCGTCGTGGTTGATGTCGACAATCGACATCAGGCGCGGATCGACCTTCGTCCACGCGGCGACCCAGCCCGGCAGATCGGCGAAGGCCTTGCCGACGACCGTCGTGTAGAGGTCGTACTTCACGAGCACCGCGAGCGCCGGCGCGGTGAAGTACAGCAGGAAGATGCAGGCGATCGACCAGAAGACCGAGCGCCGCGCCTCGTCCACCGTCGGCGTCGTGTAGAAGCGCATCAGGATGTGCGGGAGCGCCGCGGTGCCGAGCATCAGCACGAACGTCAGCGCGAGGAAGTTCTTGCGCTTGTGCGAGCGCTCCGCCTCGGCCTTCGCCGGATCCGGGTTCGCGCTGTAGTACGGTTCGGCGTGCGGCGACGGCGGCGCGGCCCGCGCGGCGTTCGCGGCGGCCTCGGCCGCCCAGGTTCGCGTGGCCTCGTCGGGCGAGCGAGGATAGTCGGCAAGCGCCCTTTCGGCCGCCTTGATCTCGCCGATCGGCGCGTGGATATCGCGCAGGTCGTCGATCTTCTGCTGCGCGGCGACCTTGCCGTCCTCCCAGGACTTCGGCAATGCGGCGATTCGCGCCCGCGCGTCGGCGGCGCGCTGCGCGAACACCGCCCGGACCTCCATCTCCTTCTTGTCCTGGATCAGCGCCTTTTCCCTCGTACCCAGTTCGGTCATGACCTGGCCGTAGGCGAACTGCGGCGGCAGGACGAACCCGGTCAGCTTGATGGAGAGCCAGACGACCGGGATCAGATACGCGACGACCAGCACGATGTACTGCGCGACCTGGGTCCAGGTGACGGCCCGCATGCCGCCCAGGAACGAGCAGACGAGGATGCCCGCGAGCCCGAGGAAGATCCCGACGCCGAAATCGACGCCGGTCAGGCGCGTCGTGATCAGCCCGACCCCGTAGATCTGCGCGACGACGTACACGAACGAGCAGAGGATCGCGACCGTCAGCCCGACGAAGCGCGCCACGTTGCCCCCGTAGCGCGCCCCGAGGAAGTCCGGGATCGTGAACTGCCCGAATTTCCGAAGGTACGGCGCAATCAGGAGCGCGACGAGGCAATAGCCGCCGGTCCACCCCATGATGTACGACAGGCCGTCGAAGCCCTTCGCATACAGGGTACCGGCCATGCCGATGAACGACGCGGCCGACATCCAGTCGGCCGCGGTCGCCATCCCGTTGAAGAGCGCGGGCACGCGCCGGCCAGCGACGTAGTACTCCGAGACGTCGGCGGTCCGGCTCATGATGCCGATGCCGGCGTACAGCGCGATCGTCGCGAAGAGGAAGATGTTGCCGATCCACGTCCGCGACAGATTGACCTGCTCCAGCGCGGCGAGCATCAGCACGAAGACGATGAACGCCAGCGTGAACCAGCCGTAGTAGCGGCGAAGCTGCTGGTAGAACGCGCCGCGCCCTGCGGTCGCCACGCTCATGCCTCGCCCTCCTCGTCGACGCCGAATTCGCGGTCGATCTCGCGCATCCGCCAGGCGTAGATGCCGATGATCGCGACGTAGACGACCAGCGAGCCCTGCGCGGCCATGTAGAACGGCAGCGGCCAGCCGAACAGCATGATCCCCTCGAGGCTGCGGGCGAAGTACGGAATCACGAACGAGACGACGAACCAGACGGCGAGGAGTGTCGCGGTCAGTCCCAGGCTGCGTTGCCAATGGCGCCGGATGTCCGGTTTCGATCTCATCGGGAATCCAGTCTCCTTGCCGCGTCAGCGCGGCGCCTCGCGTTCAAGGGGCCTCGCCGCCGCGTGCCGCAAGCCATCTGGTGCAGCCCGACTGGTGCGGGTCGGCCACGCATGAGGACTGCTGCGCGTAACCGGCGCCGAGATAGGCGCATGCGACGAGCAGGAATGCCGCGACGCCGACCACGGCGTCGCCGACGCGCGATGGCACCAGCCGCCGCAACGGCGCGATCACGGGTCGCGTGACGGTCGCGAACAGCAGGTAGACGACGTTCTCCTTGCGGCGCTTCCAGTTGAAAAGGCCGACCGCGAGTTGCCCGAGCATCGAGAAGAACGCGACGGACAGCAGCGTGTGAGCGATCGAGAGGAAAAGCGCCATCGGCCGGGAGCGGCCGCAACGTGGCCGCGCCCGCACTGTACCGGTTGCGTCGCCAGCCGTGAAGGGCCGGGCAGGCCGCACCCCAGCGAACGGAGGGTGTTCCCCCGTCGGGGGCGGGGCGGAGCGGGGCGCGCGGCGGCACGGGGGTCGCGCCGCATCGCGGCACGACCCGCCGTCCAGGTCAGAGATTGACCTTGAGCTGCTCGAGGATCGCCGGATTCTCGAGCGTCGAGACGTCCTGGGCGATCTCCTCGTTCTTCGCGATCGAACGCAGCAGGCGCCGCATGATCTTGCCGGAACGCGTCTTCGGGAGGTTCTCGCCGAAACGGATGTCCTTCGGCTTCGCGATCGGTCCGATCTCCTTGCCGACCCAGTCGCGCAGTTCCTTCGCGATCCGCTGCGCGTCGGCGCCGGTCGGGCGAGCCTGCTTCAGGACCACGAAGGCGCAGATCGCCTCCCCCGTCAGGTCATCCGGACGGCCGACCACCGCGGCCTCGGCGACGAGCGGGTTGGCGACGAGGGCCGACTCGATCTCCATCGTGCCCATCCGGTGGCCGGACACGTTCAGCACGTCGTCGATGCGGCCGACGATCGTGAAGTACCCGGTTTTCTTGTCGCGGATGGAGCCGTCGCCCGCGAGATACAGCTTGCCGCCGAGTTCAGCCGGGAAGTACGACTTCTTGAAGCGTTCCGGATCGCCCCAGATCGTCCGGATCATCGAAGGCCACGGGCGCTTCACGACGAGCAGGCCCCCCTGTCCGTTCGGAACGTCGGCGCCCGTCTCGTCGACGATCGCCGCGAAAATCCCGGGCAATGGCAACGTGCAGGATCCGGGAACGAGCGGCGTCGCGCCGGGCAGCGGCGTGATCATGTGGCCGCCCGTCTCCGTCTGCCAGAACGTGTCGACGATCGGACACTTGCCGCCACCGACGTTCTCGTGGTACCAGACCCACGCCTCCGGATTGATCGGCTCGCCGACCGAGCCGAGGATCCGCAGCTTCGAGAGGTCGAACTTCGACGGATGCGTCGCCGGCGCGTTGTCGTTCGCCTTGATCAGCGAACGGATGGCCGTCGGCGCCGTGTAGAAGATCGTGACGCCATGGTCCTGGCACATGCGCCAGAAGCGACCGGCATCCGGATACGTCGGCACGCCCTCGAAGATGATCTCGGTGGCCCCGACCGCGAGCGGCCCGTAGGCGATGTACGTATGGCCCGTGACCCAGCCCACGTCGGCCGTGCACCAGAACACGTCCGTCGGCTTGATGTCGAACGTCCACTTCATCGTCAGGACCGACCACAGCAGGTAGCCGCCGGTCGAGTGCTGCACGCCCTTGGGCTTACCCGTCGAACCCGACGTGTAGAGGACGAAGAGCGGATGCTCCGCGCCGACCCATTCCGGCTCGCAGGTTGCCGGCTGGCCGGCCATCACGTCGCTCATCCAGACGTCGCGGCCCGCGACCCACGGCAGGTCGATGCCGGCGCGCTTGTAGACGACGACCTTGCGCACCTTGTCGCAGTCGCCGAGCGCGAACGCCTCGTCGATGACCGGCTTCAGCGGGATCGACTTTCCGCCTCGCATCTGCGCGTCGGCGCAGATCACCAGCGTGGCGCCGACGTCGACGATGCGCTCCTGGACCGACTTCGCGGAGAACCCGCCGAAGACGACCGAGTGCGTGAGGCCGATCCGCGCGCAGGCCTGCATCGCGATCACCGCCTCGATCGACATCGGCATGTAGATGATCGCGCGCTCGCCCTTCGCGAAGCCCAGGGCGCGAAGCCCGTTCGCGAACTCGCAGACCCGCGCGTGCAGCTCGCGATAGGAGATGCGCGTCACCTTCCCGTCGTCGGCCTCGAAGATGATCGCGGTCTTCTCGGCATTGCCGTTGGCGAGGTTGCGATCGAGGCAGTTGTACGAGGCGTTGAGCTCGCCGTCGTCGAACCAGCGGTAGAACGGCGCGCCGGATTCGTCCAGCACGCGCGTGAACGGCTTGCGCCAGATCACGTTTTCCTTCGCGAGCCGGCTCCAGAAACCGTCGAAGTCCTTTTCCGCCTCGTCGCACAGCGCCTTGTAGGCATCCATCCCGGAGATGGCGGCCGTTTTCGCCAGTTCCGCCGGCGGCTGGAAGACGCGGGTTTCGGACAGCACCGACTCGATGTTCCCCATGGCGAAGCCCCTTCTCCTGATGGTCGTGAATGCGTGCGTAGACGCGCAGCGCTCTTTTTTCCGGTCGCCCTGCGTCTTCCCGAATTCCGATACGGTAAGAAGTCGCTCTTACGCGGGCCTTACGGCGTCGTGGTGACCAAGCGAACGGCGGCCCGCCGGCCACAAGCACGGTACCACCCACGGCCGAAGCTTCCCTCGCGCGGATTTCCGAATCCGATGTTGCGTCGCAGCATCGGATTCTTGCCCCCGCCGCAAGGACGACTCAGGGAACCTTGAGCCAGAGCCGGGCGAGGTCGGCGACGCCATCGTTGCCCGTCGCTCCGCGGAAGGCCGGCGGCGCCTTCGCCTTTTGGCCGGCCTGGATGAAGGCGATGCCCAGGTGCAGCGCGGCGTCGGCAGGGTGCTTCAAGCCGCCCTTCGCGATGCCCTGCTGCATGAGCTTGATGCCCTTGTCGTACTGCCCCAGCGCGACGTAGCCGAAGCCGATTCGCACCAGCGCCTCGCCTTCCTTCGCATCCGCCGCGGCCGCCTCGCCGGACGCGAGCTCCTTCGGAGCATCGGTCGCGCGCTGCGTCGCGAGCGCGCGCAGCCGCTTCTGCCGTTCCGCATCGGCGCCCTTGCCGAGCACGCCGCTCGCAAAGCCGTCGTCGAGCACGCGGCGCGCTTCGCCGGCGAGACCTTCGGTCAAAGCCAGCTCGGCCATCTCGCTCAGCTGCGCCGGGTTGTCGAGCGTCTTCGTGGCCACTTTCAGGCGGTACAGGTCGAGCTGCAGGCGCGGCGAGAATCCGGGCTTCTCGCCGATGCGCTGCAGGAGGTCGGCCCAGTACTCGCGCTTCGGGTAGTAGGTCACGAGGCGCTCGAGCGCTGCGGCGTAGCCGTTCGCGTCGTTGCCCAGGTGCGCGTAGCAGTTCGCGAGCAGCTGGAGCTTCTCCTCCGACGGTGCCTGGCCGGCCTTTTCCGCCGCCTGCACGTCGGCGAGCGTCTCCTTGATCGTGCCGGCGTAGTCGCCCTGCAGGTAGAGCGACTGCACGAGCAGCGTGCGGCTCGCGCCGTCGGCCGGGTTCGCCTTCAGCGCCCGCGTCGCCCAGTTGATGCAGTTCTTGTAGTCCTTGTTGCGGTAGTAGACGCCCGCCAGGCTGCCCGCGATCCGCGCCTGTTCCGCTTCCGGGATCTTGCCGGACGCGAAGGCGGCCTCGAACGATTTCGCGGCCAGGTCGGCATCGCCGGCGCCGAGCGCGGCGCTGCCGCGGATCCGGTCGAGCATGAAACTCTCGTAGGGCGTGCGGTTGCCGACGGCATCGGCTTCGCGCAGCTTGGCGAGCGCGTCCTTGTACCGCTGCGCCTTGATGAGTTCGTTGGCCGCCTGCAGCGGCTTGCCGATCTCCGGGCGAACCGTTTCCTGTGCCGCCGCGGTCGCGAGCCCAAGCGTTCCGTCGTGCGCCGCGATGACCAGCAGCACGGCCGCCGCAGCTGCGCGGCGCAGGAGAGGGATGATCCTCATCGAGTCGATCCTATCGTTGGAGCGCGGCGGGGCGGGCGAGCGCCGACCCCGCGCGGCGCGGTCACTTGGCGTTGACGAACTGCTCGTTGCCGACGAGGCCGAGCTTCTTGACGCCGAGGCGCTGGGCCGAGGCCATGACGGCGGCCACGTCCTTGTAGGCGACCAGCTTGTTGGGCCGCAGGTGCACTT
>DATKPC010000137.1:0-10732 GCA_035524275.1 Burkholderiaceae bacterium
GCGAACAGGAGGTTGTTGTTGTTCCCCGGATGGTTCGAGGGGTCGAGCATAGGTCGATGGCGTGAGGTTCGGTATTGACCGCGAGGGCGTTAGTGCCTAACTGCGGCGGGTCGCCGGCGATGCTTCCTCATCGAAATCTTCGCCAGCAGGGTTGCATGGTCGCTTACGCAAACCCGAGAGCGGAATTGTGCGATCAGTCAAAAGTCACGTAACTGATTGTTTTTACTGGTGGCCAAGGGCGGAATCGAACCACCGACACAAGGATTTTCAGTCCTCTGCTCTACCAACTGAGCTACTTGGCCGAACCTGCTGCGTCACGTGCCACGAGCGCAGCACGCTGGCCACGAAAACGAACCGCATTTCCCTGGCGCATTGCCCCTGTCGAGGCAAGGGCGCGGATTGTAGCGAATCCGCGCCCACCCTGCCGGAGACGCGGCGCCGAGGCCGGGATGCCTCGGCGGTCACCCGCGGCAACCCGGCGCCTCGCCTAGTGCGAAGCCGATCGCGGCGACGCGGCGAAGTATTCCAGCGCGATGCGCGCCAGGTCCACGGTGGAGCGCGCGCCCAGTTTGCCGCGGATCGACGCCCGGTACGCTTCGACGCTCTTGATCGATCGGTTGATCCTCGAGGCGATCTGCGCCGACGTCAGGCCCTGCGCGATCAGTTGCAGGACCTCCAGCTCGCGTTCGTTCAAGCGTGCGAGAGATCCGGCGCGAACGGCGCCGCCCTCCTGGCCCCCGACGAAGCTGCGGAACATCCGCTCCTCCAGGTCACGGCTCAGGTAGATGCCGCCCGAAAGCAGCTTGCGGACCGCATCGACGAGCTTGTCGGTCGCTTCCTGCTTCATCAGGAACCCGCGCACGCCGGCCTCCAGCGCGCGATCCGCGTACACCGCCTCCTCGTGCATCGACAGCACGAGCATCGGCAGATCCGGTTTGAACGCCTTGATGCGCCGCGCGAGGTCGAGGCCGGACAGTCCGGGCAGCGAGATGTCGACGATCACGAGGTCGAAATCCCGCTCGCGCAGGATCTGCATCGCGGCTTCGGCGTCGTCCGCCTCGCCCGTGCACTCCAGGTCGGGTTCGCGGTTGATGAGTTGCACGATCCCGTGCCGGACGATCGGGTGGTCGTCGACGACGAGGAGGGAACGCTTGGTCACGGCATTCATGTTTCGCCCTTCGACTCGTTGCTCCAGCGGAAAGTTTCAGCGGCCATCCCGCGCCGGCGTCCGGCCGGCAGCGCGCCGCCCGATCTGCGTCCCGGGCGGCGTGGATCCGTCATCGCGCGGTGTCCCGTTACTCGTTGGGCTGCGCAAGCAGCAGCGACAGGATCGCGGCGTGCTCCGCATTGACCAGCGCTGCCGACTGCGCGGCAGCCTCGCGGTCCTGCTCGCCGGCGACCCGAGCCAGCGTCGCCGACAGTTGCGCAAGCCGCGTCGCACCCATGGACTTGGCACTGTCGCAGATCGCCTGCGCGGCGATCCCGACCTGGGGGAGTTCGCCGTCCGTCAGCGCACGATTCATCTGCTCGATCCACTGCGCGGACCGCATCACGAAGTTTTCCAGCGCGGTGGGCGCCAGCAGGCGCTCTTCGGTCTGGACCTGGCGCAGCCGACGCGCGGTCGCTGCGACGCGGTCGGCGTCGCTGGCCGGACCCGCGTTCGAATCGTCCCTGCCAAGCAGTTCGGCGATGGCGAGGCGAAGCTCCGCGAACCGGACCGGCTTGCCGATATGGCGATCGAACCCGGCCGCCAGGCACGCCGCGCGATCCGATGCGGAGACGTAGCCCGTGACGGCTATCACCGGGAAGCGGCGCCTTCGTTGCGACGATTCGAGCGCGCGCAGGCGCTGGACGATGGTGATTCCATCGTGGTCGGCGAGGTTGATGTCGAGCAGAAGGACATCGATCCGGTCATCCAGGCTCACGGCGATGGCTTCGTCGGGACTACCGGGCTCAAACGCGACGTAGCCCAGCAACTCGACCATGTGGGTGAGCAGGCTGCGCGACAACTCGTCGTCGTCGAAGATTCCGATCCGCGGTTGGCGCGGCGATGCCGCTTCCCCCCCCATGGCGGCCGCCTCGGTCACGTCAATCGCCCTGGACCTTGCTCGATCGCCGCGAAGCCGCCAACCGGTTCGCCGACCCCGACGCCAAGCCCAAGCCCGACCGCACGCGGGCTGCCCGCGATCGGACACAAAATCGTCCGCGCATGCCCCCGTTCCCGCCGCGCACATCGCACACCACGCAGCCTCATTAGGATACGCCCCTAGGGGACTTCACCACCATATGGGAGAGCTACTAGATCGGATTCGGGAATCTACTCGGGGTCATTGTCGAACATTTTGCGCTCGGCCGCGCATCGCGGAAAAGGCCGACAACTTGGTATAAGGCGGTAACCATTGCCGCCGCCCCGCCTTGTCGTGGACCTACGATCCGACCCACGTTCCTCCGCCGATCCGCTTTACGACGTCGCCGTCGTGGGGGCCGGCATCGCCGGATGCGCGGCGGCGCTGGGCCTGGCCCACGTGGGCCTGCGTACCGCGCTCGTCGGTCCCGAGGTCCGCGTCCATGAGCCGTCCGCGGATGCGCCGTTCGATCCGCGCATCTATGCCCTCGCGCCGGCCAGCATCGAGATGCTGAGCCGGTTGCGCGTCTGGGACCGTATCGATGCGACTCGCGTCCAGGACGTCGCGCGCATGCGGGTGTTCGGCGACTCCGGCGGAAGCCTTTCGTTCGACGCATGGTCGCAGGCGGTCTCGCGGCTGGCGGTGATCGTGGAGGAGCGCGAACCGCTGCGCGTCCTCGACGCCGCGTGTCGCTTCGGCGCGGTCGAGCGGATCGACGCGTCGCTCGACGGCGTCGAGTTCCGGCAGGACGACGTCCGCCTGCGGCTCGCGGGCGGACGGTCCTTGTCGGCGCGGCTGGTCGTCGGGGCCGACGGCAGTCGCTCGGCGGTGCGGGCGGCCGCCGGCATTCCGGCGCAGCAGCATCCCTACGGCCAGACGGCGCTGGTATCCAACTTCGCGATCGAGCGTCCGCACCGCGGTGTCGCCTGGCAATGGTTCACGCCGGACGGAATCATCGCGCTGCTGCCATTGCCGGGCGACTTCGTCTCGCTCGTCTGGTCGGCGCCCGACGCGCTCGTGCCTGCGCTTGCTGCGCTGGCGCCGGAAGATTTCGCGCGGCGGGTCGGCGCCGTGAGCGCGGCGTCCCACGGTCGCCTGCGGCCCGCGGGCGGCGTGCACCGATTCCCGCTGCAGCGCATCGACGTCGAGCCCCTGGTCAGACCGCGCCTCGCGCTGGTCGGCGACGCGGCGCATGTCATTCACCCGCTGGCGGGCCAGGGATTGAACCTTGGCCTCCAGGACGTGTCGGAGTTGCTGCAGGCACTGGGCCCGGAGGCGCGGGCGGCGCGCGACCCGGGCGACCCGCGGGTCCTGCAGCGCTATGCGCGCAGGCGGGCCGAGCCCATCCGAGGGATGCGCGTCGTGACCGACGGCCTGGCGCGGATGTTCGCGACCGAGGACGCGACATGGCGAAGGCTGCGCAACGCCGGCATGCGGCTCGTCGACCGGTCCGGGCCGCTGAAGCGCGCACTCGTGCGACGCGCGCTAGGATGACGGGTTTTCCGCCGGCCGTGCCGGCGCAACCGGCAGATCGAGACACCGGAAGAGCTGACAAGACGATGAGACCTTCGATTCGGACCTGCGTGATTCGGACCGGCATTCTGGCGGCCTGCCTTCTCGGCGGCCCGCCCGCGATGGCCGGCGACACCGACGCGTCGCCCGCCGGGAAAGCGCCGGCGAAGCCGGGCGCGAAGCCGGCTGCCGACTCGCCGGCCGACGCGAGGGCGGCGCCACGCGCCCTGCAGCAGGTGCGCGCGCGCATCGAGCAGCGGATCGGCGGCCACCTGACCAGCGTTCGCTGGATGCCGTTCGGTCTCTACGAGGTCGTCGCGGACAACGAGGTCTTCTACGTCGATCCGGATGTCAACTACCTGGTGGCGGGCCGCGTCATCGACGTCAAGACCCACGACGACCTGACGGCCGCGCGCCGCGACGAGGTCCTGCGCGTCGACTTCAAGTCGCTGCCGCTCGACCAGGCGGTCAAGACCGTCCGCGGCAACGGCTCCCGCGTGTTCGTCGTCTTCGCCGATCCGAACTGCCCCTACTGCAAGAAGCTCGAGCGCGACCTGGCCGGCCTCAACGACACCACGATGTACACGTTCCTCTACCCGATCCTTTCGCAGGATTCGGTCGACAAGTCGATCGCGATCTGGTGCTCCGCGGATCGCGCGGCCGCGTGGAACTCGGCCATGGTCGGCGGCAAGGCGCCGAAGCTCGATGGCGAGGCCTGCAAGAACCCGATCGACGACAACCTGGCCCTCGGACGCAAGCTCGCCGTCACCGCGACGCCGACGCTGGTCTTCAGTGACGGACGCCGGCTGCCGGGCGCCGTGCCGATCGACCGCGTCGAGAGTCTGCTCGCGGCCGCCGCCGGAAACGCAGCGCCGGCGAACTAGCCGACGGCGCGCCGCAGCGCGTAGAACGGAGCCCGGGGTCCGGAAACCGGAAGCTCAATAAGACAACGGATCAACGGATCCCGCGCGCGCTCGGACTACCCCGAAAAGCGCGCGGCCGCGGCTCCTATTCGCCGGTTCCGCCAGCCCGGCACGCCGCCCATGGGGCCGGGAACGGCCGCTTTTCGATGAATCCGGCCCTTGAGGAGGTGCAAGACTAGTTGCGTCGACGTCCGGCGCCGCTCGCGCTCGCTTACGAGCGCCTGGCGGCGGCAGACCGGGGGCGTTTCGTGACGCAAATGGCAACAACGACAAACCACAAGATCGATCCCGTGGCCGACGGACCTCCCGCCGTCGGCCCGACATCCCGTCGCCGCGGCCGCGGCCTCGTCGTGATGGTTCGCCTGGCGGCCGCCGCCTCGGCATGCCTGGCGGCGTTGCTGGCCGGAGGCCATCCGACCGAAGGCGGTCTCTGGTCCGCAGCGGGCGCCGGGACGGTCTTTCTCATCCTGCAACTCGCGCGACCGTTCCTCCGCCTTTTCGAGGGTTCGTCGGGCCGCGCGACGCGACGCACGGCGCACGACGACGACCCGGACGCGCGGCGCATCGTCCTGCTCGTCCGCGTCTGCGCGACAGCCACGGCCGCCGCGGCCGCGCTGATCGCGGCGCGCCACCCGGATCTCGCGCCCTTGCCCGCCGGCATCGCGGCAGCCGTCGTGTTGACGCTGCTGCATTTCGGCCGGCCCGTCGTCCGGCACCTGGCGCCGCAGGTCGACGCGGCGGCCGTCGTGCTGAGCACGCTGGCGCCGCACGCGATGCCGATCTGGGCGCGTCAGGTCACCGCGGCCCGCGATTGCGGGAACAACGCGATCGGCGGCCTCGTCGAGACGTTCTCCAGCCTCAATTCGCGGCTGCGCCGCGCGGCGGACGAATCCGAGCGCGCCGACGGCGGCGCGCAGATGTACATGCAGGCGGTGCAGGCGACCGAGCAACAACTGCGGCCGCTGATCGACGCGCTGCGGCGCGCCAGTTCGGCTCGCATCGAGTCGCTGCGCGAGATCGAAAGGATGACGTCGCTCGCGACCGAACTGCAGGCGATGGCCGAGGACGTGCAGCGCGTCGCGCGGCAGACGAACCTGCTCGCGGTCAACGCGGCGATCGAGGCGGCGCGCGCGGGCGAGGCCGGCAAGGGCTTCGCGGTCGTCGCCGCCGAAGTGCGCAAGCTGTCGACCCATTCCTCGGAAGCCGGCCAGACGATCACGCGCAGCGTCGCCCGCCTCGAATCGGCGATGGCCAGCATCGAGCGGTATTCGAATCGCGCCGAGATCGAGGACCGGCAACTGATCGAGTCCTCGGAGCGGATCATCGCCGAGGCGCTGATGCCGCTGAAGGCGACGCTCGACAGGCTCGTCGAGTCCTCAGGCGGGCTGCGGGCGACGAACGCCGACATCCAGGCCTACGTGGAGAAGCTCTTCGAGGGCTTCCAGTTCCAGGACCGCGTGAGCCAGATGCTCTCGCACATCCACGGCGACATCGAGAAGTTCCTCGCGACGCTGGCCGACGCGCATGCCGGGCGCCAGGCGGCGATCGACAAGGAACAGTGGCTGGCCGCGCTGCGCGCGGGCTACGCCATGGAGGAGCAGCGCGCGCTCCACGAGAACCGGACCGTGAAGAACGCCACGTCCGGCGTCGAATTTTTCTAGTCACGGCCAGCGGCCACATCGAGCGGAAGACCCTGAGAGGAAACGCAATGTCAAAGACGATCATGATCATCGACGACGCGCCGAGCGTGCGGCAGGTCGTCAGCCTGGCGCTCAAGGGCGCCGGGTACGAGGTCGTCGAGGCCAACGACGGTCGGGATGCGATCGCGAAGCTGGGGACCCGGAAGCTTGGACTGATCATCTGCGACCTCAACATGCCGAATCTCGACGGCATCGGGTTCCTCGAGCACGTCAAGGCATCGCCGGGCCACCGCTTCACGCCGGTCATCATGCTGACGACCGAAAGCGCCGAGGACAAGAAGGCGGCCGCGCGCGCCGCCGGTGCCCGCGCATGGATCACGAAGCCCTTCCAGCCGTCGCGAATGCTCGAGGCGGTCGCCAAGCTGTGCCTGCCGTGAAGACGCCGCGCCGCCGCACGGGCCCGTCGTGCCTCGAGCGAGGCGGGAGGGCCGTCCGTTGACCGCTCCGGGCGATACGGTCGCGCTCGACGGCGACGTCAACATCTATCGCGCCGCGGAGGTCCGCGAGCTGCTGCTCACGCGCATCGCCGCCGGTGCGCATCGCATCGACCTGTCGCGCGTCCAGGAAGTCGATTCCTCCGGCGTCCAGCTGCTGGTCGCCGCGCGCCGCTCGATCGAGGCCGCCGGCGGCGTCGCCGAATTCGTCGCGCCGTCGCAGGCGGTGGTCGAGGCCTGCGCGATCCTGGGACTGAACGTCGACCTGTCGCCGATCCGCGGAGGGGCGAGGTGAACGACGACGAAAAGCTGCTGCAGGCGACGCGCTCGCTCTACATGGACGAGGCGCGCGACATGCTGGAGCAGTTCGAGACCGCGCTGCTGGCGCTCGAGGAAACGCCGCAGGACGCGGAGACGCTGAATGCCGCATTTCGCGCGGCGCACACGATCAAGGGTTCGTCCGGCGTATTCGGCCTCAAGGCGATCGTGCGGTTCACGCACGATGTCGAGGCCGTGCTCGACGCGATGCGAATCGGCGAGATCGTCGCCGCCGAATCGACGATCGCGCTGCTGCTGCAATGCTGCGACCGCATCGGGACGATGGTCGCCGAGGTCGGCGGCGGCGCCGCCGACGCGACCCCCGTCGACGGCGACCTGCCGACCCGGCTCGCCGCGCTGCTGCAGGCGACCGCCGCGCCGGCCGCGCCGGCCGCGCCGGCGACCGCCGCCGTCGAGGCGCCGGTCGCGACAGGCGCCGGGACATGGCACCTGTCATTGCGGTTCAAGGCCGACGCGCTGCGCAACGGCTTCGATCCGCTGTCGTTCCTGCGCTACCTGCCGCGCGTCGGCACCGTCGTGGCGATCGCGACGCTCGTCGACAGCGTCCCGTCGATCGAGGACATCGATCCGGAGGCGTGCTACCTCGGCTTCGAGATCCGCCTGGCGACGAGCGCCGACCGTGCGACCATCGAGGGCGTGTTCGAGTTCGCCCGCGAGGACTGTACGCTGCAGATGATCCCGCCGGGGTCGCGCGTCGAGGAATGCCTGCGGCTGATCGAGAGCTATGGCGAGGAACCGGCGATCGACGCGCCGCTGGGGCGGATTCTTGTCGAGGTCGGCGCGCTGACCGAACACGAACTCGCGGACCTGCTCCGCGCTCAGGTCTCCATCGCGACGGACACCGTCGCGGCCGTTCCCCGCCTCGGCGAGATCGCCGTCGCCGCGGGCGCGGCGACGCCGCAGGTCGTGCGCGCCGCGGTCGAGCGCCAGGAGACGCTGCGCGCGCGCGGTCGCGACGAGGCGCGGATGCTGCGCGTGTCGGCGGACAAGCTCGACCGCCTGATCGACCTCATCGGCGAACTGGTGATCGCCGCCTCCGGCGCGCAGCTTGCGGCGCAACAGGAGCGGTCGGCGCCGTGCGCCGAAGCCGCCGAACGCATTGCCGGCCTCGTCGAGGCGGCGCGCGATGGCGCGCTGCAACTCCGGATGGTGCAGATCGGCGAGACGTTCGCGCGCTTCCAGCGCGTCGTGCGCGACAACGCCAAGGCCCTGGGCAAGGACGTCGAACTCGCGATCACCGGCGGCGAGACCGAACTCGACAAGTCGATGGTGGAGATGATCGCCGATCCGCTGATGCACCTCGTGCGCAACAGCGTGGACCACGGCGTCGAGGCCGCGGCCGATCGGGTGGCCGCCGGAAAGCCGGCGCGCGGGCGGATCGTGCTCAATGCGTACCACGATTCCGGGTCGATCGTGATCGAGGTCGGCGACGACGGGCGCGGCCTGGACCGCGAGCGCATCCGCGCCAAGGCGATCGAGCGCGGGATCGTCACCCGCGACCAGCACCTCGACGACGAGGAGATCCACGACCTCGTCTTCGCGCCCGGCCTGTCGACCGCGTCGCAGGTGACGGACCTCTCCGGCCGCGGCGTCGGCATGGACGTCGTCAAGCGCAACATCGAGGCCCTGCGCGGCACGGTCCGGCTGTCGAGCACGCCGGGACGCGGCGCGACGACGCAGATCCGCCTGCCGCTGACGCTCGCGATCATCGACGGCTTCCTGGTTTCGGTGGGCGACGTCCACTACGTCGTCCCCCTGGAGATGGTCGTCGAGTGCGTCGAACTGCCGCAGGCGCGAACCGACGGTCGCGACGGCTGCACCGGATATTTCGACCTGCGCGGCGAGGTGTTGCCCTTCCTCGACGTGCGGAAATTCTTCGCCCTCGACGAGATCGGCGGCATGGACGCGCCGGGCGGCTCGCGCCGGAGCGTCGTCGTCGTTCGCTATGGACCCAACAAGATCGGCCTGCTGGTCGACGGGTTGCTCGGCGAGCACCAGACCGTGATCAAGCCGCTGGGAACGCTGTTCTCGTCGCTGCGCGGGATCGCCGGGTCGACCGTTCTCGGTTCCGGCGAGATCGCCCTGATTTTCGATGTCCCGGGGCTCGTGGGCGCGGCAACGCGCGGTCGACGCCAAGCCTTGTCCGACCCCGACCCGCGGCGCGGCGTCCTCGCCGCCTGACCACGCCGGAGTGACCTGATGCGCAACAACCAGCCCGTGACCCAGCGCGATACCCCCCTTCGCGACGGCTGCACGATCGTCTCCAAGACCGACGCGAAGGGGCGAATCACCTACGTCAACGACGACTTCATCGACGTCAGTGGCTTCAGCGAGACCGAGCTGATCGGCAAGGCGCACAACATCGTGCGCCACCCGGACATGCCGGAGGCCGCCTACGCCGACCTGTGGCGGACGATTCAGGCCGGACGGCCGTGGACCGGCACGGTCAAGAATCGCTGCAAGAACGGCGACCACTACTGGGTCATCGCGAACGTGACGCCGATCCGCGAAGGCGACGCGATCGCCGGGTACATGTCGGTGCGCACGCCGGCGACGCCGGAGCAGGTGCGGGCCGCCGAGACGGTCTACGCCGACATCCGCGCCGGCCGTGGTGGATTCGCGATCGTCGAAGGGCGCGCCCGGCGCACGGGCGTCGCCGCGGTGGCGGGCGCCGGCTGGCGGCGCGTGACGTCGGCCAGTCTCGTCGCGAAGAGTGGCGCGATCGCGGCGCTGGCATTGGCCGCGTCCCTCGGCGCGGCGCTGTCGCTGCGCGCCGGCATCGTCCCGGGCGTCGCGGCCTCGGCGCTCGCGCTGCTCGCCGCGCTGGCCTTCGGGGTCGCGATGGTCCTCGACATCGATCGCCGGCTCCACCGTGCCGTCGAGGGCCTGGAGCGTTTCGCCCAGGGGCGGTTCGACGCGGTGATCGACGCGGCGGGAACCGACTCGCCGGCGCAGGTCCTGTTGGCGCTCAAGCGCGTGCAGACGCGCCTGGGCTTCGAGATCGCCGAAGGGCGCCGCCTGGCGGCCGCGACCGATCGCGTACGCAAGGCGCTCGACGTCGCGGCAACGAACATCATGATCGCGGACGCCGACTACAACATCGTCTACGCCAATGAGGCACTGCGGAAGATGATGAAGGAATGCGAACCGCAGATGCGCGAGGCGCTGCCGAAATTCGACGCCTCGAAGCTGGTCGGCGAGAGCATCGACCAGTTCCACGCCAATCCGGCGCGCCAGCGCGAGATGCTGGACCGCCTTACGGCGCAGCATCGCGCCTCGCTGCGCGTCGGCGGTCGCCACCTCGAGCTGTCGATCAATCCGGTGTTCGACGAGTCGCGGCGCCGCATCGGCACGGTCACCGAATGGGTCGACCACACCGCGGAGGTGCTGGCCGCCCAGGAGCTGGAATCGGTCATCGAGGGCGCCGCGCGCGGCGACTTCGGGCGCCGCCTTTCGCTCGAGGGCAAGAGCGACTTCTACCGCAAGTTCAGCGAGGGGATGAACCGCCTGCTCGATACCGCGTCCGTCGGCCTCGAGGACATCGGCCGGATCCTCAACGCGCTGTCGCGGGGGGACCTGACGGAGCGGATCGACGGGGACTACGAGGGCACGTGGAAGCGGTTGAAGGACGACTGCAACGTGACGGTGGAGACGCTGGGGCGGACGATTGCGGAGGTGCGCGGCGCGGCCGATGCGCT
>DATKPC010000138.1:0-9926 GCA_035524275.1 Burkholderiaceae bacterium
GTCTCGCTCGGGCGGATGTTCTACGGGGAATCGATGTTTACGCGAGAGCCCGATCGCTCGAAAATCGCCCTGGCGACCCTGGTCCAGATCATGCTTCGCGAGAACGTGCCGGTGATAGACTGCCAGCAGGCGTCGTCCCACCTGAGGTCCCTGGGCGGTCGTCAGATTTCGCGGGCCGTTTTCTGCGACCACGTCGCGAACGCCGTGCGCCGGGACCCGATCGACTGGTCTAACTGGACCCGCGGACCGCTGAACGAGCTGCTTGCAGGCTACTGACGCGATGGCCAACCTCAAGGAGCTGCCGTTTTCGGCGCTGCAGTTCTACGCGACGGCGCCATACCCGTGCAGCTACCTCGACGACCGCCAGGCGCGATCGCAGGTGGCAACCCCGGCGCACCTGATCAACGCGGACGTCTATAGCGGCCTGGTGCGGATGGGGTTCCGCCGCAGCGGCATCTTCACGTACCGGCCGCATTGCGACGGGTGCCGCGCGTGCGTGCCGGTGCGCGTGCCCGTCCAGGGCTTCTCGCCCAATCGCAGCCAACGCCGCGCGCGCGCCCGCCATGCCGCACTGACGACGCGGGTGGTCGCGCTGGCGTTCGACATCGAGCACTACGAACTCTACCTGCGCTACCAGGCCGAGCGGCATGCCGGCGGCGGGATGGACAACGACAGCCGGGAGCAGTACGCGCAGTTCCTGCTGCAGACGAAAGTCAATACGCGGCTCGTCGAATTCCGTGATCCGCCACCGGCCGGTTGCGAGCCGGGAGCGCTGGGCGCGCTGCGCATGGTGTCGATCATCGACATCCTGAACGACGGCCTGTCATCGGTGTACACGTTCTACGACCCGGACCAGCCGGCCGCGAGCTACGGCACGTACAACATCCTCTGGCAGATCGACCAGTGTCGCGAGCTGGGCCTGCCCTACCTTTACCTCGGCTACTGGATCGAGGACAGCCCGAAGATGTCGTACAAGGCAAGCTTCCGGCCGTTCGAGACGCTGCACCACGGGCACTGGATCCGGGTCGTTCCTTCGGCCTGACCGGTGACGACCACGGCGCGCCTCGCCGAGGCGCTCTATCGCTGCGCCCGGCCGGCGCTATTCCGGATGGACCCGGAGCGCGCGCATCGCACGACCCTGGCGGCACTGGATCTCGCGCACCGGCTCGGCCTGTCCCGGCTGCTGGCGCCGACGGTGCCGGATGATCCGGTCGACTGCATGGGCCTGCGATTCGCCAATCCGGTGGGCCTCGCCGCCGGGCTCGACAAGGATGCCGCCCACCTCGCCGCACTCGGCGGCCTCGGGTTCGGCTTCATCGAGGCGGGCACCGTCACGCCACGGCCGCAGCCGGGCAATCCGAAGCCACGCCTCTTCCGTCTCGTCGAGGCGGGCGCGCTGATCAACCGGTTCGGCTTCAACAACGCCGGGCTCGAGGCCTTCCTCGACAATGTCCGCCGCGGCGGCTATCGCGGGATTCTCGGGCTGAACATCGGGAAGAACGCGGCCACGCCGATCGAACGCGCGCTCGACGACTACGTCGCCGGGCTGCGCGGCGTCTATGCGCTGGCGAGCTATGTGACGATCAACATCTCGTCGCCGAACACGCGCGACCTGCGCTCGCTGCAACGCGGGGACGAAATCGACGCGCTGCTGGCCGGCGTGATGGACGAGCGCAATCGGCTTGCCGACCGGCACGGGCGTCGCGTGCCGATCGCGGTCAAGATCGCGCCCGACCTGGACGACGACGACCTGCGACGCCTCGCCGACGTGGCCGTCCGACGCGGCGCCGACGCGTTGATCGCGACCAACACGACGACCGATCGCAGCCGCGTCGCGCAATGGCCGCTGTCCGGCGAAGCCGGGGGCCTGTCGGGTCAACCGCTGCGCGAGCGCTCGACGGCGGTCATCGCGACGCTCGGCGCGCATCTCGGCGGCCGGCTGCCGATCATCGGGGTCGGCGGCATCCACCGCGGCGCCGACGCGCTGGAAAAGATCCGTGCCGGCGCCACGCTCGTGCAGCTCTACACCGGGCTGGTCTATCGCGGGCCCGCATTGGTGGCCGAGTGTCGCGACGCCATCCGAGAGGCGCGCCCGACGCGCGGCGCGTCCACGACGACGGCATGACGCGGTGCGCTGCTTCGTCGCGTTGTGGCCCGACCACGAAGCACGAGAGCGCCTCGCCGAAGCGGCCGCAGCGCTGGCGCGGGAGATCCCGTCGGCTCGCCCGACGCGGGCGGACAACCTCCACCTGACGCTGGCGTTCATCGGCGAGCTGCGCCCGGCGCTCGCCGCCGTCGTCGTGCAGCGGCTCGCCGCGCTGCCCAGGCCGTGGGCACCGTCAACGCCGTGGCGACTCGACCGCATCGGCTCGTTCCCATCCGCCCGCGTCGCCTGGGCGGGTGGCGAGCATGACGAGCGCCTCGAACGGCTCGCGAGCGACGCGCGGTCGATACTCGACGACTTGCACGTGCACTACGACCGCAAGCCGTTCGCCGCGCATGTCACGCTGGCGCGCCATGTCGGGCGCCTGGAGGCGCGCGGCCTCGAACCTCCGGTCCGCTGGCCGATCGGACAGCCACGCCTGGTCGTCTCGGCGCGGGACGACGCGGGACGCACGGCCTACCGCAACTGGCGCCATCCTGGCGACCGGGTCGATTGAGGATGCTGCGCGGCAGCAGGATTGGGCGCGCAGCACGGCGCGGGCCGTTGCCGAACTGCGAGTTTTCGCCACACCGCCCTCGAGGCTACGCAAGACTTTCGCATCGTGATATAACCGGCACGAGATGAAATTTCGCAGCGCACCATGACCCGAACCGGCCCCACGGACAATCCGCCTCCCTCGCCTCACCCGCCGCGCGACAAGACCGCGATCCAGGTCATCTCCCGAATGATGAAACTCCTGGACGTGCTGGCCGCCGAACCGGGCGCCGTCAGCCTCAAGGAACTGGCGCGCGCGACCGAGTTGCACCCGTCGACGGCGCATCGGATCCTCAACGACATGGTGCTCGGCCGCTTCGTCGACCGCGGCGACCAGGCGGGCTCCTATCGACTCGGGATGCGCCTGCTGGAACTCGGCAACGTGGTCAAGGCGCGGCTATCGGTACGCGAGGTCGCGCTCGAACCGATGCGGGAACTGCACCGCGCCACCGGGCAGGCGGTGAATCTTTCGGTGCGGCAGGGCGACGAGATCGTCTACGTCGAGCGCGCGTACAGCGAGCGCTCCGGGATGCAGGTCGTCCGCGCGATCGGCGGGCGTGCGCCGCTGCACCTGACGTCCAGCGGCAAGCTGTTCCTCGCCAACGACGACCCGCGCCTCGTGCGCGGGTACGCGACGCGCACCGGGCTCGCCGGCCACACGCGCAACAGCATCACCGACGTCGCGCGCCTGGAGCGCGAACTGGCGATCGTACGGTCGCGCGGCTATGCGCGCGACAACGAGGAGCTCGAACTCGGCGTCCGCTGCATCGCGGCGCCGATCCGCGACGATTCGGGGCAGATCATCGCCGGCCTCTCGGTCTCGGCGCCTGCCGAACGACTGCAGGACGGCTGGATCGACAACCTGCTGTCGACGGCAAGCCACATCTCCGCCGGGCTCGGGCACCTGCCGGCCGCGTCGCTTGGGGCCGCCGCCGATGCCACCGCGGCGCGTGGCGCCGGCGAAGGCTGAGAAAACGCCAGCCTCGGCGCCTCGCTTCCAGGCGCCGATCCGGGTTCCGTAAGGCGCTCAGGAATGCGGATTCCCGGCCGCGGCCTGCGCCAGCAGCCAGGCACGGACGCGGTTCGCGTCGCCAAGTCGGGAGTACTTGCCGTACGAGTCGAGAAACACCATGACGACGCGGCGTTTCGCGATCACCGCCTGCATCACGAGGCAGCGACCGGCCGCGGCGATATAGCCGGTCTTCTGCAAGCCGATGTCCCAGTCCGCGCGAGACGTGAGGCGGTTCGTATTGCCAAAGTGCTGGCGACGCTTCCCGGATTCGAGGGTCAGGTCGCTGGCGACCGAGTATTCGCGGATCTGCGGATAGGCGTAGGCGGCCTCGACAAGCCGCACGAGATCCGCCGGCGTCGAGCGGTTCTCCTGCGACAGCCCGGTCGGGTCGGCGAAGTGCGAATCGTTCATCCGCAACGTGCGCGCCTTCGCGTTCATCGCCTCGATCGCCGCGGAGATTCCGCCGGGATAGGTCCGACCCAAGAGGTGCGCCGCGCGATTCTCCGAAGCCATCAGCGCCACCTGCAGGGCTTGGCGCCGCGTGAGCTCGGTACCGGTGCGCAGGTGCGATTGGCCGCGTGTGGCCTCGTAGTCCGAATTGTCGACGGCGAGCATCTCGTCGGGGTCGAGTTTCGCGTCGAGCGTGATCATCGCGGTCATCAGCTTCGTGATCGACGCGATCGGCTGCACCGTGTCCGGATTCTTCGAATACAGCACCTCGTGCGTGTCCTGGTCGACGACCATCGCGGCAGCGGAACGCAGCTGCGGAAGCGTCGGCGCCGCGGCGGGCGACGATTGCGGATGCGCGCCGGCGCCTACGGCGCATAGCGCGATCGTCACCGCAACGGCGGCCCACGCCGTCACGCGCCGGCGCCGCCCAGGAGCCGCGACCGAAGGCTTCGTCCGGGCCATCAGGCCTCCCAGAACACGGAAAACCGGTCGAGCGGCTCGCGCTCCGTGCGCAGCGTGTTCTCGACGCGGCTCGGATCCGCATGGCCGAGGGACATGCCGCAGACGACCATCTCGTCGACGGGCAGCCGCAGCTGGTCGCGGATCACGCGGTGAAACTGCGCGAACGCCGCCTGCGGGCAGGTATCGAGTCCGCGGCCGCGGGCCGCGATCATGATGTTCTGCAGGAACATCCCGTAGTCCAGCCAGCTGCCCTGCTCCATGACGCGGCCGATCGTGAAGATCAACCCGACGGGCGCATCGAAGAACGTGAAGTTGCGCCGATGCTGGGCCGCCATTCGCGCCTTGTCCTCGCGGCCGATGCCGAGCAGGCTATACAGGTCCCATCCCACCTTCCGGCGGCGCGACAGATACGGCTCGACCCACTTCCGCGGGTAGTACGCATACTCCTCCGTGTGTTGCGCCGCCTGCTGCGGATCGTCATAGACCGCGAGGATCGCCGTGCTCAAGCGCGCCAGCGCGTCCCCGGTCAGCACATGCACGCGCCACGGCTGCGTGTTCGTACCGCTCGGCGCCGCGGCGGCGACGCGCAGGATGTCCTCCAGGTCGCGCCGCTCCACCGGCGTCGGCAGGAAGGCGCGCACCGATCGGCGCGACAGGATCGCGGCATCGACGATGCGGGCATCGGACGGCGTAGCCGTCGGCGCGTCGGACGGCATGGTGGCTTCGTTCATGAATGGATCCTGTCCAGCGCGGTGCGCAGGGCTTCGGGAAGCGGCGCCGGCTTTCGATTCGCGCGGTCCACGTAGACGTGGACGAAATGGCCCTGGGCACTGGCCGTCGCCGCGCCGGCGGCAAAGATACCAACCTCGTAGCGCACGCTGCTGCGACCGATGTGCGCGGCGCGCACGCCAGCCTCCAGCGCCTGCGGAAAGGCGAGTTCGCTGAAATAACTGCACGCCGTTTCGACGACCAGCCCGATCACGTCCGACGCCTCGATGTCGAGGGCCCCGCTGCGTATCAGGTACTCGTTGACCGCCGTGTCGAAGTAACTGTAGTAGACGACGTTGTTGACGTGGCCGTAGGCGTCGTTGTCCATCCAGCGGGTCTGGATCGGCAGCCAGTGCACGAAATCCTCGCGGCGACGGGGCCTGGGTCGTTCAGCGGTCATCGGCAGTTCGGCGCTTGATTCCGCGGTAAAGGCGAGACGTACGGGCCCGGCAAGGGTCGCGGGCGATCGGAAGCGCATTTTACCCCCGATCTAAAACATACCTTATTTAGGTTATCCCTTCATCGACGACAACGCGACCGGTCGCTTGACTTTGATGCAATGCGGCATAAAATTCGTTTTGTGCGCTGCATCAAACGACGCACGCAAGAGCGCAGAACACGGAAATGAACGCGCGGCGGTCGCCGTGAATTCCCCGATGGACTGCCCGAGATCGGCTGACGCCGCCGGCAGGACACGACAAACCAGACGCCTACGGAGCACACACATGTACGCCACGCCCACCCAATTCGCCGAACTGCAGAAGACCCAGATCGACGCGTTCAACTCGCTCGGCCATACGGCGTTCAACGCCGCTGAGAAGCTCGTCAACCTCAATCTCGCCGCGACGCGCGCCGTGCTTCAGGAGTCCGCCGACGCCGTCCAGTCGCTGCTGGGCGCCAAGGATGTGCAGGAGTGGGTCGCGCTGTCCAGCGGCCTGACGCAACCCGCGATCGAGAAGGTGGTCAGCTACTCGCGCAACGTCTACGGCATCGCGAGCGGCGCGAATGCGGAAGTGACGAAGATCGTCGAGGCGCAAATCGCCGACGGCAACCGCAAGCTGGCCGAGATGGTCGACTTTGCCGCGAAGAATGCCCCGACCGGGTCGGAGCCCGCCGTGTCGTTCTTCAAGAGCGCTGCCGCCGCCGCCAACACGGCGTTCGATACGTTCTCGAAGGCCGCGAAGCAGGCCTCCGATTGGGCGGAATCGAATTTCGCGGCCGCCGCGAACGCGACGGTCAGCGCCGCCGCCGCCGCGAACGACGCGGTGAAGGCGAAGACCAAGAAGGTCGCCTGACGAAAGCATCCAGCCCGGACGCGGCGCGATGCCCGCGTCCGGGGCCGTGGTACCCGACGGAAATGCCTTCAAAGGCATGACGTCGAAGTGGTTTTTTTACAGTTGGAAAATATTGTTTCAGTTTTCGGCTTGGAATTCGGTGTCAACCGGCCGCGACCACGAGGTACCCTGTAACGGCACGCAACCCTTGTCTCCTTGGCACCACTCGTTTGGACCTTGTCCAAACACCCCTTCTGTCTCCTCCTATAGTGGTGCTTTCAAAGCCTAGTCCCTGACTAGGCTTTTTTTTGCCCCGCGTATCCGGCCCACCGACAGCGACAACCCGACACGATGGACGAGGCAGCGATCCTGAAGGACGTCGTGGACGTCGCCACGGCGACGGCGCGCGACCATATCGTGCCGCTTCTGCTGCACAGCGCGCGCGAACGCAAGCTCGACGGGAGCATCGTCACGGAGGCCGACCGCGCCGCCAGCAGCGCGCTCGTCGGTGCGCTGACCACGATCCTCGACGTTCCTGTCGTCTCGGAGGAGATGCCCGCGGACGAGCAGATCGCGAACTGGAACCAGGCCTTCGAACGCACTGCCGACGACCGCGACACGGGCGCGAATCCGTCGACAAGCGGCTGCTTGTGGTGCATCGACCCGCTCGACGGCACCTCGAATTTCGCCAACGGCCTGCCCTTCTTCGCCGTCTCGGTCGCACTGCTGCGCGAAGGCCGGCCGGTCATCGGCGTGGTTCATGCGCCGATGCTCCGTGAAACCTATTCCGCGCGACGCGGCCACGGGGCCTATTGCAACGGAATACGGCTTCCGCTTCGGCGCCCCGCCGCGCGGCTTCGGGACGCCATCGCCGGCGTCGACCTGAAGCGCTTGCCGGCGCCGCTTGCGGCCCGGCTCGCGGCCCGTCCGCCGTATCACTCGCAACGAAACGTCGGATCCAGCGCGATCGAACTCGCCTACGCAGCCGCCGGGCGCTACGACGTCTATCTCCACGGCCTGCAGAAGCTCTGGGACTACGCGGCGTCGGTCCTGCTCTTGACCGAAGCCGGCGGTGCCGTCACCGCACTGGGTGGGCACGATTTCTGGAGCCAGGACCCCTGGCAGCGCTCGGTCGTCGCCGCGACGACGGAGGATTTGCTCCTTCCGTGGCGGGACTGGATCGAACGGGCCGCGAACGCCGCTCAGGTCCCGGACGGAGGGCTGGAAGCGTCCGGGTCCAGCCGGTAGGGCGCCCCGAGCCGCTGCACGCCGCGCTGCAGTTCGACGAACGCGGCCTCGATCACGTCCTCCGGCCCCTTGACCCCGAGTTCGACATGCCGACGCGCCGGCCTGCCGTCGACGCCGTCGCCGATCGACGGAAGGCTGAAGACCTTCACGCCGGAAACCGCGCCTGCACCGCCTCCATCGACGGGACGAGTTCCGACTCCGCCGCCTCGAAGACGAGCATGGAACGCTCGACGGCACGGTCGGATCCGAAATCGAACCGGAAGTCTTCGTCCAGGATCGATTCGATCATCGGCCACGCCATGACCGGGAAGCCGGGCACGAAATAGTGGCGCGCCACCGCGAAGCCCGGAATCTGGTTGAACGGATTGCGAACGAGACGTGCCCCGCGCGGGAACTCGCCCATCTTGAGTCGCTGCTGGTTGTCGGGCCGGCTCATGTCCGGCTGACCGCGCCTTGCGCACGCCTCGGCGATCAATTCGGCAGCCTGTGGGTGAAGCTGCAAAGGCACGTCGAGCGCGGCGGCCGCGGCTTGGCGCGTGTGGTCATCCGGCGTGGCGCCGATGCCACCGCAGCTGAAGACGGCGGCATCGGCGGCGAACGTCGCGCGGAGCAGCGCGGCCTGGGCCTCGCGGTCGTCCCCGACATAGTGCACCCACGACAGTCTCAGGCCGCGCGCGGCGAGCAGTTCAACGACCTTCTCGAAATGCTTGTCCTTGCGCTTGCCCGACAGGATCTCGTCGCCGACGACGATCAGTCCGAACTGCGGCATTTCCCTACCCCTAATTGGAAACCATGCCATTTCAAGGCTTGAAAACCCGGCCTTTGCTCAACCACGGCGCCATCGCGACGATGTTGGAGGCTATCAGCATCGCGTGCAGCCGCACGCGCCAGCCCGGGAGCCGTGCCATGCGTTTCGATCACGTCAGCTTCAATTCCGCGTCGCCGTCAGCGTCGTGGCCCACCTATCCCGCTTCGGGCGTTGCATCGAGCGGCGCCGCCGGTCGCGCCTCGGCCGCGTCGAGCTCCACCGGGCGCGACGGCGATTCGGACGGCTGCGGCGCCGCCGGCCCGTCGCCTGCGCAAAATAGCGGGGGCGGATTCATGCAGACCGTGATGTCCGCGCTGCAACAAATCGGCATCGCGCTGCCGGCGTCCTCGGCGCCAGGGAGCGACGCCAATTCAACGAGCGCGAACGCCTCCAGCGGCACGGCCGGGACATCGACGAGCGGATCGACGACAACGTCCTCCAGCGCCGACCTGACGGCCGCGCTGCACAAGTTCATGCACGATTTGTTCGCCGCGCTGCACGGAAATTCGAGCGCGAGCGGCAACACGACCGGGACGACAGCGGCGACGACAGCAGCGACGACAGCCGCGACGACGGCGGCGACGACAGCGGCGACGACAGCGGCGACGACAGCCGCGGCAACCGCGGGTACGGCGACCAGTTCCTCGTCGGGTGCGAGCAGCTCGTCCGCCACGACGGCGTCGTCCCCAAGCGCGACGTCTTCGGCAGCCGCCAGCGCGCCGACGGCAACCGGTACGTCGACCGCGGCCGGATCGTCAACGGCGACCAGTTCATCGACCGCGGCCTCGTCGTCGACGGCGACCAGTTCGTCGTCCGCGACCAGCGCGCCCGTGGCGGCGACCGCCACCACATCGGCCGGCGGGGCGACCAGCACGACGCCGTCGAGCGGAGCAACCGCGAGCGCCAATGCGTCCAGCACGTCCGCGGCGACGACGAGCGCCCGCGGCCACCACCGCCACCACCATCGTCACGGCGCGAACGGCTACGGCGACCTCGCCAGCAAGCTGCAGTCGCTGGCCTCGAGCCTCTCCGCCAGCGCCTCGTCGGCTTCCTCGTCGTCGTCCACGTCCGCGTCGACGTCCGCGTTGACGTCCGCGTCGACGTCCGATAGCGCGCTGTCCACGCTGCAACAGGACTTCAGCGCGCTCGTGAGCGCGGCGCAGGGGTCGTCGGGCTCTGCGGCGACGCCGGACGGGACGTCCGCGG
>DATKPC010000139.1:0-7202 GCA_035524275.1 Burkholderiaceae bacterium
TGTTACCCATCTCCCCGGTCTAAACACTTCGTGGGCGAGGGGAGTCCCGGTGTCGGCCGGGGCGGCGATGCTTGCCTTAGCGACGACGAGGCTCCCCTCGCCCGCGAAGCGGGAGAGGGGTGGGGGAGAGGGCCGGACCCCGCGCGACGTCGCGTCGCCGCGCCCGACGAAAACCGCCGGCACGCGCCTTGCTTGAACGCGTCCGACCTCCAGCCGCCTCGGGAACGCCCGCGTGTCCATCCACGTTGCCCTGAACCACGTCACGCACTATCGCTACGACCGCCGCGTCGGCCTTTCGCCGCAGGTCGTGCGGCTGCGTCCTGCTCCGCATTGCCGCACGCCGATCCTCGCGTACTCGATGCGCGTCGAGCCGGCCGAGCACTTCGTCAACTGGCAACTCGATCCCTTCTCGAATTACCTGGCGCGGCTCGTGTTTCCGCTGCCGACGGAGGAACTGCGGATCACCGTCGATCTCGTCGCCGAGATGGCGGTCTACAACCCGTTCGACTTCTTCCTGGAGACGAGCGCGGAGCATTATCCGTTCACGTATGAGACGGCGCTGCGGCACGACCTGGAGCCCTACCTCAAGCCGGATCCGCTGACGCCGCTGCTGCGCGCTTACCTGGATTCGATCGATCGGCGCCGGGTCCGGACGATCGACTTCCTGGTCGAACTGAACCGGCGCCTGCACCGCGACGTCCGCTACCTGATCCGGATGGAACCCGGCGTCCAGAGCCCGGAGGAGACGCTGCATCGCGGCTCGGGCTCGTGCCGCGACAGCGGGTGGCTTCTCGTGCAGATCCTGCGCCGCCTCGGGCTCGCCGCGCGCTTCGTGTCCGGTTACCTGATCCAGCTTCGCCCGGATGTGAAGTCGCTCGACGGACCGTCCGGCGCGGAGCACGACTTCACGGACCTGCACGCCTGGTGCGAGGTCTACCTGCCGGGCGCGGGCTGGATCGGCCTGGATCCGACCTCCGGCCTGCTCGCCGGAGAAGGGCACATACCGGTGGCCTGCACGCCGGAGCCCGGCAGCGCGGCCCCGGTCACCGGCGCCGTCGACAAGTGCGAGGTGGAGTTCGACCATCGGATGAGCGTCACGCGCGTCTACGAATCGCCGCGCGTGACCAAGCCCTACACCGACGAGCAGTGGTCGGCGATCGGCGCGCTCGGCGAACGCGTCGACGCCGACCTCGCCTCGCAGGACGTGCGCCTGACGATGGGCGGCGAGCCGACGTTCGTCGCCGTCGACGACCGCGACGCGGCCGAGTGGAACACCACCGCGATGGGGCCCAAGAAGCGCGGCTACGCGACCGACCTCGTCCAGCGGCTGCGCGCCCGCTACGGCGCCGGCGGTTTCCTGCATTTCGGCCAGGGCAAATGGTATCCGGGCGAGCAGCTGCCGCGCTGGGCACTGTCGGTGTTCTGGCGCCGCGACGGCGAGCCGTGCTGGGGCGACCCGGACCGCTTCGCCGACGAGCGGGTCCCCGGACGCTACGGCATCGACGAGGCGCGCCGCTTCATCGACGAGCTGGCGTCGATGCTCGGCCTCGATGACAGTCATGTCCAGCCCGGCTTCGAGGACGTCTGGTACTACCTGTGGCGCGAGCGGCGGCTGCCGGTCAACGTCGATCCGTTCGATTCGCGCGTCGACGATGAACTGGAGCGGGAGCGGCTGCGTCGGGTCTTCGACCACGGGCTCGCGAGCGTCGTCGGCTATGCCCTGCCGATCCGGCGCGATTGGCCGATCGGGCTTTCGGGCCCCGTGTGGGCGACGGGCCCGTGGTTCTTTCGCGACGAGCGCATGTACCTGATACCGGGCGATTCCGCGATGGGCTATCGCCTGCCGCTGGATTCGCTGCCGTGGGTCAGTGGTACCGACTATCCGGTGAACGCCGAGCGCGATCCGTTCGCCGCGCGCCCGCCGTTGCCGACCGCGGCGCAGTTGCGCGCGCAGTATCCGTTCGACATCGCGCCGCAGCGCCGCCCCGTGCCGCGGCGCGCCGCGGAGCTGCTTGCCGGCGCCGGCGGGCGCGGCGCGGCGCCGGCGGGCGAGGCGGAGCCGGCGCGCTTCCAGTCGGCCGCCTGGATCACGCGCACCGCGCTGTGCGTCGAGCCGCGCGAAGGTCACCTGTACGTGTTCATGCCGCCGCTCGCGAACCTCGAGGACTACCTCGAACTGCTGGCCGCCGTCGAGGCGACGGCGGCACGGCTCGACGTGCGCGTCGTGCTGGAGGGCTATCCGCCGCCGCGCGACGCGCGCCTGCGGATGCTGCAGGTGACGCCGGATCCGGGCGTCATCGAAGTCAACATCCACCCGGCGGACGACTGGGCGCAGCTCGTCGACCATACGGAGTTCCTCTACGAGGCCGCGCACCAGTCGCGGCTGAGCGCCGAGAAGTTCAATCTCGACGGGCGGCACACCGGAACCGGGGGCGGCAACCATTTCGTGCTCGGCGGCGCGACGCCGCCCGACAGCCCCTTCCTGCGGCGGCCGGACCTGCTGGCAAGCCTGATCGCGTTCTGGCACAACCACCCGTCGCTGTCGTACCTCTTTTCCGGGCAATTCATCGGCCCGACGAGCCAGGCGCCGCGGCTCGACGAGGCGCGGCACGACCAGCTCTACGAAATCGAAATCGCCTTCGCGGAGCTGCGGCGCCAGGCCGAACGCTGGGGCTCGGCGCCCCCCTGGCTCGTCGACCGCGCGCTGCGCAACCTGCTGATCGACGCCAGCGGCAATACGCACCGCTCGGAGTTCTGCATCGACAAGCTCTACTCGCCGGACGGGCCGGGCGGGCGCCAGGGCCTGCTGGAACTGCGCGCCTTCGAGATGCCGCCGCATGCGCGGATGAGCCTGGTGCAGCAGCTGCTGCTGCGTGCGCTGCTCGCGTGGTTCTGGCGCCAGCCGTATGCGAAGCCGCTGACGCGCTGGGGCACCGAGCTGCACGACCGCTTCATGCTGTCGACGTTCGTCGCGCTCGACTTCGAGGACGTGCTCGCGGAACTCGCGGCGGCCGGCCACGCGTTCGAGTCCGCGTGGTTCGCGCCGCACTTCGAGTTCCGCTTCCCGCTCTACGGCGAAGTCGCGGCGCGCGGCATCCACCTGACGCTGCGCGCGGCGCTCGAACCGTGGAACGTGCTGGGCGAGGAGGGCGCCGCGGCCGGAACGGTCCGTTACGTCGATTCGTCGCTCGAGCGCATCGAGGTCCGCGTCACCGGGCTCAACGACGCGCGCCACGTGATCACGGTCAACGGGCGCGCGCTGCCGCTGCAGCCGACCGGGCGGGTCGGCGAGTTCGTCGCCGGCGTCCGCTATCGGGCGTGGCAGCCGGCGGCCTCGCTTCACCCGACCATCGGGATCCACGCGCCGCTCGCGTTCGACATCGTCGATACCTGGATGGAGCGCTCCCTCGGCGGGTGCCGGTATTTCGTCGCGCATCCGGGAGGTCGCAGCTACGACACGTTCCCGGTCAACGCGTACGAGGCGGAAAGCCGCCGGCTGGCGCGCTTCATGGCCATGGGGCATACGCCCGGGCGCCTCGTCGTCGGCGCGCCGCTGCGCAGCCGCGAGTTTCCGTTCACGATCGACTTGCGCAGCACCTGATCCACGGCGGATCCACCGCCGTGGCGTGGCGCCGTGCGATGATGGGCGTCCTGCAGGCGGCTCGGTGGAAGGGCACCGGGCCGCGGTGATCGATCGTGTCCCAGACCAGCATCCAGTTCGACGACGACAACCAGCCGGCCGCGGTCGTACTGCGCCGCTGCATGCCGCCGCGCGCCGGGCATTACGACGAGCTGCGCGACGACAGCGGGATGCTGCGGGAACCGTGGGGGCGATTCTTCGACTTCATGGACGGCGGCCCGGCCGAACTCAATCATCGAGCCGACGCGCTGTCGCGTCGCGTCCGCGACCAGGGCATCACCTACAACGTCTACGACGACGCCAGCGGTCGCGCGCGGCCCTGGTCGCTCGACCTGTTCCCGTTCCTGATCTCGCCGGAGGACTGGGCCGTGCTGGAGCGCGGCGTCGCGCAACGGGCGCAGCTGCTGTCCTGGATGATGCGCGATGCCTACGGCGAGCAGGCGATGCTGCACGAGGGCCTGCTGCCCCCGGCACTCGTCCACGGCAGCCCGAACTACGTCCGTGCGATGGCCGGCATGTCGCGGCCGCCGTCGCAGGACCTGCTGATCGTCGCCTGCGACGTCGCGCGGGCACCTGACGGGCAGTGGTTCGTCGTCACGCAGCGCACGCAGGCGCCGTCCGGCCTCGGCTACGCGCTGCAGAACCGCTTGATCGTCTCGCGCATGTTCCCCGCGGCGTTCCGCGAGCTCAACGTGCAGCGCCTCGCGAGCAGCTACGTCCGGCTGCTCGATACGCTGCGTCGGCTGGCGCCGCTCGACGAGGGCGAGGGGGCGTCGCCGCGCATCGCGCTGCTGACGCCGGGCCCCTACAACGAGACGTATTTCGAGCATGCGTTCCTGGCGCGCTACCTCGGCGTTCCGCTCGTCGAGGGCAACGATCTCATGGTCCGCGACGAGCGCGTCTACCTGAAGACGATGCACGGGCTGGAGCGCGTGCATGCCCTGATACGCCGGCTCGACGATGGCTATTGCGACCCGCTGGAGCTGCGCCCCGATTCGGCGCTCGGCGTGCCCGGGCTGCTGCAGGCCGTCCGCGCCGGGCGCCTGCTCGTCGCCAATCCGATCGGCTCGGGGTTCCTGGAGTCGCCCGCGATCAACGGCTTCCTTCCGGCCATTGCGCGGCGCGCGCTCGGCGCCGACCTGCTGCTGCCTTCGCTCGACAGCTGGTGGTGCGGCGAGGACGCGGCGCTGGCGCAGGCGATCGGCGCGATCGACCGGGCGGTCGTCAAGTCGACCTACGGCGCCGGACCGGAGCTGCCGCTGATCGGCCCGCAGTTGTCGGCCGAACAGCTCGCCGCGGCGCGCCGCCGGATCGAGGCCGACCCGGCGGCCACGACGCTGCAGACCTACGTGCCGCTGTCGCAGACGCCGACCTGGAACCGCGGTCTCGTCGTGCAGCGCGGCGCGATGATTCGCCTGTTCGCGATCGTCGATGCGCAGGGCAACTGGCAGACGATGCCGGGCGGGCTCGCGCGGGTCGCCGGCGACAGCGAGCTCGTCGCGATGCAGCAGGGCGGCTCCAGTGCCGATACCTGGATCATGACGCGCGGCAGCGTCGACCGCGTGACGCTGCTGCCGGACCGCCTCGATCCGCAGGAAATTGCCGCGAAGCGGCGCCCGGTCTCGAGCCGTGCCGCCGAGAACCTCTTCTGGCTCGGCCGGTACACGGAACGGACCGACAACGCGGTCCGGTTCGCGCGCCAGATTCTCGTGCGGCTGCACGACGAGGAGGCGGCGCCGAACCCGGTGCTGGAGGCCGTCGCCCGCATCGCGCTCGGCAACGGGCTCGTGCCCCCCGGCGTGCCGTCGCCGACGGTCGCGCCACGCCTGTTCGAGCGCACGCTGCTGGCCGGACTCGCGCATCCGGAGCCGTCTTACGGCGTGATGTACAACCTGTCGGCGCTGACGCGAGCCGCCGGCGAGATCCGCGAGCGCCTCGCGCCGGATCACTGGCGGCTGATCAGCGGCGCCGCGCCGGCCTTCGCGCGCACGGTCCGCGCGCTGCGCGGCGACGGCGAACTGGCGGCCGAATCCGCGCAGTTCGCGTTGGTCGCGGCGACCGATCGCCTGGCGGCGATCACCGGCTCGCAGCAGGACCGCATGACGCGCGACGACGGCTGGCGGATGCTCGCGTGCGGACGCCTGATCGAACGGCTGGTCACGATGAGCGGCGCGCTCGCGGCCGTGCTGGAGACCGGGGCGCTGGCGCAGGCACCCGGCTTCCAGCTCGTGCTGGAGCTCTTCGATTCGACGATCACGTACCGCTCGCTCTATCCCGGGCAGCTGCAGCCCGCGGCGCTGATCGATCTCGTCGTGCAGGACGACTCGAATCCGCGCTCGATCGCACATGTCCAGGGCTCGCTCGCCCGGCGGCTGCGCGAGCTGCCCGGCCGCGACGGAGGCGCGAACGAGGACCTGCTGCGCCTGTTGCCCGGCCCGATCGCGCAGGCTCCGCTCGCCGAACTGTGCAGCGCGTCGGGCGACGGGCGCTACCGCATCCTGGAGGCGTGGCTGCAGCGCCTCTCCGGCGCGTCGATGGCGTTGTCGGATGCGCTCGGCACGCGGTATTTCAGCCACGCCGACCAGCCTCTGCAGGCGATTTCCGGTTGACCGCGATGAGCGAAACGCTGCTCGACGTCGTGCATGAGACGCGCTACGCGTATTCGGCGCGCGTCGACGTCGCGAACCATATCGCGTACCTGCTTCCGCGCGGCGGACCGCGGCAGGCCGTGGACGAGGCAACGCTCGCGATCGATCCGGCCCCGTCGCACCACGCGGACGGCATCGACGCCTTCGGCAATCGGCGCACGTTCTTCGCGATGTACGCGCCGCACGACGCGTTGCGCGTCGTCGCGCGGAGCCGCGTGCGCCTGGCGGATGTCGTGTCGCCGGACCCCGCGCTCAGCGCCGAATGGCGCCTCACGCGCGAAAGCCTGCGCTACGCCGCGGGCCGCCGCTACGACGCCGCGGCGGAATTCGCGTTCGCCTCGCCGTTCGTCGCAAGGGCGCCGGAACTTGCCGAATATGCGGCGGCGTCGTTCGCCGAGGGCACGACGGTTCTTGCCGGGGCCATCGACCTGATGTCGCGCATCCACCGCGATTTCCGCTACGACCCGTCGAGCACGGAGGTCTCGACGCCGATGCTCGAAGCGTTCCGGATGCGGCATGGCGTCTGCCAGGACTTCGCGCACGTGATGATCGGCGCGCTGCGGTCGATCGGACTGGCCGCGCGCTACGTCAGCGGCTATCTCGTCACGCAGCCGAGCAGCGGGGAGTCGCGCCTGCTCGGCGCCGATGCCTCGCACGCCTGGGTCGCGGTGTACTGCCCGCAACTGGGCTGGATCGACCTGGATCCGACGAACGATATCGTCGTCGGATCGCGTCACGTCACGGTGGCCATCGGGCGCGACTACGGCGACGTCACGCCGCTACGCGGCGTGATCCGCGGCGGTGGCGCCCACGTGCTGACGGTGGGCGTGAGCGTCGTGCCGCGATCGGCGTGCCGCTGAGCGGCACCCGCGTCGCAACGGATTTTTGCGACCTTGCGCAGCCTTACGGCATCA
>DATKPC010000140.1:0-43748 GCA_035524275.1 Burkholderiaceae bacterium
AATACGTCGCAGGGTGCGACGACAACCAAGGAGACGACACGATGGACGGCGGAGCGGCAAGGTTCCTGGACGAAGCGACGTGGCGCAACAGCCTGTTCTCCGGCGGTTGGACGAAGATCGACGCGACGCTGCAGATCATCGAGCCGGCGACCGGCAAGGCCATCGGGTCGGTCGGCCTGGCCAGACCCGCCGACATCTTGAAGGCCGCCGGCCGCGCACGCGCGGCCCAGCCGGGTTGGGCTGCGCTGAGCCCGGACGCGCGCGCGGCCGTTCTCCGCCGCGCGGCGTTGACGCTGGAAACCCACGCGAAGGAAATTGCCGGCTGGATCGTGCGCGAGACCGGGGCCATACCGCCGAAAGCCGACTTTGAGGTCGGGATCGCGGTGCGCTGCCTGTACGAGGCCTCGGCCATGCCGACTCAGCCGCAGGGGCACGTGCTGCCGGGCACGGGCGATCGCTTGAGCGTTTGCCGCCGCGTGCCGCTGGGCGTCGTGGGCGTCATCTCGCCGTTCAATTTTCCGTTCTACCTGTCGCTTCGCGCCGTCGCGCCAGCCCTTGCCACGGGCAACGCGGTCGTCCTGAAGCCGGATCCGCGCACGCCGGTGACGGGCGGCTTTGCGATCGCGCGGCTGTTCGAGGACGCCGGCCTGCCCCCCGACGTGCTGCATGTCCTTCCCGGGCATGCCGATGCGGGGGCCGCGCTGTGCGGCGACGACAACGTCGCGATGATCCAGTTCACCGGCTCGACGGCCGCCGGCCGCAAGGTGGGCGAACTGGCCGGCCGCCACCTGAAGAAGGTGTCCCTCGAGCTTGGCGGGAAGAACACGCTGATCGTGCTCGATGACGCCGATCTCGACGTTGCGGCGTCCAACGCCGCCTGGGGCGCCTACCTGCACCAGGGACAGATCTGCATGACGACCGGCCGGATCCTCGTCCAGGAGAGCGTGGCCGGCTCGTTCGCGACGCGCCTGGCCGCCCGCGCGAAGCAGCTTCCCGTCGGCGATCCGGCGTCCGGCCAGGTCGCCCTGGGTCCGCTGATCGACGCCGCGCAGCGCGACCACGCGCATGACATCGTCCAGCGCTCGCTGAAGGCGGGCGCGCAACTGCAGGCGGGCGGCAGCTACGACGGCCTGTTCTACAACCCGACGGTACTCACCGGGGTCAAGCCCGGCATGGCCGCCTTCGAGGAGGAGGTCTTCGGTCCCGTCGCGTCGATCGTGACGTTCTCCACCGACGCGGAGGCGGTCGCCCTGGCCAACCGGACGGCGTATGGCCTTTCGGCCGGGATCATCTCGGCGTCCGTCGCGCGCGCGATGGCCATCGGGAACCAACTGAGCGTCGGCCTCCTGCACATCAACGACCAGACGGTTGCCGACGACGTCATCAATCCTTTCGGTGGCCGCGGGATCTCGGGCAACGGCACGAGCATCGGTGGACCGGCCAACTGGGAGGAGTTCACCCAGTGGCAGTGGCTGACGGTCAAGGGCGCCGCGACTCCCTATCCGTTCTGACGCCGCGCCTGGGGCATGGCGGCGGCACGCGCGCCGCCGTGCGATGGATCACGTCCGTTGGATGACGTCCGAGGGATCACTTCTTCAGGCTGACGATCGTCGCCCGCGTCACCGATTTCAGTCCCTCCAGCCCGAACTCCTGCCCCCAGCCGGAACCCTTGATTCCACCGAAGGGCACCATCGGGTGGATCGCGCCGTGCTGGTTGATCCAGACCGTGCCGGCCTCCAGGCGCGCGGCCACCGATTTCGCCTTCTCGATATCGCTCGACCACACCGATGCGCCGAGGCCGGCGCTGAGTCGGTTCGCGCTGGCGATCGCGGAGTCGACGCTGTCGTACTTGATGATCGGCAGCACCGGCCCGAACTGCTCCTGGTCGACAAGGTCTGCGCCATCGGCAATGTTCGTCACGAGCGTGACCGGATAGAAGTAGCCGGCTCCACCCGGAGCCTTTCCACCGCAGACGATTGTCGCACCGTCGGCTCTTGCCTTTTCCACGAGCGACGTGACCTTGTCGTACTGCATCCGGTTCTGGATCGGACCCAGGGCCATCCCCGGCTCCATCCCGTTGCCCATCGGCATCGCCTCGGCGATCGCCTTCAGTTCCGACACGATCGCGTCGTGGAGCGACGCGGGCACGTACAGGCGCTTGGCGCAGGCGCATGTCTGCCCCATGTTCACGAAGGCGCCCCAGAAAAGTCCCATCGCGATGGCCTTCGGATTCACGTCGGGCAGCACGATGGCCGCATCATTGCCGCCGAGCTCGAGCGTCGTCGGCACCAGGCGCCGCGCCGCGGTTTCGGCGATGCGGATGCCGGTCGACGTCGATCCGGTGAACATGATCTTGTCGACGCCGGGGTTCTCCACGAGACACGCGCCGACGTCGCCGCCGCCGCTGACGGTGTTCACGACCCCGGGCGGGAGCGCCGCGGAAATGAGCCGGACCAGCTCGAGCGTGCCGATGCTCGTGTACTCGGACGGCTTGATCACGACCGTGTTGCCGGCGCGCAGCGACGGGACGATCTGCCAGATCGCGATCAGCAGCGGCCAGTTCCACGGCGCGATCGCCGCCACGACACCGTACGGCCGCCGATGCACTTCATCGCGGCGCGATTCGTCCTCGAAGGCGACGTCGACTGGAAGATCCAGGGACGCCGGCACGCGCGTCCAGACCTCGCACCCCCACGTCTCGAAGCGCGCCCCCGGCACCTGGTCGGGTCCGACACCGCCGAGCGGCTTGCCCTGCTCGCGCGTGATCCAGGTCGCGAGATATTCGGAATTGGCCTTGACGATGTCGGCGACCTTGCCGAGCGCGCTCTTGCGTTCGGCATCCGGAAGGGTCGCCCACGCGGGCTGCGCCGCCCGCGCGGCCTCGACTGCGCGCGCCACCTGCTCGGCGGAAGAAGCCGGGACCAGGCCGAGCACCTCGCCGGTCGCCGGATTCCGAGATTCGAAGGTCTTCGTGCCGCCGACCCCTCGGCCATTGACCGTGTTCTCGAACGTCTTCACGAGTCGTCTCCCCCAAGGTGGCGACGCGCCGTCCCGGTTCGACCTGGGATCCGGCTTGCGTCATATTCCGACGACTATATCGCAGTCTCCGGGCGATACGCCGCCCACCGTGGTCGGGCACGAGGTCATTCGCGGGCGCTGGCGCGGCGGCAACGCGCGACATTGCGCCGGAGCTAGTGCGCGCGCTTCTGACCAAGTGAGCCCGACGGTCGTCCGTCGAGGACCGACTTCGCGATCGACAGGATGTCGACTTCCTGCAGGCTGAAAGTGTGCCTGCCGCCGCCTTCCGTGAAGAAGCTCACGTAGACCCGATCCCCGTCCGGTGTGGTCGCGTGCTCGAGGGACCAGAGGCGGACGGATTCTGCGGTCGCGGTGGGATCGCATGGCACGTCGGCGGCGGACGGTCCGCTGCCAGGCTTGGGTTTCGTCATGTGGGCTCTCGAGGTGGGGTGGCGGCGAGTCCGCCCGCGAACGGCGAGCACGCCCCCGCGGACGCCTTCGCCGCCGGCTCCCACGTGGAGATCATCGCCTCCGGCTCTGCGTACGGTCGCTCCGGTGGGGCCTTCAAGACACGCCCCAAGCTGACGAACCCGGCGAGAAACTCCCCCGCGCCCAGCCCGAGTTGCGACGCGAGCGCCTCGTCGAAACAGCGATCCCCGCTGAGCACGATGGCACCGAAACCCAGCGCGTGAGCGGCAGCCAGCAGGCTGCCGAGGGCGGCTCCCGCCGCGAGGAACTGCTCGCGCATCGGCACCCCGGCGCGCTGCCGGGGCGACACGACGAAGGCGAGCAGGCGGGGTGGCCTCGTCGCGTGGTCGCGCGCCCGCCGCAGGTCGTCCGTCGAGGCCAGCGGGTCCCGTCGCCGCTTCTCCTGCTCGAAAAGCTGCGCGAGCCCGGCGCGCGTCTCGTTCGGGAAATCGATGACGCGCCAGGGCAGCAGGCCGCCGTGGTCCGGGCTACGCAGCGCGGCCTTCAGCATAAGGTCGACCTGTTGCCGCGTCGGCCCGGGCCGGCCCAGCCGCGCCGGAGAGACGGATCGACGCGAAAGAAGCGCCCTCAGCGAATCGACCTCCACGGCATCCGTCTCCAGCGCCAGCGGATCGCCGTCATCGCCCATCCGCTTGCGGGCACACGCCAGGACGACCTGGCCCATCGGCGTGAACCCGCGGAAGGCCTCGACCTTGTGCAACAGCGGTCTTCCGTACATCAACTCGGCTTCGCGGAGAATCGCGTGCATCTCGGGTAGCCCGAGGCCGCAGGATCGAGCCGCGCGCCCGAAATCGCCCTCCCGCGCCAGCGCCACGAGAATCTCGAATTGCTGCTTCAACATTGCAGGCAAGCTCCCCGATCCGCGATTCAACGGACTCCGCCGTCGACGGCGAAGACTCGAAACGCGAACGCGCCATCTCCCTCCCGGAGTCCGCCATGGCTCGCGGGTTCGAAGCGTTATGTTCCAGAGAATATAACGCGGTCGGCGGTTTACTGGCCAGGGTCCATCGACGATCAGGGCGCATGCGCAGGCGGTGTCTTTGCGACCGAGGGGCATGATCGGAAGGGAAGCCCGGCCGACCGCCGTCCGGCCGATCGCCGCCCGATCGACTCCCAGGCCATCCGGCGCAAGGTCCGCGCGAACGAAACGTGCAGGATTCGCGCTACGCCAACCCAGGCCGCGCCAACCCGCAGGTGCGGCCATGGCCAGGATGCACTGCGTTCAGGTTCTAACAACGGGGTTCTGGAGGTCGTCCAGGCCGACGCGGCTGAACCGGGAGCCGGAGAATCGGAGGCGGAGCAGGGAGTCGCTCGCCCGGCAGCCGGGAGCGCACGCCTATCTCGACACGGCGACGCAGGATCCGGCCGCCGAACTGCAAGAGCTTGGCGGCGCACGCGTGATTCTCGCGGCCGCGACGAGCAGCAAGGCGATGAATGGCGAGGCGCGATGCCGCGCTGTGCTTACGATGGGGTAGGTGCGGGGTCGGGTCGACGTGGGTGTCGGGGGATCCTCCGGCCAGGGGGCGCCCTCACCTCCTGCCCCCTCTCGGTCTCTAAGTCTAAGGCGCGATTCAAGGCGCGATTGCCCGGGCCAGATCCAAGGCGTCCAATCTTTCCGCTCGCCATGTCGTTCCCGCGCGCCATGGCGAGCGCGACGGCCTTCGCGCGCTGGTTTTCAACCGGAGGCGTCGAACCGCGGCGCGGGCAAGGGGGAAACATGAACCTGCATGCACGCGTGAGCCGTCAATTCGGGTCCCTTCTGATCGGGTCCCTTCTGATACTGGCGCTGGCTGTCCTGGCGGCGGGTCCATCCGCCGCGGACGACAAGCCGTACAAGGAGGGGACCGTCTGGACCGTCGGCTTCGTCCGCGTCAAGAACGGGCTGTTCGACGTCTATATGCGCGACATCCTGCCGCTGCGAAGGAAGATCGACGAGGAGGCGAGGAAGCAGGGTCTCCTGCTGTCGTCACACGTCTTGACCGGCCCGGCCGTGGGCCGCGACGACTTCGACGTCATGTTCCTTGAGGAGTACAAGAACATGGCGGCGTTGGACGGGCTCGACGAGAAGTACGATGCGATCAGCGAGAAGGTGATCGGCGGCGAGGACAAGCAGACCCAGCTGATGGTCAAGCGTAGCGAGGTGCGCGAACTTCTCGGCGACAAGATCATGCGCGAATTGATAGCCCGGTAGGACCGTCGCGCAGCCGCAGGGGCGCGGCGTATGCGCTGGCGTCGCCGCGGCGCATGACGTCCCGGGGTCAGAGCCGCTTCAGGCGGCCAGTTCCAGCAGGAGGTCGTGCGCCGCGACGGTATCGCCGGACTTCACATGGACGGCCGCGACCGTGCCGTCGCGCTCGGCCCGGATCTGCGTCTCCATCTTCATCGCCTCGATCGACACCAACGGGTCGCCGCCCTTGATCCGTTGGCCGACCTTGACGGCCACGGTGTGGATCATTCCCGGCATCGGGGCCGCGACGTGCCCCGCGTTGCCCGGCTGCGCCTGCGGGCGCTTCGCGGCGCGCGCCGCGCCCGCCCGCTCGATGCGCAGGGTGCGCGGCTGGCCGTTCAGCTCGAAGAACACCTTGGTGAGGCCTTCCTCCTCGGCCGGCGCCGTGCCCTGCAGGCGGATCACGAGCGTCTTGCCCGGATCGATGTCGACGGCGATCTCCTCGCGCTCCGCCATCCCGTAGAAGTAGGTCGGCGTCGGCAGCACCGAGACATCGCCGTATTGGCGATGGTGCGCGGCAAAGTCCGCGAAGACCTTCGGGTACATCAGGTAGGAGGCGAGGTCGTTCTCGTCCACGTGGCGCCCGATCGCCTTCTGGGCGTCGCTGCGTGCCGCGTCCAGGTCTACCGCGGGAAGGCTGTCGCCCGGGCGATAGGGCCTTGGCGGCTCCGGCAGGACGGCCGCGGGCGTGCCGCACTTCAGGACCCGGCGCGAGATCGCCTCCGGGAAACCGCCGGGCGGAAAGCCGAGCTCGCCGCGGAACAGGGACACGACGGACTCCGGGAAGGCGATCTCGCGCGTCGCATCGAGCACGTCGGCCGTCGTCAATCCATTGGCCACCATGAAGAGCGCCATGTCGCCGACGACCTTCGAGGTCGGGGTGACCTTCACGATGTCGCCGAAGAGGCGGTTGACGTCGGCGTAGGCCTGCGAGATCTCGGGCCAGCGGTGCTCCAGCCCGATCGACCGCGCCTGCTCGCGCAGGTTCGTGTACTGGCCGCCGGGCATCTCGTGGCGGTAGACGTCGGCCGTGCCGGAGCGCATGTCGGCTTCGAACGGCGCGTAGATCCTGCGCACGCCTTCCCAGTAGTCCGACAGCGTCCGCAGCGCGGCCGGCTCGACGCCGGAACCGGCCGCGGCCGGATCGCGCTCGTCGCCTTCCAGGGCGGCGACTATGGAGCCGAGGTTCGGCTGCGACGTCAACCCGCTCATCGCGTCGAGCGCGCCGTCGACCGCGGCGGCACCCGCCGCGATCGCCGCGAGCACCGAGGCCGCGGCGATTCCGCTCGTGTCGTGCGTGTGGAAATGGATCGGCAGGCCGGTCTCGGCGCGCAGCACGCGCACCAGTTCGGCCGCCGCGCGCGGGCGGCAGACCCCGGCCATGTCCTTGATGCCGAGGATGTGCACGCCGGCCTTCTGCAGCTCGCGCGCGAGGCCGACGTAATACCGGATGCCATAGGGTCGCGCGGCGTCGAAGACGTCGGCCGTGTAGCAGATCGCGCCTTCGCACAGCGCGCCGGTTTCGCGGACCGCGTCGATCGCGACGCGCATGTTGTCGACCCAGTTCAGCGAATCGAAGACGCGGAACAGGTCGATCCCGACCGTGGCGGCGCGCCGCACGAAGAAGCGCACGACGTTGTCGGCGTAGTTCGTGTAGCCCACGGCGTTGCTGGCCCGCAGCAGCATCTGCAGCAGGATGTTGGGCACCGCCGCCCGCAGCTGCGCCAGGCGCTGCCACGGGTCCTCCTTGAGGAATCGAAGCGCGACGTCGAAGGTGGCGCCGCCCCAGCATTCGAGCGAGAACAGGCCCGGCGCGAGGCGCGCGTAATGCGGCGCGATCCGGACCATGTCGGCGCTTCGCATCCGGGTCGCGAACAGCGACTGGTGGGCGTCGCGCATCGTCGTGTCGGTGAGGAGCACGCGGCGCTCGGCGCTCATCCAGCGCGCGAACTTCTCCGGCCCGACCTCGAGCAACCGGTCGCGCGTGCCCGGCACGATCGGCGCGGCGAGGTCGAGTCGCGGCATCGGCCGGTGGGCGTGCGCCAGGTCCGGCTTCGTGCGCCCCTTCATGTCCGGGTGGCCGTTGACCGTGACCTCGCCGATGTAGCGCAGCAGCCGCGTCGCGCGGTCGCGGCGATGCGCGAAATGGAACAGCTCCGGCGTCGAGTCGATGAACCGCGTCGTCACCGTGCCGGCGGCGAAGTCGGCGTGGTTGATCACGTTCTCGACGAACTGCAGGTTCGTCGCGACGCCGCGGATCCGGAACTCCCGCAGCCCGCGGTCCATTCGCCGGATCGCCTCGTGCGCGGTCGGCGCCCAGGCGGTCACCTTGACGAGCAGCGAGTCGTAGTACGGCGTGATCACCGCGCCGGTGTAGGCGGTGCCGCCGTCGAGCCGCAGGCCGAAGCCGGCGGCGCTGCGATAGGCGGTGATCCGGCCGTAGTCCGGCGTGAAGCCGTTTTCCGGATCCTCGGTCGTGATCCGGCATTGCAGCGCGTGCCCGTTGAGGCGGATCTCGTCCTGCGGCGGCACCGGGCAGTCCGCGTCGCCGATGCGCGCGCCCTCGGTGATCCGGATCTGCGCCTTCACGACGTCGATCCCGGTCACCTGCTCGGTGACGGTGTGCTCGACCTGGATCCGCGGATTCACCTCGATGAAGTAGAAGCGCCCGCTGTCGGCATCCATCAGGAACTCGACCGTGCCGGCGTGCGTGTAGCCGACGGCGCGCGCCAGCGCGAGCGCCGATTCGCACAGTGCCGCGCGCTGCTCCGGGACCAGGTACGGCGCCGGCGCCCGCTCGACGACCTTCTGGTTGCGCCGCTGGACCGAACAGTCGCGCTCGTAGAGGTGCACCAGGTTGCCGTGGCAGTCGCCCATCACCTGGACCTCGACGTGGCGCGCGCGGCGCACGAGCTTCTCGAGATAAACCTCATCGTTGCCGAACGCCGCGCCGGCCTCGCGCCGCGCGACGTCCAGCTGCGCGGCCAGGTCGCCGTCGTTCTCGATCACGCGCATGCCGCGGCCGCCGCCGCCCCAACTGGCCTTCAGCATCAGCGGATAGCCGATCGCCGCGGCGAGCTCGCGCGCGCGGTCGAGTTCGCGCGGCCGCGGCCCGGTCGCCGGCATCACCGGAACGCCGGCCGCCGCGGCCGCCGCGCGTGCTGCCACCTTGTTGCCCAGCGTCGTCATCACCTCCGGCGTCGGGCCGATGAAGCGCACGCCGGCCTGGGCGCAGGCGCGCGCGAAATCCGGATTCTCCGAAAGGAACCCGTAGCCCGGGTGGATCGCGTCGACGCGGGCCTGGCGCGCGATCCTCAGGATGTCGTCGATGTCGAGATAAGCCTGCAGCGGCTTGCGCCCTTCGCCGACGAGATAGCTTTCGTCGGCCTTGAAGCGATGCAGCGCGAAGCGGTCCTCGGTCGAGTAGATCGAGACGGTGCGGATTCCCATCTCGGCGGCGGCGCGCATGACGCGGATCGCGATTTCGGACCGATTGGCGACCAGCAGCGAGCGGATCGGGGCGTGGCGGTTCGGGTGGGACGCGGGAGTGGGTGCCATGGACGGGTCACGGATCGAGGGCAGGATCGACAGGTCGTCTCGCGCGCAACGGGCGCGGGCGCGGCGACCGGGCACAAGCGTAGCGGAAGCGACCGGACCGACGACCGGCACCAGGTCAAGGCGCCGCGCTTGCGCGGCATGCCATGCGTTGTCGCCCGACCGCGTTCCGCAAGAAGCGTGCCTTGCAGATGCCGCGCCCCGCGTAGAATCGGCGCTTCCCTGCATCCGGTGCCATCGCTCGGCGATCCCCATGCTCACCGTCGTCATGCCCGAAGGCGCCCCTGGCCCTGGCGCCGCGTCGATCGCCTCAGGGCCGATCGCCCCCGTCAGCGAGATCATCGCCGAGCTGAAGGCCGGGCGCATGGTCGTGCTGCTGGACGACGAGGACCGCGAGAACGAAGGCGACGTCATTCTTGCGGCGGACTTCGTCACGCCGGAGGCCATCAACTTCATGGCGCGCCACGCGCGCGGGCTCGTCTGCCTGACCCTCACCGCGGAGCGCGCACGGCAGCTCGGGCTGGCGCCGATGGTGCCGGTCAACGGCTCGCAGCACGGAACGAACTTCACCGTCTCGATCGAGGCCGCGGAAGGCATCGGCACCGGCATTTCGGCCGCCGATCGCGCCCGCACGATCCAGGTCGCGGTCGCGCCGCGCGCCGTGCGGTCCGATATCGTGCAGCCGGGGCACGTCTTCCCGGTCGTCGCGCAGCCGGGCGGCGTGCTCGTGCGGGCCGGCCATACCGAAGCCGGGTGCGACCTGGCGCAGCTCGCCGGATGCACGCCGGCTGCGGTGATCTGCGAGGTGATGAACGAGGACGGGACGATGGCGCGCCTGCCGGACCTCGTGACGTTCGCGCAGCGGCACGGGCTGAAGTTGGGGACGATTGCGGACCTGATCCGCCACCGCGCCGAGACGGAGTCGTTGATCGAGCGGGTCGGGACGCGGCGCGCGCAGACGATCGCCGGCGAGTTCGACCTCTACGCCTACCGCGACCGGGCGAGCGGGGCGGCCCACCTCGCGCTGGTCCGCGGACGGATCGACCGCGAACGCGACGTGCTGGTGCGCGTGCACGAGCCGGTCTCGCTGCTCGACCTGATCGACACGGGCCCGACGACGCACTCCTGGACCTATTCCCGATCGCTCGAGGCGATCGCGGCGGCCGGCTGCGGCGTCGTCGTGCTGCTGAACTGCGGCGAAAGCGCGCCGGACCTGGTGGCGCGCTTCGCCGGCGACGCGGTGCAGCCGCCGCGCGACGCCAAGCTCGACCTGAGGACCTACGGCATCGGGGCGCAGATCCTGCGCGACGTGGGCGTCGGGCGGATGCGGCTTCTCGCGCGTCCGCGCAAGACGCCGTCGATGGCGGGCTTCGGGCTTCAGATCGTCGGCTACGAGACCGGCGCCGGTTCGCCGCCGTAGCCGGCGGACGGGCTCGGCGCGAACGCGGGAGGGAAAGCATCTTGGCCATCGACTTCATCGCCCCGGACATGGACGGCAGCGGGCTGCGGATCGGCATCGTCCAGGCGCGATTCAACGAATGGGCCGGTCGCGCGCTGACGCAGGCCTGCGTCGCCCAGTTGATCGAACTCGGCGTCGACGAGGACGACATCACGCACGTCACCGTCCCCGGCGCTCTCGAGATACCGCTGGCGCTGGCGCGGCTGGCGCAGGCCGGCGATTTCGACGCGCTGGTGGCCATCGGCTGCGTCGTCCGCGGCGAGACCTACCATTTCGAGGTCGTCGCCAACGAATCGGCAGCCGGCGTCGCGCGCGTCGCGCTCGACTACCGGATCGCGACCGCGAACGGGATCCTGACGACGGATACCGAGGAGCAGGCGCGCGCCCGGACCGACGAGAAAGGCCGCGACGCGGCACGTGTGGCCGTCGAGATGGCGAACCTGTGCTGGGCACTCGACGATGCCGGCGACGAGGACGACTTCGGCGGGCGAGCGGGCGCCGGCCGCCGGGAAGCTTCCTGATGGCGACAACGGCACCGCGCGGCCCGCGCGACGCGGCCGCGCGCAGCGCGCGGCGGCGCGCGCGCGAATTCGCCGTCCAGGGCCTGTATGAGTGGCTGGTCGGCGGCCAGGACGCCGCCGCGATCGAGGGCCACCTGGTCGAGGCCGAGGGCTTCGACCAGGCCGACCGCGCGCATTTCCACGAAATCCTGCAGGGGGCGATCAACGGCGCCGCGGAACTGCGCGCCGCGTTCGGCGCCTATGTCGATCGCGACGTCGCGGCGTTGAGCCCGGTCGAGCATGCGATCCTGCTGCTCGGCAGCTACGAACTCAAGCATCGGGTCGAGATTCCGTACCGGGTCGTCATCAACGAGGCGGTCGAACTCGCGAAGAGCTTCGGTGGCACCGACGGCTTCAAGTACATCAACGGCGTACTGGACAAGGTTGCGGCAAGCCTGCGCCCGCAGGAAGCGTCGCGTGCCCGCTGAACGCGTCGCCGTGTCGGACATCGACCGCCGCGGTGCCGCGCTCTGGCGCCGCGTCACGCGATGAACGAGTTCGAGCTGATCGGGCGCTATTTCACGCGGCCCGTCAGCGAACACCGCGGCATCGGCGACGACTGCGCGCTCCTTGCGGCGGGCATCACCGACCTCGCGGTGACGACCGACATGCTCGTCGAGGACGTCCATTTCCTGCCGGGCGCCGATCCGCGACGGCTCGGCCACAAGGCGCTCGCGGTCAACCTTTCGGACCTCGCGGCGACCGGCGCGGCGCCGCGCGCCTACTTCCTGTCGCTCGCGCTGCCGCGCGCCGATCCCGATTGGCTCGAGCGCTTCGCAGCCGGGATGTTCGCGCTCGCCGAGCGCCATGGCTGCGAGCTGCTCGGCGGCGACACGGTCCGCGCGCCGCGGTGGCGCGGGGCCGACGGGCCGCTCACGATCAGCATCACGGCGCTCGGCAATGTCGAGCCGCACCAGGCGCTCGGGCGTGGCGGCGCGCGACCCGGCGACGACATCTGGGTCTCCGGAACACTGGGCGACGCGTTTCTCGGGCTTCTGGTCGCGCGCGGCGACGTGCACGTCCAGGCGCACGATGCGGAGCACTTCCGCGAGCGGATGGACTGCCCGACGCCGCGCGTGGAACTGGGCCGCGCGCTGCGCGGCGTCGCCTCCGCGGCGATCGACGTGTCCGACGGGCTTGCGGGCGACCTCGGGCACGTGATCGCGCGATCCGGCGTCGGCGCCCGCGTCAAGGTCGCCGCGCTGCCGCGGTCGGCGGCGCTCGCGCGGCAGCCGCGGGACCTGCAGCGCCGGGCCGTCCTCGGCGGGGGCGACGACTACGAGCTGCTGTTCACGGCGTCGGCGCGCGAACGGGAGCCGCTCGAGCGCGTCGCGCAGCAGCTCGGCGTGCCGCTCGCGCGCGTCGGCGAGATCACCGAGGCGCCGGCCATCGCCTGGCTCGACGAGAACGGCCGGCCGTTCGATCCCGGAATCGCCGGCTTCGACCATTTCGCGCCGCCGTTGCCGGCGTGATGCGCCGCGATCCGGCGTCGCCGACGCCGACCGCACCGACCTTGCCGACCGCACCCACGCTGCGTTTCCTGCTGGCCTCGCCGGCCCATTTCATCGCGCTCGGCTGCGGCAGCGGCCTGCCGCGCGTTGCGCCCGGCACGTTCGGCACGCTCTTCGGCTGGCTCGTCTTTGCGCTCGTCGATCACGCGCTCGGCGGCGCCGGGCTGCGGGCATGGCTCGCGGCGTGCGCGGCGTGCTTCGTGATCGGCGCATGGGCTGCGCAGCGCACCGGCACCGCGCTGGGCGTCGCCGATAGCGGGCATATCGTCGTCGACGAAATCGTCGCGATCTGGATCGTCCTGGCGTCGCTGCCGCCCGGCGCGTCCTGGCTGCTGCAGGCCGGCGCGTTCGGCGCGTTCCGCGCGTTCGACATCGTCAAGCCGCCGCCGATTCGCACCCTCGACGAGCGGCTGAAGAACGGCTGGGGCGTGATGGTCGATGACCTGGTCGCGGCGCTGTACGCGATCGTTGCCCTTGGGGTCATCCTGCACTTGACTGGCGCCGCCGGTGCGATTGCCATAAAGTAGTCGCCACGGTCCGGTCATGGCGATGCACGAGCACCGATGATCATCGAGCGCATCCTCGACCTCGCACAGCGTACGGGCGAACTGCTGCGGGAGCAGCGCCTGCTGCTCGCAACCGCCGAATCCTGCACCGCCGGCGGCGTCGCCTACGCGGTGACCACGGTCCCCGGATCGAGCGCGTGGTTCGAACGCGGCTTCGTCACGTATTCCAACGAATCGAAGATCCAGTTGCTGGGCGTCTCGGCGGGCTACCTGCGCGATTTCGGTGCCGTGAGCGAACCGGTCGCGCGTGCCATGGCGCTCGGGGCCATCGGCCATAGCGCTGCGCAGATCGCCGTCGCCATTACCGGGATCGCGGGTCCCGACGGTGGAGGCCCCGCCAAGCCGGTCGGCACCGTGTGCTTCGGCTGGGCGATACGCCGCGAGGCGTCGTCGGCGCCGTGGGTCAAGACATCGACGCGGCATTTCGAGGGCGACCGCGCCGCGGTCCGAACGTCGTCGATCATCGCGGCGCTCGAGGAACTGGTCGCGCTGCTGTCGCAACGACAGGATGTCTGAAACCGTCTCCGCGTGTTGGCGATGCGAAGCCCGTGAAGCGGGACTCAACATTCACGTAACGTGAACGCGTACCAGTAAGGCGCTTCGGCATTTGGTTACACTCGTTCGCAGAGGCGATCCGCGAAACCCGGTTGCTGTGGGTGGCGCGGCGCTGCGGTTTGACCTGCGTGGACGCCTGAAGTCATCGTCCGCGACGGGTCTGGCCCTGTGGTCTGGAGCTTGTCCTGGCTGATCTCACCACGCCGTCGCAGATCCACACGCTGCGCCATCCCCGGCTGCGTCTCGGGCTGTTGTTCTTCGACGCGCCGGATGCCAACATCGTGCGCGAAATGGTGCGCCGGCTGGCGAGCGACCTGCTGCCGTGGACGGTCGTCGACAGCCATCCGTACGACGGCCTGCTGCTGGCCCGCGGTCCGCGACGCGCGGATCCGCCGGAACTGGCCCTGTTCCGCCTGGGCGCCGATGCGCAGCGGCGTCTTCGGCGCGACCGGATCGACGTGATGCCGACGATCGCGCTGCGACGGCCGCTGCGGATGTCGCACCTGAAAATGGTGCTCGACATGGCCACGGCGAACCTGATCCCGGATCACCTCGAACGGCTGATGCCGCACACGCAGCCGCTGGTGCCGTCGCAGTTCGGCAACAGCCGGATTCGCACCTGATCGTCCTCGCCCGCGGGATCGCCGCCACGGATCGGCGGCGCGCGGCCGACGCGGGCGCCCCGCAGCCCTAGGCCGGCCGCACCGTCTGTGCGTGGCGCGCCGCCAGCGCCGGCATCAGCTCGTCGCGCGCGCGTCGCAGCAGGTCGGCCGTCGTGTCCCAGGCGATGCACGCATCGGTCACCGAAACGCCGTAGCGCAGCGTCGAGCGGTCTTCCGGGATCGGCTGGTTGCCGGCCTGCAGGTTGCTCTCCAGCATCAGGCCGACGATCGCGCGGTCGCCTTCCTTGATCTGGTGCACGCAGTCCATGAAGACGAGCGGCTGCAGCGCCGGCTCCTTGATCGAGTTCGCGTGCGAGCAGTCGACGACGATGTTCGGCGGCAGGTTCGCCTTGCGCAGCGCCTGCTCCGCGAGGCGCACGCTCACGGTGTCGTAGTTCGGGCGCCCGCCGCCGCCGCGCAGCACGAGGTGCCCGAGGCGATTGCCGCCGGTGCGAACGATCGCGGTGCGTCCGGCGTCGTTGATGCCGAGGAAGCTGTGCGGGCTGCGCGCGGAGCGGATGGCGTTGATCGCGACGTCAAGGCCCCCGTCGGTACCGTTCTTGAAGCCGACCGGCGTCGACAGGCCACTCGCCATCTCGCGGTGCGTCTGCGATTCGGTCGTCCGCGCGCCGATCGCATACCAGCTGATCAGGTCCGCCAGGTACTGCGGCGCGAGCGGGTCGAGCGCCTCGCTTCCGGCGGCCAGCCCCATCGTCGCGAAGCGAAGCAGCAGGTCCCGCGCGCGCGCCATGCCCTCGCCGATGCGGAACGTGTCATCCATGTGCGGATCGTTGATGAATCCTTTCCATCCGGTCGCCGTACGCGGCTTCTCGAAGTACACGCGCATCACGAGCAGCAGCGCGTCGCCCACTTCCGCGGCCAGCTCGCGGAGCCGGCCCGCGTAGTCGATGGCCGCTTCGGGATCGTGGATCGAGCAGGGTCCGACGACGACGAACAGGCGCGGATCCTCGCGCTCCAGGATCCGTTGCAGCGCGGTCCGGCTCGCCTTGACGGTGGCTTCGCCGGCGGCCACGAGCGGCGCGGCCCGCTTGATGTCGGCCGGCGAGGGCATGTCGTCGAACGCGACGACATTGAGGTTCTCGGTCGCCGAGGCGGTCGACGGATGCTTGCTCATCGCGTCGCTCCGTGGCCGGCCGGCGCGCCGCGCCAGCGGTTGATCTCGTCGCGCGCGGCGCGCGCGGCAGCGCGCGCCGCGTCGGCGAAGTCCGGTCCCGCCGAGGCATACAGCACGGCGCGCGACGAGTTGATCAGCATGCCGGTGCCATCGTCGCTGCGGCCGGCACGCACCGCGGCCTCCACGTCGCCGCCCTGGGCGCCGATGCCGGGGACGAGCAACGGCATCGCGCCGACGAGCTGTCGCACGCGCGCGAGTTCTCCGGGATAGGTCGCGCCGACGACGAGGCCGACCTGGCCGTGGGCGTTCCACCGCGTCGCGGCGAGGCGCGCGACGCGTTCGAAGAGGCGCTCGCCGCCGCTGTCGAGCATCTGCAGGTCGTCGCCGCCCGGGTTGCTCGTGCGGCACAGCAGGAAGATTCCGCGCTCGCCGCGGCGCAGGTAGGGTTCGATCGAGTCGTGGCCGAGCCACGGCGACAGCGTCACCGCGTCGGCGTCGTAGCGCTCGAAGGCCTCGCGGGCATAGTGCTCGGCGGTCGGGCCGATGTCGCCGCGCTTCGCGTCGAGGATCACCGGGATGCCGGGATGCCGTTCGTGGACATGTCGGATCAGCCGTTCGAGCTGCGGCTCCGCGCGCTGGCTGGCGAAATAGGCGATCTGCGGCTTGAACGCGCAGACGAGGTCCGCGGTAGCATCGACGATCGCGCGACAGAACTCCAGGATGGCATCGGGGCTGCCGCGCAGCGTCGGCGGAAGGCGGTCCGGATCGGGGTCGAGTCCGACGCACAGCAGGGAGTCGGCCAGCCGCCAACGCGCGGCAAGGCGGTCGGAGAACCGGGAAGAAGATGGCGACATGCCCGCATTGTAGGGCGCCGCGGCAGCCCGTCCGGACACCGTGGGGCCGGCCTTGAGCGCACAGCGCGGCGTCTTCATCAGCTATCGGCGCGACGACGCGGCAGACGCCGCCGGCCGGCTGTTCACGAGCCTTGGCGAGCGAATCGGCAAGCAGCGCGTCTTCATGGACATCACCGGCATCGAGCTCGGCAAGGACTTCCGCGCCGAGATCGAGACGGCGCTGTCGTCGGCGGACGTGCTGCTCGCCGTCATCGGCCGCAACTGGGTCGGTGCGAAGGCCGGCGGCGCGAAGTCGCGCGCCGGCGACACGCGCGGCCGGCGACTGCAGCAAGCGGGGGATTTCGTCCGCGTCGAGGTCTCCGCGGCGCTGGCCCGCGGCATCCCGGTCGTGCCGGTGCTGGTGCAGGGCGCGACGATGCCGTCGGCCGGCGACCTGCCGTCCGACCTCGAGGCCCTCGCCTTCCGCAATGCCATCGAGTTGCGGCACGCGCGCTGGGACGCGGACGTCGATGCGCTCGTCGCCGCGCTCGCCCGGTTGTCGCCGCCGGCGGCGACGGGTCCGGACGCCGCGAACCTCCCGCCGGCGGTCGCCGCGTCGCGCGATCCCGACGCGACCGTGCCGGCGCACCCGACGCGGCGCGAGGACCTGGCAGGCTGGAAACTCGACCTGGCGCACGAACTGCAGGGACAGCTCAAGGATGCCCTCGGCCCCTTGGCCGACCGGCTCGTGCGCACCGAACTCGCGCGCGTTCGCGACCGCGGCGAGGTCGCGGAGGCGCTTGCGCACTACGTCGCGGCGAACGACGACAAGGACGCCGTGCGGTCCGCGGTGCGCGCCGCGCTCGGGCGCCTGGGCGACGGCACCGCGGCGCCCGTTCTCGACGCCTCGGCGCAGCGCGTGCGGGCAGCGCGAGACCCGGCCGCCGGGCCACGCGTCGAGGCAGAGGGACCCGCAGCGACGCCGGCCGCACGCGGACCGGCGCCGCCACCTGCCGGCCGCGGCACCGTCGCGCTCGTGCTCGGGGCCGGGGCCGCGGTCCTCGTGGCCGTCGTCGTCGCCTACCTGGTGTCGGCGCGCGAATCCCCCGGCGCAAGCCCGCCCGCGCCGTCGCCTGCACCGGCTGTCGCCGTCCCGCCGGCCGCCACGAGCGAGCAGCGGATCGATCGCGCGCCGGTCGAGGCTCCGCCCGTCACCGCCGAGGCGACGCCCGTAGCGAAGCCGGCCGTGAAGTCCACCGCGAGCGTTGCCGCGCATTCCACCGGCAAGCCGGTGTCGAGCGAGGCCGGGAGAGGCGCCGGAGCGATCGCGGGCCGGCAGCCCGACGTACCGGCAGGAACGCCCGAATCCGCTGCGCCGGGCTCGACGGCCATCCCGGTGGCGGTGGCGCCAGCGACAGCGGCGACAGCGGCGACATCGGCGACTTCGGCGACTTCGGCGACATCGGCGACTTCGGCGGCGCCCGCGACGGCGCCCGCGGCCCGGCCATCGCAGCCTGCCGCGGCGGCGACGCCATCGGCCGTGGCCGCCGTCGCGCCGCCTCCCGCGGAGATGCTCGTGCAGACCGTGCCGACGGTCGTGCCGCCGCTGTGCAACGCCGTCGACGTCAAGCTCGACGTCACGTCCGCGCCCGCGCACGGACGCCTGTCGTCCCGGACGTCGACGGTCGGCGTCGACGAGGCCGGCGTCTCCGACTTCTGCCTTTCAATGCGCTTCGTGAAGGTCGTCCGGGTGTTCTACGTGCCGGAGCCGGGCTTCAAGGGAACCGATCACGTCGCCTTCGACGTCGGCTCGCGGGGCCGGATGACCCACGTCGACCGGACCCTCGATGTCCGCTGAATCGCCCGTCACCGGCGCGACAGCGCGCCGCGCCGCGCAGGCGCCGACGCCTCACCTGTCGACGGCCGACCTCGCGCTGCTCGCGGTCCTGACGCTCGCGTGGGGCTTGAACTGGCCGCTGATGAAGGCCGGGATCCGCGATCTGCCGCCGATGTACTTTCGCGCGATCTGCCTCGGCGGCGGCCTGATGACGCTGTGGGCGTATGCGCGGCTGCGCGGCGTGTCGCTGGCGGTGCCCGAGGGTGCATGGCCCGACATCGTTCGCCTCGCGATTCCCAACCTGATCGTCTGGCACGTCGTGATGATCATCGCGCTGAAGATGCTGCCGGCAGGCCGCAGCGCGCTGCTCGGCTACACGTTTCCGACGTGGGCCGTGCTGGCCGGGCTCGTCTTCTTCGGCGAGCGCGTTCGCCTGTTGCACTGGCTCGGCATCGGCGCCGCGCTCGCAGGCACGGTCCTTCTGCTGTGGTCGGAGTTCGAGAACTTCGCCGGCCGGCCGCTGGGCACCGGCCTGATGCTGCTGGCGGCGGCCAGTTGGGGCTACGGAACGCACCTCTACCGGCGCCACCTGACGGCGATGGCGACGCTGCCGTTGACCTTCTGGATGCTGGCCCTCACGCTCATCGTGCTCGTCGTGCTCACGACGCTGTTCGAGCATGCGCAGTGGCGCGCGCCGACGCTGCGCGAGTGGGGCGCGATCGCCTACAACATGTGGGTGGCCATCGCGTTCTGCCATGTCGCGTGGGCCGTGCTGGCGCGCCGGCTGCCGCCGGCGGCAAGCAGCCTTTCGGTGATGATGATCCCGGTCGTCGGCGTGTTTTCGTCGGCCTGGCTGCTGGGCGAACGGCAGCAGCCGACCGACTATGCGGCGCTGATCCTGATCCTGGTCGCGCTGTCGACCGTCGTCGTCGGCAACCGGCGCGTCGGCGCGGCGCCCCGCGCGTCCCGGCGTTCCGCCTGATGCGACGCGGTCAGGTGCGCGTGCGAATGACCCGTCCCTCGAGCTTCGCCTGGCAGGCAGTGCAGCGCAGAGCAGTCGGCGCGGCGCGCAGCCGGGCCGTGTCGATCGGTTCGCCGCACTCGACGCATTCGCCGTATTCACCCCGCTCGAGCCGGGCCAGCGCATCGTCCACGGCCGCCAGCCGGTCCGCGAGGCCGGAAAGCTGGTTCAGGTCGGCGCTGCGCTGCTGCTCCGCGGTGCCGTCGTCGTCGGTGTCTTCGGCGCGGCGCGGAAGGCCGGCATCGTCGTGGCGTTCGAGTCCGTGGCCGTGCAACCGGTCCTCGGTGCGCGTGGCAAGCTCTTCGCGCAGTTGGCGCAACTGTTCGCGGAATGCCTTCAAATCGTCGTTAGTGAGTGCACGCATCTTTTCCGCCACTGATGCTATGTAGCTTAGGCACAGCTTAGCGTTCCCAGCGGGTATCGGCTTGACCGCTGTCAACCGGATCGGAGGACGGCGATGTTGCATTGCGGCATACTCTGCACCATGTCCGTAGTCGCGGCATGTGATCTGCACGCCCCGACTGCGTAACGCAATCAAGACTCCTGTCCGACGGCGATCCCGTCGGCAAGAATGGCGATGGATACCTCCCATTACCTCCGTCCTGCGCTGGTGCCGCGATCGGTCGCGGTCGTCGGTGCCTCCGATCGTCCGAATGCGCTCGGCCACGCGGTGTTCGCCAACGTCCTGGCCGGCGGATTCAAGGGGCGCGTCTACCCGGTCAATCCGAAGCACGACCAGGTGGCCGGCGTTCCGTGCTTCCCCAGCCTCGAAGCCCTGCCGGAGGCGCCGGACCTCGTCGTCGCGGTCACGCCGGCGCGGACGATTCCCGGCTTGATCGAAGAGGCCGGGAAGCGCCGCGTCCGCGCGGTCCTGGTCCTGTCGGCGGGTTTCGCGGAGATCGGCCCGGAGGGACGCGAGTTGCAGGACCGCGCGCTCGCGGCCGCGCGCCGCAGCGGAATCCGGCTGCTCGGCCCGAACTGCCTCGGGCTGATGCGGCCGCAGATCGGGCTGAATGCGACGTTCGCGCGCTCGCCGGCGCGACCCGGCTCCGTCGCGCTGGTGTCGCAGTCCGGCGCCGTCGTCGCGGCGCTGCTCGACTACGCCTGGAGTTCCGGCTTCGGCTTCTCCTCGGTCGTCTCGACCGGGAGCGGTTCCGACATCGAGTTCTCGCAGATCCTCGATTTCCTCGCCAGCGACTCCGCGACGCGCAGCGTCGTGTTGTATGTCGAAGGCATCCACGACGCCCGCGCGTTCCTCTCGAGCGTGCGCGCGACGTCGAGCGTGAAGCCGGTCGTCGTCCTGAAGGTCGGCCGGCACGCGACGGGTTCGCGCGCGGCGCTCAGCCACACCGGCGCGCTGGTCGGCGACGATGCGGTGTTCGAGGCCGCGCTGCGGCGCGCCGGCGCCATCCGCGTCGGGCTCTACGAGGAACTGTTCGCCGCCGCCGAGACGCTCGCGTCCGGCCGCCTGCCGCGCGGAAACCGGCTCGCGATCCTGACCAACGGCGGCGGACCCGGCGTGCTGGCCGCCGACGCCGCGGCCGACCACGGCGTCGCGCTGGCCGGCCTGTCGGCACCGGCGCGCGAGGCGCTCGATGGCTTCCTGCCGGCGACCTGGTCGCACGCCAATCCGGTCGACATCATCGGCGACGCCGACAGCGATCGCTTCGCGCGGGCGCTGGAGGCGCTGCTCGGCGACAAGGAGAACGACGGCGTCCTCGTCCTCTTCACCCCGACGATGGAACTGACCGCGAAGGACACGGCGCAGCGCCTGCTGCCGATCGCGACCGCGACCGAGAAGCCGGTCGTCACGTCGTGGCTCGGCCAGGCCGACGCCGGCGACGGTCGCGCGATCTTCAAGGAAGCGCGGATCCCGGCGCTGTTCAGTCCGGAGCAGGGCGTCGAGTCGTTCGGCTACCTGGCCCGCTTCGTCCGCAACCGCGAGCTGCGTCTGCAGGTGCCGCCGCCGCGCGTCGCCGAACTGGAACTCGACCTGGGCGGCGCGCGCCTGCTGCTGGACGAGGCGCGTCGCGCCGGGCGCACGGTGCTCGCGGAGGACGACAGCAAGTCGTTGCTGGAGTACTTCGGCATCGAGATCGCCAAGGGCGCGCTGGCCACGAGCGCCGAGGAGGCGCGGCGCCGCGCCGAGGAGATCGGCTTTCCGGTCGTGCTCAAGGTGCGCGCGGAAGGCGTGACGCACAAGAGCGAGGTCGGCGGCGTGCTGCTGAACCTGCGCACGGCCGAGGAGGTGGAACTCGGTTTCGAGCTCATCGCGAGCCGCGTCGCGAACAAGGCGCCGCAGGCGCGCTTCGTCGGCGTCCTGGTCCAGCGGATGATCCATCGGCCGCACGGTCGCGAGCTGATCGTCGGGCTGACGCGAGACCCGACGTTCGGCCCGGTCATCAATTTCGGGATGGGCGGCATCGCCGTCGAGATCCTGCACGATTCTGCCGTCGCGCTGCCGCCGCTGAACCGGCTGCTGGCGCGCGACCTGATCGACCGCACGCGCGTCGCGAAGATGCTCGGCGCCTTCCGCGGCATGCCCGCGGTCGATTCGGAGCGGCTGCTCGAGACGCTGCTGCGGATCTCCGAACTCGCCTGCGAGCTGCCGTGCGTGCGCGAACTGGACATCAATCCGCTGCTCGCCGACGAGCACGGCGTCGTCGCGCTGGACGCGCGCGTCGTCGTCGACGACCTGCCGTTGCAGCCCGACGCCGCCTATTCGCACCTCGCGGTCCACCCCTATCCGAAGGCGCTGGCGCGCACGCTGACGCTCAAGGAAGGCAAGCAGATCCTGTTGCGCCCGGTGCGGCCGGAGGACGTCGAGGCCGACCAGCGGCTCGTCGCGCGCCTGTCGCCGCGCAGCCTCTACCAGCGATTCCACGCGCCGGTCCGCGAGCTGTCGCTGGAGCGGCTGGCGCGGTTCTTCCAGATCGACTACGACCGTGAAATGGCGTTCGCCGCGATCGACGTCGTCGACGGCATCGAGGAGATCCGCGGCGTCGTGCGCTATTCCCGCAATCCCGACGGCGCGAGCGCCGAGTTCGGCATCGTCATCGAGGACTCGTGGCAGGGTCGGGGCCTCGGCGGCGCGATGATGGCGGCGATCGAGGATTGCGCTGGCGGGCGCGGCGTGACCGAGATGATCGGCTACGTGCTGGCGGACAACGATTCGATGGGCCTGATGATGCGGGCGCTGGGCTATCGCCCGCGGCGCGAATACTCCGACGATCCGGGCGTCATCGCGTTCGTCAAGGCGATCGGCAGCGCGGCGGTCCCGGCTGCGGCGCCGGCGCCCGCGGCAGGCGCCCGGACCCAGGGACCCGCGGCGCCGGATCACGCGGCGCAGGAAGCCGGCGGCGTTGCGGCCGCGGCCGAGACGATCCGTCCGTAAGTGACCCGTACCGTCGCCCGAACCGCCACCCGAACCGCCACCCGAACCGCTACCCCGACCGGGCGGCGCTGGATCCGCGCGAGATTTTCGCGGCATTTGCGGGACAATCGGTCCGCGATGGATCAGCGCACTCCCGTAGCCGACCTGCAGCCGGACGAGCCGACGCTGGCGCGGCTTGCCGGCCATTTCACGCGTCACCGCCGCTGGTTCGTGCTCACCGGGGCCGGCGTCAGCACCGCGTCCGGCATTCCGGATTATCGGGATCGCGACGGCGAATGGAAGCGCAGCCCGCCGATGACGGCGCAGCGCTTTCTCGCCGAGCCGCAGGGGCGTGCGCGTTACTGGGCGCGCAGCCTGCTCGGGTGGCCGCGCATCGATGCGGCACGACCGAACGCCGCGCACCGCGCGCTGGCCCGGCTCGATCGCCTGGACCGCGTCACCACCCTCGTGACGCAGAACGTCGACGGCCTGCACCAGCGGGCCGGCAGTTCATCGGTGATCGACCTTCACGGCAGGCTGGAAAGCGTCGTCTGCCTGGGCTGCGGCGCGCGCGTGCCGCGCGCCGCGTTGCAGCGGCAACTCGCGGAACTCAACGCGGGGTGGCTGCGCGGCCTGCAGGCCGCGCTCGGCGTGCGTCTCGACGGCGTGCTTCCCGGCGGACCCGGCCATCCGGACGCCGCCTCCCCGACGGCTCCGGACGGCGACGTCGATCTCGACCACGTGACGGCGGACTACGCCTCGTTCCGCGTGCCCGACTGTGCGTCGTGCGGCGGCACGCTGAAGCCCGACGTCGTGTTCTTCGGCGAGAACGTCCCGCGGCAGCGGGTTGCCGACGCGTTGTCGGCCCTTGGGTCGTCCGATGCGATGCTGGTCGCCGGCTCGTCGCTGATGGTCTTTTCCGGGTTCCGCTTCGCGCGCGAGGCCGCGGCGCGGCGGATCCCGGTCGTCGCGATCAACCTCGGACGCACGCGGGCCGATGACCTGCTGGCCGACAAGTTCGAGATGCCCTGCGACGCGGCGCTGCCGGCGCTGCTGCAGCGGATCGCGGTCGCCTGAGACCGCGGCGCAGTGCGCCGGCCTACGGCGCGCGGTAGGTGCCGTCGCCGTAAGGCGCCGCGCGGAACTCCGGCAGCGACTCCGCCCACTCCGACAGCGCGCGAAGCGCCGGGCAGGGCATCGCACCGGCGACCTGCGGCAGCGCCAACCGCGTGAACTGCCACGCGACCGCCGTCGTCAGCGTGGCCTGGTCGATCGCCGCACGGTTCGCCGGCGCGCGGGCAAGGTCCGACTCCAGCAGGCCGAAGGCCGCATGCAGCTGTCCGGTCACGCGCTCGAGCCACGGCGCATGCTGTTTCTCGGCCGGCCGCAGGTTCAATTCGTAGACGATCTGGACGCTTTTCTCGCATGCCGCGAGCGCGACGCCGATCGTCCGCAGCGCGCGCTGCCGGCCGCCGACGTCGCGCGGCATCAGCGAGCGGCCCGGCGCCGCCAGGCACTCGGCGTACTCGAGGATCAGCGTCGAGTCCATCAGGATCCCGCCGTCGTCGCAGACCAGCGTCGGCGCCTTGACGATCGGATTGACGCGGCGGAAGTCGTCGAAGTTGCGGAACACCGACAGGGCCTCGTGCTCGAAGCGAAGGCCGAGCAGCTGCAGCGAGATCGCGACGCGCCGGACATACGGCGAGTCGAGCATGCCGATCAGTTTCATCAGGGCTCCCGAGGCCGAGGCTGGCCGCCGTTCAGAACTTGCGCTCCGCCGCGGGCGGCGGCGTCCACTGGTACATCCACGTCTCGGTGAGCGGCTTGCCGGCGAGGCGCAGGTACATCCGGAGGTTGATCGGCTCGGTGCTGTCGTCGACGGGCTTCAGGTCGAACAGGGCGCGCCAGCCCTGGATCGACGCCAGCGGTCGCGCCGAGGTGATCTCCACGCGACCGCGCGAGGCCTCGATCACCGGCTCGACCGCGGCGCGCGGATCGAGCGACGCGAGTTCGCCGCCGGCGAAATCGATCGCGAAGCGCCAGGAGAAGTACGGGCGGGGCTGGCCCACGATGCCGCCGATGCCGGTGCGCGTCGCCCGGACCGTGGCGGCCGCCGGCAGCGCCGACGGCGGATTCGTGCCCCAGGTCAGCCGGTAGGCGAAAAGGAGTTCCTCGCCGGCGCGCGGCGTCTCGGCGGGCCGCCAGAAGGCGACGATGTTGTCGAAGGTCTCGTCGGGCGTCGGCAGCTCGACGAGCATCACCGCCCCTTTGCCCCAGTCGCCCTTCGGCTCGACCCAGACGCTCGGCCGCCGGTCGTAGAAGACGCCATCGTCCTGGTAATGATCGAAGTCATGGTCGCGCTGCATCAGACCGAAGCCGCGCGGGTTCTCGTCGAAGTACGAGTTGACGTGGATCGTCGCCGGGTTCACGAGCGGGCGCCAGATCCATTCGCCGCTGCCGGTCTTCAGCTGCAGGCCGTCGACGTCGTGGATGTCCGGGCGCCAGTCGTTCGCCATCCGCCGGTCGTTCTCGCCGCACTGGTACATCGCGGTGAGCGGCGCGACGCCGAGCTGCTCGATCGGCTTGCGCGGATACAGCGCCGCGTCGACGTCCATCACGAAGTTCTCGCCCGGCCCGAGGATGAACCGGTATGCCCCGGCGACGCTCGGCGAATCGAGCAGGCCGTAGACCGTCACCGTCGGGGACCCGGGCTGCGGCCGCTCGAGCCAGTAGGCGACGAAGTTCGGGAACTCCTCCGGGTGCGACATGCCGGTATCGATGGCGAGCCCGCGCGCCGACTGCCCGAACTGCTTCTCCCGCCCGACGGCGCGGAAGTACGACGCGCCCTGGAACGCCGCCACGTCGCGCACCCAGTCGTTGTCGAAGAGGAGCTTGAAGCCGGCGAAACCGAGGTCCTTCGGCAGCTCGCCCGGACGCACGCCGCTGCGCCCGTAGTCGAACATCGCCGAATCGTAGGCGAGTTCCTGCGCCTGGCCGTCGACGACCTCGTACATGCGCACCGGCGACTTGATCGTGAAGCCGAGGTGGAAGAAGCGCGCCTGGAAGCGCAGGCGCTGCTCGGCCCACAGCGAATGCTCCGGTCGGTACTGGATCGATTGCCAGCGGTCCCAGTCGAGCGACGCGAGCGGCTTGGGCAACGTCGATGGCGGCGCCCGATAGGCCTTGCCGGCAAGTTCGCGGGCATGACCCTTGAGCCAGGCGTAGTCGAAGGGCTGCCTGGCGCCGAGCGGCTTGAGTGCGGCGCGCGCCAGCACCGGCCCGGCGGCCCACGACAGCGCGGCGAGCAGCGCCGGGGCGGACTTCAGAAGCGCGCGTCGTCGTTCTTGCATCGTCGTCATGATCTCCCGCTGCGGACCGGCGCCGGCCGTCGGCGGTGCCGGAAACTACCCGGCGGGAGAATACCGCGCCCCGCCCCGGGGCTGATAACCCATTGAATTGGCGGGAGAACATCCGTTCCTTGGGGGTGCGCAGGGCGATCGGCATTTCGCGCATATCGAAACGCGGATTTGATCGTTCGCGCGCGCCGCCGCGCTGACTACGCTCGCGCGTCAAGGGACAAGAAGGCGCAGACCCGCGCCGCGCCGCGCGAGACGTTCGAGGACGGGCGCGGGATCTGAGTACGGGCGAGCGCGTTGGCGGGTGCTCGGGGCCGTGCGGCGTCGTGTGCGCCCCGGCTATCGTCATGCGGGAATATTCGTAGGCGACGGCGGGCGACGCCCCAAGCACGCTGTTGAAGAGTGCCTGCGCGACCCGCTTTTCGCCCTGACCCGGACGCATGGCCACCGTCGAGGACCTGCACCCGCGTCGTCGCGAGGGCGCGCAGGTCCGCGGCGGCGAAGCGCGCCAGGCGGCCGCTCGCGGAGGTCACGATCCACGCGCGCACGCCCCCGAGTGCCGCCTCGTGGCGTGGATCGCCACGCCGCACGCCCGTCGGCTTGGCTCGATAAGTCGTCCGCGCATAAGCTTCTTCGGATGGATGGGTTGGAGGTGCCGCAGGTCCGGTGTACCGTCCGGCGGCTAGGCGATGCAACGATTCAACCGTGGGCCTGTGCGGCCGAGGGCACTTGCGAAAGAACCGTTCCCCATGACCCAGTTCACGCCATGGAGTGCCCTGGCCGGCGGCGCGTTGATCGGGCTTGCCGCCGTGGCGCTGCTGGCCGCCGACGGCCGGATCGCGGGGGTGAGCGGCATTGCCGCAGGCCTTTGGGGCGCGCCGCGCGGCGACCGCGCGTGGCGCTGGCTGTTCAATCTCGGACTCGTCGTCGGTGCGGGCGCCTGGACGCTCGGCGGCCTCGCGTCGGTGCCCGTCGCGCGGCCGGAGTTTCCCGCGCCGCTGCTGGTCGTCGCCGGCCTTCTCGTCGGCTACGGCACCTCGCTCGCCGGGGGCTGCACGAGCGGCCACGGCGTCTGCGGGCTGGCGCGGTTCTCGTCGCGTTCGCTCGTCGCGACGCTCGTCTTCCTCGGCGTCGCGATGCTGACGACCTTCATCGTGCGGCACGGTCTTCATGTCGGCTGAGGTCGCGGTCGACGGCGGCGCCCGTGCCGTCACGCTGCAAGCGATCGCGGCATTCTTCGCCGGCGGCGTGTTCGGCATCGGGCTCGCGGAGGCGCGGATGATCGATCCGCGCAAGGTGCTCGCGTTTCTCGACGTCGCCGGTGCATGGGACCCGAGCCTGCTGTTCGTGCTCGGCGGCGCGGTTGTCGTTGCAGCGCTGGGATATCGACTCGTGTTGCGACGGCCGGCGCCCCTGTTCGACGCGCGATTCCAGCTTCCGGCGTCCGTCGCGGTCGATGTTCCGCTCGTCGTCGGCGCCGCGGTCTTCGGCGTCGGCTGGGGCCTCGGCGGCTATTGCCCCGGTCCGGCGATCGCCTCGCTGGGCTACGGCAATCCGGAGGCGTTCTGGTTCGTGCCGGCGATGCTGGCGGGCGCCTGGCTGCAGCGGCTTCGAGCCCGGCGGGTGCGGTAGAACGCGGCGTCGACGTCGAGGAACTTCCGTCCGGTGTACGGATGGCGCGGAACGACCGGATGTTCCGATGCGGGGAAGGTGCGGCCCGGTTCAGGCTTCGCGCCGTAGCCGGCAGTCCATGCCAGCGCGCCGTCGTGCGCCGCCGGTCAGGCCGTCGAGGAAGGCCACGTACGGCGCCGAGAGCGACTCGTCGGCGAGCACCCTGTTCGCGAACGCGGTGTCGCCGCTGCCGCCGCGCCGCGGCTCAGGCGCCGGCCTTCAGCGCGCCGCGGCGAATCTGGTCCCGCTCGAGCGATTCGAACAGCGCCTTGAAGTTGCCTTCGCCGAATCCCTCGTCGTTCTTGCGTTGGATGAACTCGAAGAAGACCGGCCCGAGCAGCGTCTCGGAGAAGATCTGCAGCAGCAGGCGCTTCTCGCCGCCGGCCGTCGACCCGTCGAGCAGGATGCCGCGCGCGCGAAGCGCCTCGACGGGCTCGCCATGCCCGGGGAGGCGTTCCTCCAGCATCGCGTAGTAGATGTCGTTCGGCGCGGTCATCAGCGGCACGCCGGCCAGCTGCAGCGCGTCGACGCTGGCGAGCAGGTCGTCGGTGAGGAGCGCGATGTGCTGGATGCCCTCGCCGTTGAACTTCATCAGGAATTCCTCGATCTGCCCGGTGCCGCCCTGGCCCGACTCCTCGTTGAGCGGGATGCGGATCAGGCCATCGGGCGCGGTCATCGCGCGGCTCGTCAGGCCGGTGTATTCGCCCTTGATGTCGAAGTAGCGGATCTCGCGGAAGTTGAAGATCCGCTCGTAGAACGCGCCCCAGAACGCCATCCGGCCGCGATAGACATTGTGGGTCAGGTGGTCGATCAGGCGGAAGCCATGCCCGCGCGGATGTCGTTGCGCGCCGGGGACGAATTCGAAGTCGATGTCGTAGATGCTCTTGCCGTCCTCGAAGCGGTCGATCAGGTACAGCGGCGCGCCGCCGATCCCCTTGATCGCCGGCAGGCGCAGTTCCATCGGACCGGTGGGCACGTCGATCGGCTGGGCGCCGAGTTCCAGCGCGCGCGCGTAGGCAAGGTGCGAGTCCTTGACGCGGAAAGCCATCGCACAGGCGCTCGGTCCGTGCTCGGCGGCGAAATATCCCGCGAGGCTGCGCGGCTCGCGGTTGACGATGAAGTTGATGTCGCCTTGCCGGTAGAGCAGGACGTCCTTGCTGCGGTGGCGCGCGACGAGCGAGAAGCCCATCTTCTCGAACAGCGGCTCCAGCACGTGCGGGCCGGGCGAGGCGAACTCGACGAATTCGAAACCCATCAGGCCCATCGGATTGGGGAACAGGTCGGCCATCGCGGGCTCCGGAGGCGGTTGAACGAGGGAGCGCCGAGTCAGGCGGCGCGGCCGGCGGGCTGCCCGAAGTCGAGCGGCAGGCCGACGTAGTTCTCGGCGATCGTTCGCGAGCCGGCTTCGGAGTGCAGCAGGTAGTCGAGCTCGGCGTGCTGGAACTTCGCGGTGATCGGGCCGTCGTCGGGAAAACGGTGCATCAGCGTCGTGAACCACCACGAGAAACGCTCGGCGCGCCAGATGCGGGCGAGGCAGCGGGCCGAATAGGCATCGATGCCCGCGTCGCTGCGTTCGGCGTAATGCTCGATGAGCGCCGAGGACAGGTATTTCACGTCGGTCGCCGCGAGGTTCAGCCCCTTCGCGCCGGTCGGCGGCACGATGTGGCCGGCGTCGCCGGCGAGGAACAGCCGCCCGAAGCGCATCGGCTCGGTGACGAAGCTGCGCAGCGGCGCGATGCTCTTCTCGATCGACGGCCCGGTGGCGAGTCGATCGCGCGCTTCGTCGTCGAGGCGCAGCCGCAGTTCCTGCCAGAACGCATCGTCGGTCCATTCCTCGACCCGGTCGGTCAACGGGACCTGCACGTAGTAGCGGCTGCGCGTGCGGCTGCGCATCGAGCACAACGCGAAGCCGCGCGCGCTGTTCACGTAGATCAGCTCGTCGGAGACCGGCGGCGTATCCGCCAGCAGGCCGAGCCAGCCGAACGGGTAGACCTTCTCGTATTCGACGAGTGCGCCGCGCGGGACGCTGGCGCGGCAGACGCCGTGGAAGCCGTCGCAGCCGGCGACGAAGTCGCAGCGGATCTCGTGCGCCAGCCCGTCCTTCTCATAGGTAACGCGCGGCGACGACGTATCGAAGCCGTGGACCGCGACCTTCGCCGCCTCGTAGACGGTCGGCAGGCCGGCCGCGCGGCGCGCATCCATCAGGTCGCGGGTCAGTTCCGTCTGGCCATAGACCATGACGTTCTTGCCGCCGGTCAGCCGGTTCATGTCGACCCGATGCCGCTGGTTGTTCCACAGGATCTCGAATCCGCCGTGGACCAGGCCCTCGCGGTGCATCCGCTCGCCGACGCCGGCCTCGTCCATCAGGTCGATGCAGACCTGCTCCAGGATGCCGGCGCGAATCCGCGCCAGCACGTAGTCGCCGGACTGCCGCTCGAGGATCACCGCGTCGATCCCGGCGCGGGCCAGCAGCTGGCCGAGCAGCAGGCCGGACGGTCCGGCGCCGATGATCGCGACCTGGGTCCGGGTAGGAGGGGTCATCGCTTCGCCTCGTGTGGAACCGCGTCGGGGACGCGCATCTCAAAGGAACGACTTCAGCGGCCTTGCCGGGTCGCAGGCGGCCTGCGGATCCGGGTTCGCGCGCGCTTCGAGCAGCTTGCGTGCGGCCATGTGGTCCAGCGGCGCGTTGACCGATTCGACGCACGCGAGGCGGCCGCCCGCGTAGTGCAGCAGCGAGAACGTGGCAGGCGTCGCGCCGGGCCGTCGATGACACGTCGCCTCGGCCGGCAGCAGCCCGGCCATCTGCAGGCGCAGGCTACCCTGGTCGGACCAGAACCACGGCGTCGGGTCGTAGGGCGTCGAGGCGCCGGTCAACGTCGCGACGGCGACCTTCGCCTGGTCGTTCGCGTTCTGGACCGATTCGAGGCGAACGTGCCGCCCGCCGCCCGGCGCCGGAAAGCTGGCGCAGTCGCCGATCGCGAGGATGTCGGGATCGGACGTGCGCATCCGCGCATCGACGACGATTCCGTTGTCGCAGTGAAGGCCGGCCTGCGTCGCGAGCGCATGTTCCGGAGCCGCGCCGATGCCCAGCAGCACCGTGTCGACGTCCTGCGGCGTGCCGTCGACCGCCAGGGATCGCAGGCGGAACCCGTGAATCACGAAGTCGCCGACGGCCACGCCGACGCGCACTTCGATGCCCGCCGCCCGGTGCGTCTGAAGGACGTGCTCCGACAAGGCGGCCGACGTCGAGCGCAGCAGCAGCCTCGGCGCGGCTTCCAGCACGTCGACCGCCTTGCCCAGGCCGCGGGCCGTCGCGGCCACTTCGAGGCCGATGAAGCCGCCGCCGATGACGGTCAGTCGCGAGATCCCGGCGAGCCGTTGTCGCAGCGCGACGGCGTCGGCTGCGGTACGGATCACCGCGACGTTTTCCAGCCCCGCCGGCAGGTGCGGCAGCCGTCGCGCCCGGGTGCCGGTCGCCAGCACGACGTGGCGGTAGCGCAGCGTCGCGCCGGATTTCAGCTCGACGAGGCGCGCCGCGCGATCGATGCGGACGGCCGGATCGGCGCGGTGCAGCGTGATGCCGGCCTCGCGGTACCAGGCTTCGACGCGGTGCAGTTGAATCGGTTCGTCCGGATTCTTCAGGAAGGTCTTGGACAGTGGCGGCCGCTGGTACGGCAGCTCCGGCTCCTCGCACACCAGATCGGTTCTCGGCCCCAGGCCGCTCGCCGCGAGAGCGACGCATGCCTGGGCCCCCGCATGGCCGCCGCCGATGACGACAATCCGCTCTTCGTCGGCCATGATCCTCTTCCGTTACCCCTGGCGTCATGTCGCCACATGCCCGCGGCACAGCGGAGAATGCGGCGTCCTCGGGGTTTCAGGCCTTGGCGCTGACCCTGCCGTCCTTGCCGACGGCCAGCTGCTTCCCGGCGATCGCGTTCGCGATCGCCTGGAACGTGGCCGACTGCACGCGCTTCAGGTCGGCCGACGCGAGCCCCTTGTCGTAGCCCTTAGCCGCGAGCACGGCACGGACGAGATCGGCCTGCGTGGACGGTTTCGTCGCGAGCTTCTTCAGCAGGACGAGCGCTTCGCCGCGCGCGAACCAGCTCTTGCGCTTGGCGGTCTTGGCCGGTTTGCCGGATTTCGCCGGCTTCGCGCCGGCCTGCTTCGCGGCCTTCGCCGACGCCGCGGCGATCCGCTCGTTAAGGGACTTCAGTTCGCGGACAAGGCGCGCCTGTTTCTCGAACAGCGCCACCATCTGGGTGCTCATGGGCCGGACCTTCTTATTCAATGTCAATGGGCTCAGGACAGCGGGTGATGCTAGCACTCCGCATCGTACGTGGCCGCGGACGCGGCCGCTCGAAAGCGGTCACGCGCCCGCTGCGGAAGGCCGCCGTCGCGCGGTGAATCTACCCGGCTTTCGGGCGCAAGGCTTTCCGCGCCGCCGTACCGCGGTCAACCGGCGGGCGCGTCAGGCCGCCCATCGCGGATAGTCCGTATATCCCTTTTGCCCGGGTGTGTAGAACGTCGTTGCGTCGGGCGCATTCAGCGGAGCACCCGCCCGAAGTCGCGTGACCAGGTCCGGATTGGCGAGGAACGGGCGGCCGAACGCGATGAGGTCCGCGCTGCCATCGGCCAGCATCTTCTCGGCGCTGTCGCGGTCGAAGCCGCCGGCGGCGATGTAGACGCCGTCGAACGCCTTGCGCAGTGCTGCCTTCAGCGCCGGCGGAACCGGCGGCGCACCCATCGCGGAGTGGTCGAGCACGTGGATGTAGGCCAGCCGCAACCCCGAGAGCGCGCGCGCCAGCGCGACGTACTGCGTTTCGACGTCCGGGAATGCGCCCGTGCTGTTGAACACGCCGAACGGCGACAGTCGGATGCCGACGCGATCGGCCCCGATCGCGGCGACGCATGAACGCGCGACTTCGATCGCGAAGAGGTTGCGTCCGTCGGGGCTGCCGCCGTAGCCGTCGTTGCGGCGATTGACGTTGGCGTTCAGGAACTGCTCGATCAGGTAGCCGTTGGCGGCGTGCAATTCCACGCCGTCGAATCCGGCTTCGACGGCCAGCCGCGAGGCGTGCGTGAATTCTTCGACGCAGCGCGCGATGTCGTCCGGCGTCATGGCGTGCGGGGCGCCGTGCGGCTGCATGCCCATCGTGTCCGTGTAGATGTCGCCCGGACACGGCTCGGGCATCGGGCCGACGACGCGCGCGCCCGCCGGAAGGTTGGCCGGATGGGCGACGCGGCCCGTATGCATGAACTGGATGAATATCCGGCCGCCCTCGGCGTGGACCGCGTCGGTCACCGCTTTCCATCCGCGGACCTGCGCGTCGTTGAACAGTCCCGGGATCCGCGGATAGCCGAGGCCGTCGGGCGACGGCGACGTCCCTTCCGTGATGATGAGTCCGGCCGTGGCCCGCTGCCGGTAGTAATCGACCATCAGCGCGTTCGGCGTGTTCGCCTCGACGGCGCGATTGCGCGTCATCGGTGACATCACGAGCCGGTTTCTCAGGTGCAGCGCGCGCGATTCGAGGGGGTCGAACAACATCAGGGGGCTCCTATGTGCCATGGGGGTGAACCCTATTCTGCCAAATGAACCTGCACGCCGCTCCCGCGTCGCCGCAATCGTCCGAGGCTGGAAGCCGCGTTGGAAATTCCACGAAAAGTCATCCGCCGTCCTGCCGCCCCGCCCGTAAACTATGTCGGGCCGATGCCTCGAAGCGAGGACGCCGACTGGCGGCCGCCCGCTGCCGTTCGGCCTGGGCGGCATTCCGACGTCGGGCCGACCCCTCATCCTTAACGATGCCGCCGATGGTCACGTGGAGCGATTTCCGTGCCGGGGCGGCGGCGGACCGCCCATGGCGCCGCAGCACGGACATGGCTTCGGAGATCAGGACTTGAAGGAACACATCCCGTTCAACCGGCCCCCGATGACGGGCAAGGAACTCCATTACGTGGCCGAATGCCTCTTCCGCGGACGACTCGCGGGCGACGGCCACTACACGCAGCGCTGCCACGCGTGGCTGCAACGGAATTCCGGAAGCGGGCGGGCGCTGCTGACGCATTCGTGCACGGCCGCGCTCGAAATGGCCGCGCTGCTGCTGGACATACAGCCCGGCGACGAGATCGTCATGCCCTCGTACACGTTCGTCTCCACCGCAAACGCCTTCGTGCTGCGGGGCGGGGTGCCGGTCTTCGTCGATATCCGCGCCGACACGCTCAACCTGGACGAGCGCCTGGTCGAGGCCGCGCTGACGCCACGCACGCGCGCGATCGTGCCGGTGCACTACGCCGGCGTCGCCTGTGCGATGGACGAGATCCTCGCCCTTGCCGCGCGCCATGGCATCAAGGTCGTGGAAGACGCCGCGCAGGGCGTCATGGCCCAGTACAAGGGACGCACCTTGGGCAGCATCGGCGACCTGGGCGCCTACAGCTTCCACGAGACGAAGAACGTCATATCCGGCGAGGGCGGGGCGCTGCTCGTCAATGATCCGGGGCTGGTCGCGCAGGCCGAGATCATTCGCGAGAAGGGCACCGACCGCAGCCGCTTCCTCCGGGGCGAGGTCGACAAATACACCTGGCAGAGTGCCGGCTCGTCGTTCCTCCCCAGCGAACTGACGGCGGCCTTCCTGTGGGCGCAGCTCGAGGAGGCGCAGAACAGTACCGCCCGGCGCCGGGAGATCTGGGCGCGCTATCACGAGCGCCTCGCCCCGTTGGAAGCGCGCGGGCTGTTGCGGCGTCCGATCGTGCCGCCGGACTGTACCCATAACGCCCACATGTACTACGTGCTGCTGGCGCCGCCCGTATCGCGCGACCGGGTGCTGCAGCGCTTCCGGGACGAGAACATCGTCGCCACGTTCCACTACGTGCCGTTGCATAGCGCGCCGGCAGGGCGTCGCTACGGACGGGCATCCGGCGCGTTGCCGATGACGGATCGGGCCGCGGAGCAACTCGTGCGACTGCCGCTATGGGCCGGCATCGCCGAAGCGCAGCAGGATCGCGTCGTCGAGGTCCTGCGCGGCGCGTTGCAGGACGCCTAGTCCGGAAGTCGTGAGCGTCGTTCGGGAACTCATTCGGCGGTATTCCGCCGCTGTACACTCGACCAGGGTCAGTCGGCCTACCGTCGAAGTGGCGATACCGGTCGCGCAGCGCTGAAGGACTTCGACGCCCAGCGCGAAAGATCCGGGTTGACGAACGCCGTCGTCGTGCACGCCGATTTCGCGGATGCCGACGGGCCGTAGCCGGCCGGTGACCGTGATGACGATGAGAACGCCTGATCGATGAATACCGCGACGCACGCATCGCGCCGGCGCTGGACCCCGATTGCTTGGAGCAACTACCTCACGGGACTGCGCGAAACCTACCAGCTGTTCGGCATCGGACACGTGCTGGAACGGTGCGCCGACCGTTCGTGGATCGTCGAGCCCGGCAGTACGTCGCTGGCGCCTCCGTCCTGGCATCTGCCGGGGCAACTCGAACGCATCACGGGCACCGCGGGTCCGGCCGACGCGCCCTTGCGCAACATGCCGGGCGGCTTCGAAGTCGTGCACGCGCCGACGCGCGGGTTTCTCATCAAGGGTGCCTGGCTGATCGACGGTTCGCTGTACAAGCGCGTCGGACGGCGTGTCCTGCGTTTCGACCTGCATTCCCGCGACTGGCTGACGCGCGCATCCCTGTATATGCCACGCATCCGGGTCGACGAGGAATTTCGCCACGCCGCGATCTACACCACCTTCCTGGGCAGCGAGTACTTTGGCCTCTGGTTGACCGAGAATTGTCCCGTCTATCCGCTGGCCGAGCAGGCCGGCGTGCCCGTTGCGCCCACGATGGCCGTCGCGCCCGCGATGGCGGGGTTTCCGCACACCGCCCAATACGAGCAGTGGCTGGGCATGGCGCCACGCCGCACGAATGCCGCGTACCTGCACGAGGTCGTTCTGTTCGACGACAACTGGGACAACAATGCCGGCAAGCGGGCGCGGCTGGAAACGCTGCGCAACCGGCTGTTGTCGCATGTGCAGTCCGCGCCGCATCCGGGCGTGTTCATCCTGCGCCGAAGTACCGGGAGGCTGCGGGTCCTGAACAACGAACTGGACCTGGCGGAGCAGTTGCGGCGACGGCGCGGGTTCCGCGTCGTGGACATCACCCGTGACGACGTCTCGACGATAGTCGCGGCCTGCGCCGGGGCCCGGGTCGTCATCGGCGTCGAAGGCAGCCAGCTGACCCATGGCCTCATGGTTCTGCAGCCTGGCGGCGCCCTCGTCAGCCTGCAAGCGCCTTACCGATTCTGCAGCACGTTCAAGCGCACCACGGACATGCTGGGCCTGCACTACGGTTTCGTGGTCGGCCAGCCGACGCCCGAGGGCTACTCGATCGACCCGACCGAGATGGAGCGCACGCTCGACCTGCTGCCCCGCTGCCCGTATTGAACTGAATCGGCCGGCGGTTTGCGGATCCCGACCCGCCGGCAGCTGTCCGAAGCCCGATGGGCGGATCGAATGCCACCAGCGCGCGTGTCAATCCGCCCCGGTCGACCGCCCTCAGCTCAGTCGTCGTAGTCCATCCCGCGCCCGGCCGTGAACACCCGCCCGTAGATCGCGGTGTCGGCGACGATGCCGCCGACGCCGCCGTAGCGATGGCTGTCGTCGTCGATGCGGATCCAGCTGACGCCCATGTCGTCGGAACGGTAGACGCCGTCGACGCCGCCGATCGTTCCTACGAGGTAGACCGCAGCGGAGTAGCTCGCGCCCGGCGCAGGCGCGCCGAGGCCGACCTTGATCGCACCGTGCACGTCCGTGTATTCGGCGCCGACCGTGGCCATCGCGGTGAGCTTCGTCCACGTGGCGCCGGAATCGACCGAGTGCCACAGGTTGTTCGCGTCGGCGAGCCAGACGTCTCCTTCGACGAACGGGTTGACCGCGAGCCCGGTGACGCCGTTGCCGTTGGGTGCCCAGGTCTGCGCACTGGCGGTGAACGTGTGCCCGCCATCGGTGGAGGTGTAGAAGCGCGCGCTGTTGGCCGGATACCACCAGTTCCCGCCGTGATCGTAGGCGTAGACCTTCAGCGGGTTCCTGCGGTCCGCCGCGAGGTGATAGGCCACGGCGGGGGCCGGCAGGTTGGTGGCCGTCCAGGTTGCGCCGCGATTGGTCGAGTAGTAGGGCACCTGGCCGGCGATTGCCCAGACCACGTTCGCGCCGTCGGCGGTGACGGCCACCCGGGTCGTATCGCCCGTCGTGCCGGCCACCGGCGGCACGCTGGCGAAGTTCGTCCAGGTGAGGCCGGCGTCGGTGCTGTAAGCGCCTTTTGACGTCACGAAGGTTCCCACGCCGACGATGAACGCCGGGTTGTTCCAGGCCATGTCGATGCCGGTTCCGTTGCCGCCGCCGAGGCTCGGCGAACGGTTCGGCGAGGTGGTGAGCGAGGTGTTGACGTACAAGCCCGTGTCTCCGTGGCCGCTCAGAAGCACGTACGGGGCGCCCGGTGGCGGCGCTGCCATCACCAGATTGATCATCTCCTCGATGCCGTTGACGTCGAAGGTCCAGTGCGGAAGCGCCGTGGAGAACGCCTCGGTCGTCGAGAAGATGCCGCCGCCGACGACGTACGACACGTGGTTCGGATTGAACGGGTCGATTTCGACGTCGTCGACCCATCCCCAGTAGCCACTGGCGGTGTGGTAGTTCAGCGTGCCGTTGGTGTCGCCCGACCTGCCGATTTCCTGCCAGGTGCTGCCGCCATCGGAGGAACGCATCAGGATCTGGACCCAGGCGCCGTCGCCCCAGGTGCCGGAGACGCCCATCGCGATCTTCGTCGATGCGCCGGAGCCGTAGACCGACAGGCCGCCGATGCCGCCGTAGTAGAGGCCGTTTCCGGAAACGATCAGCTGCGTCCAGTTCGTGCCGTCGAACCTGTAGAGCATGGACGGCGAACCGCTGCCCGGCCCCGATCCGGACGTGAAGGGTACGTAGAGCACACCGTCGGCGCCCCGGGCCAGATGCGGGATATACCGCTGGTTGGCGGCGATGGCCGTCGTGACCGCTGCCGGGATCGCGATGCCCGACCAGGTCGTGCCGCCGTCCGTGGACTTGTACAGGTCGTACGAGAGGCCCGCCAGCGCCTTGTAGTCCGGCGCGACGCCGACGTAGATCGTCTGCGTCGGGTTGCCGCTGGGCGTGAATCCGCTCGTCGGGATCGTCGCGTCGAACAGCACGAACTCGACGCCGATGGGGCTGCCGCTGTTGGCATTGTTGATGTCGGTCGCCGACATCACGTACGAAGACAACGACGCGACCTGGCTCCAGTTCAGTCCGCTGTTGGTGCTCTTCCACAGCCCCGCCGTTCGAGACGCATAGAACATCGTCGTCGGATGGTTGGGGTCGACCGCCATCCGCTCGCCGATCGCCCGGCCCTGATTGTTGGCGCCGATCGGGAAGGGGAGGGCCACGAAGTTCCACGAAGCCCCGTCGTTGGAGGAGTAGTAGAAGCGTCCGTTCCCGTACGACGCGGCCCTGCCCGCCGTCATGTAGACCGTGCCGGGAGCCGTGGGATCGACCGCCAGGCTCTCGGCGCCCTCGTAATTGCCGTCCGGTCGGCTGAAGCCGTCGGTCATCGCGGTCCACGTCCCGGTTCCGTTGTCCCAGCGGTAGGCGCCGGCGACGTCGGTCCGCGCGTAGCGCAGGTTGGCCACGGTCGGGTGGTACAGGACGGCAGGGACGTATCCTCCGCCGCCCATCTTCACGGTGGTCCAATTCGACGTGTGCGTCGCGGAAACCGCGGCGGACGGCGGACCTTCCCCGGCGGCGTTCGACGCGGTGATCCGGTAGTAGTAGGTGGTGCCGTTGAGCACCGTATTGTCGGCATGGCTGACGCCGGGCCCGGAGCCGATGAGCGTGCCTTGCGCCGCCGCGGAGGTCGATCGATAGACGTGGTACGACGTCGCGCCGACGGTCGCGGCCCAGCTCAGGTTCACCTGCGCAATGCCAACCGTCGACTGCACGCTCTCCGGGGCGGCGGGCACCTGGAGCATCGGCGTCGCGGCGCCTGACGGCGCTGACGCCGGCCCTTCCCCGATCGCGTTGACCGCCGCGACCTCGTAGTAGTACGTCGTGCCGTTCACCGCGGTCGTGTCGACGTACGTCGTCGTCGCGCTCGAGCCGATCCGTGCGCCGAGCGAGCCGGGGCTGGTCGACCGGTAGACGTCGTACGACGTGGCGCCCGCGGCTGCCGTCCAGGCGAGGCTGACCTGCCCAGCGGCTGCGCTGGCGCTCAAGCCCGACGGTGCTGCCGGGGCGCTGGAGGGCACGAAAGGCGTCGAGCCGGACGATTGCGTCGACACCGGTCCCTCGCCCGCGGCGTCGGTGGCCATGACGGTGTAGTAGTACGTCGTGCCGTTGACGACCGACGTATCGACGAAGGAGGTCGTCGAACTGGTGCCCACCTTCGACCCCGGCTGGCCGGCTCGGGTCGAGCGGTAGATGTCATAGGCCGTGGCTCCGGCGACGGCCGTCCACGTGATCGTTTCCTGGTCGTTGCCGGCCGCCACGGTGATGCCGCTCGGTGCGGCCAACGGCGCGCCGGCGGCGGCCGTGGATGCGCTGCCGCCGCCGCCACCGCCGCATGCGGCAAGCAGCGCGAACGTCGCGCACGCGATCCATCGGGCGGCGAGGCGTCCGATTCGCTCGGCGGGCACCGACCGGTCGCCTGCGGCGGCTTCGACGCTTAGGCGGCCCGGAATCGGCGCGCGGCGAAAGTGTGACATCGATCGTCCTTGCCTACTCGTGAAAGGAAAGCGGAGGATCGGGACATCCTCCCGACTGCGATTACGGCAGCGCCGCCGGATTTGCGAGGTATTGCTTCGACAGTGCCTGGTACTGGCCGCCATCGGTCGAAGGGGTCGTCTGGTTTTCGGCGCCGGCGCCGAACAGGACGCCCAGCCCGCCGACGGCGACCAGCTCCGCCGGGTGCTTCAGGAAGTAGTCGACCTTGTTGTCGCGGTAGTGTCCGGCCGTGCCGCCGGGCGTCGCGGAGGGCGCGCCGAAGGGCGTCTGCCACCAAACGAGCGGCAAGCCGCCGATGCCGGCGTGGAACGCCTGCGCCGTCGAAAGGTTGTCCTGGAAGTTCGGATGCGTCTGGTTCGTCTCGTCCCAGTACCATGGGCCGGAGCCACCGACGCAGTCGGCCTGCGCGGTGGCCGGCGTCAGCGCCGCCTGTTCGCGGCATCCGGCATCGCGGTCCAGCGTCTGCATCACGAGGAAGTCGCCCTGCTGGGTGCCCATCGTGTTCATGAACGCAGTCACGCTGGCGAGCGAAGTCCCGCCCCAGCTCGCGGGCGGGAAGCCGATCGCCGCCTTCGGTGCGTACTTCCGTGCGAGGCTCAGCAGGCAGGGCGCGAAGCCGGCCGCATGGGCGGGCATCCCGGCGCAGGCCGGATCGGTGGACAGCACGGCCGGCATTTTCGTCGGGTCGCCGCCGTAGTTGCTGTTCGCCGTCGCTTGCGCGAAGCCGAAAAAGTCGGGCTCGACGTTGATCAGCACCGGCTTGCCGAAGGCGCTGATCGACTTGAACAGCGTGATCGCGTCGCTCCAATAGGCCTGCATGTACGAGGCGTCGGCGAGCGACGTCAGGTCGGACAGGTTGTCGGCGGAAAACTGGAACAGCGTGAACATGGGTAGCGCGCCGACCGAATCGGCCTGCTGCATCACCCAGCCCGCATACGCGCCCGGCGGCGAGTTCCAGGTGGTCCAGCCGCCCTGGGTGTCGATACCGACGAGGTAGCGCTCGAAGACGTCCGGTTTGAGGCTCTGGCCCTGGATCAGCGCCGTGTCGGATCCGCCGGAGCCCAATCCGATCAGCAGGCGGTTCGGCATGCCCAGCCGCGCGGCGAGCGCGGCCGCCGGTCCGGTGCCGGCCGTGGCGCCGCCCGACGACGTCCCCGCGGTCGATCCGGGCAACGACTCGGTCGTGGATTCCGCGCTCCCACCGCCACAGGCGGTGATGGCGCACGTCAGGGTCAGCGCGAGGCCGAATCGAACGAGGTTCATGTCAGCGGAGCGCTGTTTTGCGCGGTCACAGCGACGAGCGCCCGGATCGGCGCTTCGCTCGTGTTATTGAATACTCTAAATAGGGTATCTATTATGACGGAAATTCGCGTCCTTTGGTTAGAGGTTTACCCTAACCTAAAGGGGTCGCCGGCGATCCGCCATTCGGCCGAGTTTGCCGTGCCGACCCGCGTCCGGTCCCTCGTTCGGTATGGAACGGGATCGAGGGCTTGCCGCAATGCAGGGCCTTGGATAGAACCTCTGGGCGATCACCCGCTGCGCGGGCTTGCGCCGCATTCATAAAAATAATACGATCGTTCGTTCTTATTTATCGCGAGACCCAGGATGCCATTCGGCCTTTCCGCGGGGGCGGTTTCGTCCAACGACTCGACGCGCGCGCAACCCCGGAAGGGGGAGCGGACCCGCAGCGCCGTCATCGGCGCTGCCCTGGAATTTGCCAGTCGTGTCGGGATCGAAGGCCTGACGATCGGTGCGCTCGCCGAGCGCATGGGGATGAGCAAGAGTGGTGTGATTGCTCACTTTGGATCCCGCGAGTCGCTTCAGCTCGCGGTCGTCGAGCGATATGCGGAGGAGTTCATCGACGAGGTCCTGCGTCCGGCGCTCGAGGCGCCGCGCGGGCTGCCGCGGCTGCAGGACATCCTGGAGCGGTGGCTGACGCGCCTTGCACGCGAAATCGAGCTCGGCTGCCTGATGATCTCGGGCGCAACGGAGTACGACGACCGTCCGGGTCCGCTGCATGACGCGATGGTCCGCGTCATCGACGGCTGGAAAGGCGAGCTGCGGCGCGCGATCGAGCAGGCCAAGGAGGCGGGGCACTTCGCCGCCGACGCCGATGCGGACCAGGTCGTCTTCGAGATCTACGGCCTGATGCTGATGCTTCACCAGGACTCGCGACTGATGCACTCGCCTGCGGCCGCCGGCCACGCCCGCGCCGGCCTGTCGCGACTGATCGACGCGGCTCGCCGCCCGGCGAGCCTGGCCACCGACACCCCCTTCGCCGGCGCCGCGCCGGCAACCGAAAGGCGCCACCCCGCGGTGCGCTGATTCCCAGGAGACGCCCGATGCCCATCTACACCCCGCCCCTGCGCGACCAGCAGTTCGTGATGCACGAGGTGCTTCACGCGGTCGATGACCTGCGCCAGATGAAGCCCTACGCCGACATCGAAGCCGACACGGTCAACCACGTCGTCGAGGAGGCCGGCAAGTTCTGCGCGAAGGAACTGCTGCCGATCAACCGCAGCGGTGACGAGGAGGGCTGCACCTACGACCCCAAGACGCATGCGGTCAAGGTGCCGCAGGGCTTCGCTGACGCCTACGCGCATTACTGCAGCGGCGGCTGGGGCTCGCTGTCCTGCGAGCCCGAATTCGGCGGCCAGGGCCTGCCGCAGATGCTGCAGATCGCGTTCTACGAGATGCAGTATTCCGCGAACGAAGCCTGGGCGATGTATCCGGGGCTGACGCACGGCGCCTACGAATGCCTGCTGGCGCACGCGTCCGACGAGCTCAAGGCCACCTACCTGCCGAAGCTCGTGAGCGGCGAATGGATGGGCACGATGTGCCTTACCGAGGCGCACTGCGGCACCGACCTCGGGATGCTGCGCACCCGCGCCGAGCCGCAGGCTGACGGCAGCTACCGGCTGACCGGCAACAAGATCTTCATTTCCGGCGGCGAGAGCGACATCGCGGAGAACATCATCCACCTGGTGCTCGCCCGGCTGCCGGACGCGCCCAAGGGGACGAAGGGCATCTCGCTGTTCGTGGTCCCGAAGTTCGTCCCCGATGGCCGCGGCGAGGCCGCCAAGGTGGGCGCGCGCAACGGCATCTACTGTGGCGGCATCGAGCACAAGATGGGGATTCACGGCAACGCGACCTGCCAGATGGTGCTCGAGGGTGCCACCGGCTGGATGGTCGGCGAGCCCAACAAGGGCCTCAATGCGATGTTCGTGATGATGAACGGCGCGCGCCTGGGCGTCGGCGTCCAGGGCCTCGGGCTCACCGAGGTCGCCTACCAGAACGCGGTCGCCTACGCGCGCGATCGGCTGCAGGGCCGCTCGCTCGCCGGTCCGAAGGCGCCGGACAAGCCGGCCGACCCGATCATCGTGCACCCCGACGTGCGCCGGATGCTGCTCACCGCGCGCGCCTTCGCCGAAGGCGGGCGCGCATTCGCCTACTGGGTCGCGCTGCAGGCCGACCACCAGCACTATCACCCGGACGCCGAGCAACGGCAGTTCGGCGCCGACATGATGGCGCTGATGACGCCGATCGTTAAGGCATTCATGACCGACAACGGCTATCGTTGCGCGACCGAGTGCCAGCAGGTCTTCGGCGGCCACGGCTACATCCGCGAATGGGGGATGGAGCAGTTCGTCCGCGACGCCCGGATCAACATGATCTACGAGGGGACGAATACGATCCAGTCGCTCGACCTGCTGGGCCGCAAGATCCTCGGCGACAACGGGGCCAAGCTGAAAAAGTTCGGCCGCCTGGTGCAGGAGTTCGTCGAGGCGAATGGCACGCGCGCGGACATGAGCGAATTCGTGACGCCGCTCGCCGACCTCGGCGACAAGGTGACGAAGCTCACGATGGAGATCGCGATGAAGGCGATGGGCAATCCGGAGGAGGCCGGCGCCGCGGCGGTCGACTACCTGCGGGTCGTCGGCCATCTCGTCTATGCGTACTTCTGGGCGCGCATGGCGGCGGTCGCGCTCGACCGCATCGGGGCCGACGGCGCGAACGTCGATCCCTTCTACCGCGCGAAGGTCGCCACGGCGCGCTTCTACTTCCAGCGCCTGCTGCCGGAAACCGCGTTCCATATCCGCGCCGCGCGCTCCGGCGCCGCGAACCTGATGCAGTTCGAGACGGATCATTTCT
>DATKPC010000141.1:0-26725 GCA_035524275.1 Burkholderiaceae bacterium
GGCCCCCCGCGACGCCGAGCAGCAGGAAGAGGGCGGCGCTGCGCAGATCGAGTGCGAGCGCCGGCTGCACGCCGCGGAAATAGCCGCCGCCGAGGTCTCCGCCGAGCCAGCGCAGCGCGGCCGCCGCGCCGCCGGCGCCGATCGCAAGGCCGCCGATCGCGCCCGCCAGTCCGATCGCGAGCGCCTCGGCGACGACGAGGCGCTCGACTTGCCGGCGCGTCATGCCCAGGACGCGCAGCAGCGCGATCTCGCGCTGCCGCGCGGCGGCCGACTGCGATTGCAGCGAGAACACGAGGAAGGCGCCGGTAAACAGCGCGACGAGCGCCAGCGCATTGAGGTTGACCCGATAGGCGTGCGACAGGCTCGCGATTCGCGCCACGTCGTCGTCGGGCGCCTCGATGCGGACACCCGGCGGCAATCGCAGGTCGCGCGCGAGCCGCTCCTTCGAGGCGCCGGAAGCGAGTTTCAGGTCGATCCGGGTCAGCCGTCCGAGCCGGCCCAGGCGCCACTGCGCGTATGCGATGTCCATCGCCGCGACGAGTCGGCCGGGCCGTATCGCCGGAAGCAGTCCGGCGACGCGAAGGCGCGCGCGCGTCCCGCCGGCATCGACGACGATGTCGTCGCCGGCCCGCGCGCGCAGAGCGACGGACGCCGCCGGCGACAGGAAGATGCCGTCCTGCAGCAGGGCCATCATCGGGGCCGGTGCCTCGCCCGTGATCGTGGTGTCGCGATCCGGCGCAACCGGCCGGCTCGGGCTCGGCGACAGCGGCTGGCCGACCTCGGAGGGGGCCATCCGGGCCGCGCGTAGCGCGTCGATGCCGAGGATCGTCAGCATCCTGCCGCGGCCCGGCGCCGGGTCGGCGACGACGACGTCCGTTTCGACGACCGGATTGAAATCGACCACGTCGTCGTCGCGGGCGACCTCGGCAAGCAGGGATTCGTCAAAGCCGTCGCGTTCGCCGCGGATAATCGCGTCGGCGGTACCCGACAACTCACGCGCGGCGGCGGCGAACTCCGCCAGCGCCGAGCTGTTGATCAGGTGCACCGCAAAGCCGAGCGCGACGCCGAGCGCCACGGCGACGAATTGCACCAGCGCGCGTACCGGATGGGCGCGCGCCGGCTCCAGCGCCAGGCGTCGAAGGAGCCACGTCGCGTTCATCGCCAGGACCTGCTTCGCCTCACGCCGGCAACAGCCGGCCACGCTCCAGCCTCAGTACGCGGTCGGCTCGCGCCGCCGCGGTCGCCGAGTGCGTGACCAGCACGACGGCTGCCTGGTGCCGGCGGACGAGCCCCGCGATGAGGTCGAGCGCCATGCCCGCCGACTCCGGATCGAGATTGCCGGTCGGCTCGTCGGCGAGCACGAGCGCGGGTTCGTGGACCAGCGCGCGCGCGAGCGCGACGCGCTGCAGTTCCCCGCCGGAGAGCTCGCGCGGCATCGCGCTCGCGCGTGCGCCAAGCCCGACGGCATCCAGCAGCGCCCGCGCGCGACGCTCGCGCTCCGCCGGCGGTGCCTGAAGCAGGACCAGGGGCAGCATCACGTTGTCGGCGAGCGTGAGATGCGGCAGGACGTGGAAGGCCTGGAAGACGAATCCGAGGCGGCGCCGCCTCAGAACGGTTCGCGCATCGTCGCCCAGCGCCGCGACGTCGGTACCGTCCAGTTCGATGCGGCCGGCGTCGGGCGATTCCAGCCCCGCGATCAGGTTGAGCAGCGTCGACTTGCCGCTGCCCGACTCGCCGATCACCGCGACGTGGCTGCCGGGCGCGACCGACAGCGAGACCTCGTCGAGGATCGTGCGCGTCCCGAAGCGCTTGCACAGGCCCTCGATCTTCAGCATGGCTCGATTCTATGCGGGATGCGGCCGCGTCCCGGCGGTTGCGCGGACGCCATCGCGCGCCCCGTACACTGCGCCGCGTATCCGCAGACCGGAGGTATCCGATGACGCAGCACGTTCCGGCGGCGCCTGCCGCGGTCACGATCGACGACGTCCGTGCCGCCGCGTCGCTGCTGGCCGGGCAGGTGGAGATCACGCCCTGCCTGCACTCGCGCACGCTGTCGCAGATCACCGGCGCCGAGGTCTATCTCAAGTTCGAGAACCTGCAGTTCACCTCGTCATTCAAGGAGCGGGGCGCGCTGTCCTGCCTGGCGCGCCTGGACGCCGCGCAGCGTGGCCGTGGCGTCATCGCGTGCTCCGCGGGCAATCACGCGCAGGGCGTCGCCTACCATGCGCAGCGACTGCAGGTCCCGGCCGTCATCGTGATGCCGCGGTTCACGCCGAGCGTGAAGGTGGAGGCGACCCGCCGCTTCGGCGCCGAAATCATCCTGGCCGGCGACACGTTCGACGATGCGCGGCTCGAGGCGACGCGGCTCGCCGCGAGCCGCGGCCTGACGATGGTGCATCCGTACGACGACCCGTCGGTGATCGCGGGCCAGGGCACGATCGGCCTCGAGATGCTCGCGGCTCAGCCGCAGATCGACACGCTGTGCGTCGCGGTCGGCGGCGGCGGGCTCATATCCGGGATCGCGACCGCGGCGCGCGCGCTGAAGCCGTCGATTCGGATCGTCGGCGTGCAGACCGACCGTTTCCCGGCCATGTACGCGTGGTTCAAGGGCGTCGACATGGAGTCGGCGGCGGCGACGCTCGCCGAAGGGATCGCGGTCAAGTCGCCGGGGCAGATCACGCGCCGGATCGTCCGCGATCTGGTGGACGACGTCGTGCTCGTCTCCGACGGCGACATCGAGCATGCGATCCTGCTGCTGCTGGAGATCGAGAAGACGGTGGTCGAGGGCGCCGGCGCGGCCGGGCTCGCGGCGCTGCTGCAGCACCGCGCGCTTTTCGAGGGCCGGCGGGTAGGGTTGGTCCTATGCGGCGGGAATATCGACCCCATCCTGCTCGCCGACATCATCGAACGCGGGATGGTGCGCGCCGGCCGGCTGGCGCGGATCCGCGTCGCGATCCGCGACATGCCGGGCGAGCTCGCGCGCGTGGCCGCGCTCGTCGGTCAGGTCGGCGCCAACATCGAGGAGGTGCAGCACCAGCGCGCGTTCACGGCACTGCCGTTGCAGAACGCCCAGCTGGAGATGGTGCTGCAGACGCGCGGACCCGAGCACATCGAAGAGGTGCTGCGGGTCCTGCGCGGGGCGGGGATGGCGGCGGAGATCGATGCCTATTAGTCGACGGCAAGTTGAAATCGACGGCAAGTAGACCGCGCCGCTGTCGGCCCTGGGCGGGCTAGTGAAGCGAAACGATTCCGCCGCCGCCGCCGACCCAGGCGAGTTCCAGCGAGGAAAGCTCGGCAATCGCGGCCTTGGGCGCTGCGGGCTGGACGCTCGTGGTGCGCTCGTCGATCGCGGTCTCGGCTTCGCGGACAACTTCCTGATTCGCCAGTTCCATGTGCTTCCCCTCTCAATCTCACTGTTAGACAAAATGTCGAAATCAAGGGTTTGTATGCGACAAACCCGGAAAAAATCTTAGACAAATGGAACAACCGGAGTTTGCGGTCGGAAAATTTGCTGCACAATCGCAATAATCGGTTTCGCGTCGATGGGCTAAAGGCAAGTACGTGGCGATTGAGGTTCTGGAACGATTACGTCTTGCACTTGAAACGGGTGCGAAACCTGCGGTTGAGTGCGTCGATCGGGATGTCGGCGAACTTGCCGAGTTGCTGTCGCTCGCGACGCGCTCGCCCTCGCTGGACACGCCGAACGATTTCGCCGAGGCGGCTCGCCTTCTGCATGGCATCGCCATGGAAACGCCGACGCCGGCCTGCCTGCGCTGCTGCCTCACGATCGTCGAGTATCTGTTTCTCAATGGCCGCGCCCGCGCGGCGCTCCAGGTCGCCGACGACGCCGTCGCCTGCGCGAATGCGGTTGGCGACGACGCGGCCAATCGCCGCGCGCTCAATCTGCGCGGCGTCGTCTACGTGGACGCGGGCGACTACCCGGGGGCGATCGAGTCCTACGCCGCGGCGCTGGAATACGCTGAAAGGCTTCCCGACCTGTCACTCGCCGCTTCGGTCTGGAACAATCTCGGCGTCGCGTTCATACAAACCGCCGCCTACCGCGATAGCATCGCGTGCCTCGACCGCGCCGTCGAACTCCTGGCGGGCGATGAGCGCCCGGCGTCGCGCTGGATCGTGCTCGCGGCCCGCGGGAACATCGCCCTCTGCCACCTCCACCTGGAAGAGTACGGGGCCGGGCTGCGCAGCATCGTGCAGGCGATCGAGAGCGGAGGCGAGCCGTCGAGTCCTTCGGAACTGGTCCAGCGCACGACCGCCGAGGCGACCTATGCCCGGTTGTTGATCGAGGCGAAGGCCTATGCGACGGCCAAGGAAAGGGCGGCTCTCGCCAAGCAGTTTGCATCGACGTCGCGGCTGGATCGCGCCGAATTCGAGGCGGCGATTGCCGAAGGCCTCGTCGAAGTCCACAACGGCCAGGCCGACATCGGCCTGTCGCGGCTGGCGCGGGTACTCGAAAGGGCTCGCGCCCAGCGGGGCGTCCTGCGCGATGCCCTGATCGCGATGGTCAAGGCGCACGAAGCCGCCAGCAAGCACGATATCGCGCTCGTGTATCTCCGCGAGCTGATGATGCATACGGGCGAAGTGAGGAAGGAGAACGCGCTGTTCCACCACCGGCTGCATCTCGACCGCCTGGAGCGCCGCCGGGCTTCCGAGCCGAGCACGACGGTCGACCGCGTGATGGAACACCACGAGAGCGCGCTGCGGCACAAGCTCGCGAAGCAGGTCGCACGGCAGGAGATGGTCCGGGCGCGGATCGAGATGCTGGAGCGCCTCGCGATCACCGCGGAACTGCGCGACGACGCCACCGGCGAGCACTGCTTCCGCGTCGGCCGGCTGGCGTCGCTGCTCGCGCAGGAGTACGGCTGCGACGACGACACGTGCGCGATGATCGATCTCGCGGCGCGCCTGCACGATATCGGAAAGGTCGGCGTACCCGACGGCATCCTGCTCAAGCGCGGGCGGCTGAACGAGGCCGAGCTGTCGCTGGTTCGCGCGCACGCCACGATCGGCGCCGAGCTGCTGGCGCAGAGCCACGAAGAGCACCTGAAGCTCGCCGAGGACATCGCGCGGTTCCACCACGAATGGTGGAACGGCAACGGCTATCCGTTCGGCATCGGCGAGACCGCGATCCCGCTCGGCGCACGCATCACGGCGCTGGCCGACGTCTTCGACACGCTGACGCACGACCGCGCCTATCGCACCGCGCGAACGCCGCAGGATGCACTCGACGAGATCCTGCGGTTGAAGGGCAAGCAGTTCGATCCGCAACTCACCGACCTGTTCGTCGCGATGGTGCCGCGGCTGCAGCGCGAAGTCGGGGACCTCGACGCGCATCTCGCGTTGGCCGCCGGCGAGTCGACGTTCATCCGCGCGCGACGCAAGATCGCCGACACGCTGCGCAAGGCGAGTGCCTCCGGCGTGCAGGGTCCGCCGGCGGGCCCGCTGGCGCGCGAATAGCGCGCGGCCCCGCCTGCGGGCGAGGCTAGCCGCCCCCCTGCGCCGCCGTGTCCGCGGGCGGAACCTCCTGCGCCGGCGGCAGCGACCGCGGTCGCATCGCGATCACCTCGCCCGGATCACCGAGCACCACGACGCGATCGACGTGGCGATACGAGTCGGGCCGATGGCTCACGAGCACCAGCCCGATTCCGAGGGCCTTGAGCCCGCCGATGATGTCGCGTTCGCGTGCCAGGTCGAGCTGGTCGAACGCCTCGTCGAGGAACAGGACCTGCGGTCGCCGGTACAGCGCCCGCGCGAGCAGCACGCGCTGCTTCTGCCCGCCCGACAGCGCCGTGCCGAGGCTGCCGACGATCGTGTTGTACTGCATCGGCATCGACAGGATCTCGGCGTCGATGCCCGCCAGGCGAGCGGCCATCTTCACCTTGTTCGGGTCGTGGTTCGGGTCGAAGAAGCTGATGTTGTCCTCGATCGTTCCGCCGAAAAGCTGGTCGTCCTGCAGGACGACGCCGAGCGACCGCCGGTAGGAGGCGCGGTCGAGGTCGCGGATGTCGCGCCCGGCGATCGCGAGTTCGCCCTCGGTGCGATCGAGCAGCCCGACCAGCACCTTCACGAGCGTCGACTTGCCGCTGCCGGACGGACCGATGATGCCGACCGATTCGCCGGGACGGATCGAGAAGTCGATGCCGCGGAACGCCGCGCCCTCGACGCCGTAGGCGAATCCGAGGCCGCGCGCCTCGATCGACAGCGACGCCCCGAAACCGGAGGTGACCGCGCCCGGCAACGGCTCCGGCTTCGCCAGCGCGATGTCGGCGATGCGCTCGGCGTGCAGGTCGAGCATCTGGAACTCGGCCGCCTTGTCGATCAGGTTGTTGACGCGATTGAGGAAGAGCAGCTTGAACGACAGGAAGCCGAACAGCATCCCGGTCGAGAACTTCCCGTCGAGGACGAGAAGCGCCGCGATCCAGATCACCGCGACGTTCTCGAAGCCGAAGATGAGGCCGTTGGCGGCGCGCTGCCACAGCGCCAGCGACTGGACCGCGACGGTCGCGTTGCTGTGCTCGACCGTCAGGTTGCGGTAGGCCGTGCGCCGCTCGCTTTCGCGCAGGTTCATCTTGAGCGCGAGCATGCCGCGCAGCGTCTCGATGAAGTGCGTCGAGGACTTCGCTTCGTGCGCGATCTGCTCGTCGAGCGCCCGGCGCGCCGGGCCATAGAGCGCCCAGCGCACCAGCGCATACATGGCGGCCGCGCCGAAGACGATCGCCGACAGCGTCGGGCTGTACCAGACCATCACCAGCGCGGTGAGCACGACCATGGCGCCGTCGACGACCGTCTCGATGAACGCCAGCGTCAGCGTGCGCTGGATCGCGTCGACGCTGCGGAAGCGCGACACGATGTCGCCGATGTGGCGCTTCTCGAACCAGACGAGCGGCAGCCGCATCATCTGCCCGAAGAGCCCGTCGAGCAGGCGCAGGTTCAGGTGCGTCGAGAAGTAGATCCCCAGCCACCCGCGCAGCGCCGTGACGACGACCTGCATCGCCGCGAGCAGCGCGAAGCCGACGCCCAGCACGGTCAGCAGGTCGCGGTCGCGACCGACGACGACGCGGTCGATGACGATCTGCACGAAGAACGGCGCGGCGATCGCGAGCAATTCGAGGACGAGCGACAGCAGCACGATCTGCATGATCGTGCCGCCCAGCCCCGTCGCCGCTTCCAGCAGTTGCCACGCCGATACGCTCTGCCGCTCGTCGCGCGGGACGAAATCCGCGCTCGGCGTGAGCTCGGCGGCGATGCCCGTATAGTGCCTCGACGCGCGCTGCAGCGTCAGCTGGCGCCGCCCTCGCGCCGGGTCGTGGATCGTGATGCGGTTGCGCGAGACCCGCGTGAGGACGACGAAATGGTTCATGTCCCAGTGCAGGATCGCCGGCAGGCGCAGTTGCCCGAGGGCCTCCAGCGGCGCCTGCACGCCGCGCAGCGACAGCTTCATCGCGTCGGCCATCGCGGCGATGTGCTGCAGCGTGACGCCTTTCATCGACGGCGACAGGCGCAGCCGCATCGAGGACAGGTCGGTGCGCAGCCCGTGGTAGCTCGCGATCATCGCGACGCAGGCGATGCCGCATTCCGGCGCCTCGCTCTGCAGGATCAGGGGGACGCGGCGCTTGAAGAGGCTCATCGGGTGCGGCGGCTCGCCGTGGCGCGGTTCATTGAAGCCGGGCGCGCAGCGCGATCACCGGCTCGAAGATCCACTCGAAGACCGTGCGTCGCTCGAGCAGCAGGTCCGCATTGACGAGCATCCCGGGGCGCAGCGGCACGTGCTGCGTCCCGGCGTCGACGGTCTGGCTGTCGAGCTTCACGTCGATGCGATAGACCGGCTCGTGCGCGGTGAGGGGCCCGATCGCGTCGCCCTGCGACCACACGGTCTGGCCGACGCTCTGGACCGTGCCGCCGTACTGCCCGAAGCGCTGGAAAGGAAAGGCCTCGTAGCGCAGCACGACCCGATTGCCCGGCGCAACGAATCCGATCGCGCGCGTCGGCACCAGCAGCTCCGCCCGCAACCCGCTGCCGCGCGGCAGCAGCGTCGCGAGCTGATGGTCGGCCGCCACGGAATCGCCGCGTGCCACCGCGATGTTCGTCACGATGCCGCTGATGGGCGCGCGTATCACCGTTTCGCGCCGCGCCTCCTCCTGCGCGAGTTCTTCCTGCAACTGGCTGCCCTGCCGGATCAGCTGCTCCTCCTGCGTCTGGCGCTGGATGTCGATCGACGGCAATTCCAGCTGCGCGGCGTCCAGCTCCCGTTGCGTCGCGGTTCGCGCGCGCTCGGCGGCGTTGAGTCGCGCCTTCTGGTCGAAGAGCTCGCTGCGGACCATTCGCAGGCGATCGTCGGAATAGAAGCCGCGCCGGACCAGGTCCTCCGCCTTCGACACCTCGTCCTGCGTCTGCGCGACCCGCTGGCGCTGCAGGTCGATCTCGGCGCTGGCCTGCTGCATTTCCCTGCGCAGCAGTTCGACCTTGCGCCGCTCCTGTTCCGCGCGCTGCGATCCCAGCATCCGGTTCTGGTTCTTCTCCGCCTCGATCGCGGCAAGGCGTTCGTGCATTTCGCGCTCGACCAGTTCGGACTGCGCGCGGCCCGCCGTTGCGCGCTCCAGCGTCAACCGCGCGATCGGCGCGCCGCTTTCGATCTCGTCGCCTTCGCGAACGAGCAGTTCCGTGACCGTGCCGGACTCCGGGGCGCGGATCTGCGCCGCACCGGCGTCGAGTGCGAGATAGCCGTCGACGCGCTCGCGTCGCGTGTAGTGCCCGGTATAGACGAAGACCGCGGCCACGGCCGCGAACGCCACCGCGATGAAAGTGAAGAGCCACGCCGGGATGGGTTGAGCGACCGAGAGCTCGCCGAGCGCCTTCTGGCGCTGAGCCTCGATCGCCTCCTGGCGAAAGAGGCTTTTCATGCTCATCGTTGCACCTGCCCGGCAGCATCTTCCGCCATCGATGGCTCTCCCTGGCGCGCCGACCGACGGCCTACATCGTTCCCGCGATGACCTGGCTGAAGCCGCCGTCGACGTAGGTGATCTCGCCCGTGATGCCCGCGGCAAGGTCGGAGAGCATGAAGGCGGCCACGTTGCCGACGTCGTCGATCGTGACGTTGCGCCTCAGCGGCGCCGCATGCTCGACCAGGTCCAGGATCCGGCCGAAATCCTTGATGCCCGCCGCGGCGAGGGTCCGGATCGGGCCGGCCGAGATCGCGTTGACGCGAATGCCCTTCGGGCCCAGGCTGGCGGCGAGGTACCGAACCGAGGCCTCGAGCGAAGCCTTGGCAAGGCCCATCGTGTTGTAGTTGGGCAGCACGCGGACGGCGCCGAGGTAGGTCAGCGTCAGCAGTGCCGCGGCCCGCCCTTGCATCATCGGCAGGGCCGCGCGCGCGAGCGCCGGGAAGCTGTAGCTGGAGATGTCGTGCGCGATCCGGAAACCTTCCCGCGACAGGCCGTCGAGGAAATCACCGGCAATCGCCTCGCGCGGGGCGAAACCGATCGAATGCAGGATTCCGTCGAATCCATCCCAGGACTCGCGCAACTTCTGGAAAAGGCCTTCGATCTGCGCGTCGTCGCCGACATCGCAGGGAAACACGAGCTTGGAGTCGAACTCCTGGGCGATCTCGGTGATCCGCTCGCGGAAGCGGTCGCCAACGTATGTGAATGCCAACTCCGCGCCTTCGCGGCGGCACGACTTCGCGACGCCGTAGGCGATCGATCGGTTGGACAGCACGCCCGTGATCAGGAGGCGCTTTCCGGAAAGGAATCCCATCGTCGTAGTTCCGTCTTGATTGCGTTTTTGAACGCGGACCGGTCACCGCCCCCTCTGCGCTGCCCGGAACGCCGGCCAGGAGCGATTATCGCTGGGCGGCGAGGCTGGCCTTCGCGACGGGAACGGACGTGCCGCTCGCGACGCTGCGGTTGCGCGGGTGCGCAGCCGGCGTCCGGCGCACGACGCGCGTCGAGGACGGGCTTCTGGAGGACGTCATCAGGCTCAAGCGCTGGCCGGGGAACAGCGTCGTGCTGTGCAGGCCGTTCCAGGCGACGAGGTCGCTGGTCCGCACGCCCCATCGGTGTGCGACGGCGTCGAGCGTGTCGCCGGAACGCACGCGATACGTCAACGGGCGCCGCGGACCGGGCTCGGGGATCAGCGTGAAGTCGGCCGCGAGGCTGTTGGCGTCGATGTCGCTGTCCATCGATTCGTCGCGCGGAATCAGGATCGTCGAGCCGGCGCCGAGGCGGTAGCGCGGCGGGATGCGGTTCGCCTCGCGCAGCTGCGCCTCGCCGAGGCCAACGCGCTGCGCGACCGAGGCCAGCGTTTCGTTGCTGCGCAGCTTGTAGGTGGTCCAGCTCGACAGGGCCTGGCCCGTCGACTCGAACGCCGCGAGGTTGGCGCCGAAGGTTTCGGCACGGTCTGCGGGAAGCAGGATGTTGGGCGCAGCGGCGCCGACGATGACGGGGCGGTTGAACGCCGGGTTCAGGGCGCGGAACTGCTCGACCGGCATGTCGGCGAGGCGCGCGGCCGTTGCCACGTCGATGTCGCGCGAACGGTTCACGACGACGAAGTACGGCGCGTCCGGAACCGCCGGCAGTTCGATGCTGTAGCGCGACGGGTCGCGAATGATGTTCTTGATCGCCTGCAGCTTCGGCACGTACCACTGCGTCTCGCGAGGCAGTTGCAGGCTGGCATAGTCGAGCGGACGATGCGCCGCCCGGTTGCGTGCCAGCGCGCGCTCCACGCCGGCCTCGCCGCAGTTGTACGCCGCCAGCGCCAGCTGCCAGTCGTTGAATTCGGAGTACAGCGTCTGCAGGTAGTCGAGCGCGGCGCGCGTCGATTCGATCACGTCGCGCCGGTCGTCCTTCCAGGCGCTCTGCTCGAGCGAGAAGAGGCGGCCGGTCGACGGAATGAACTGCCACAGTCCCGCGGCCTTGGCCTGCGACGTGGCCTCCGGCTGCATCGCGCTCTCGATGAACGGCAGCAGCGCGACCTCCATCGGCATGCCGCGCTTCTCGATCTCCTCGACGATGTAATACAGGTACATCCCGGCGCGCTCCGCCATGCGCGCCATGTAGTCGGGCTGCGATGCGTACCATTGCGTGCGATTCGTCGCGAGCCGGTTGTCCAGGTCGCCGATCTTGAAGCCGCGCCGGATACGGTCCCACAGCGACGTGGCGACCGGCGTCGCGCCCGGCGACGCCGCGGGCGCAGCCCCGGGCGTCGCGCCGGTTTCGGCGGCAGCCGGCATCGCCGGCGCGGCGCTGGGCGGCTGCGGCGACGCCGAGGAGTCGGATGACGCCGTATTCGGCTCGCTCGAAGGCTGCGCGGTGGCAGGCGTTCCTGCCGCGGGATCCGTCGTCGGGGAAACGCTCGATGGCGACACCGACCCGGCCGGCGTGTCGGACGCGTTGGACTTGTCAGGCCCTCGTGTCGCGGCGGCCGTCGTGGCCCTTGCGGGGGGTGTGATGCGTTCGATCAGTTCGCGGACCGGGTCCGCGTTGCCGCGCGCGGGCGCGGAGCTCGGCGCCACGGCGACGACGGGCTTCGCCGGCGGCTGCACGGCCGTTGCGGGTGTCGTCGGCGCGCGCGCGGAGGATCGGATGAGCTGTGCCAGGGGATCGGTCGGATCCACCGACGGCGTGGAGGGAATCGTGTCCTGGAGTCGCGCTTCCGCCGAGCGGCTCGGAGACGAGAGCAGGCACGCTGCGGCGCACGCGATGATCGGCAGGGCTCTTTTCATGCGTCGCTGGCCCGGTTCCGGGGCGTCTTCTCCACGTCGAGGTCGGCGGAGTGTAGGTGCATGCTTACTCCAAGGCAAGCCGCAAGGACTCTCCGCCGCGGCGCGCGTTTCCGCGGCGTCGATTGCGAGATCAGGCGACGTTTTTCCACGCGCGCAGCGCGGCGAACGTGGCCACGGCGTCGGCGTCGGCGCCTGGCGTTCGCGAAGCCGCCGCCGACCGGACAGCTGGTTCGCGGCAGCGCAGGAACGGGTTCGTCGCCCGTTCCGCGTCGATCGTCGACGGGACGGTCGGCTCCGATCGGCCGCGCGCGGCGACGCAGGCTTCGAGCCGCGCCGTGAGCGCGGCGCTGTCGGGCTCGACGCGCTGCGCAAAACGCAGGTTCGACAGCGTGTATTCGTGCGCACAGTAGACACGGGTTGACCCCGGCAGGGCGGCCAGCCGGGCGAGCGAATCGAACATCTGCTGCGGCGTGCCCTCGAAAAGACGCCCGCAGCCGCCACAGAACAGCGTGTCGCCGCAGAACACCGCTTCCAGCGCGGCGCCGTAGTAGGCGACGTGCCCCAGCGTATGCCCCGGGACGTCGATGACATCGAAATCGTGGCCCAGCAGCGTGACCCGCTCGCCGCCGGCGACGCGTTCGGTGATGCACGGGATGTTTTCGCGCGCGGGGCCGATGACGCGCACGCGCGATGCCCCGGACGCGGCGACGAGCGCTTCGACGCCGCCGACATGATCCGGATGGTGATGGGTGATTAGAATGGCGTCCAGCGCCAGCCCGCGACGATCCAGCGCGGCCAGGACCGGCGCGGCATCGCCGGGGTCGACGACGACGGCGCGGCTGCCCGCAGCGAGAAGCCAGATGTAGTTGTCCTGGAACGCCGGCACCGGGTCGATGGCGAGCGGCAGCGCGGCGCGTGCGCCGTTGGCCGGGCCGGCCGGCCCGGCGGGTGAGTGCGGTGGGGTCCTAGTGTTCATGGCTAACGGAAGGCCGCATGCGGCTTGATTCGGCGAACGCGGATCGTTGCGCATCGGGAGCCGGCGAGTCAATCGCCAGCCTCGCCGCGTTCCTGGCATCGCCTGCCGGGCGATACGTCCTCGACTGGGAGCAGGCGCATTTCGACGCGCAGGTCGCGAACATCTTCGGCTACCACGCGCTGCAGTTGGGCATGCCGGAGATCGACGCATTGCGCGAGAACCGGATGCCGCTGAGGCTCTGTGCCTCCGATCGCTTCCCGTCGCCGGGATTCGGTCACGATCCGGCCATCGAGGCGCCGGCACCGGGGAGCGCCGCGGTCGTCCAGGTCCGGCCGCGCGTCGCGGTCATCAACGATTTCGGCGAGTTGCCGTTTGCCTCGCAGTCGATCGACCTGGTCGTCATGCCGCACATCCTGGAATTCGCGCCGGAGCCGCACCAGGTCCTGCGCGAAGTCGATCGCGTGCTGGTGGCGGAAGGCCACGTGATCATTTCGGGCTTCAATCCGACGAGCCTGTGGGGTCTACGCCACGCGGCCGGCCGCCTGGGCGCAGCGCCGTTCCTGCCGGCGGAAGGCCAGCTGATCTCGCTGTCGCGGATCAAGGATTGGCTGAAGCTGCTGTCGTTCGAGGCGAGCCGGGGGCGATTCGGCTGCTACGCGCCGTGGGCACGCAGCGAGCGGTGGCTCGGGCGCTGGGCGTTCATGGAGCGCGCCGGCGACCGCTGGTGGCCGGTCTTCGGCTCCGTCTACTTCGTCGAGGCCGTCAAGCGAGTGCGCGGCATGCGCCTTATCGGGCCGACGTGGAAGCGGCGCGAGGAACGCCGCTCGGCGCTGGCGGCCGTGGCGCCGCGGACCTCGACGATCGGCGCGAACGTGCGCCGCCTGCACGGCATCCCTTCGGAGCGCGCCGCCAACGATCCAACGCCCCCGGCGGCCGCGCGATGACGCGCGGCGCCGTCCCGGAGGTGCGGTGAAGCATCCGCGCCGAATCGAGCTTGCGCCTCCGGCGACCGCGCCCGCAGGCGAATCTTCCGTGGCCGCCGCCGGCGCGGCCGGCGAAGCGGCCGTCGTCGAGATCTGGGCCGACGGGGCGTGCAAGGGAAATCCCGGTCCGGGAGGCTGGGGTGCGCTGCTGCGCACCGCCGGGCGCGAGAAGGAGATCTTCGGCGGCGAGTCCTCGACGACGAACAACCGGATGGAGCTCACGGCGGTCATCGAGGCGCTGCAACAACTGAAGCACCGCTGTCGCGTCGTCGTGCACACCGATTCGCAATACGTGCAGCTCGGCATGACGGAATGGCTGCCCGGCTGGATCCGGCGCGGCTGGCGCACCGCGTCGAAGGCGCCGGTGAAGAACGAGGACCTGTGGCGCCGGCTCAACGAGCTGAGCGCCGGCCACGAGATCGAGTGGCGCTGGGTCCGCGGCCACGCCGGGGACCCCGGCAACGAACGCGCCGATGCGCTGGCCAATCGCGGCATTCCGGCGCCGGGGCATCGATGAGACAGGTGGTCCTCGATACCGAGACGACGGGGCTCGAGGTCCGGGAAAACCACCGGATCATCGAGGTCGGCTGCATAGAGCTCGTCGGCCGCCGCGTCACCGACCGGACGTTCCACCACTGGATCAATCCGGAACGCGAGATCGACGCCGGCGCGACGGCCGTCCATGGACTGCGCCTGGAAGACCTCGCGAACAAGCCGCGCTTCGGCGAGATCGTCGACGACCTGCTCGACTTCGTCCGCGACGCCGAGGTCATCATCCACAACGCGCCGTTCGACGTCGCATTCCTCGACGCCGAGCTCGGCCGCCTCGGCAGGCCGCGCTTCGAGAGCGCCTGTCGCGTCACCGACACGCTGCGGCTGGCGCGCGAGATGCATCCGGGCAAGCGCAATTCGCTCGACGCGCTGTGCGAGCGCTACGGGGTGTCGAACCGTCACCGGACGCTGCACGGCGCGCTGCTCGACGCCGGACTGCTCGCCGAGGTCTACCTCGCGATGACGCGCGGCCAGGACAGCCTCGCGATGGACCTGCAGCCCGCCTCCGCGACCGATGCGACGCTGACGGTCGATGTCGCGCGTCTGGCTCGGGTCGAGGCGGACCCCGACGAGGCCCGTGCGCACGAGGCCATCCTCGACGCGATCGAGCGTGAATCGAAGCGCTGCGTCTGGAGGCAGGCGGAGGCTTGAGGTCCGGGCGGCCGAAACGCCGCTACGTGCGCGTCGGTCGCAGCAGGACGATCAACGCGCCGGCGCCGCCGTCGGGCGCGCGCGCCTGGCAGAAGGCGATGACGGCCTCGCGCTGGACGAGCCATCCGCGCACCTTGTTCTTGAGCACCGGCTCGCGTCCTTTGGAGCCGAGTCCCTTGCCGTGGATCACGCGGACGCAGCGCACGCCACGCCGCACCGCTTCGCGCAGGAACTCGGCAAGCGCGATCCGGGCTTCGTCGACGCGATGACCGTGCAGGTCGAGCTGGTCCTGGATGATCCATTCGCCGCGCCGCAGGCGCCGCAGCACGTCCGGGCCGATTCCGGCGCGGCGGTACGACAGCGCATCGTCGGTCTCCAGCAGCGACTCGATGTCGATCTCGTCGGAGACCGATTCCTGCAGGACGGCGCGATCGTCGCGCTGGCGTTGCCGCGGGTGCGGCGGCGGTTGCGGCAGCGGCGCCACGTGGCGCGCGTCGCGCCTCAGCGGCGCGACGTCCTTCATCGCCTCATGAAAATCGCCGGATTCGCGCGCGACGGCGCGCGCTGCGGCGAGCCGCTCGCGTTCCGCCGCCTCGCGCGCGCGCTCGCGCCGCTCCAGCTCGGCACGCAGCGCGCCGAGCTCGTCGAAGGTCTTCAGTCGCGTCGCCATGACTCGGCTCCACGATGCCGCCGGCGAACTCGACGGCGCGCATCTCTCGGCCCTCGGCCCTCGCCTCTTGGCCCTCGCCTCTTGGCCCTCAGCGCCGGGTCACCGGCCCTCAGGCCGCCACGGCCGACGGCTCGACGGCAACGGCGCGCGATTCCAGCCACCGCTGCGCGTCCAGCGCCGCCATGCACCCGGTGCCGGCGGACGTCACCGCCTGCCGATAGACGTGGTCCTGGACATCGCCCGCCGCGAACACGCCCTCGACGCTCGTCATTGTCGCAAGACCGCCGTGGCCCGCACGGGTCAGGATGTAGCCGCTGTTCATTTCCAGCTGGCCGGCGAAGATCGCCGTGTTCGGTTCGTGCCCGATCGCGATGAAACAGCCATGCACCGCGAGCGTCGTCGAGCGCGCCTGGCGCGTGTCGCGGATGCGAACGCCCGTGACGCCCTGGTCGTCGCCCACCACCTCGTCCAGGACGCTCCAGAGGTGGAGCTGGATCTTCCCCTCGCCGACCTTCTGCATCAGCTTGTCGATCATGATGGCTTCGGCGCGGAAGCGGTCGCGGCGATGGATCAGGTGCACGTGGCGCGCGATGTTGGCGAGGTACAGCGCCTCCTCGACCGCCGTGTTGCCTCCGCCGACCACGCAGACGTCGCGCCCGCGATAGAAGAAGCCGTCGCAGGTGGCGCAGCCGGAAACGCCGCGGCCCTTGAAGGCCTCTTCCGACGGCAGCCCGAGATACTTGGCCGACGCGCCGGTCGCGACGATCAGCGCGTCGCAGCGATATTCCGCCGAGTCGCCGACGAGCTCGAAGGGCCGCCGGTCCAGGCGCACGGTGTGGACGTGGTCGAAGACGATCTCGGTGTCGAAGCGCTGGGCATGCTTCAGGAAGCGCTCCATCAGTTCCGGGCCCTGGACGCCGTCCGGATCGGCAGGCCAGTTGTCGACGTCGGTCGTCGTCGTGAGCTGCCCGCCCTGCGCCAGCCCGGTGACCAGCATCGGCTGCAGATTCGCGCGCGCGGCGTAGATCGCCGCGGTGTAGCCGGCCGGTCCGGATCCGAGGATCAGGACGCGGGCCTGTTTGACGTCGGGCATCGGACTGCCTTTCGATGACGAATCGGAGGACATCGGATTATGCGATACCGCCTCGCCGTCCGTAGCACGCGGCCATTTCGGCGAGCCGCTTGCCCGGCTCCGGGCCGACCATGTTCCACTCGAACCGCCACGTCCAGCAGCCGGTCAGCGCCGGGGTGTTCATCCGGTGGCTCGCATCGAGCCCGAGCACGTCCTGCAGCGGATAGATCGCGAGGCGCGCGACTGAGGCGCATGCGGCGCGGACCATCGCCCAATGGATATCGTGGCCGTCCAGGTCGAGGTATTGGCTTGCGTAGCGCCGCTCGCGTTCCGCCGCGGTCGCCCACCACCCGACGACCGTGTCGTTGTCGTGGGTACCGGTATAGACGCAGCAGTTCTCGATGTAGTTGTGGGGCAGGAACAGGTGGTCGGGCGACTCGCCAAAGGCGAACTGCAGCACGCGCATCCCCGGCAGGCCGAATCCGTCGCGCAGCGCCTCGACGTCCGGCGTGATGATGCCGAGGTCCTCGGCAATCACCGGCAGCTCGCCGCCGAGCGCATCGCGCAGCCGCTCGAAAAGGGCCGCGCCCGGCCCGGCGCGCCAGGTGCCCTCGACCGCGGTTTCGCAGGCGGCGTCGATTTCCCAGTACGCGGCGAAGCCGCGGAAGTGATCGATCCGGACGATGTCCGCGAGGTCCAGCTGGCGCCGGAGGCGCGCGATCCACCACGCATAGCCGTCGCGCGCCATCGCGTCCCAGTCGTAGAGCGGATTGCCCCAGCGCTGGCCCGTCGCGCTGAAGAAATCGGGCGGCACGCCGGCCACGACGGTCGGCGCGAACGCGGCGTCGAGGCGATACAGGTCCGGCCGCGCCCAGCAGTCGGCCGAATGGTGCGCGACGAAGATCGGCAGGTCGCCGACCAGGCGCACGCCGCGTTCGCGCGCATGTTGGCGCAGCCGCGCCCACTGCTCGCCGAAGCACCACTGGACGAACTGCCAGAAGCGGATTTCACCGGCATGTTCCTCGCGCGCGGCCGCCATCGCGGCCGGTTCGCGGCGGGCCAGCGGCGCGGGCCACTGCGGCCAGGCCGGCGCCTCGCGGCCGGCGGCGTGCGCCGCGCGCCGTTGCGCCGTATCGAGCGCCATGAACAACGCGTAGTCGTCCAGCCATGTCCGCTGGGCCTCGCGGTAGGCCGCGAAGCGCGCGCGCGTCGCGGCGTCCGCGCGGCGCGAGAAGCCCTCGGCGGCGTCCCTGAGCCGGTCCATCCGCCACGGCACGACGCGCTCGAAGTCGACCTTGCGCGGGTCGAACGACGCCAGGTCGGCGGCGTCCGGCGGTGCGAGCCAGCCGGCCTCGGCGAGCGGCTCCAGCGCGACGAGCAGCGGCGAGGCCGCGAAGGCCGAGACGCTGGCATAAGGCGAGTTGCCGGGCCCGATCGGATTGAGGGGCAGCATTTGCCAGCAGGATTGCCCGGCGCCCGCCAGCCAGTCGACGAAGTGATACGCCGACGGTCCGCAGTCGCCGATGCCGTGCGGGCCGGGAAGCGAGGTCGGGTGCAGGATGACGCCGGATTCGCGTCGTAGCCGGGTCGTCGACATGGGGTGGGGGTTCGATCGGGCCGTGGAAGGCGTGCAAGGAGGGGCCGACGCCGGCGCTCTAGGCCGGCTCGGGCATGCAGAGCACGAGCAGCGTCCGGTCCGGGACCAGGGCCCAGTCGGCCACGGTGCTGCCGACGTGCGGTCCGCGCAGCGACGAATCGAGGTCGACGGTCCACCGTCCTGGCGGCAGCCGGAATCGCACCGACGTCGCCTGCCCGTTGACGATCAGCAGAACGGCGGCGTGGTCGCGCGGCGTGAGCCAGGCGGCGAAACAGCCGCGCGACGGATCGTTCCAGTCGGCCACGGTCATCTCCGCGCCGCCGGGCGCGCGCCAGACGACCTCGTGGCGGCCGTCGCGATGCGGTCCGTCGTTGAGCCACGCTGCCTGCCGCAGCGCCGGGTGCCGCCGGCGCAACGCGATCGCCGCGGTGACGAACCGTTGCAACTCCTCGTCGGCGTGCTCCCAGTCCAGCCAGCCGACGTCGTTGTCCTGGCAGTATGCATTGTTGTTGCCATGCTGCGTGCGGCCGATCTCGTCGCCCGCAAGCAGCATCGGCGTGCCCTGCGCGCACAGCAGCGTCGCGAGCATCGCGCGCTTCAGTTGCCCGCGCAGCGCCGTGACGGACGCGTCCCCGCTGGGCCCCTCGACGCCGCAGTTGTGGCTGAAGTTCGCCTGGTGGCCGTCGCGGTTCAGCTCGCCATTGGCGTGGTTGTGGCGGTGGTTGTAGGTCACGAGGTCGGTCAGCGTGAAGCCGTCGTGCGCCGTGACGAAGTTCACGCTGGCGGTCGGCCGCCGCGTGCCGTGATGGAACCGGTCGCTGGATGCCGTCAGGCGGCGCGCGAACTCGCCGCTCGCGACGCCGCGCGACAGCCAGAACAGGCGCGTCGAGTCGCGGAAGACATCGTTCCACTCGAGGAAGCGCCCCGGAAACTGCCCGAGCTGGTAGCCGCCCGGGCCGGCGTCCCATGGCTCCGCGATGAGCTTTGCGCCGGCCAGGACCGGGTCCTGCTCGAGCGCGACGAAGAATGGAGCATGCCGCTCGAAGCCATGGCCGAGGCGACCGCAAACGGACGCGAGGTCGAAGCGGAAACCGTCGACGCCCATCTCCGCGACCCAGTAGCGCAGCGAGTCGAGCACGAGCCGCACGACGGCCCGCTGCGAGAAGTCCAACGTGTTGCCGCAGCCCGTCAGGTTGTCGGTCCGCGCGCGGTCGTCCGGCTGCAGCCGGTAATAGGCCGCGTTGTCCAGCCCGCGCAGCGACAGCGTCGGCCCGGCCTCGGAGCCTTCGGCCGAGTGGTTGTAGACCACGTCGAGGACCACCTCCAGCCCCGCGCGGTGCAGTGCATCGACCATCGCGCGGAATTCCGCGCGCGTGGCCGTCGGATCGTCGGGCGTGGCCGAGAGGCGCGGATCGCACGCGAAATACCCCAGCGTGTTGTAGCCCCAGAAGTTCGACAGGCCGATCGTCGTCAGCCGCTCCTCGGTCAGGCTGTAGTGGACCGGTAGCAGCGACACCGTCGTGACGCCGAGCCGCACGAGATGGTCGATCGCCGCCGGGTGCGCCAGGCCGGCATACGTGCCCCGCAGGGCTTCCGGGATCGCCGGGTGGCGTCGCGTGAAGCCCTTGACGTGCATCTCGTACAACACGGTCCGGTCGATCGGAATGCGCGGCGGCGCGCAGTGGCCGGCATCCTGCGGCAACGGCGCGGCGACGCGAGCCTTCAGGGCCCAGGGGGCGTTGTCGCGATGGTCGAACGTGCGGTGCCCGTCGGGGTGGCCGCGCTGGAAGCCGAAATGCTCGTCGCGCCAGCCGAAGTGCCCGACGATCTCGCGCGCGTAGGGGTCCAGCAGGAGCTTGTTCGCGTTGAACCGGTGCCCGTCGTGCGGCGCGTAGGGTCCGTGGGCGCGCAGCCCGTAGACGAGGCCGGCGCGGGCGCCGGCGAGCCGCCCATGGCGCACGTCGTCGGTCGTCGCCGGCAGCAGCCCGCGGCCGGTGCACTGGCCGCTGGCCGGATCGAAGACGCACAATTCGATCGCCGTCGCGTGTTCGCTGTAGACGGCGAAATTGACGCCGTCGCCGTCGAGGGTGGCGCCGAGCGGATACGACCGCCCGGCCTGGAGCTTCAAGGTCTTCATCGCCTGCCTGCGCCTGCGGTTTCGCCACGCCGGCCCGCCGGCCGGCGTCGATCCGCGTGGGGTTGCCTGGCGCGTAGTCTGCCCGGGGCGGATTCCATCGGATTGCCGGATTTGGTCCCTCGCGGCCCCGATTTCCACTGGAGGGCTTCGCACGTTTCGTGCCGGATGCCTGGCGCCACGACCGTTGCGGCTGCTTGCACCCTCCGTGCTCCCTGCGCCCTTCTTGCGCTACCGCATCTCGAAAACGACGACGGCCAGCGGCGGCAGCGTCACCGCAATCGAGTGGCTGCGCCCGTGCGCCGGCACCTCGTCCGCGTCGAGTCGACCGGCCCCGTTGCCGACGTTGGAGCCGCCGTAGTAGGCCGAGTCGGTATTGAGGATCTCGTGCCAGGCGCCGGTCCCAGGCACGCCGACGCGCCAGCCGGTCCTCACGACCGGCGTGAAGTTGCACAGCACCAGCAGCGGCGCGCCACCGCGCGCGCGCCGCAGGTACGCGAGCGCCGATTCGTCGGCGTCGTCGCTGCAGATCCATTCGAAGCCGCCGGGCTCGCAGTCCAGCTCGTGCAGCGCGGCGCGCGAACGGTACAGCGCGTTGAGGTCGCGAACGAGCGTGCGCACGCCGCGATGCGCCGGATCGGTCATCAGGTCCCAGTCGAGGCCGCGGTCATGGTTCCACTCGCGTTCCTGCGCGAACTCCGCGCCCATGAACAGCAGCTTCTTGCCCGGATGCGTCCACATGTAGCCGTAGCAGGCGCGCAGGTTGGCGAATTTCTGCCAGCGATCGCCCGGCATCTTCGCCAGCATCGAGCCCTTGCCGTGCACGACCTCGTCGTGCGAGAACGGCAACACGAAATTCTCGTGGAACGCGTAGAGCAGGCTGAACGTCAGCTCGCCGTGGTGCCAGCGGCGGTGAATCGGGTCGTGCGCGAGGTACACGAGCGTGTCGTGCATCCAGCCCATGTTCCACTTGTAGTGGAATCCCAGTCCGCCCGCCCACGTCGGCCGCGACACGCCGGGCCATGCGGTCGACTCTTCGGCGACCGTCACGGCGCCCGCCGCGTGGCTGCCGACGACCTCGTTGAGTCGCTTCAGGAACGAGATCGCCTCGAGGTTCTCGCGGCCGCCCGCCGCGTTCGGTATCCATTCGCCGGGGTTGCGGCTGTAGTCGCGGTACAGCATCGAGGCCACCGCGTCGACGCGCAGCCCGTCGATGCCCCAGCATTCGAGCCAGTAGAGCGCATTGCCGACGAGGAAGTTGCGGACCTCGTTGCGACCGAAGTTGTAGATCAGCGTGTTCCAGTCGCGGTGGTAGCCCTCGCGCGGGTCGGCGTGCTCGTAGAGCGCGGTGCCGTCGAACTGCGCGAGCCCGTGCTCGTCGGTCGGAAAATGCGCCGGCACCCAGTCGATGATGACGCCCAGGCCGCTGCGATGGCAGGCGGCGACGAAGGTCGCGAAGCCGGCGGCGTGGCCGAACCGGCTCGTCGGCGCGAAGAGGCCGAGCGGCTGGTAGCCCCACGACCCGTCGAACGGGTGCTCCGAGATCGGCAGCAGCTCGACGTGCGTGAAGCCCAGCCCGGCGACGTAGGCCGGCAGCTGCTCCGACAGCGCATCCCAGTCAAGGAACGATCCGTCGGCAGCGCGACGCCATGACCCGAGGTGGACCTCGTAGATCGAGATCGGCGCGGAACGGCCGTTGGCGTGGTGGCGTTCGGGCGGCAGTTCGCGGCGCGGCGGCGTGGCCGCGACGATGCTGGCGGTCGCCGGCCGTCGTTCCGCGGCGAACGCGAACGGATCGGCCTTCAGGACGCGGCGCCCGCCGCGCTGGATGATCTCGAACTTGTAGCGCGCGCCGATCGCGGCGCCCGGAACGAAGAGTTCCCAGACGCCGCCGTCGTGGCGCAGCCGCATCGGATGACGGCGGCCGTCCCAGTGGTTGAAGTCGGCGACCAGCGCGACGCGCTCCGCGTTCGGCGCCCAGACGGCGAAGCCGACGCCGTCGACGCCGCCGTGGTGCTGCGGATGCGCGCCCAGGACGAGCCACGGCCGCAGGTGACTGCCTTCGCGCAGCAGCTGCAGGTCGGCGTCGGAAAGTATCGATCCGAACCGGTAGGGATCGTCGACGGTCTCGCGATGGCCGAGCGGGTAGTCGACGCGCAGCCGGTAGCCGGCCCAGATCCGGCGCCCGTGGATGCGCGCCTCGAAGATCCCGTCGGCGTGCAGGCGCTGCATCGGCGCGATCTCGCCGCCGTCCGGATCGGCCAGCGCGACCTGCTGCGCCCCCGGGAGGAACGCACGGACGTCCACCTGGCCGTCGCCGGCGTCATGCGGGCCGAGGATCGCGAACGGATTCGCATGCACGCCGCGGGCGAGTGCATCGAGTTCGGCATCGTTCGTCATGGTCGGGTGCGGCGCGGGACGCGGGGTCGGGGAGCGGATCAGGACACGGGTCTCGCGGGCACGTTCCAGACCTTCTGCGCGTATTCCGCGATCGTGCGATCGGTCGAGAACCACCCCATCGCGGCGATGTTGCGGATCACCTTGGCCGTCCAGCCCGGACGATCGGCAAATGCCCGGTCGACCTGGTCTTGCGCCGCGACGTACGACGCGAAATCCGCGAGCAGGCAGTAGTGGTCGTGGTACTGCAGGCTTTCCGCGAGCGCCCGGTAGCGGCCCGGATCGCCCGGGGAGAACTGGCCGCCGCCGATCCCGTCGAGGACCGCCTTGAGCACCGGATCGCGTTCCACGTAGCGCCGCGGCTCGTAGCCGCCGGCGCGCAGCCGGGCCACCTCGTCGGCCTTCAGGCCGAAGATGAAGAGGTTCTCCGCCCCGGCCGCCTCCGCGATCTCGATATTGGCGCCGTCCCAGGTACCGATCGTGAGCGCGCCGTTCAACGCGAACTTCATGTTCCCGGTCCCCGACGCCTCGGTGCCGGCCGTCGAGATCTGCTGCGACAGGTCGGCGGCGGGAATCAGGGCTTCGGCGACCGAGACCCCGTAGTTCGGCAGGAAGACGACCTTCAGGCGGCCGCCAACGCGCGGATCCGTGTTCACGACGCGCGCGACGTCGTGGATCAGTCCGATGAAGGACTTGGCCGCGACGTAGGCCGTGGCCGCCTTGCCGGAGAAGATCACCGTGCGCGGCTGCAGCGGCTGCCACGGCGCCGCGATGATCCGCTGGTAGCGCGCGACGACCTGCAGGATGTTGAGCAACTGCCGCTTGTATTCGTGGAAGCGTTTCGCCTGTACGTCGAAGAGGCTGTCGACGTCGACGTCGATGCCCAGCTCGGTTCGCAGTCGCGTCGCGAGCGCGACCTTGTTGGCGCGCTTCGCCGCGGCCACCGCGGCCTGCAGTTCGGCGTCGTCCGCGCTGCCTGCGAGGTCCTGCAGGCGCCCGAGGTCGCGCCGCCAGCCTTCGCCGATGCGGCGGTCGAGCAGCGCGGCGAGCGGCGGGTTGGCCTGCGCGACCCAGCGCCGCGGCGTCACGCCGTTCGTGACGTTGATGAAACGGTCCGGGAAGATCCGCGCGTAATCGGCGAAGATCGTCCTCACCATCAGGTCGGAGTGCAGCTTCGAGACGCCGTTGACACGCTGCGAGGCGACGATCGACAGCGGCGCCATCTTGACGCGGCGCTCCCCATGTTCGTCGATCAGCGAGACGCGCGCGATCAGCCCCTCGTCGCCCGGGAAGCGCTCGCGGACGCCGGCAAGGAAGCGGTGGTTGATCTCGTAGATCAGCTCCAGGTGGCGCGGCAGCAGGGACTGCAGCACGCGGACCGGCCACGTCTCCAGCGCTTCCGGCATCAGCGTGTGGTTCGTGTAGGAGAACGCCGGAAGGCATTCGGCCCACGCCCCGTCCCAGCTCATCCCGTTCTCGTCGACGAGGAGGCGCAGGAGTTCCGGCACCGCAAGGGCCGGATGCGTGTCGTTCAGGTGGATCGCGATGCGCCTGCCGATCCCGGCCAGCGTTCCGTTTTCCGCCCGGTCGCGCGCCAGGATGTCCTGCAGCGATGCGGAGACGAGAAGGTATTCCTGCTTGAGGCGCAGTTCCAGCCCGGCGGGCGTGCTGTCGTCCGGATAAAGCAGGAAGGTGAGGACGTCGGCCTCGCGGCGCCGTGCGTCCGCCGCTGCATAGTCGCCGTGCGCGAACGCGGAGAAGTCGAGCGGCTCGTTGGCTCGCGCGTCCCAGACCCGCAGCGTCGCGACGTGGTCGGTGCCGTGCCCCGGCACGACCATGTCGTGCGCCAGCGCGACGACCGTGACGTCCGGCAGCCAGCGTCGCAAGGTGCCGTTCGCTTCGACGCGTCCGCCGAACCCGACGGTGAAATGCAGGTCGGAGCGCGGGATGCTCCAGGAGTCGCCGGCCTGGAGCCACAGGTCCGGCAATTCCACCTGGCGGCCGTCGCGGATCGCCTGCGCGAACATCCCGTAGCGGAAGCGCAGCCCGTAGCCGATCGCGGGAATGTCGAGCGTCGCGAGCGAGTCCAGGAAGCAGGCGGCGAGGCGCCCGAGGCCGCCGTTGCCCAGCGCCGCATCCGGCTCCTGCTCGACGAGTTCGCGCCAGGCGCCGGCGTCGCCGCCGGCGTGCTGCACGCAGGCCGTCGTGAGTCCGAGCGCGTCCACGGCGTTCGTCAACGTGCGCCCGATCAGGAATTCCATCGACAGGTAGTGCACGCGGCGCCCGCGCCGCGCCGATTCGGCGAGCGTCGTGCGCAGCCAGCGCTGTTCCAGCGCGCCGCGCACGACGGCGGCCAGTGCCTCGAAGCGCGCGCGCTCCGAGGCCGGATCTGCCGGCGCCAGCGCGCTGCGCACGGCGCCTTCGAGGGAGGGGCCGTCGACCCCGGCTAGGTGGGCTGGGTTGTCGTTCATGCGCTACGCCGTCGCAGGACGTTGAGGGCAGGCCCGGCGGCGCCGGGCCGCGAGACTAGAGCTGCTCGAGGATTTCGCGCTTCTTCGCCTCGTACTCCTGGCTCGAGATCAGGCCGTCGTCGAGCAGCTTCTTGAGCGTCCGCAGCCGCTCGGAGACGATCGAATAGTTGCGCTTGTCGCCTTCGCTCGTGGCGGCGGGCGGCGGTGCGGGAGGCGGTGCGGCGGCCGGTGCCATGGCGGGGCCCGGTGCCGCAGTGGCAGCCGGCGCCGCCGCTGCGGCGGGCTTTGCCGGCGCCGGCGCCTGCACGACCGCGGTTGGCGGCGCGAGAACGATCCAGTCGCTGCGATGCGACGCTCCCAGTTCGGGCGCGATCGCGACGGCCGGCTCGTACTTGGCCGGCGCGCCGCGATGCCCCGGCTCGAACGGCAGCACGATGCCGTTCGCGTGATACTGGCTGTCCCAATCGTGGTGGACCAGCCCGAACACGAGGTTCAGGCGGTCGTCGACGCGCAGCACGCGTGCCGTCGTGACCGAGCGCGGCGTCAGCATGCCGTAGTTTCCGTGCCGGCCGCTGACCGCGAAGCAGACGTCCTGGTCTGCGCTGGCCTTGGCCAACGCGCGCGCCAGCGGCGCGACGATCTCGTCGAGTTCCGCGTCGAGGAACAGCGGCTTGTCCTTGTCGCTCGGCACGCGGAGGGCTGCCAGTTGCGCGCGCAGCGCGGCCGGGTCGACGACGTAGGGGAACTGGTTCGGGGCGCTGCTTGGCTCGCGCGGCTCGATGCGGACGTAGGCGACGGGGCCGTTGTACTCGAATGAAGCGACCTTGCGGTAGGTCGTATCACGCTCGATCGTCACCGGCATGCCGTTACCGGTCGTTCCCGGATCGGTCTGCGCATGGGCCGCGACCGCGCACGCGGCCAACGCGAGGACGGCGGCACGCGCCTGTCGCGCAAGGAATCTCGTCTTCACTTCGGCGTTCCTTTTCGTGGTCTGCCGTCCGCTGCGTGCAACGCCGACGCCGCGGCCGACTTCCGGTTCATCGCCAGAATAGCGGACTCGTCGCGATTCGGCGAACGCCGCAAGGCCGTCGGCGGACGCCCCTGCGCAGGGATTCGAAAAAAAGCGCCGCGGGGGACCGCGGCGCCGGTTTCATGCCTTGATGCGTCGGCTTACCACCAGGCTTCGATCTGGATGCCGTAGCTCGTGCCGTTGGTCTTGCCGCCCAGGTCGCCGTAGCCGGTCGTCGTGCTGTTGACCAGGTTGAAGGCGTTGTTGGTCCCCGCGTTCCAGTGCGCGGTCGTCACGTAGAAGCGGATTTCCGGACGCGCCCAGTACGCCGGGCCCATGGAGACCGTTGGCGCGAACGTGAACTTGGTCATGTTCTCGGTGCCGACCGGGGCACCGTTCCACAGGACGCCGCTGCCGGGCTTCACGCTGTCGAACGAGACTTCGCCCTGCAGCTTGAAGTTCTGCGTCAGGCCGAA
>DATKPC010000142.1:0-65116 GCA_035524275.1 Burkholderiaceae bacterium
CGTCCGCGCGGCGACCGACGAGGTCGCCGCGCGATTCGGTTCGGTGGATATCCTCGTGTCCAACGCCGGAATACAGATCGTCAATCCGATCGAGAGCTATGCCTACGCCGACTGGAAGCGAATGATGGCGATCCACCTGGACGGCGCCTTCCTGACGACCCAGGCGGCGCTCAGGCACATGATCGCCAACCGGCGCGGTGGCACAGTCATCTACATGGGCTCGGTTCACTCGCACGAAGCGTCGGCCTTGAAGTCAGCTTACGTGACGGCGAAACACGGCCTCCTCGGACTGGCCAAGGTGCTGGCCAAGGAGGGGGCGGCGCACAACGTTCGGTCCTACGTCATCTGCCCGGGGTTCGTCCGTACTCCGCTTGTCGACAAGCAGATCCCGGAGCAGGCAAGAGAGCTCGGCATCACGGAGGAACAGGTGGTCCGCAAGGTCATGCTCGGCGGCACCGTGGACGGTGAGTTCACCACGCTCGACGACGTCGCACGTACGGCGCTCTTCCTGGCCGCGTTTCCCACCGCCGCAATGACGGGCCAGTCATTCGTCGTCAGCCACGGCTGGTTCATGCAGTAGAGGGATCGCGACCGCCATGAAAGACGCGCCGGCCGAAGGGGTGATCTCAACTCCCGCGTCACGGGCCGCCTCCAGCACCTTCTCGGCATACCAGAAGTTCGTGACGGGCGCGCTCGCGTTTCTTCAGTTCACGCTGGTGCTGGACTTCATGATGCTGTCGCCGCTCGGGGCGCTCGTCATGCCGGCGCTACGCATCTCGCCATCCCAGTTCGGCCTGGTTGTCTCGACGTACGCCTTCAGCGCTGGCGTTTCCGGCATCCTGACTGCGGGTTTCGCCGATCGTTTCGACCGCAAGAGGCTGCTGCTGTTCTTCTACGCTGGCTTCCTCGTCGGTACTCTGCTGTGCGGGATCGCGGGAGGCTATGGCTTCCTTCTGTTCGCACGGATGGTTACCGGCCTGTTCGCCGGTGTCGTCGGGTCGGTCTCGCTCGCGATCGTCTCCGACCTGTTCCCGCTGCAGATGCGCGGGCGGGTGATGGGCATCATCCAGACTTCGTTCTCGGCCAGTAGCGTCCTGGGCATCCCGCTGTCGCTGTGGCTGTCGAACCGCTGGGGTTGGAACGCTCCGTTCCTGATGATCGCCGGCGTAGGCGCCGCGGTCGGGGTGGTGGTCTACGCCTACCTTCGGCCGGTCGCGGACCACCTGCAGCTCCGTCCCGACCGCAGCCCGCGGCATCACCTGATGCAGGTGCTGTCGACGCGCCGTTACCTAGTCGGCTTCGCGACGACCGGCCTGATCAGCATCGGAGGCTTCATGCTGATGCCCTTCGTCAGCGTGTTCAATGTCCAGAATGTCGGCATACCGCTCGAACGCCTGCCGTTGCTCTTCCTCGTCACCGGCGCCTGCTCGATGGTGAGCGGCCCGCTGGTCGGCCGCACCGCCGACAAGGTGGGGGCCTTCCGCGTGTTCGCCTTTGGATGCGCCGCCACGATCCTCATGGTGACGATCTATACCCACCTCGGTCGCACGTCGCTTGCGGGGGTCGCCGCCGTCATGGTGCTGCTGCAGATCGGCATCTTCTCCCGCCTTATCGCCGCCTCTGCGCTCACATCCGCACTTCCTCTGCCCGCCGACCGCGGCGCATACATGTCGATCAGCGCGGCGCTGCAGCAGGTGTCCGGAGGCATTGCCGCAGTGATCGCCGGCCTTGTGGTCGTCCAGACCGAAGGCGGCCCGCTGCTGCACTTCGATACGCTGGGTTATGTGCTGGTCGCCACGACGATCGTGTCGCTGTCCTTGATGTATTTCGTCGACCGCGCGGTTGCCCGACCTCACCCCGTAACGCAATCATGAATATCACGAGCCCGACTTCCTCCGCCGTCCCCATCTTGGAACATCGAACCATGGGACCGATGGCCGGCGCCTTGCAAACCCCTTGGCGTTACTTACCGCGGTTGCAGCGCTCGCCGCTTCAAGCGGCCGACGGGAGTACCGCCCGATGAAACGCGAGCGGCAAAGTCCTACCGGCGCTGCGGACATCGCCGCACTCCAGCGGCAAGCGAAATGCAAATCCGACCCAGGCGTGATCCGTCCCGTGGTGGACGCGAGTCGATGCGAGGGCAAGGGCGACTGCGTCATGGTCTGCCCGTATGACGTCTTCGTCGTCGGACAGCTGTCGGACGCGGCTTTCAGATCCATGCCGCTAATGACAAAGTTGAAGCTCTGGGCTCATGGCCGAAGGACCGCATTCGCCACCAATGCGGATGCCTGTCGCGCCTGCGGGTTGTGCGTGACGGTCTGTCCCGAGGATGCGATTCGTCTCGCGCCTTTTGGCGGCGGCGCCTCGAGTTCGCCAGTGCCCTAAAAGGGGTCCACTGAAGATCATCGCCCTGGCGCCGGCTGCGCCGCCAGTCCCGACGTCGTGTCGGCCTGGGAAATGCTACGCGCATCGCCACGCGGCGGCCGCGCCGTGTCGATTTCGTTTGCCCTCCTCTCCGCGGCGTACGTCCGCAGCTGCTGGAGACCGAGCGTCGCTTCACGGCCTGCCTCGATGGCCGCCTCGATGTCCGCATCCGGCAGCGAAAGACGTGTCGGGATCGCTTCGACACGTTCGCGCAGCGGACTTGGCACCGCATCGAGGTTGGCGTAGACGACTGAGATCCTGACGTCGGCACAGTCCCACCTCGCCGGCCCGGAAAGAGCCGCGACTTCAGCGGGGGAGAGGCTGCACCGATACGCAATCAATGCTCGCTCCCATTCGTGGATCATGCTGCCAAGCGCGTCGGCCGACTTGCGCGCCGCCGAGTCGATCGCCGCGTCGGTTGCCGCGAGCGCAACATCGATTGCGCTTGGCGCGCCGTCCAGGAATATCCAGTCTCCTCTCGGGGGACGCGACGCGTCGACCACGATAAAGAGCAATCGCCTGACCGTCACCGCTTCGTGCGCGGACAGCGGCGCATAGGGCGTCGCAAACGCGGCGCGTGCGTTGACGAACGAGGAAACGCCAAGGTTGTCCGTCAGACCGCCGTCGGCGAGCCGGATGAAGACAGGCCGGGTCGGATCGCCATATGCAGCTGCGGCCCTCGCCAGCGCCCTGATGCCCTGCGGCGCACCCGGCTTCGGCGCCAGGAACCCCTCGAGATTGGGCGGAATCGGGCGACACGCTCCCGGGAAGCTGCGCACGACAACCGGCGCGAACACCAGCGGCACCGCCATCGAGGCGGCCACCGCGTCGGCGATCCTGTAGCGCGAAAGATCGCTGCACAAGAGAAAGAACGCCTCGGGCAGGAACGGAAAGCCGATGCGATGGTAGATATCCGTCGCATGGATGCGGATTTCCGGCCCGTGGCGCGCATGCAGAGCGGCAAAGGTCGCACCGTGGAACACGCTCCTGTCCAGCTCGTCGCCGAATTCGGCTCGCCCGTTGAGTCCGCCACCAAGGAGTCGCATCAGGTTGGCCGGATTGAGCAGCGACTGTCGAAGCCGGTCCTGCAGGCCCGGCAGAAGCACCTCGCTGCGGAATCGATCAAGCCCTTCGCGCCCATACAGCCCGTAGTAGGCGGCGGTCAGCGAGCCGCCGGAGACGCTATTGATTTGCACCACGTCGCCGAGCAGATCGCCATGCGGCGTCTCCGTTTCCCGCAGCGCAGTCAGCACACCATAGGCGAAAGCGGACGCACGCAGCCCGCCCCCGGAGAACGCGAGCGCGACCGAATACTCGCTCATGATGTCCGCGCGGCCTGCGCCGATGGGCGGCGTAGCCTCTGAGAGCGGTTCGTTGGTCGCTCGGTCGTAGACGGCGGTCACACAGCCGGCCAGGATGCCGGCAGCGGCCAACGCGGCCCCCAGTGCTCGAAGCCATGCGCGCCACTGCGATTCGTGGCGTATCGCGTCAATTCCACTCATGGCAAGCCTCGGTTTCGGCGTCGTCGGCCGTGACTTCATGCTCGCAGGCACGCGAAGTAACTTCCAATCACGGTCGGATCCGCCAGCACATTCACGGCTGCGGTCCTGTTCGCCGCAGTCGTCAGTTTCGGAACGGCACGATGCTGAAGCCTGCAAGGTTAGGCAGCGCGCCAATCTCGACGGCCAGGACGGCTGGCGAAACGGCACGCGAGCGATCCAGCGCGATCACGCCGAATCGCCAGACCGAATGGTTGTCAGCGAAACTGATCGTCAGGCTCTCGCGCAGCACCCGGTAGCCGCGTGCCTTGGCCCCTTCGACCAGCAGCTCGAACTCGGGCGGATTTCCGGCGCGAAACGTGAGCGAGACGTCCAGTGTGGCCCTGGCGGGAAGCTTTGCCTCCACGTGATGCAACAACGACATCGATAGCATCGACAGCACTGCCAGCATCAATGCCGCGGCGTAGAACCCGACTCCGAGCAGTACCCCGATCGCCGCCGCACTCCAGATCGAGGCTGCCGTGGTCAAGCCGCTGATGCTCAATCCGTCCTTTACGATGACACCAGCGCACAGGAAGCCGATGCCCGAAACGATGCCTTGGACGATATGCGTCGGATCCGACACCACTGGCGGCGTCGAGCCGCCATACCAAAGGGGCGCGTACCCGACGAAAACGGTAAGTGCGGTGGACGCCATGCAGACGAGGCCGTAGACGCGCATGCCGGCGGCGCGTCCCTTGTACGAGCGCTCGTAGCCGACGATCATGCCGAGCAGCAACGCTTCGAGCAGGTTCAGGCCGATCGCGCCGTTGGCGGCGAGCAACTCGCCGCTCCCGTAGTGAAAGTTATGGAGGAGGTTGTCGATCGGCATCGAGTCGGCCCCAGCTAGGCGGTACGCCGCCGGCTTGCCGGCGCCGATTCGGCTTCGATGCCGTGCTGCCGCAGCGCCCGGCTTCCGGCTTCGAGACCTTCCGCGATCAACCCTCGGACCGAAGGCAAAGAGAAGTCGAAATCGCGTCCCGCCGGCTCCCCGATCTTGCCTTCTCGGATAATGCGGATGATGCTCGGCGTGTCCGGCGTGCCCATCAACTCGATGTAAGGCGGGAGCTCGCGAATCCGAGCCGCAGTTGCCGCGTCGACCATCGACAGGATGCCGCCCACCAGCTTTCGCGCATCGCGAAGGAGATCGTGTTCGGCGCCAGCTCGGCGGATGCGCTCGGCATACACGATCTCGTCCCGGCGGGCGACCACCTCGATCATGTTTGAGGGGAGCGGTCTCGCGTGCGGGAAAAGATCGACGATGACGACGCGCTTGCCGCCGGCGCCGGAACGCTCGATCACCTGGTCGAGCGGCGAATTGCTGACGATGCCGCCGTCCCAGTAGTGCTTGGGCCCGATCGTGGTCCAAGGAAAGCCGGGAGGAAGGCTGCCGCTCGCGACCAGATGGTCGACGGTGACCTCGTCGACGTAACTGTCGAAGACCTCGAGTTGCGCCGTCTCGACGTCGACGGCGCTGACCAGCAGTCGCACCGGGCTCGATTTGAGAGCCTCGAAATCGACGTACTGCGCGAGCAGCCGGCGCACCGGCGACGGGTCGTAGAACGAGGTCCATGCCTGCAGCGCGTCGGTCGGATTCGAACTGAAGGGCCACCAGCGGGGCGTGAAAAAACGCGGGACGCCAAATAGCAGAACCAGCATCGAGCTCCAGGCTTGGCGCGCCCTTTCATCGGCAAGCGGCGGCGAGGCAAGCGCGAGGTCGTGCCAGAAGGCCTCGAGCGCGGCGGCCGCGCGGCGGGGATGCGAAGCGACGATCGCGCCATTGAACGCCCCGATCGAGACCCCGGCGACGATGTCCGGGTGGACCCCGGCGCCCTCGAGCGCCTGCACGACGCCGGTCTCGAAGGCCCCCATCGCCCCGCCACCCTGCAGGACCAGAATCGTCTGGCTCGGGATGCTGGTTAGCGCGAAGCCGGGCTGCCCGAGGTCGGACTCGAAACGCCCGATATTGGTCCGATAGCGGATCAGCGCTTCGATCGCCGCCGTCTCGCGTGCCGGGCGCCCCATCGTGAAAAGCGCCCGCGGCACCGAGTCCTTCAGGAACAACTGCGCCCAGGAGCGCGAGGATGCCGCCCCCAGCGAGCGACGCCGCTCTGCGCCATCGGCGGTGCCGATGAACTGGAAGTCGACGTCGAAGACGTGACAGAAAAATCCGGAGACCTCGTCGTACGGCCGCCGTTGGCCCAGCATGTTGCGCGCTGCCAGCTTGCCCTGCTTGATTGCGTTCCCCCAGTGCTCGATGCGGTGCCGTCGGTTGAAAACGGGATCGAAGAAGTTCGCCACGTCGCCCGCGGCGTAGACGTCCGGCAAGCTCCCCTGGAGATACTGGTCGACGACGACGCCGTCCTCGGCAGCCAGCCCGCTGTCGTGCAGGAAATCGACCTCCGGCTTGACGCCGATGCCGATCACGACGAGGTCGCAGGCCAGTCGCCGACCGTCCGCCAGAACGACCGTGTTGACGGCTTCCACCCCTTCGAAGCGGACGGCGGTACTGCAAACGACGTCGATGCCTCTCTCGGCATAGAGCGACGCGAAAAATTCGGAAACGGCAGGATCCTTCAGCGGACCGAAAACACCGGCAGTTCCGGTGACGAGATGCACGTCGATGCCGCGGTTTCGCAGGGCCGAGGACACCTCCATGCCGATGAAGCTCGCGCCGATAACCACGCAGCGTCGGCTGCGCGGCACCGCGGCATGGATTTCGAACGCGTCCTCGGCGGTGCGAAGGTAGTAGATGCCACCCAAGTCATGGCCTGGCATCTGCAGCCGGGCCGGTGTGCATCCAGTGGCGATTAGCAGCTTGCCATATGTAAACTGACCTGCTTTGTCGGTCGTCACCTCATGCTGCTGCGGATCGACCCGTAGCGCCCGTACTCCGCGCAGCAACTCGATGCGTTGCTCTCGATAGCCATCGCTGTCGAGTACCGGCAGCGGCTCGCCGAAGGGGTCTGCTTTGGCAAGCTCGCCCAGCAGCGGCGGGCGATGGTAGGGAAGTCGGTCTTCGGCCCCGATCACGACAATCGAGCCGTCGGCGCCTTCGCCGCGCAGTGTCTCCGCCGCGGTTACGCTCGCTAGGCCGCCGCCCAGCAACAGGAAGTCGACAGGCCGTGTCGTCATATCGCTGAGCCTTTGGGGTTGTGGACTGCAAAGCCGGCCGATTCCCAGGCATCGATGCCACCGGCCAGCGGCCGGACACGGCGAAAACCCGACGCGCGCAGCTTGAGTGCGACCGTAACGGAAGCCGCCTCGTTGGGACAGGCGCAATAGACGACAACCTCGCGGTCCCGCGGGATCGCAGCGAGCGTGGCCTGCAAGTCGTTCAGGTCGACCAGATGCGCCCCTGGGATCTGCCGCCTGTCGAGACGACGATGGTCGTTGCTGCGGACGTCGAGAACGATGGGTTGGTCGCCGCGGCTGATCATGTCGTAGAGTTCATCGACGCTGACGCGCGCGGTCTGTAGCGTGCGGGCGAACCGCCAGCGCTCGAACAGGCGATACGCGATGTAGCCGCCAAGCAGTGCGCAGGCAAACAGTGTCGCGCCGGTGCTCAGCCTTTCCAGTCCCTCGTCCAGCTGGGTTACCTGACCATGGAAGACGAATCCGAGCGCGATCCCCAAGGCGGATCGCAGGAAGGACCCGGCCCCGTCGTAGATGAGATACGTGGCGAGCGGAAGGCGCAGCGCTCCGGCGAGCGGGGAGGCGATGGTCCCGATGCCTGGCAGCAAGCTCCCGGTGATCAACAAAGAAGGACCGCGGCGATCGAACGCGAGCGCGGTCTGATGTACGCAGGAGTCGGGAGAGATCGTCAGCCGACAGATGAGCTTAAGGACGCGGAAACCGAAGCGACGTCCGATCCCGTACAACACCAAATCCCCGACGAGACCGGCCAGTGCCGAGGCCACGAGCGCCCCAGCGGCCACGAGGGGCTCCGAGTACGTCATCGCACCCGTCCACACGAGCACCGGCAACACAGGTATCGGCACGCCGAGTTGATGCGCACACGCGATGACCGACGACGTCAACACGACGTGGCGCGAAAAGAAGGCTTCGAGCGGCATCTTCAGTCGTCCAGCGTCAGGCCAGCATTATTGGCATTCCTCCAAGGGGCCGAGGGGCCAGACGCTCTGCTACGGTGAGCCGAGTTTGGCCACCAGCGCATCGATGAAGACGCGCGTGCGGGCCGGCATCAGACGCCGGCTCGGGAACAGCGCCCACAGTGGCGCGACCGGCAACTCCCAATCGGGGAGCAGCCGAACAAGGCGGCCATTTTCCACGTGGTGCTCGACCGCGCGGTGCTGCGTCATCACGACGCCGCCGCCATGTATGGCCATGCCGACGAGAAGCTCCGGCGAGTTGGCGACGATCCTGCCCGACGGCACGCCTTGCCAGCGCATTTCCCCCCGTTGCAGGATCCACTCGATCGACTCGTTCGGCCGCGAGACGCCCTGCAGGGCATCGTGCTTGAGCAGTTCCTGGGGCTCCCTCGGGGTGCCCCGGCGGTTCAGATAAGTTGGCGAGGCATAGAGGCCACCCCGCAGGTCGACGATGCGCCGCGCGACAAGCAGCGAATCACCCGGCAGCTGGCCCAGGTGCAGTGCCACGTCGAAATCCTGGGCATCGAGATTTTCGACCTTCGCGGACCACTCCAGTTCGAGGACGATCGAGGGGTAACCGGAAGCGAATCCGGCAAGGAACGGCCCGATGAGACCGAGATTGCCCAATACGCTGACACGCAGGCGACCGCCAGGTTTTCGCTGCCGGTTATCGGCGACCGCCGCAGCCGCTTCGACTCCTTCGACGACATGGCGTGCGTGTTTCAGTACCGTGCGCCCGAGGTCGCTAACGCTGAGCTTGCGCGTCGTGCGGAAGAGCAGACGCTCGCCGATCTGGGACTCGAGCATCGTGATCCGTCTCGAAACCGTCGACACCGGGAGTTCCAGCAACTCTGCCGCGCGCGACAAGCTACCGGCCTCGACCACGCGGGCGAACACGAGCAGGTCGTTCGGTTCAGGCATCGAATATTCCATTTCAACTACGCCTCCGTGGAGGAACGCCGATCGGCTGCAGCTGCTGCGTTTTCATGCATCGACATTCGTCCGCAACGTCGTCGCCGTCCGCGCTTCAAATGTTCTGACTGGGGCCAGGGCGCGTCGCGAGCGCCGTTGCAATGCACCGAAGCAGCACATCCGGCGCGAACGGCTTGGGCAGGTAACAGAGGACGCCCTCCGCAAGCACACGCGCCTGATCCGCCTCGTCCGGATACGCGGTGATGAGGATCGTGGGAATGTCGTGCCCGGTCGCGACGAGACGTCGATAGAGCTGGATGCCGCTCATCCGAGGCATCCGTATGTCCGTGACGAGACACGCGAAGGTGCCAAGGCGCTTCGACTTCAAAAGTTGCTGCCCGGACGCGAACACCACGGACGAGTAGCCGGAAGAGGCCAGGAGATCGTCTACAGTTTCACGAACCAGAGGATCGTCATCGACGATCGCGATGACGTCGCGCTTTGCCATGCCATTTCCGTCGCCGTCTCTCAATGGCACGACGCTACGCTGCCCGACGCTTTCGAGATAGCGCGCCTTGGTCCCCCAAAGCGACCCCTGCGGGTCGCCGCGCGAAACGCTGGTCTTGGTGGATGCGACCTTGGTCGCAGCGGCCGCTACTTTGGTCGGATCGCCCGTTTACCGGTCGCGAGTCCGAGTCGATCCGCGATCCTGACGAGTTCCGGGAGCGAATCGGCCTGCATCTTGCGCATGATCTGGCCGCGATGCGTTTTGACGGTCGCCTCGCTCAAGTCCAGTTCGGCCGCGACCTGCTTGTTGAGCTGCCCGCTGACTACCTCGAGCATCACTTGCCGCTCGCGCGGCGACAGCGCCTCGTACCGTCGGCGGAGTTCCCGTAGCGTGCCTGCTTCGGCCCGACGGGTGCGATCCCGCGTGATCGCCGCCTGGATCGCATCGAGCAGATCCTGATCACGGAATGGCTTCGTCAGAAATTCCACGGCTCCCCATTTCATCGCCCGCACCGACATCGGGATGTCGCCATGTCCTGTAATGAAGACGATCGGAAGTTCAGCCGCTGTGCCGGCAAGCTCCTTCTGAAAGTCGAGACCGCTCTGCTCCGGCAGCCGGACATCCAGTACCAGGCAGCCGGGAGCGTCGGGCCGCGGAGCCTGCAGGAATTCCCTCGGTGACGCGAATAGTCGAACCTGCAAACCGACCGAGTGCAACAGATCCTCGATCGAGTCACGAACAAGCGCATCGTCATCGACGACGAACACGATCGCCTGGTCGCCCGAAGCCGGCGAGGAGTCGCCCGCACCCCGACCCTTTGCGTTCATCGGACCACTCCCTCGTCAGATCCGAGCGGAAGCTCAAAACGGAAAATCGCGCCGTGGGGATGGTTCGCGCTGGCAGCCATGCTGCCCCCGTGCGCTTCGACGATCGACTTACTGATCGACAATCCCATGCCGAGTCCGGTCTGCTTCGTCGTGTAGAACGCCTCGAAAAGTCGTTCGCGCCCACCTGGGGCTAGACCAACGCCCGAGTCCAGGACCTCCACCTGAACCCTCGCATCGCCTTCACGGCGCGAGCTGACCCATACTTGGCGGGGACGGCCCTCGACGCCGCGGGTCGCGTCGATCGCGTTGAGCAGGAGATTCAGCACCACCTGCTGCAGCTGAACGCGATCCGCGACAATCAGCGGTAGCTCGTCGAGTCGAACCTTGAGCGAGACCCCCGCCCGGTGCAACTCGTGACGGATCATCGTGATCACTTCGCGGATGATCTCGTTCAGGTCCACAGCTTCCGCGCGCCGAGGTTCTCGCCGGACCAGCGTGCGGACGCGATCGATGACAGCGCTGGCGCGCGTCCCTGCCCGGACGATGCGTTCGAGTGCGAGGTGCGCGCGATCGAGGTTGGGCGGCGTCGCCGCAAGCCAGCGCGAACAGGACGAAGCGCTGGTGACCATGGCGACCAGCGGCTGGTTGACCTCGTGCGCAATCGAGGCGGTGAGTTCTCCCATCGTCATCACACGAGCAACGTGGGTCAAATCGGATTGAGCAACCCGCAGCGCGTCCTCGGCCCGCTTGCGTTCGATGAACTGACCGATCTGGCGGCCGAGGCTTGACATCATATCCAGCGTGTCCTGATCCGCAACGCGGACGTCGCGGCTGAAGAAGTCGATCACGCCGAGGACATCGCCACCGAGCAGGATCGGGAACGCGAAAGCGCCATGCAAGCCCGCCCGCGCGGCAAGGCCGGAGCGCGGGGATTCGGTATCGACCATATCGGGGATGCTCGCAGGGGACCGCGCTTCCCAGACGCGGCCTGCCAACCCAACACCGGGCAGGAACGTGCTGGCCCGGGTTGCGGTCTCGAACTCCGCCACATCGACCGCGGTCTGGACGTAGACGTGCGCACAACGCAGCACGCCAGCTTCGCGATCGACGCGCCATAGCGTTCCCACGTCCCAATCGAAAGAATGGCAAATCGCCCCAAGGACCCTTGGCGCTGCCTCATCAACGGTGGTCGCGTCGGCGAGGATTTGTGCCACGGCATGTTGCGCGGACGTGCGTTGTTCCACTCGTTTGCGCTCGCTGATGTCGCGTACGAGTGCAAGGCGGAACCACCCAGCGCCCTGCTGGAACCGGTGGACCCGAATCTCGACCGGGAAGGCGAACCCGTCCTTGCGTCGGTGAAGGGTCTCGAACGTCACGGTTTCGCCAGCGCCCGTTCGCGCGTCAATTGCCGCGAAGTTCGCCGGGTCAAGACCGGTATCGAAAGTGCTGGGGTGCATCCCGATCAATTCTTCGCGGGTGTAGCCGAGGCTCTTGCACGCCTGCTGGTTCACATCGACAACCCGCAACTGCTCGTCGTGCAGGAAAAACGCGTCCGCTGCATGGTCCACGAATATCCGAAAACGCGCCTCACTCGCCCGAACTTCGCTTTCTGCCCGCCGCAACTCCGTTATGTCCTGCAGGACCCCGAATTGAGCAACCGCTTGGCCGAGGTCGTCGGACAAGACGTCTCCCTGGCTGTGGACCACCCGCTCCGTCCCGTCAGGACGCAGTACACGATACTCGACGTCGTAGCGGGGACCGCCGCGCAGCGCGGCCGCGCTGGCGGCGGCGGCTTTGGCCCGGTCTTCGGGGTGGATCACGCTGAGCCATCGTTCCTGCCATTGCGGCAAAGCAATGGGCTCGACGCCGAATATCCGCCGTACCTCGTCGGACAGCGCAACGCGGCCGGTCCGCAAGTCGCGCTCCCACCAACCAACGTGAGCGACGCGCTGCGCCGCTTCGAGTTTGAACTCGCTCTCGCGCAGGCTGCGGAGCAGCAACAACCCGGCTAGCGCGTCCGCAAGTCGATGGCCAATTTCCTCGAACAGCCGTTGCTCTGGCGCTGTCCAAAAGCGCGCGCCTAAACATTGCTCCAACCCGAGCAGGTACGGTCGATCGCCTTTCGGGCTCACGACGGTAATCATCTTGGCTTGAACCTGGAAGCGCTCCCCGACCCCATCGGCCACAGGCCGATCGCTGTCCGCACCTAACACGATGGCGCTTCCGCTACCGCGTGCGGCCCGGAATACGGCCGACATCTCGGACGTCATCGGCCGATCGGTGCCGAGCGGAAACGCTCTCGGGACTTCCGGTCGCGTATGTTCCATCACAGCTCGCCACGAAACCGCGTCCGGGTCGCACGGGTAAAGCAGCTGCACGCGATCGCAACCGTAGATGTCGAGCACTGTTGCAAGGACATTGCTCGCCATCCGCTCCAGATCACTGGTCCCCTGGATGGCCCGATTGATCCGGTCCACGCTACGCAGAAAATCAAGGTACGCACTGTGCTCGGCATCGACCTTCTTTTGGGCGGTGACGTCGGTGTCCGTCCCGACGAATTCGACCAACTCACCATAAGAGTCAACGACGGGATGCGCAACGGTCCTGTAGTACCGAATCGTTCCGTCCCTCAGTGCCACTCGGTACTCCAAATCGAAGTCGCGGCGCTCGCGGATGGCGCTTTCGACGCGCTCGGACCACAAGGCGCGATCGTCGGGATGAATGCGTTGCCTCACCGCTTCCAGCGAGGGCATTGCACGTTTGCCCTCGATGCCGTCGCTCCGCGACGGGCCGCGCGACCAATGCACGAACTCCTTGCGCTTTGCATCCCACGCCCAGCTCCCGGTATGCGCCAAGCGCTGGGCCTCAGCCAAATAGGCCTCACTCCGGCGCAGATCCCGCAACGTCGACAGCGTCGTGATGGCGTCGCCGAACCTGCGTCCGATCTCCTGGAATAAACGTACCTCCTGTGGGGTCCAGACCCGCGCGTGTGAGCACTGACAGAGCGTGAAGTGATGGAATTGATCGCGCTGATCGAGTTTCGTCTCGATCGCCATCGAAAGCACGGATTGGACGCCGAAGTGCTCCATCACCCGCGAGTTACTAAGCGAAACGGAACCCATCGCATATTGCACCGGCCCGCTGGACGCCTTGACCTCTGCGCTCATCGCAGAAAAATCCCCGTCGGCCTGGAATTCGGTACCCGCCCTTTGACCGCCCGGGTACTCCGCCTTCTCGCGCTTGGCGACGATCTTGAATGACGTCGTTTCGGATTGACTACTATGAGCGCCGAGCACCGCGCGATCGCAATGGAATATCTCCATCACGGCGTCCAGCGCATTGCCGATCATCAACTCGACATCGGTCGAGCTTTGGATTGCACGGTTGAGCTTGTCCAGATTCTCGAGGAATTGCACGTGCTCTTCATGCTCACTCATTGCGCGCGTCTTCTCGGTGATGTCCCGCACCGAGCGCAGCGAGAGTCGACGCCCGCCATGGAGAAATCGACGGACTCGAACCTCTACGGGGAAGACGGTGCCATCCTTTCGCCGGTGTATGGACTCGAACGAGACGACCTCCCCGGCGTCGAGGCGCTCCCTGAGTCCGCGGATGACTGCGTCGCCCTCGCCGCGGACCGCGTCGTAGTCGCGCAGCGACATGCCGATAAGTTCCTCGCGGGAGTAGCCGAGACTCTCGCAAGCCCGGGGATTTGCGTCAAGCACGGTGCCTCCCTCTTCATGGACGAACACCGCATCGGTCACACAGTCCATGAAGGTTCGGATTGTCAGATCCATCGCAGCCTGCTCAGCGGGACTGGGACGGCAAGAATAGCCGAGGCCGGATTGGACGGTCGACGTTTTCGGCGCCCCGCTGGGCAGCTAACCTTTTCCGCGTCGAGGATCCAGACATGCGCCGTTCGCTTTCCCTGAGAGCCGCGGGTATCCCGGAGTCGTCGCGCAGCAGATGTTGCTGTGCCGCTCAGACGACCAGATTGCTGCCCTTCCCCCGTCCTGCATCGGGGCATTACGGGGGAGGTCGAGCCAATCGGAAGACGTTCGCCGCCGAAACCACGACGTCGGCAGTGCGGCGCACGTCGTCGGGGTGCGGACCGCGACGCGACGTCGGTACGACGATTCCGGAACTCCACGGACGATCCGAAGCAACTCTTGGATTGGTGGTTCAACTCCAGGGTGTACTGGACACCTTCGCGGAGCAGGTGCAGGACTTCACCGGCGAAGTACCGCCGATAGACCCTTCGGATCCAGGTGGTTTTCGCGGCAGAAACGCTCCCGACATATCGGAGAATGCCAACTATGACGCTGGATACACAGCCACATACACTCCGGACACTGGAGTGCAGAGAACCTACCGCTACGGCGGCGGTATAAGTTATGTTGCCCCACAGATGCCTGCGGCGACGGCGTTGATGAATGAGCTGAGTTACCGTAGGCTCGGTTTTCTGAACCCAGGGCTGTATCGCCTCGACCGGCAGCACCAAATCGAAAGGTTGGGCGACCATAGTGCGCCGGGCCAGGACATCGTTCCATTGAACCCCTGGAACGAGGCCAAATTCGGTAGCACGTGGGATCCTAGAATCTTGACCCGTCGGGGCTACGATCAAACCACCGGCCTCGGCATTCCCAACTTTGGCGCGCTCTATAAGACGCAGTCAGAGGATCGGTGGCGCGCGCTCGGAAGCAGGACTGCCTGGCGTTCGACTGTCGGCTTCGGTTCGCATCCTGGACATCGCCCGCCTGACGACGAAGACCGGTTCCGCTGCCCATACGGTCCGTCGGCCCAGCCCGAGGCGAACTGCCCGCGACGACTCCGGCGGTCCGCGGTCGACGCCCACCCCGCCTCCTGCTTCAGCGCTCCAGCCCTCGCCGGCGCCCCGCGGGCGTGGACAATTCATGGACACTGCCGGGTCCGAACGCGACCACTTCCGTCCCGGACATGTCCGGACAACTATCGACGAATCAAAGACTTCCGCGACAAACCATTGATTCCCATGGGCCTTCGAGCGAACTCTTAAACCGTTGGTCGCAGGTTCAAGTCCTGCACGGCCCACCAGTCTCCGCGGGTGCATACCGGTCACATGGTTTGCACTTGATACCGGAGACATGGTTAACACTTTGGCTCCGAAGGGATTTTCCACCGGTTCGAGGCGGCAGGTCTCGAGGTCGAAGAAGCCGATCTCGTAGTGCATGAAGTTGACCTGCCAGATGCCGTTGTTCTCCTCGCCTCGCGTCGGAAAGACAACCGACACCGTAGATCTGGCAGTCCGCGCGCGGTAGGCGTCGATAGCCTCGACCACCCAGCTGCCGGCGCGCACTCGATTCGGCTGGTTTTGCCGCGTCGTGCTGGCTCGGACCGGAGTCACGGGTTTCACCTCACGCCGTTTCGGCGCGGCCCGAGGAGCCGAGGTATTTTTCAAGGGAGTGGCTGCTCGCTCAGGATGCTCAACCCGATACGCCCGGACAGCTCTATTCAGCACCTGCCGCGCAGCAGCTTGACCTCCGCCCAGCAGCTCCGCGAGCACCGGTTCGGCTCGGTCCCGCATCTCCGACTCTGAATCAAGAATCGACCGGCACAGCATCTTTCCGGCGGCCGATTCGATCTTCGCGTACCACCTCGAATCATGCGGCAATTGATAGATGGTTGGGACGGCGCCGCGTCGCTCCTCAACCTTCGCCATCTCGTCGACCCAGGCGTTCGCTGCCGCCTCGGCGCTGAACATCCCGTTGTACGCCGTGCCGTCGGACAGTCGGACGAAGGCATTTCATCTTCGGCGGCCATCCAAGCCGACTATGGCGCCTTCCAAGACGACCCGTTCCTATTGCGCTTCGCGCGACCGGCCTTCGCGTTCTAGGCCGCCCCGATTCCCAGGGAGGCGGTACTGATCGACCCAGCCGCGTTTGGCGAGGCAGACCCGCATCCCGTGCTTGTACGCATTGTCAATGACGAGAGCGTCGCCTACCCCTTTCGGATTGGGAAATGGCAAGGTCGTCGCCGCGTCACGCAAAAGATCCCGCGCTGGTCGCGCTCTGCACGGCAATTCGCAGAACGCGACTTGAGCGGTCGATGTCGAAGGAGGAACTGGCGTGCCGCGGCGAGATCGCCCGCTCGTTTATGAGCAGCGTCGAGCGCGGTGTGCAGAACCCGGGCATCATGTCGCTGCTGCGGATCCGCTACGCGAGGAGCTCACCGCGACCGAACTGATGGCCGAATCCGAGTTATAGCCCACCGACCTTGGTTCAGCGCGGAGCAACCCTGAGCTGGCTGATCGCTGGAGGCCATGAACCGCGACACGAAGATCTGGAACGTCTGGTCGCAGGGCTGCAGTGGCGCAGAAGGTCTCTCTCTTTTCGGTGAGCAGGCCTACCCGAGGACGGAAGGTCGTATAAGGCAGTCGACGCAATGCAACTCGTTTCGATCCGGTTAGCGACCTTCCTCGTGCCGATGGGTTGCTCACTGCTGCCATGGGGCGCCGTTCAAGCGCAAAGCTTCGACTGCGCAAAGGCCGCAACCGAAGCCGAGCATGCCGTCTGCAACGACAAGACCTTGGGCGGCTTGGACGTCAAGCTCTCCAACCTGCTGAAGACCGCCGTAACCAAAGCGCCAAACCGGCGAGCGGCGCTTATTCGGGACGAGCAAAGCTGGATTTCGGACCGAGACACACGCTGCACGACTGCGAACGCGTTGAACGATTCGCTGTCGTTGGCCCAATGCGTCGCCGAGATGTATCGATCCCGCATCGCGCAACTGATGCTTGCGACCGAATTACGCCTTGACCCGGCCTGCTCCGACGCGGAGCGTGTCCTGGACGATTGGCTAAATCAAGGCGGAGAGCGGAATCCGATATTTCCGTCCGCGCTGATGAACAGCCAGCCCGCGGACAAATTGCCCGGTCGCTCCGAGGCCGACTTCGACGTCTTTGGCATCGTGATTTCGGATGTTCGGGCTGGGCGAGCAGCGATGAAAGCCGTCACATACGGCGAGGGAGGGACGTGTCATGGCGGGCGGTTCCAGCTATGGGACCAGACTTTTCGGCACGAGATTCCGATTCCAACCGGCGGCATGGACGAATCGAGCAATGCCCCCTTGGACCTGGGCGACGCCGACGATTACGCGAGCGTCGAAGTGGCCTTGCTGGAGGGAAAGCCATATTTCGCGCACCTCACTCGGTCGGCGAAGTACGTGAAGCTGTATGAACTCAAGAGCGACCTGACCGCGGCACCCGCCTGCGAAATCGTGCGTGAGCCATCCGAGACGGGATCCATCCGGTTCGCCGCCGACGCGGACCTCTGCGCGACCGTCCTTGCCGCCAAAGCGGACTATTCGATCCTCGCGACGATCGAGCCGACACCGCTGCCCGACGACGTTTCTGCGCGGGTGTTCGGCGGTCTAGCCTGGGGCCAGGATGGACCGATCTCCGTGATCGCGCGGGGCAGCGCGGATCCCTTCAATGACGGGCAATCTCATCCGGTCGAGATGATCGAGTACCGCCACAGTGACGGCGCCGGTTGTGGCCATGACTGGCGCAAGCAATGGCCCGTGATACTCGACCAGGGCGGTTCGCCGATCCCGGTGCCCCTGGATCAGGACGCTGCGTTTGGCCAAGCTGGCCAGGCTTCGCGATTGCTTCGGTATCACGGCACGACCTATTTCGAAACCCGTACGCCTGACCCGCTGGACGGCGTGCCCCTGCATGAAGTCTGGAAGCTCGGCGCCGGGGCCGCGGCGACGAAAATGTGCTCCTTCAGGCACGAGCACTATCGGGCGCGCTATTCGCCGTAGCACCAAGGTTCGCCGCCTTCGCTGCCGGCTCCCTGCCCTTCGCCTTCGCCGAAACGACGCGTTGCACCGCCTCCTGCATGGGGACAGCCTGCTCGGCGGTCAAGGCTAGCAGGCCGGGTGACGGGCGGTTGGCCATCAGGCGATTTGGGCAGGGACCCTGACGCGCGATTCCCTGTCGTCCAAGGCCCAGCCCAGCACCCGGCTCGCTCCATGCTGCGCGCGCGGGAACCCCATGAGGTACACCGCCAGCACAAGCACATACCGACGCCTGCGACGCTTTGCCGCATTCCCGTGGAACGCGATCTTCGATACCCTTTCCGCCGATGCAGCCGTGGTCTTTGCGGGAGAGGCGGCGAAGCCATCAAGAACAAAGCGCTGGCGGCGGGCGATCGCGGCGCAATAACGTTGCAGCACAAAGGGATCATGCGAAGAACCGGCATTGCCCGGCGGCCGCGGCGGGCCACCGTATCGCGGCGGCGTCCATGGGGCGTCGGCCTCGCCCTGCTGGCCCATTGCGCGCTGCCTTCACTGGCGCAGGAAGCGACGCCTCCGCCTGTCGCCACCGAAGACCACAGGCCGGTCTTGCCGAGTGCCGACATCGTCGGCACGAGGCTGAATCAGGACTACGCAACGCCGAATGCGAGCGCCGGGACGAAGACCGACACGCCGCTGATGGAGACTCCGGTCAACGTGCAGGTGATTCCGCAGCGGCTGCTGACGGACCAGGGCGCCACGACGCTCGAGCAGGCACTGACGAACGTAAGTGGCGTCGTCTCGTACGGCAACGGCGGGGACATCCAGGACACGATCATTCGCGGATTCGATACGGGCCAGGTCCTCTTCCTGGACGGTGTCCGCATCTATGACCATCTCGGAAACGGCCTGCTGACGCTGGCCGGCGTCGACCATATCGAGGTCGTGAAAGGTCCCGCCGCGGTTCTCTATGGCGAGACGGAGCCCGGTGGCTTCGTCAATGTCGTCACGAAGGACCCGCAGCCGATTCCCTATTACGCGTTCGAACAATCGGTCGGGTCGTGGAAGCACTCCATCACGCGCTTCGACGCGACCGGTCCGCTGGATGCAGAAAGGGCGGTGCAGTACCGATTGGATGGCTCGTACGAAACCGGTGATTCCTGGCGCGACGGCATCTGGAGCAAATCCGGATTCATCGCGCCATCGCTGGCATGGGTGGTCACGCCGCGCGACCGCCTGACGGTGAAGTACTTCTTCGATCACAACCCGATGATCCCGGACAACGGCCAGAACGTGCCGTTGCTGGCCGACGGAACGCTGGTCAATATCCCGCGACATGTCAATCTGTACGATCCCTCAGGCGTGTGGCAACGCAACGACATCTCGCGCACGAAGGTCGATTACGTCCATGCGTTCAACGACGAATGGCAGGTGAAGGGCCAGGTCACCCACTATTCCGCGAAGTCGTCCGGGCTGTTTGTCAACGGGCAGAGCTTCATACCACCGGGTACGCCGGGCAACGTCGGCAGCGACTGGAACTTCCAGCTCGGCTATCCCATCTACGGATCCGGGATGGCGGGGACCCAGAACAGCAACGAACGGACGAAGGCGGCGAGCGTCGACCTCACCGGACAGTTCGACACGATGGGCGCACGACACAGCGTGCTCGTCGGCTCCGACTTCAGCAAATACGACGAGCCCACCGCTTACGTGGGCGGCGTCCCGACCAATACACCCATCGTCCCGGTCGACTACACCAGCAGCGAGCCGGCGCTGCTCGACCCCAACAGCCTGAGCCAGTCCAACCAGCAGATCTACGACGCGGGCTTCTACGCGCAGGACCAGATCAAGCTCGGGCGCTTTGACGTCCTGCTCGGTCTGCGCTACCAGGCGTGGCACCAGGACAGCCTGTCGCTCCTGCAGTACGGCTCGACCAACGTCGCCAACGGAACCGCCTTCTACCTGCCGGCCACCGCCTATCATCAAAGTGCCGTCACGCCACGTGCCGGGATCGTCTGGGAAGCGAAGAGCTGGCTCAGCGTCTATGCGCTGTACGCCGACGGCTTCTTCCCCAACTCCGGCTTCGACTTCCAGCATCAGACGCTGAAGGCGACTGGCGCCAACGACAAGGAGATCGGCCTCAAGTACCAAAGCGCGGACAAGAAGCTGCAGGCGACGCTCGGCTGGTACGACCTGGTGAAAACGAAGGTCCCGTCGGCGGACCTGGTGCACTTCGACCCGCTGACCCATCAATTCGACTTCCAGACGACGATCGGGGCGGAGCGCAGCCGGGGCGTCGAATTCGACTTGCAGGGCCAGATCCTGCCGAACTGGTCGATGATCCTGACGTACGCCTACACGAACGCCAAGGTGACCGCCGATTCGAATTCGACCGCCACCACCGGCATCGCCAGCACCCTCGGGAACCGCCTCGGAGCCACCCCGATGAACGCGGCGAGCTTCTGGACCACCTACGACCTGCTCGCCTTGGACTCCGGGCGATGGACGATCGGCGGCGGCATCGTGGCGCGCGAGGCGACGCTCGACCTCACGAACACGTTCACGACGCCCGGCTACCACATCGTCAACCTGATGACGCGCTATGCCGCGCGCATCCGCGGTGTCACGCTCAGCGCGCAGCTGAATGTGGACAACGCCTTCAACAAGGCGTATTTCGCAAACGGCTACTACGACTACGGGGCCGCCGGAACCGGGGCGTTCGCCGGCGTGAAGTATGGCGACCCCCGGGCGTACATGGCGACGCTCCGGCTCGAGTACTAGGCTGTTGCCGTCACGTGTGACCGAAAGACGCCGGCTGGCCGGCGCCCTCCCAGCGGCCCGGACCTCCGTCCGGGGACTCTGGGTGTGGATCCATCGCTGGGTTGGCCTCCTCATGGCCCTCGTGCTCGTCATCGAGGGCTTGACCGGAAGCCTCGTCGCCTTCCGGGCGCCACTTTCCCGCTGGCTCGCGCCGGGATTGCATGCCCACGAGCCTCATCCGGGAGCCCGGCCGCTTCCGCTCGGTACCCTGGCGCAGAGGGCGCAGGAGGTGATTGGATCGCGGGCGCGCATCGCCTACTTCTTCGACGGCGCCGATGCCGGGCGGACGATGGTTCGGGTTGCGCCGGCCATCGACTCGGCCATCGGCAGGCCATTTTCCATCGACTACGGCTGGGTGGCGTTCGATCCGTGGACGGGCCGGGAACTGGGCCGCTACACCGAAGGCGGCTACACCTCCGGCGTGCTGGCGAACGTGATGCCGTTCGTCTACAACCTGCACACCACGCTCACGCTGGGCGGACTCGGATATTGGATCCTCGGCATCACCGCGCTCGCCTGGACCCTGGATTGCGTGTACGCGTTCTACCTGACGTTTCCGCGAGGCCGCCACCGCTTCCTTCGCCGCTGGCGGGAAGCCTGGCAAGTCAAGGGCAACGCCGGCGCCTTCCGGATCAATTTCGACCTGCATCGGGCCGGCGGGCTCTGGTTCTGGGCGCTGCTGCTGGTATTCGCTTGGTCGAGCGTGCAACTGACCTTGTACCAGGTCTACGAACCGGTGATGTCTGCGGTCTCCGACTACGAGACCGCGGACCAGGAAATCGGCGATTTGCCGCAGCGGACGAGTGGATCGCCGCCCAGGCTCGACTGGATCGCCGCGCAGGCGGTCGGGGACGCGCTGATCGCGGAGCGGGCACGCATCGAGGGATTCAGGGCGTTGCGCCCGACGATGATGGCGTACTTCATTCCGAACGGCATCTACTCCTACAGCGTCGCGACCGATCGGTCGTGGCCGGATTTCTCCGAATACAACGTCTGGTTCGACGGCGACACCGGAAAGCTGTTCAAGATCCCGCGCGCGCACGGCGAGCATGCGGGCAATACCGTGACCAATTGGCTGCGGGCCCTGCACCTCGCGACAGACCCGATGGATCGGTCCTGGTATCGCTGGCTGATCTGCCTGACCGGCCTCTATACGGTGATTCTTTGCCTCACCGGCGTGTACGTCTGGTGGAAGAAGCGCACCGCCCGACGCCGATCGCGGCGACACGCCGCGACCCCGGCGGCAACGGCGACGGACGGTACGGCCTGATTCCCTGACGCACGACGGGCTGGAGCGGGCTCGTCAATCGCCCGCGAGAAGGTCCAACGAAGACATCAGCGTCTGGAGCTCGCCGGTTATGTCCGCCTGGCGCTGCCGGAAGTACGTGCGACGCAGCCGCGAGCCAGCGTCGTCGAGATGGTCGCGGGCCCGCTGCATCTGCGCGAGTCGCCACCGACTTTCCTGGACCAGCGAGCCGACCAGTGCGTCCAGGAGCCCGACCCGCGCGGCCTGAATCGCCAGTTCCTTCAGCACGCGCGACCGCGGCATCTGCCGCAGCGGGTGCGATCCCGGCGCCGGCAGTTCCGGATGCGGCAACACCCGCGTCCAGCGCGGCCCGCGCTCGTCGTGCCGCAGGATCTCGAGCACCCGCCCCGGAAGCGGCCCGGCCGAGAGGATGACGGCGAGCCAGTCCTGCACGGTCGACCGGCATTCTTCCGCGGATGTGCACGACGGCAGGTAGATCGCGTCCGGAAGCATCGCCTCGGTGCGCAGGCGAAGCCGATCGCCGGCCACCCACCACCGCGGAGGCCATCGCGTCGCGGGCTGGCGCCGTCGTGCCGCGATCGCCTCCGCGATGGCATCGTTGAAGCCGCCGCAGAAGCCGCGCTCCGAGCCGATCGCGAGCAGCGTCAGCGGCTGTCCCGCGCGTTCGACCACGTCGCCCGCAGCCGGCTCTCGACCGAGCGTGTCCGACAAGGCCTGCGCGACCGCGCGGGCGGCATCAAGGACGACCGGCTCGATTCGTCCGAGCCGCTGGAGCTCGGCATAGGCGAGGTTGTGCATCGCCGTGACGATCTGGCGGAGATCGTCCAGCACGTCCATCCGGCCGCGCAGCGATGCGCCACTCATGGCCGGGGAATCCAGGATGCGACCGCATCGACCCACGCCGCGCGCGGCGCGTCGAGTGGAGGCGCCTCCGGCGCCGCACGCGAAAGCCGGTCCAGCAGCGGTGCAAGGCCCGCCCGATCGAGACCGTCGAACCGCCCCTCCCGCAACGCCACGAGCCACGCCATCTGATAGGCGATGGGTCGAGGCGCGCCCCGGTCCTGGCGGAGCAGTTCGCGCAGCAGGCGCCCGCGCGCGACCCGCGCCTCCATGGCCGGTTCAAGACGCGTACCAAAGCGCGTGAAGAGTTCCAGTTCCAGGAATTGCAGGTAGTCGAGGCGGAGGCTCGACGCCTCACGGGCGATTGCCGGATGCTGCGCCTTGCCGCCGATCCGCGATACCGACCGGCCGATGTCGATCGCCGGCAACATGCCGGCCGCGAACATCGGCCGGCTGAGGTAGATCTGCCCATCCGTGATCGAGATCAGGTTCGTCGGGATGTAGCTCGCCAGTTCGCCCTGCTGTGTCGGAACGATCGGCAGCGCGGTCAGCGTGCCGCCGCCCTGCGCCGGCGCCAGCGCCGTCGCCCGCTCGAGCAGGCGCGAATGCAGGTAGAAGATGTCGCCCGGATACGCCTCGCGTCCCGGCGGTCGCCGCAGCAGCAGCGACAGTTCGCGATAGGCCTGCGCGTGCAGCCCGAGGTCGTCGAACACGACGAGGGCATCGTTGCCGCCGTGCATCCAGTGCTCCGCCACGGCGCACCCGGCGAACGGCGCGAGATACTGGATGCCCGGCAGCGCGCTGGCCTCCGCCACGACGACGGTCGTGTGGGACATTGCGCCGGACTTCTGCAGCAGCCCGATCGTCTCCACGACCGCCGAGCGCCGCTGGCCGATCAGCACGTAGACGCAGCGGACATCGCCCCCGCGCTGCTGGATCACCGCATCGATCGCGAGGGCGCTTTTCCCGGTGCCGTCGTCCCCGATGATCAGCTGCCGCTGGCCGCGGGCGATCGGAAGCAGCACATCGATGATCGTCGTACCGGAATACAGCGGCCGCTGGACCGCGGTCCGGTGGATGATCGGCGGCGACGGCGACTCCAGCGGGCGGACGCCGATGGTTTCGGCAGCCGGCTTGCCGTCGAGCGGGCGCCCCAGCGGATCGATGACGCGGCCCAGCAGCGCGTCTCCACAGCCGATCGCGAGCCGCTCGCCGGCCCGGCGCACGCGCGACCCGGCCGACGCGTCGGCGGTCTCATCGAGCAGGATCGCCCCGATGCGGCGCTCGTCGAGCTGGTAGGCCAGGAGCCGACCACCGTCGTCGAGTCGAAGCAGTTCGCCGCGCCGCGCGGACGGCAGGCCCGAGATCCAGGCGATCCCGTCGGCGATGCCGACGATCTCGCCCCGCTCCTCGACGACGAGCCCGATTCCGAGCCGTGGCGCGTGGCTTCCGGCCGCGTCCGTCACGATCCCGCGTCCCGTCCGGTCGCCGTGGAGGCGAAATCCCCGAGTCCGCGCGCCAGGCTCGCCTCCAGCGAGTGGGCCTCGAGGTGGACGGCGATGCCGCAGATCAGCGCCGGATCGACCCGCCAAAGCCACCGCCTCGGTTCGGCAAGCAGGCGATCCAGGGCCGCTTCGACCGCGGTCCGATCGCTTCCCGACGGGTCGAACGCCGTGGCAATGGACGCGTCGTCGCCGCGGGAACCCGCGGAGCGCAGCGCGCGCGCCCGCTCCGGCTCGATCCGCTCGATATCCGAAAGGAAAAGCCGGATGATCGCGCGTTCGAGCTCCGCGCTCGCGAGTCGCTGCAGGAAGCCGCGAACGAACGTTTCCGCGTCGCGCGCCGCAAGCGCGCGGAGCCGCTGCGACTCCTGTGCCTCGCCGGCCCGCGCTCTCGCGATCGCCTTGGCGCGCGCCTCGGCGGCCTCGTTCTCGACGTCCGCGAGTGCGCGCGCCCGGGTCGCCGCGACGTCGGCCGCAACCGCCTGAAGCGCCGCCTCGCGCTGCAATCGAAGTTCCTCGCCGGCGCGATCGATCTGCTGCTGCCGGCGATCCAGCGCCTCGCCGCGGTCGGCAAGCGCCCGCGCAGCCTCCTGCTCCTGCCGTCGGCGTCGATCGATGGCGGCGATCACGGGAAGATAGAGGAATCGGCGCAACAACCACAGGAGCACGACGAAATTCAGGATCTCGAGCAGATACGTCGTGAGGTCGAGGTCCATCCGCAGCCTCAGCGCAGCAGGTATTCGAGCAGCGGATTGCGGAAAAGGATGATCAGGACGACGACCAGGCAGTAGATTGCCAGGGATTCAATCATCGCAAGTCCGATGAACAGCGTGCGGCTGATCGACCGCTCGGCGTCGGGCTGGCGTGCCAGCGCTTCGAGCGCCTTGGCGATCGCCCGGCCCATCGCCAGCGCCGGGAAGAAGGTGCCGAGCGCGATCGCAAGGCCGGCCACGACCGTCGACACGATGCTGAACAGGTGGAGATCCGTCATGGCTTGGGCTCCGGCGGGGTAGGTGATCGGTCGATGGGTGGGCTCTTGTCCGCGGCCGCTTCCTGCGCGCTCCCGATGTAGATGAGTGCGAGCATCCCGAAGATGTAGGCCTGTACGATCGCTTCGATGACGTGTAGCAGCAGCAGCGGAACCGGGACGAGGAATCCCGCGACGAGCAGCACGAGCATCGCAGCCATCTCGAGGCTCATCATGTTCCCGAACAGGCGCACGGCCAGCGCCAGCGTCCGCGTGAGCTCGCTCACGAGGTGGAAGGGAAGCAGCACGGGGTTCGGGCTCAGGTAGTGGCGCAGGTAGGCCTTGAGGCCGGCGGCGCGGATTCCGTAGGCGTGCACCGCCAGGAAGACGCAGGTCGCCAGCGCCGCCGTGACCGAAAGGTCGCGCGTCGGCGACTCGAGGCCCGGCACCAGGCCGAGCAGGTTGGCGGTGAGGATGAAGATCCACAGCGTGGCGACGAACGGAAGCACGCGTGGCACCTCGGGCGGCGCGACGACCTCGCCGACCGCGGCGGACATCGCTTCGACGATGGCCTCGGCCGCGATCTGCATCCGGCCGCGACGGCTGGCCAGTCCGCGCCCAATCCAGGCGGAGACTGTGCCGAGCATCGCCGTGATCCCGAGCGAATACAACAGCGGTGCCGTCAAGCCGATGCGGCCGACGTGCATCAGCGCCTTGTCGGCGAGGTCCGCGCCGCTCATTCGCCGAGCCCCTTGATGAAGCGATAGACGTTGTACCCGCCGACGCAAATTCCGAGGACGATCAGGCTGACCGTCCACCGCACCGAATAGCCGGCCATCTTCGAATCGAGCCAACGGCCGACGTACGCACCGAGCAGCAACGGCACGACAAACAGCAGCCCCGCCGTCCCGCCGACGAGCACGATGCCGATCGGTCCCGCCGGACGGAAGCGCTTGCGGCGCGCGACCTGACGCTCGAGCGCGGCGCGCATGCGCTCGTCGTTCCCGCTCATCCCGAACGCTCCGCGGACCATTGCCTCAACCGGCGCAGCAGTTCGCGCTCGACCCGAGCCGCCGCCTCCCGATCCGCTGCACCGATCGCGCGTTCGGCGCGCACGACCCGGTCCAACTCGGCGGGCAGGTCCTCGTCGCGTCCGGCCGCCAGGAACCGCGCCCCGACGATGCGAACCTCGCTGCGCACGCAGTGAAGCACCGCGTCGGCACATGCCAGGAGGCGTTCGCTTCCGTCCGCGCGCCGGAGCCGCAGGATTCCCGGCACCAGTGCGGTGACGAACGGCGCGTGACCGGGCCGCAGGCCGAACTGGCCGGTGGAATCCTGCGCCACCAGCGCGACGACCCCGTCGATGCGCGTCTCGCTGAGTCCATCGAGCAGGATGACCGTCAATGACTTCACGTCGTTGCCATCGCTCCACGCATGTAGCACTCGTCCTCCGGCCTGTCGTCGTAGGCGCCGTCGAGAAAGCGCTCGCAATCGTCGAGCGCGGCCTCGATCGGGACCGACGCGCCGGGTAGGCCCGTATGCCCACTGACGACGTGGAACGGCTGGGCAAGATATCGCTGGAGCCGCCGGGCCCGCCCGACGATGCGCCGATCTTCCGCCGACAGTTCCTCGACGCCGAGCATGGCAATGATGTCCTCGAGTTCGTGATAGCGAGCCAGATGCTCGCGGACGGCGCGGCCGATCCGGTAATGCCGCTCTCCGATCACGCGCGGATCGAACAGGCGGCTGTCCGATACCAGCGGATCCACCGCGGGGTAGATTCCGCGGGCAGCCTGCTCGCGCGAGAGGATCACCGTGGCGTCCAGATGGCCGAGGATCGCGGTGACGGCGGGGTCGCTCATGTCGTCGGCCGGCACGAAGACGGCCTGGACCGCCGTGATCGAACCGCCACGCGTGGACAGGATCCGCTCCTCGAGGCTGGCCACTTCCGTATGCAGCGTGGGCTGGTAGCCTACGCTCGCCGGCATCCGCCCGAGCAGTCCCGATATCTCCGTGCCGGCCTGGACGAAGCGGAACAGGTTGTCCATCAGGAACAGCACTTCGCCCGATCCCTGGTCGCGCAGGAACTCCGCGTAGGTCAGCGCCGTGAATCCGGCGTGGTAGCGGACGCCGGGAGACTCGTCCATCTGTCCGAAGACGAGCACCGCTCGCGACATCACGCCGGCATCCAGCATCTCGTGCCACAACTCGTGCCCTTCGCGGATCCGCTCGCCGACGCCCGCGAAGACGGAGACCCCCCGGTACAGGGCGCTGACGGCATGCATGAACTCCATCATCAGCACCGTCTTCCCGACACCGGCTCCCCCGAACAAACCGGTCTTTCCTCCGCGGACGAACGGGCACAGCAGGTCGATGACCTTGATGCCCGTAGGCAGCATCGATGTCGACGGCATCGCTTCGGACAAGGGAGGAGCGCTGGCGAGGATCGGGCGCCACTGGTCCCCTTCGATTCCCGGGCCCCCGTCGAGAGGATTGCCGAGTACGTCCAGCAGCCTGCCGAGGCAGCTCGCGCCGATCGGCACCTGGATGGGAGCGGCGGTATCGCGTACCACGACCCCGCGGGCGATCCCGTCGGTCGGCTGCATGGCGATACATCGCACACGCGTATCGTCGAGGTGCTGCAGCACCTCCAGGACGATCTCGCGACCGTCGATCGAAACCACGAGCGCACGCCGGATCGGCGGTAGTCGATCGCAATGCACATCGACGACCGGGCCTCGGACGGCGAGAATCGAGCCGATCTGCTCGTCTGGCAATGCCTGCCCTTCGATCAATGCCGCGATGTTCTACGTTAGCGCGGCCCGGTCGCAGCGGAATGATGGCGATCAACGAACGACGGCCTGGTCACGACCGGGCCGCGGGCGCGGCCGACATTCCGACCATGGAATTCGCCCGGAAGACTTGCAGCAGCGGCGCGCTCGCGACATCGCGGAGGTTGCACGTCTTGTCGGCAAGCTTGACGAGCGCTGCAGCATCGGACTTGTACGGCGCGTGGTCGATTTGCCGCTGTTTGCGGACGTCCATGGGCAGGTTCTTGTCGTCCGTCACTTCGAGCGTGAGACGCTCTCGTTTCGCCGGTGTCCTTCCCGCTGGGACACGCTCGTACGCGATCGGTAAAGTCGCCGGGCACGCGGGTGCAGACGGCGACATTCGTTGAGACGTCATCATCGCGACCATCGTCGTGATGGCCTTGATGACCTGCAAGCTAGGCGTCTTCGCGATCTTCAATCCGCGAAACAGCGGCGAGCACGATGGCGAGCGGCAGAATCGTCGCCGCCGTCGCAGCGGTTGCCGCGGTGGCCCAGACCGGGCCGACCGCGTCGCCCAGGACGCCATAGAGAACGGGCGATAGCGCTCCCGAGCCGATGTTGCCGGTGTAGAACACCGCGAAGGCCCGCTCCGCTCGCGATGGGGGCGAAAACTCGGGTACTGAACCGTACAGCACCGAAGACGTGCCGTTCAGCATCAGCCCGAGCACCGGCAGCAACACCATCGCGGGGACGAGCGGCAACGCGATGCAAGCGAGGATCGCCGCCGCTGTTCCTCCCTCCGTCAGCAGGATCGTCCACAACACGCCCGCTCTTGCGCCAAGCCATCCGCAAGTGATCTTGCCGGCGGCTCCGCCCAAGAACACGAGGGCGAGCGCCAGACCGATCAAAGGCTGCGAGGCGCCTTTCGCTGCGAGGAGAAACGGCAGGAATGTCAGCAGGCCCATCCGCACGGCCGTATCGAGCAGGCCGATCGTGAACAGGATCCAAAAACCGCGCCGCTGCGGGCGAGCGGCTTTCCGAACGTGATCCTCCTTGGCGCCCTGCAGCCGCGGCAGACCGATCAGCAAGCCGCCGGCGACGACGAAACCGGGCACGGCGATGATTCGTACCGCCTCGCGCCACGGCATCACGGCGAGCAACAGGGAAATGGCGGCCGGGATGGCGGCCTTGCCGAGGTCGCCGCTGAAGTTGTACGTGCCGAGCGCGCCGCGCGCCCGCGGCGCATAGGCGCGCGCGACCGCCGCCGATCCGATCGGATGTTGCACGCTGGCACCGGCTCCGGATAGGACCAAGGCGCCGGCGACGCCCAGCAAGCTGCCTGAAAAACCCAGCAGGAGGTAGCCCGCGGCGGCAAGCACGGTCCCGATCGCCAGCGTCGAGCGGCCGCCGAGGCGTCGTTCGGCAAGAAGAGCGGCAGGAAACTGCAGGCAGGCCATCGCCCCGGCATAGAGCCCGCGCATCAGGGCGAGCGTCGCATAGCCGATCGCGAATTCCTTCTGCCATAGCGGCAGGAGCACATAGATCAGGTCCGTGTACCCGTCGTGCAGCGCGTGGGCGGCACACGCCGACCACAGGACCCGACTCCTGGATGGGGATTGCTCGTCGGCCGAAGCGCTTGCGAGGGCTGACATTGATATCGAAGGCCTATGGACGATGCGTTCAAGCGGCCCGTCAACGATAGGGGGCAGCGGCGTGAATGACAACGAGAATATGGTTGTCGATGCGACACTGCACGCTCTGACCCCAATATCCCTGATCGCGCGACCGCCTTCAGGCGTCATCGAGCGGTCGCAGCTGCTGCAACAGCGTGGGCAGCAATTCCGATACGGTCGGGTGAATATGGACGGCCCGCGCGACCACCGTGTAGGGCTGGTCCGCCGCCATGACATCCAGCATGCCGTGGACGACTTCGTCGCCGTTCAAGCCGAGCACGGCGGCACCGACGATCCGGTGACTCGTCGCGTCGACCACGACTTTCATGAATCCCTGCGTTTCGCCGGCCTCGCGCGCGCGTCCGACGCGCTGCATCGGCATCTTCGCACCGAGCAGCGATCGACCGGACGCACGAGCCGCCGTCTCGGTCAGGCCGATGCGGCCAAGCGCAGGATCGATGAACAGCCCGTAGCAAGGGATCCGGTCCTGCACGCGCCTCGGGTCGCCGTCGAACAGGTTGGCGACGACGATTTCGTGATCATTCCAGGCCGTGTGCGTGAAGGCGCCGCGCCCGTTGCAGTCGCCGACGGCCCAGACGCCCGGCGCGCTCGTTCGGCACTGGTCATCGACCTCGATGTAGCCGCGAGCGTCCGCACGTATTCCGGCCGCCTCCAGCCCGAGATCGTCGGTGTTGGGCTGGCGGCCCACCGCGATCAATACATGGCTCGCGATGATGCCTGCGCGACCGGCTCCGCAGGCGCTGCCGACCGCGATGCCGTCGCGATGGCGAGCGAGTTCGATGCATTCCGATCCGAGTTCGAACCGAATGCCCTCGGCTTCCAGGATCTCGCGGATGCCGTCGGAGACGTCCGGATCCTCGCGCGCCAGGAGTCGCTTGTCCCGCTCGACGACGGTGACGTCGGCGCCGAATCGACGCATCATCTGCGCAAACTCCAGCCCGATGTAGCTGCCGCCGATGATCGCGAGGTGGCGCGGCACCGCCTCGAGCTCCATGATCGAGCGGTTGTTCAGCGTCGGAACATCGTCGATCCCCGGAAGCGCGGGCCGCATCGCGCGCCCGCCGACGTCGAGGACGATGCGCGGCGCCGTCAGTTGGCGTCCGGCAACGTCCAGCGTCGCCGCGCCCGTGAAGCGCGCGTGCCCGACGATGACTTCGGTGCCCTGCAAGCCCCGCAGCCAGTCTTCGACGCCAGCCCGCGACTGGCGGACGATCTCGTCCTTGCGCGCCTTGACGCGTGGCATGTCGACGCGGACGTCGCCGGCGTGGAAGCCGTATTCGTCGCCGCGACGCGCCTGGTGGATCGCCCTGGCGCTGGCGACCAGCGTCTTCGTCGGGATGCAGCCGACGTTGACGCAGGTGCCGCCGAAACGGTGCCGTTCGATCACGGCGGTCCGCAGTCCTTCGCGGCTGCAGCGTGCGGCGATCGCAGGACCGGCCTGGCCGGCTCCGACGACGATGACATCAAAGGCTTCTGCTGTCACGTGGATCTCCTGCTGACGACGTCGACGGGAGCGCGCAGGGCGAGAGCGGCCACGTCGCCGCGCATCAGCGATGGGCGCCAAGCCAACGCGGTGGCATCGTAGCGCCCAGCGGCGAAGCGAAGCCCGACAGGCCCTTTGGACCCAGGACGTCGTCGAAGAACGCGTCGTCGGGATCGGGCGGAAATGAAATCGTTTCCCCGTCCTCCCGGACCATCGTCGGCGTTCCGCGCACGCGCACGCCGATGCTGGCCAGCACGGTCGAGAAATTGCGCGCCGTGGCGAACGCGGCGCCTTCGTCGGGGGCGCATCGCGATGGTTGCGGCGTTTCGCGCTGCGCCCAGAACCGCCGCCAGGCCAATGCGCCGTCGGCGGCGCACGACAGTTCGGCGGCCCGCCGCCAGGTCGCCTTTCCATCCGGCGTTTCGATGGACGGCGTCAGCGAGATCGGCAGCACGTAGAACGTCGTGTCCAGCGACGCCGCACGTCGCGCAAGGATGTCCTCCATCCGCGCGCAGACCGGGCAGTTCACGGCCGATATCAGTAGGACGTGCCGTGCGCCGCCACCCCCGTACGCGACCTTGAGCAGCCGCTCCCATTGGATGCCGCGCATCATCTCGGCCTTCAGTTCATCCGCTTCGCCCGGCGAGAGCGGTCTCGTTCCGCCCGCTTCGATCCACTTCCAGCCCTGCGAGTCGCCCAGGATGTCGCCGCTTTCGGTGAACAGGGCGATCAGCTGCCCGGTCGAACGCTCCTGCAGCCGGTAGACGCCGCGGACCAGCGTCCGGTCATCCACGTCGATCGTGTCCCTGCGGGGTAGCTCGTCGTGCAGGCGCTCGAGCCGCGCGTACAGCGCCGAGACCGCTGCCTGCGCGTCCGCGGCCGCGTCGGCCGACAACGACAGGCCTGCCACGAGCAACGGGACGGAACCGAAGGCCCTCAGGGCGCGTGCGATCCGATCGAGGCCTGGCGAGGTCGACGTCGCGGCAGTCCGCCGCGCGCGCGTCGATCGGATTCGGATGTCGTCACCGGCAGTCATCGCCCCCTCGTCCTGCGGTCAGGAACACGATACGCGCGTCGATCCGATGTCGCCCGCGCACGGTGGCGACCCGGCAGCCCTACGCCGCGCCGAACGCCTCGAGGAACGCCTCGACGTCATCCATGTCGTTGTAGACCGACGGCGAGACTCGCGCATGATTGCCACGCAACGTGACCACGATTTTGCGCGGATCCAGGCGTGGCGCAAGCTGCGCGGCTTGGGCGCAGGCCACGGTGACGATCGAAGCCTGCGTCTCCGGCGGCGTGACCACCCGCCAGCCCTTGGCGCGCAAGCCCTGCTGGAGTCGCTGCAGCATCGGCAGCCGGTAGGCCCGGATGCGGTCGACGCCGACGCCCGCGATCCAGTCGATCGATGCCGCGCACGCGGACTCGACCGCGGAGGCCGGGAACGCGCCCATGAAGTACCCGCCGACCGAGTTGATCTGCGCGCTTTCATAGGGAACGTCGCCCGGCGGGTCGAGCGGGTAGACGTGCAGGATCGGATTCGCGAAATTGCGCGTTTGCCGATACCCGTACCACGGCCGCCGGAGCTGCGGCAGCAGGTTCTTGTTGACATAGAGGAACGCAAAGCCGAAGTCGCCCATCAGCCACTTGTAGGTGCCGCAGGCGGCGAAGTCGACGCCCATCGCCTTGACGTCGACCGGGATCGAACCCACCGACTGGATGAGATCCGCGTAGACGAGCGCGCCGCGCGCATGCGCGATGTCGCAGACGGCCTTCACGTCGTGCGTGAAACCGTTGTACAGCGAGACGTGCGAGATCGCGACGAGTTTCGTCTTCGCGGTGATCGCCGCATCGAGGGCGGCCAGCGGGATGCGGTAGTCCTGATCCATGTTCACCGTGACGACGTCGAGCCCGCCGCGCCGGTACTGCTCGTACAGGTAGAACGAACCGATGAAGTGCAACGCATCGGTGACGACGCGGCCGCCGCCGTCGGGCAGGCCGAGCGACTTCGTCACGAGGTATTCGCCCATCGACGTGCTGGGCACATAGGTGACCTCGTCGGCGCCGGCATTCACGAGCGCGGCGAACTTCGCCAGCGCGCTGGCGCCGGACCCGCTGCCGCCGGCCTTCGATTCCGCGTACGACTTCAGCGCAGCGATCGAGTTCACGTGCCAGGGATGGTCGGCGGCCGCGTTGAGGAAGACCTTGCCGGCGACGCCGGGAAATGCGGCCTTCGCCGGCAGGGTCGGCGCATTCGGATCGTTTCGCGCCGTCGACGCGGTCGGCGGACCGGCGCAAGCGGTCAACGACGGAACGACGGCCGAGGCGAGCGTTGCACCGCCGAGCCGGAACATCTCACGACGACTCGCATCCATGACGACCTCGCTCCGAAGATCACGATCGACGGCCTCACGCGACCGGCAAGGCCGTCGTCGACAAGACCTCTTTCAGCACCATGAACGTCCGCACCTGGCGCACGCCGGGAAGATAAAGCAGGTGCTCCGCGTGGAGGCGGTTGTAGCTCTCGTTGTCGCGCGTACGCACCAGCATGAAGTAGTCGAACTCGCCGGTGACGACGTGGCACTCCATGCAGTTCGGGACCTTTCGCACGGCCTTTTCGAATTCGGCGAACGACTCCGGCGTCGAGCGATCGAGCACGACGCCGATCAGCACCAGGGTTCCGACGTCCATCGCGCGCGGATCGAGCAAGGCGACGATCCGCCGGATCAGGCCGATGTGCTTCAGCCGCTCGACACGGCGCAGGCACGCCGGCGGACTGAGATTGACCTTCGCCGCGAGCGTCACGTTGGATACCGACGCGTCGACCTGGAGCGCTTTCAGGATCGCCCGGTCGGTCCGATCCAGCGATCCCGCGACGTCGGATGCACCCACGGGGCTGCGCAATTTAATTTCTACCGGTGTCTTTAACGCGAAACATCGTAACCCATGAATCGGAATATTTGGATTTTTGTCGCAGAAAATCACACGAACTTGCAATGAAAGGTTTCGATTTCGTTCCTATCATCGCTGCCTCGAAGGTTGCCGTCGGCGACCGACACGACGCCAGGAGCGACTGAATGAACCTATCGACGTTTCCGCGCTATCCGCTCACCTTCGGTCCCTCGCCGATCCAGCCGCTGACGCGCCTGTCGAAGCACCTCGGCGGCAAGGTGGCGTTGTATGCGAAGCGGGACGACTGCAACAGCGGCCTCGCCTTCGGCGGGAACAAGACCCGGAAGCTGGAATACCTGGTCCCGGAAGCGGTCGCCGGCGGCTACGACACGCTGGTGTCGATCGGCGGGATCCAGTCGAACCAGACGCGCCAGGTTGCCGCGGTCGCGGCGCACCTCGGGATGAAGTGCGTCCTCGTCCAGGAGAACTGGGTCAACTATGCCGATGCCGTGTACGACCGGGTCGGCAACATCGAACTGTCGCGGATCCTCGGGGCCGACGTGCGCCTGGACGCGGCCGGCTTCGACATCGGCATCCGCCCGAGCTGGGAGCAGGCCATGGAGGATGTCCGTCGCGCCGGCGGCAAGCCTTTCCCGATCCCGGCAGGCTGCTCCGAACACCCGCTCGGGGGCCTGGGCTTCGTCGGCTTCGCGGAGGAAGTGCGGCAGCAGGAAAGCGAGCTCGGCTTCAAGTTCGACTACATCGTCGTCTGCTCGGTGACCGGCAGCACGCAGGCCGGGATGGTCGTCGGATTCGCAGCCGACGGGCGCGCCTCCCGTGTCATCGGGATCGACGCCTCGGCCAAGCCCGCCAAGACGCGCGAGCAGATCCTGCGGATCGCGCGCAACACCGCGAAGCTCGTCGAGCTCGGTCGCGACATCGCCGACGGCGACGTCGTCCTCGACGAGCGCTTCGGCGGGCCGGAATACGGCCTGCCGAACGAGGGCACGCTGGAGGCCATTCGCCTGTGCGCGCGGCAGGAGGGCATGCTCACCGACCCGGTCTACGAGGGCAAGTCGATGCACGGGATGATCGACAAGGTCCGGCGCGGTGAATTCGAGCCGGGCTCGCGCGTCCTTTACGCGCACCTCGGCGGCGTGCCGGCGTTGAGCGCCTACAGCTTCATCTTCCGCAACGGCTGAGCGCCGCCGCGGCGCTGCTTCTTGCCGCGGCCCGATACGCCGCGACGCCTCGCGCGGCGACGCTTGACGCCGCGACGATGATAACGTTACCATCGTTTGCGATGCGACATGCTGGACAGGCTCCCGACGGCGGAGCCGCGTGCCGCCCTCGGGTGCTTTCCTTGCCATCGCTCGCTTCGCTTTTCGACCTCGGCGGCCACCTTGCCCTGGTGACCGGCTCTTCGGCCGGCATCGGCCGCGCGCTTGCCGAAGGCCTGGCCCGCGCCGGAGCGGCCGTCGTCGTGAACGGGCGCGATGCGTCGCGCGTCGAAGCCACGGCCGCGGCCCTCGCCGAGCAGGGCCTGAAGGCGTCGGCGGCGGCGTTCGACGTGACGGATCCGGCGGCGGTCGAGGCCGCGGTCGCGCAGATCGAGCGCGACATCGGTCCGATCTCGATCCTCGTGAACAACGCCGGGATCCAGCGCCGCGGGCCGCTCGAGGACTACCCGTATGCGACGTGGCGCGACGTGATGCGCACGAACGTCGATGCGCTGTTCATCGTCGGTCAGGCGGTCGCGCGCCGGATGATCGGGCGCGCCGGCGGCCGCATCATCAACATCTGCTCGGTCCAGTCGGAACTCGGCCGTCCCGGCATCGCGCCGTACACGGCGTCCAAGGGCGCCGCGAAGATGCTCACGAAGGGCATGGCGATCGACTGGGGCCGGCACGGCATCCGCGTCAACGGCATCGGGCCCGGCTATTTCCGCACGGAGCTCAACCGCGCGCTCGTCGACGACCCGAAGTTCTCCGGCTGGCTGACGACTCGCACGCCGCTGGGACGTTGGGGCGACGTCGAGGAACTCGTGGGCGCCGCCGTTTTCCTGGCCTCGGACGCGTCGAGCTTCGTGACCGGCCATGTGCTGTACGTCGACGGAGGCGTCACGGCGACGCTTTAGCGGCAGTCCCGCCATCGCGTCGTGTTAACGCTAACATCGTCGGCGCCCAGGCCGCCCGTCGCAACCGACGCGGCGGGTGCCGGGCGCAAGTTGGACAGAAGAAACCTGGACGGCGTCCGCCACACCGGCAGGACGGGCCGCCACGACCGAGGAGGCGCGCTCTTGCAGGCCCTTGCGACCGATACGCCCGCGCCAGCCGCGGAGCCGCCGCTCGTGGAGTTCCGCGGCATCGTCAAGCGCTTCGGCGGCGTCGAGGCGCTCAAGGCCGTGTCCTTCGCGGTGAAGCGCGGCGAGATCGTCGCGCTGCTGGGCGAGAACGGCGCCGGCAAGTCGACGCTCATCAAGTGCCTCGCCGGCATCTTCGCGCCCGATGCGGGCGACATCCTCTACCGCGGGCGTCCCTACCGGCACGCCCCGCCGCGCTTCGGCAGGAAGCAGTCGGTCGCCTTCATCCACCAGGACCTCGGCCTTGTCGAGTGGATGACGATCGCGGAGAACATCGCGCTCGCCGTCGGCTATCCGCGCCGCGCCGGCCTGATCGACTGGCGCGCCGCGGAACGCGCGACGCTCGAGGCGCTGCGACAGGTCGACTGCGCGCTGGATCCGTCGACCCGGGTCCGCGACCTGACGCGCACGGAGAAGTCGCTCGTCGCGATCGCGCGGGCGCTGAGCGTGCAGGCCGACATGCTGGTGCTCGACGAACCCTCGGCCTCGCTGCCGGCCGACGAAGTCCATCGGCTCTTCGCGGCGCTGCGGCCCCTGAAGCAGCGCGGCGTCGGGATGATCTACGTCTCGCACCGCCTCGACGAGGTCTTCGAGATTGCCGACCGGATCGCCGTGCTGCGCGATGGCGCCCTGTCCGGCGAGCGCGCGGTCGGCGCGACGACGCCGGAGGAACTCGTCGCGCTGATCGTCGGCCGCACGCTGTCGGCCTACGACGGCGCCCGGCCACCGAGCGCCGCGCGCGTGCGCGTGCAGGCACGCGGGCTGTGCGTCGGGGCGGTCGGCCCGGTCGACCTCGACATCGGCGCCGCCGAGATCGTCGGCCTGGTCGGGCTGCGCGGCGCCGGCCACGAGCAGGTCGGACGCGCCCTGTTCGGGGCCCTGCCGCACGCGGGCGAGATCCGTCTGGACGGCGACCGCGTCGTGCTCGATTCGCCGCGCGCGGCCATGCAGGCCGGTGTCGGGCTCATCGCGCGCGACCGCGTCGAGGAATCGACGGCCGGCGGCCTGTCGATCCGCGAGAACACGTTCCTCAACCCGGCGGCGACCGGCCGCCACCTCGCGGCGCCGCGCTCGCCGCGCCGCGAAGCGCAGGCCGCCGTCGCGCTCGGCGCGCGCGTGGGGCTGCGCCCCAACGCGCCCGACCTGCCGATCGAGGCACTCTCCGGCGGCAATCAGCAGAAAGTGGTCGTCGCGCGCTGGCTCGCGATCGGCGGCCGGGTGCTGATCGCCGAGGATCCGACCGCCGGCGTCGACGTCGGGGCGAAGGCGGAGATCTACCGGCTGCTCGACGGAGCCCGCGCCGAAGGCCTGTCGATCATCGTCGTTTCCACCGATTTCGAGGAGGTCGGCCGCCTCTGCCATCGCGCGCTCGTGTTCTCCCGCGGCCGCATTGTCGCGGCGCTCGCCGGGCGCGACCTGTCGGTGCCGCAACTGATCCACGCCGCGTCGGTCGCGGCGCCGATGGCCGCGTAGGCGCGGCCCACGACGGCCACCGCGTCGAGCGCCCGATCCGACCGCCCGATCCGCAGGACCCCCCATGTCGACCTCATCGATCAAGTCCACGGCGCTCGAGCCGACCCGCGCCGAACTCGCCCGCGCCACGCCGCTGGACCGCGTGCGGCGCCTGGTGCCGGTCTACGGGCTCGTGCTGCTCGCCGTCGCGCTCGCGCTGCTGTTCACGATCCTGCTGCCCGACACGTTCCCGACGCTTCTGAACCTGCGCTCGATCATCTCCGACAAGGCGATCATCGCGACGCTGTCGCTGGCGGTCATGATCCCGATGGTCACCGGCAAGATCGACCTGACCGTCGGCTACGGCATCGTGCTCTGGCACATCCTGGCGATCAGCCTGCAGACGAAATTCGGCTTCCCCTGGCCGCTCGCGGTCGCCGCCGTGATGGCGCTCGGCGGCCTGGTCGGCCTCGCCAACGGGATGCTCGTCGAAGTCGCGCAGATCGATTCCTTCATCGCAACGCTCGGCACCGGCACGATCCTGTACGCGGTCGCGATGTGGCACAGCCAGGGCCGCCAGATCGTCGGCGTCGCGCCCGACGGCTTCTACGCGATCAACGGCACCGACCTCGTCGGGCTGCCGATCACCGGCTTCTACGTGCTCGCGCTGGCGCTGGCGCTGTGGATCACGCTCGAGTACCTGCCGATCGGCCGCTACTTCTACGCGATTGGCGCCAATCCGCGCGCGGCGGCACTCAATGGCATCCCGGTGCGCCGCTACACGATCACCGCGTTCGTCGCCTCCGGCACGTTGACGGCGTTCGCCGGCGTCCTGCTCGCATCGAAGCTGCGCATCGGCCAGGCGAGCGTCGGGCTGGAATACCTGCTGCCGGCGCTGGTCGGTGCCTTCCTCGGCTCCACGACGATCAAGCCCGGCCGTGTCAACGTCGGCGGCACGATCGTCGGCGTCGCGATCCTGGCGATCGGCATCTCCGGAATCCAGCAGTTCGGCGCATCGTTCTTCGTCGAGCCGCTTTTCAACGGCGCCACGCTGCTCGTGGCCATCGGCATCGCCGGCTACGCGCAGCGGCGGCGCCGCACGGCCGCCGCGCCGCCCCCGCGCCCGCCCGGCGTCGCCGGTCCCGCTGCAACCTCGAAGACCCACCAAGGAGACCACGAATGAACCGCATCACGCTGCTTGCGGGCGCCGTCGCGCTCGCGTTCGGAGCGCACGTCGCGCGCGCCGAGGACATCACCGCGATGGCCGCGAAGAAGGCGGCCGCGGCCACCGCCCGGGCCAGCACCTGGGACGGTCCGACCGCCGGGCCACAGGCCGCGAAGGGCAAGAAGATCGTCTTCGTCGCCGCCGACCTGAAGAACGGCGGCATCCTGGGCGCCTCCGAGGGCGTCAAGGAAGCCGCCAAGGCGATCGGCTGGTCGGTCACCGTCATCGACGGCCAGGGTGCGGTCTCGTCGCGGACCGCGGCGATGAACCAGGCGCTCACGCTGAAGCCCGACGGCATCGTCGTCGGCGGCTTCGACACGAAGGAGCAGCAGGTGGCCTTCGACGCGGCCTCGAAGGCCGGCACGGTCGTCGTCGGCTGGCACGCCGGGACGCGGCCTGGCCCGGAGCCGGAAGCGGGGATCTTCGCTAACGTGACGACGATGCCCAAGGACGTTTCCGAGACCGCCGCGTTCCAGGCGATCGCGGAATCGAAGGGCAAGGCCGGCGTCGTGATCTTCACCGATTCGCAGTACGAGATCGCGGTCTTCAAGGCCAAGGCGATGGAAGCCGCGGTCAAGCAGTGCGGCGGCTGCACGGTGCTGGAGTACGTCGACTCGCCGATCGCGGAGAGCTCGCAGCGGATGCCGCAGCTCACCACGACGCTGCTGCAGAAGTACGGCGACAAGTGGACACACTCGCTCGCCATCAACGACCTGTATTTCGACTTCATGGGACCCTCGCTCGCGGCCGCCGGCCGGAAGGGCGAGGCCGCACCGCGCGCGATCTCCGCCGGCGACGGCTCGGAATCGGCCTTCCAGCGCATTCGCGCGAAGCAGTACCAGGCTGGCACGGTGCCGGAGCCGCTGAACATGCAGGGCTGGCAGCTCGTCGACGAACTGAACCGCGCCTTCGCGAAGCAGCCCTGGTCCGGCTACGTCTCCGGCATCCACCTCGTGACGGCGGACAACGTCGCCTATGACGGCGGACCGCGAAACGTGTTCGATCCGGACAACGGCTACCGCGACCAGTACAAGAAGATCTGGGGCGTCAAGTAGGCGGTTCGGCGCCCGTTGCCGGTCGGGCGCGCGGCGCGCGCCCGACCGATCACCTGGAGACACCATGTACCTGCGCGCCGCGTTCTTCGAGGGTCGCATCCGGCCCGGCTTCGAGGAGGCCTTCGAGCGCTTCGTCGACGAGCGGCTCGTGCCGCTGTGGACCCGATTTCCCGGCGCGACCCGGGTCGAGGTGCTGCGCGAGGTCGAGGCCGACGAGGGCGCGCAGCGCTACCCGATGGTGCTGCAGATCAGCTACCCTGACCGCGCCGCGATCGAGCGCGCGCTGTCCTCGGCCGTGCGCTACGAGAGCCGCGCGCTCACGCAGCAGCTGCTGCAGCTGTTCGAAGGGCGCGTCTTCCACGTCGTCTTTCGGCAGGCGGGCCACGCGACGGCCGCCGACGCCTGAGGCCGCGCCGGAGAAAACGATGTCCGACTACGTCATCCTGGATCCGCGCTTCGAGGCGCTCATCATCGGCCACGCCCGCCTCGAGAAGCTCTGGACCGGGGCGCGCTGGACCGAGGGACCGGTCTACGTTCCCGCGGGCCGCTACCTGCTCTTTTCCGACATCCCGAACGATCGCGTGCTGCGCTACGACGAGACCGACGGCGGGGTGTCGGTGTTCCAGGCCGGCGCCGGCTATCAGAACGGCCACGCGCTGGACCGCACCGGACGCGTCGTCAGCTGCGAGCACGGCACCAGATCGGTGACACGCATCGAACACGACGGACGGCGCACCGTCGTTGCCGAGCGCTTCGACGGCAAGCGCCTGAACTCGCCGAACGACGTCGTCGTGCGCTCCGACGGCTCGGTCTGGTTCTCCGACCCGACCTACGGCATCGACTCGTCCTACGAAGGCCATGCGGCCCAATCCGAGATCGGGGCCAGCCACGTCTACCGGGTCGACCCCGCCGACGCCACGGTCCGGGCGATGGTGACCGACCGCGTCCGCCCCAACGGCCTCGCCTTTTCCGTCGACGAACGCACGCTCTACATCGCCGACACCGGCGCCTCGCACGTGCGCGGCCTGCCGGCCACGATCCACGCCTACGAGCTCTCGGACGATGGATGCCGCGTCGGGGCGGGGCGGTTGCTCGCGACCTGCGAGAGCGGGTTCTTCGACGGATTCCGGATCGACCGCGGCGGCAACCTCTGGACCTCGTCGGCCGACGCCGTGCGCTGCTACGCGCCCGACGGCACGCCGCTCGGCCGCATCCCGATTCCGGAAATCGTCTCGAACCTGTGCTTTGGCGGACCGAAGCGCAACCGCCTCTACATCACGGCGCAGACGTCGCTGTATTCGATCTACGTCAACGCCCACGGCGCCGTCTGAGCACGCGGCGGACGCGGCGCCGGTCAGTTCGCGCCACACCAGGCTGCCGCGCGCTGCACCAGCGCCTCCGGGGCCGCGGCGACGTCGAGGACGATCGCCTCCTCGCCGCTTTCCGGCGCCTCGAAGGCGGCCAACTGCGACGCCAGCAGCGACGCCGGCATGAAATGCCCCGCGCGGGCGGCGAGCCGCCGCTCCAGCAGCGCGCGATCGCCGACGAGGCAGATCCAGCGCACCGGCAGGCCGGCGGCCGCCTGCAGGCGCGTGCGATAGAGGCGCTTCAGCGCCGAGCAGGCGACGACGGCGACGTCGCTGGCGGTCGAGCGTGCCGCCGCGGCGGCGGCCTGCCCCAGCGCGTCGAGCCATGGCAGGCGGTCCGCATCCTCGAGCGGGTGGCCGGCGCGCATCTTCTCGACATTGGCCCGCGGGTGGAACCGGTCGCCTTCGACGAACGCGGCGCCGAGGCGCTGCGCGAGTTGCGCCCCGAGCGTCGACTTGCCACAACCGGAGACGCCCATCACGACCACCAGCCGCGGCCGCGGAAGCGGATTCACGCGCCGCCCGCCGATTCGCCGCGCCCGAAATCGAACAGCTTCATGTACGCCGCGCTGTCCTCCGGCCCGCTGCCGGCGCGCAGCAGCATCCGGTGCAGTTCGGTGACCATCGCGGTAAGCGGCATCGGCGTGCGCAGCGCGGCCGCCGTCCGCTGCACCGATTCCAGGTCCTTCAGCATGTTGTCGATCCGGCCCGTCGGCGTGTAGTCGTACGCGGCCATCTTCGGCATGAATTCCTGCAGGATCCGCGAGTCGGCCCGCCCGCCGGCCAGCGCGGAGGGCACGCGCGCGGCATCGAGGCCGCAGTCGAGCGCCAGGCGCGTGGCTTCCGCGACCGCGAGGAAGCCGCAGGCACAGAGGACCTGGTTGATCAGTTTCGTGGTCTGCCCGGCGCCGACCGGCCCCATGTGCGAGACGTTGATCGCGAGTTCGTCGAGGATCGGTCGTGCGCGCGCGACCGCCTCGGCATCGCCGCCGAGCATCAACGTGAGCCGCCCCTGCAGCGCCGCCGGCGCGCCGCCCGACAACGGCGCGTCGACCCAGTCGACGCCGGCCTGCGTCTTCAGGCGGCGCGCCATGGCCTGCGTGGCCTGCGGATCGATGCTGCCCATGTCGATATAGCGCAGCCCCGGAGCCGCGCCCGCGGCGATGCCCTCGGCGCCGAAGACGGCCTCCTCGACGATCGCCGCGCTGTTCAGGCTCGTGATCGCCGCGTCGGCCTGCCGCGCCAGCGCGGCGCCGGAATCCGCGCGCCGGGCACCGCGCTGCAGCAGCGCGTCGACCCGCGGCGAGACCGGATCGCGCAGCAGCACCGTATGGCCGCGGTCGAGCAGCCGCGTGGCGAGCGCCGCGCCCATCACGCCCACGCCCACGATGCCGATCGTCCAGCGCGGCTCAGTCATGGCGCTCGCCTGGCGTACCTCGGGCGCCGGTGCTGTCGCGCGCGACGATGCGGAAGCCGAGGTCGACGACCCGCGCGCTCGCGGCGACCGGGGCGCTCGAGGCGGCCGCCGCGTGCGCGGCGCGGTCGCCGAGCGCCTCGACGATCACCTGCGCCGCCTGTTCGCCGATCGCATGCGCATCGATGCTGACCGTCGAGAGCGTGGGCACCGACTGCCGTCCGAGTTCGAAGTCGCCGAAGCCCAGGATCGAGACGCGGCCCGGTACGTCGATGCCGCGCCGCCGGCACTCCATCATCGCGCCGAAGGCGACCAGATCGGAGACCGCGAAAACGGCCTCGACCTCCGGCGTCTTCCGCAGCAGTTCCGCCATCGCGACCGCCCCCTCGGTGAACGACAGCGGCGGCGCGCAGGGGCGCACGATCGCATCGGCACCCAGGCCGGCCTCCTCCAGCACCGCGCGAAACCCGGCGATCCGCGCTTCGCCGCGGTGGTCGCGCGCCGGCCCGTCGGCCGCCGGCCCGATCGCGGCGATCCGCCGATGCCCGAGCGAGAGCAGGAAGCGCGCGGCGGCGCGCCCGGCGTCGTGGTTCGAGAACCCGACCGCGCGATCCAGCGGCTGCTGCGGCAGTTCCCAGATCTCGACGACGGGCAGGCGTGAATCGAGCAGCGCGCGGGTCGTCGCGCGCGAATGCACGGTCCCGGCGACGACGATCGCCTCCGGCCGCCGCGCCAGCAGCGAGCGGACCTGCCGCTCCTCCTCGTCGAGCTGGTAGAGCGTGTAGCCGATCACGAGCTCGTAGCCGCGTGCCCGCAGCGTCTCGGTGATGCCGTGGGCGGTATCGGCGAAATTGGCATTGACGAGCGTCGGCAGGACCGCCGCGATGAAGCCGGTGCGGCCGGAACGCAGGCTCGAGGCGCCGCGGTCCGGCACGTAGCCGAGCTTCGCGATGGCGTCGCGCACGCGCCGGCGCGTGTCCTCCGCGACCAGGTCCGGGTCGGTCAGCACGCGCGAGACGGTCATCAGCGAGACGCCGGCGAGGCGCGCGACGCTGCGCATCGTCGGCGGCGAGACGGGCGTCATCGCGATGGCCGCGCTCAGAAGTGGACCGTCACCTTGACCGATCGCGAGCGATCGGCGGCGAGCGCGAACGCCTCGCCGGCGTCGACGAGCGCGACGTCGTGCGTGAGCGTCGGCGCGACGTCGATGCGGCCGGACGCGATCATCGCCACCGCGGTCGCGTATTCGCCGACGCAGCGAAAGGCGCCGATGTAGTCGATTTCGCGCGACTGCAGCTTGTTCACCGGAACCGGCGCGTCGCCGGGCGGCAGCATGCCGACCTGCACGATGCGGCCGCCGGGCCGCACGATCGAGAACAGCGTGCCGACCACGGCCGGCGCGCCGGTCACCTCGAAGCCGACGTCGAACCAGCCCTTGCCCTCGCGGTAGCGGTCGAGCCGGTCCGGTTCCTTCTCGGCATCGACGACCTCGTCGGCGCCGCAGGCGCGCGCGACGGCCAGGGGCTCCTTGACGCGGTCGAACACGGTGATCCGCGCGGCGCCTTTGGCGCGCGCCGCCAGCACGGTCATGCAGCCGATCGGTCCGGCACCCGCGACGACCACGGTGCGCCCCAGCAGTTCGCCGGCGCGCTCGACCGCATGCAGTCCGACCGACAGCGGCTCGGCCGAGGCCGCCGCCTGCCAGGACACCGAGGGCGGCACGACGTGGCACTGGTCGGCGCGCACCGTGAGCCGCTCGCGGAACGCGCCCTGCACGTGGGGGAACACCGCCGCGCTGCCGAAGAAGCGCATCCCGCGACAGAGGTTGCCGCGGCCGGCGCGGCAGTAGTCGCAGGCAAGGCACGGACGGCTCGGGTTCACCGCCACGCGATCGCCCGGCCGCACGTTGTGGACGTCGGCGCCCACCTCGTCGACCTGTCCCGACACCTCGTGGCCGAGGATGAGCGGCTCGCGGAGGGCGAAATCGCCGACGCGGCCCTTGAAGTAGTACGACAGGTCGGAGCCGCAAATGCCCCCGGACCGGAAAGCCACGCGGACTTCGTCGGCGGCGAGGGGCGGGTCATCGACGTTTTCCAGTCGCAGGTCGTGGGCGGCATGCAGGATCGCGGCGTGCATTCGGGATGAACCTCGCGGATGAACCTCGGGGATGGACCTCGGGAGCGGGTCGGAGATGGGGTTCGCGGCCGGTTGTTAACGATATCAGCGCGCCGCGTCAAACGACGGGGGTCGGCAGCGGAAGCCCCGCGAAGTGCGCCTCGAGATTGCGCAGCACGAGCGCGGCCATCGCCTCGCGCGTTTCGGTCGTCGCGCTGGCGACATGCGGCGTCATCACGACGTTGGGCAACGCGCGCAGCGCGGCCGGCACGTCCGGCTCGTTCGCGAAGACGTCGAGCGCGGCGCCGCCGAGCCGGCCGTCGGACAACGCCGCGACCAGTTCGTCCTCGTCGACGATCGATCCGCGCGCGACGTTGACGAGCGCGCCGCGCGGACCGAGGCGCTCGAGGATGTCGCGTCCCACGATGCCGCGCGTCGACGGACCCGCCGCCGCCGCGATGATCAGTACATCGGACTCCGCGGCGAGCTGCGCCAGGGTCTCGACGTAGCGGTACGGCACCGCCTGCGGCGCCCGCCCGGCGTAGGCGATCGCGACGCCGAAGCCCTGCAGGCGCCGCGCGATCGCGTTGCCGATCCGACCGAGCCCGAAGATGCCGAAGCGCTGCGAGGACACCTTGCGCGCCAGCGGCAGCTCGCCCGATGGCCAGCGGCCGGCGCGCACGTGGGCGTCGCCCTGCGGAATGCGGCGCAGCAGCGCGATGACGAGGCCGACGGCGAGGTCCGCGACGTCATCGGTGAGCACGTCCGGCGTATTGGTCACGCGCACGCCGCGGGAACGCGCGAGCTCGAGGTCGACCTTGTCGTAGCCCACGCCGTTGATGGCGACGAGCTGCAGCGCCGGCAGCCGCTGCAGCAGCGCCGAAGGGATTCCGACATGTCCGCCGGTGACCACGGCGCGCAGTTCGCCGCCGCGGGCCGCCGCCACGGCCTCGCGCGCCGGATCATCGAACGCGCGCAGCACCTCGTAGCGCGACTCGAGCTCGCGCTGCAGCGCGGGCAGCAGCGGACAGAGTTGCAGCAGCGGGATCGTCATCGCGACATGCCGGACCTGGCGTCCATGAAGGCCACCGACGCCATGATGATAACGTTATCATGATCGGTTTGTCACGCGCGGCGCCGCGCGTGACCGGTCGCAGGCGGCCGGCCCGGCGTGCCGCCGATGCCGTCGTTCGTCTCCCGGCGCGGTAAAGTACGCGCTCACGAGAAACCGTCCGCCATCCTGCGGCGCCTCGGGCGAGGGCCGGCCCGGTCCGCGGCCCCGGAGTTGCCCGTCGCATGAATACTGCCGCCCCGTCGCCCTTCCCGGAGGTACGCCACGTCGCGGCGACCGCGCCGCTGCAGTGGTTGCGGGGCGGCTTGGGCGACCTGCTCGCGGCGCCGCTGCCGTCGCTGTTCTATGGTGCCGCCTTTGCGATCATGGGCTGGGCGCTGCATTTCGTGTTCGGCCACGCCTACGAATACACGTCGTCGCTCGCCGCGGGCTTCCTGCTGATGGGCCCGTTCCTGTGCATCGGCCTGTACGAGATCAGCCGCCGCATCGAGCTCGGCCGGACCATCGCACTGCGCGCGACACTCGTCGCGTGGCGGCCCAACCTGGGCGCGATCAGCTTCTTCACGCTGCTGCTGACGGGCATCACGCTGGTCTGGGCCCGCGCGTCGCTCGTGATCTTCGCGCTCTTCTTCTCCGACGGCTTGCCGACCGTCTCCAAGCTGCTCGAGCGCGTGGTCAGCCTGGAGCACTGGGATTTCGTCGTGACCTATTTCGGCGTCGGGGCCGGCTTCGCGACGCTCGTCTACGCGATCGGCGTCGTTTCGATGCCGCTGATGCTGGATCGGGGAACCGACACGGTCGTCGCCGCGATCACGAGCGTGCGCGCCTGCACGGAGAATCCGGGGGCGCTGGCGCTCTGGGCCTTCCTGATCGTCGTCCTCGTCGGCGCGGGCTTCGCGACGCTGTACGTCGGCCTCGTCGTCACGGCGCCGCTCGTCGGCCACGCCAGCTGGCATGCCTATCGCGCGGTCCTGGGCGCCGGCGGCGTCGATCCGGCGCACGCCGCGGATGCCGCGATCGCGGCTCCGGGCGCCGTCACCCCTCCCGCACCGTGAGCGTCGCGGAGGCGCTGCCCTGCCCGCCGGTCTCGTCCTCCCATTCGAAAGCGACCTCCCCGCTGTGCGTGGCGCGCAGTTCGAAGACGAGCAGCGGATTGGCGGCGATCCCGGTGCCGAGTTCGGCCTGGAAGACCTGGCGGTCGAGATAGCGGCAGACGAGATTCTTGATGAGGTTGCGCCCGATGCGCGCGCCCTGCGCGTCGCGGCGGAGGCCGTTTTCCTGCGGATGGCGCACGAGGATGCGCACCTCGACGGTGTCGCCAGGCGCCGCCTCCGCCGGCCGCAGTTGGATCCTTTCCGTCATCAGCCGCTGCCGTCCTCGCAGGCCGAGAGCTGGACCTCGATGTCGGCGACCCCGGACCAGTAGCTGCCATCGCTCATCTCGGCGATCGCCAGCAGGCGCTGCGAGTCACCCAGGCGAAGCCTCGTCTGCAGCCGCGCACGCGGGTTGGAGGGACCGAAGCGCATCTGGATCACGAACGGCTTCGGGTTGCGCCCGGCCCACATCGTCACCGACCGGACGTGGTCGGCCTCCGTCATCGGGCTGTCGACGCTCACGGTGCACGGTACCGAGTGGCCGTTCTCGGCGACGGCCGGCACGTCGATTTGCACCCGCCCCGGCGCCGCACGGACGCCCGGCAGGCGCTTCGCGACTTCCCGATCGAGGTCGGCCTGCTGCTCCTGCGGCGTCGCCGCGGACGCCCGGCCGAGCGGGCCGGCGCCGACGACCGTCCACGCGGCGACGGCACCGCTGCGCGCCACGAACCGCCGACGCCACGCGTTCGTCCCGCGCGCCGTCGGCGACTCGTCGGGCGATCTTCCTTGCATCGCAACAAGTCCTTTGACTGAGAAAAGAAATCATTACCGCTCAATCGTGAATAGAATATCAAGGCCGCACCAACAACGCGGCGGTCCGATGCAATTTCATCGCGATCCATCAATGCCATGCGCCAAGGAGGGCTATCGATGCCAACGCAGTTCGAATTGAACGGGAGGCCCGTGACGGCCCACTCGGAACCGGACACGCCGCTGCTGTGGGTGATCCGTGACGAAATCGGCTTGACGGGGACGAAGTTCGGATGCGGCGCCAAGCTGTGCGGCGCGTGCACCGTCCATCTGGACGGAGTTCCGGCGCGGGCCTGCCAGACGCCGCTCGAGAAGGTCGCCGGCCGCAAGGTCGCGACGATCGAAAGCCTGTCGCACGACAACTCGCATCCGCTGCAGAAGGCGTGGATCGAGCACGACGTTCCGCAGTGCGGCTACTGCCAGTCGGGCCAGCTGATGGCCGCCGCGGCGCTGCTGCGCGACAACAAGAACCCGTCGGACGCGGAGATCGACAAGGCGATGAGCGGCAACCTGTGTCGCTGCGGCACCTATACGCGCATTCGCGCGGCCATCAAGACCGCCGCCGCCGAAATGCGCCGCGCCTGAAGGAGCCGACCATGACTGCATTCATCGCATCGAACGCCGCCGAGCCGGCCGTCCCCGCGGGCGTCAGCCGCCGCGGATTCCTCAAGGGCTCGGCGCTTGCGAGCGGCGGGCTGCTGCTGGGCTTCGTCGTTCCGGGCAGCCGTACCGTGGCGGTCGCCGCGGGCATCGTCCACACGCCCAATGCCTGGGTCCATATCGCCGACGACAACACGATCACGCTGATCTCGCACCAGTCGGAGATGGGCCAGGGCGTCTACACCGCGCTGCCCATGCTGATCGCGGAGGAACTCAACGTCGACATCCGCAAGGTCCATGTCGCGATCGCGCCGCCGGGAAAGGCCTACATCAACGCGGTCCTCGGCGGCCAGCTCACCGGCGGCTCGGCGTCCGTGCGCGACTCGTGGGAGAAGCTGCGCATCGGTGGCGCGCAGGTCCGCGAGATGCTGATCAGCGCCGCGGCGGCGCGCTGGAAGATCGATCGCGCGCAACTGGCGGCCGCCGACGGGATGGTGACCGGGCCGGGCGGGCGTTCGGCCACGTACGGACAACTCGCGGCGGACGCCTCGAGGCTGCCGGTGCCGAACGACGTGCCGCTGAAGAGCCCGAAGGACTTCCGCATCGTCGGCAAGCCGACGAAGCGCCTCGATACGCCGTCGAAGGTCAACGGCACGGCGCGCTTCGGAATCGATGTCAAGCTGCCGGGGATGGTCTACGCCTCGGTGGAGCAGTCCCCGGTGCTGGGCGGCACCGCGAAGGCCGTCTACGACGTCGAGGCGCGCGCGATGCCGGGCGTGATCGACGTCGTGCGGATCAACGACGGCGTCGCGGTCGTCGCCGATTCGTGGTGGCGGGCGCGCAAGGCGCGCGATAAGCTGAAGATCGTCTGGGACGAGGGCCCGGCCGCGAACCTGTCGAGCGCGAGCATGGCCGAGGGCATTCGCAAGGCGGCGGATACCGAGAAGGTCCTCGAGGTGCAGAAGCCGGTGGGCGACGTCGATGCCGCGCTGAAGACGGCGGCCAAGACGTTCAAGGCCGAATACTGGTCGCCGAACCTGGCGCACGCGCCGATCGAGCCGATGAACTTCACGGCGAGCTACGAGAACGGCAAGCTGCACCTCGTCGGCCCGACGCAGTTCCAGCAGGGCGCGGTCGGCGCCGTGTCGGCCGTGCTCGGCGTCAAGCCGGAAGACGTCACCGTCGAGACGACGTTCCTGGGCGGCGGCTTCGGCCGGCGGCTGGAACTCGACTTCATCGTCCAGGCGGCGCAGGTCTCCAAGGCGGTCGGCAAGCCCGTCAAGGTCGTCTGGACGCGCGAAGACGACATGACGCACGACTTCTACCGGCCGATGGCGCTCAACCAGGTCGAAGCCGGCGTCGACGCCAACGGCAATCCGGTCGCGTTCAAGATGCGGATGACGTCGCAGGGCGTCACGCAGCGCGCGTTCGGCCTGCCGAAGGAGAAGCTCGATCCGTTCATGATCGAGGCCGCGGTCGCGGCCTACAACGTGCCCAACACGCGGCACGAGGTCGTGAACCATGACGCCGGCATCCGCGTCGGCTACCTCCGCTCGGTCAGCCATCCCTTCAATGTCTTCGCGAACGAAGGGATGATGGACGAGATGGCGGCGGCCGCCGGCAAGGACCCGATCGCCTATCGCCTCGCGCTGCTCGACGGCAAGCCGCGCTTCTCGAACGTGCTGAAGCTGGCCGCGGAGAAGTCCGGCTGGAACACGCCGGCGCCAGCCGGCCACTTCCGCGGCGTCGCGCTGATGGAGGGCTATGGCACCGTGATGGCCATGGTGTCGGAGGTCTCGGTCGACGAGGGCAAGGTCACGGTGCATCGGGTCACGACCGTCGTCGACCTCGGCTACATGGTGAATCCGGACACGGTCGTGGCGCAGCTGCAATCGAGCGTCGCGTTCGGCCTGTCGGCCGCGCTGATGGGCGAGATCACGTTCGCCAATGGCCGCGCACAGCAGACGAACTACGACACGTACCCGGTGATCCGGATGAACGAGCATCCGCCGGTCATCGACATCGTGCTCGTGCCCAGTACGGAGAAGCCGGGCGGGATCGGCGAGCCCGGGGCGGCCGTGATCCAGGCCGCGACCGCGAACGCCGTCTCGGCGGCGATCGGCAAGCGCATCCGCCGGTTGCCGATGACGCCGGAAAACGTCATGAAAGCCTAGCGTGAACGGCGCCGCCGGCCGCGGCCGGCGGCGCCTCGTCGAGGCGCGGTCGGCTAGCCGACGGCCCGCCCCCACGAGCCGATCCGCGGATCGGCGCCGCCCTCGACGACCTGTCGCCGTCGACGGCCTACAACTGGAACGCGAGCCAGAGCAGCAGGCCGTCGGCCAGGTCGCGCAGCACGCCACCGGGCACGATCGGCCTGGGTTGCGCGGCGGCAGCCGTCGCCTCGTACCAGGCCGCGGCGGCCGCGATCGTCGCCGGATCGCGCATCGCGATCATCAGCTCGTAATTGAGGAACAGGCTGCGCGAATCGATGTTCGCGGAGCCCAGCAGCAGCCACGCGTCGTCGATCGCGACGAGCTTGGCGTGCAGCATTCGCGGCAGCAGGCGGACCTGGACGCCCGACGCCGTCATCTGCTGCAGCGCCCGATGACGCGCGAGATCCGCGAGCCGGTGATTCGAGCGTGCCGGCAGCAGCAGGCGGACGCGCACGCCGCGGCGCGCCGCGAGGCATAGCGCGCGCAGCAGGCTGTCGTCGGGCACGAAGTACGGTGTCGCGATCGCGATGCTGCCGCGCGCGCGATAGCAGGCGAGCAGCAGCAGCGCGTGCAGCGTGTCGTCGGCGTAGTCCGGGCCGCTGGGCACCGGCTGCGCCATCTCGCGGTCGGGCAGCGACGCGACGGGCGGCGCCGGCGGGATCTCGCGCCCGGTCGCGAACGACCAGTCGGACGCGAAGATGCGGTCGAGCTCCGTCGCGAGCGGGCCCTCGGTCTCGAAGCTGAGGTCGGTCCAGGCCGGCGCTGCGGTGCCACCCTCGAAATACTCGGCCGCGAGATTGCGGCCGCCCGACCATAGCCAGCGACCGTCGGCGATCACGAGCTTGCGATGGTTGCGCAGATTGGTCCGCCCATGCAGCGGGCGATGCAGCGGCGGGATGAACCAGGCGACGTCGGCGCCGGCACGGCGCAGGCGGCGCACGACGCGCCAGCTGCGCAGCAGGCCGCCGACCCCATCGACGAGGATGCGGACGTCGACGCCGTCGGCGACGCGGCCGCGGACGCGCTCCAGGACCGCGGCGCCGACGGCATCGTCACCGATGACATAGGTGCAGATGTGCAGCGAGCGGCGGGCGTGCGCGATGACCTGGAGCACCGAGGCCAGCGCGGAGCCGCCGTCGGCGTGCAGCGTGACGGCGCCATGGCCGGCGGCCGGCGGAAGATTCAATGCGCGGGCCAGCGCATCGAGCGGATCGGCGCCGGGCGCCGGCGCCACCGCGTCAGGGGCCGGCGCCTGCGGCGCGTCGACGCTCGAACGTCCGAGCTTGCGCGTGCCGAACAGCAGGAACAGCGGCACGCCCAGGTACGGCAGCAGGCCGATGACGAGCACCCAGGCGATCGCGGCCGCCGGCGGACGCCGTTGCTGCAGCCCCTGCGTCGCCAGCACGTAGAACATCAGGCCGAGCACGACCGCCGCGGTGTGCCACGAGATCCACGAGAGCGGCCACGAGGGCACGGGCGCGCGTCCTAGGCGTCCGTACCGCGCCGCGTCGAACGCCACCGGCTCATTCGCGCGGCAGGACCTTCAGCACGTCGTGGCACGCCCCCATCGTGTGATAGTCGGTCTTTCCTGCCGGACTCTTCTCATCGGTGAGCTTCGCGTTGTCGGGCGCCAGGATGCGGTACCACGCTCCGTACCGGTGGTCGACGAAGCAGGTCCACGCGTAGGCCCAGATTCGCCGGTACCAGTCCCAGTAGCGCGGTTCGCCGGTCCGCGCGCCGAGCAGCGCGGCGGCCGCCAGGCTCTCCGCCTGGACCCAGAAATACTTGTCGCCGTCACAGATCGACCCGTCGGGAGCGAATCCGTAGTGGATGCCACCGTGGCGCGCGTCCCAGGCGCGCTCGAGCGCGACGTCGAACAGTTCGCGGGCGCGCGGCACCAGCCAGTCGGACGGCCCGGCGAGCTGGTCGCGGTGCCGTTCCAGGATCAGCAGCAGCTTCGCCCACTCGGTGAGGTGGCCCGGCTGGTAGCCCCAGGGCCGGAAGATGTTCGTCTTGTCGTCGCGGTTGTAGTCCCAGTCGACGGACCAGTCCGGACGGTAGTGCTCCCAGACGATGCCGCCCGCGAGGGCGGCCTGGCGCATCGTGACGTGGCGGGCCAGCGTTTCGGCGCGCCGCACGTAGTGCACCTCGCGCGTCGCATCGAACGCCGCGAGCAGCGCCTCGCACATGTGCATGTTGGCGTTCTGTCCGCGATAGCTGGAGCGCTCCGACCAGTCGGCGGTCGCCTCGTCGGCGTACAAGCCGTGCTCCGGTTCCCAGAACCGGCGTTCCGCGACGTCGAACGTCTCAGCCAGCCACGCGCCGGCCTGCGCCACGCCGGCCTGCAGCGCGTGCGCATACGCGAGCAGCACGAAGGCAAGGCCGTAGCAGTGGTTGGTGCCGTCGACGGTCGTGACGGTGCCACCGCGGCAATCGAGCACCCAGGCGTAGCCGCCGGTCGCCGCGCTGCGGTGGGCCTCGCGCAGGAAACGCAGCCCGTGGCCGACGGCCGCGAGATGCTCGTCGCGGCCGAACTGCCGCCACGCCGTCGCATAGTCGAAGACGAAACGGGTGCTGCTCACGAGATGGCGCGTGCGCCGATCGTAGATCGTCCCGTCGTCCTTGAAGAAATGGAAGAAGCCGCCCTCCGGATCGACGCAGCGCGGGTGATAGAAGGCCATCGTTCGCTCGACGTGCTGCAGCAGCGTCGAGGGCGTCATGAAGTCGGGCAGCGGCGCGGAAGCCTTGGCGTGCGACATCGTCGAGCGGGTCCGGGGTGGCAGCGCGCGTTGGCGCGAGCGACGCACATTAGCAGCGTGTGCCGTGCCACGGCGAGGGCCGGCGCCGGCCCGCCGCGAATCCGCGAATAGCCCGCGCTTTGCGCGCCTCTTCCGACTTAAAGCGCGCCGCGCGCGGGCCGATCACATCGATGACGGCCCGCACCGCGCGTGCACGGGGCGGCCGTGGCGCGCAGCACGGCGCCCTGCCGACCCGCGCGACGCCTGCGCGGGCACCGAAGGACATACCACGAGGACACCCGGATGCGGATGGCGCACCCGACCGCGACGGCCGTTGCGTTGTTCACGATCGTCGTGCTGGCCAGTTGCTCCGAATTCCTGCCCCACGCCGCGGTCACGCCGCGCGTCCCACCTGAATCCACGGTCCGCGTCGACACCGCGCCGGAAGCCGACCTGTACGAAGTCGTGCCGGGCGGTCCGCCGGCGAGCGCGCCCGCCGCGCCGCTTCCGGGCGCGACGCTGCGCGGCAGGGCAAGCGTCGTCCGCGAAGCGCGTGCGCGCCTTGCCGCGCACATTTCGAGCACGTATCGCATCGCATCCGGTTCGGCTTCGCAGATCGTCGAGCACGCCTACCAGGTCGGAGCCGCACGCCATCTCCGCCCGACGCTGCTGCTCGCGGTGATCGCGCAGGAGTCGTCCTTCCGGCCCGAAGCGATTTCGCGCGTCGGCGCGGTGGGCCTGATGCAGGTCCGGCCGGAACTGCACGACCGGCGGCGCCGCCGGCTGGGATTGCGCCGGCCGCTCGCCGATCCGGCGACCAACATCGCCGTCGGCGCCGACGTCCTGCTCGACTGCCTGGCACGGAGTCGCGGGAACGTCACGCAAGCGCTGGAGAAGTACAGCGGCGGTGCGAGCGATTACTCCGCCAAGGTCGCGCAACTCGAGTCGAAATTCGAGCGCGTCGCCCAGGGCTGAAGAGCGCGCGAGCAGCGTCGCCAAAAGGATTACCCCACTACAGGTAATCCTGGCCCAAAGTCGACCCTGGTTACTAGCGTTATTGAGGTACTCAGGCTACGCTTCGATCCCGTAAAGCCGCGTTGTTGGGGCTGGAGCGCCGAGTTCCAGACTCCCTTCGTACCGCGTCCCGGGACCGCCGGCGCGCATCGCGGCATCGTCGTCGGACCCGGAGCCCTGCATGACGCTGAAGCGTTCCTTCGAGGATTTCCTGAGCAAGATCACGCGCAACGCCAGATCGTCGGCGACGGAGGCCCCGGCCACGCGGCCGGCCGTCGGGCCGTCTGCGCGGCAGGCGACGCGTCCGGCGACGCGCCCCGCCACCCACGGGCCGGGGCCGTACCGCCTGGCCACGCCGGCTGCTGCCGTGGCGCTGCCGCGACCCGCGACGTCGGCCACGCTACGCGAATGGATTACCGGCGAGGTCCGCCGTGGCGTGCCGCGCTGGACCGTCCATCGCCGGCTGGCCAAGGCGGCGGCGCAGCCGGTCGCCGCGAGCGAGTCCACCGTGCTGGCCTTCGAGATGAAGGCGATCGAAGACCTGCTGGTGGAGCGGAACCGTCGCGGCAAGGAACTGGAGCGCGCCGGGCAGATCGACCAGGCCATCGCGCTCTACGAGGCCAATGTCGTCGATCGCTTCAATGGCAGCCACGCCTACGAGCGACTGCGGATCCTCTACAAGGGACGCGGGGACTTCGCCAATACGATCCGCGTCTGCAGCGCCTACCTGAAACATGTCGGGACCGACGCCCGCCTCTGCCAGGCCTACGAGGCCGAGATTGCGAACATCGCGCCGGCCCGCACGCCGCCGCGGCAGTTCCAGGAGACGCGTCCGGCGTGAGGCCGCCGCGAGGCCGCGGCGCTGTGGCGGCCCGATCGTGGCCAACGGGGAACGTCGCGCGCCCTCGGCGTCGACGCAGCGAGAACCGGAACTCGACGAAAATTACAAACCGGCGCTACGTTGAATGGTCTAGGCCCGGCACGGGAGGATGATTCAGGGTACCTTTCGGGCCGTCATGCCACCATTTGGCGTGGGTCGCTCCCAAGAGTAGGCGGGTCATCGCCGTTCAAATCGAACCTATGCGCGTCGCGCGGGACGCGCAGATTCAGGATGCCTGCGCGGGGCCTTTGCCGCAGGCGGCCTGCAGGACATCCGACCGACAACGTAAGGAAAAGCTGCTAGAACGAAATGCGGAGCGCGGGCGCCAACAAGCCGCCGTAGCCCGATGTGCCGTCGCCCGACAGGGGGACACGATCCGAACCTGGTGCTCCGAAACCACAGCGGTCGATCCGCCATCGCGCACGACCGGTAGCGCCACGGCGCCGCATGCGCCTCGCGGCGATTAGCCAGCGGGAGTTGAACGCCACATGACATGGCGCTGAGCATCGTCCCAACCTGCCGAGTGGCCTGGCGGCGCGTCGCCCGACGCGGCCGCCTGCTCGCCGTTGCGCTGTCCGCGGGTACGCTACTGATGCTCGCGCTGTCGGCCGTGGGCGGCGCCGTCGCTGCCGGGGCGTCCGGCGAGGCCGCGGATCCGTCGGCGCCGCCGGCGCTCACGTACGCGGACTGGAACGCGAACCTCGGCCACGCCGCCGGTCCCGGCGGCGCCATCTCGGCGCGCGTCGCACGAAGCGCGCTGCCGCTGGGCCCGGGCGCGACGCCGGACGTGCGGTTCAGCGCGCGGCCCAACTGGCATCCGATCAGCGACTTCTGGCTGCGGATCGTCCGCGGCCTGTTCTGGCTGGTTCTCGCGTTGCTCGCGATCTACACGGCGCGCCACTGGCTGTTCACGATGAACCGCCTGTACTCGCGCTCGCGCGCGCCCTATGTCGACGTCGACAGCGGCGCGTGGCCGCTGGTGACGGTCTTCATCGCCGCCCACAACGAGGAGGCGGTGATTGCCCACTGCATCGAGGCGCTGCTCGACGTCTCCTATCCGGCCGACCGGATGCGGATCGTCCCGGTGAACGACCGCTCGCAGGATCGCACGGCCGAAATCATCGAGGATTTCAAGCTGCGCTTCCCCGACCGGATCTTCCCGTTCCATCGCTCCTCCGGCAAGCCGGGCAAGGCCGCCGCGCTGAAGGACGCGATGGACTACGCCGAAGGCGAGATCATCGTCATCTTCGACGCCGACTACATTCCCGGGCGCGGCCTGATCAAGCAGCTCGTCGCGCCGTTCTTCGATCCGGAGGTCGGCGCCGTGATGGGGCGCGTGATCCCGCTCAACGCCGACACGAACCTGCTCACCCGGCTGCTGGAGCTGGAGCGCGCGGGCGGCTACCAGGTCGACCAGCAGGCGCGGATGAACATGTCGCTCGTCCCGCAGTACGGCGGCACGGTCGGCGGCATCCGCCGCAGCGCCATGGATGCCGCTGGCGGCTGGCACGACGACATCCTGGCCGAGGACACCGACATCACGTACCGGCTGCTGGTGCGCGGCTGGAAGACCGTCTACCAGAACCGATCCGAGTGCTACGAGGAAGTCCCGGAAGCGTGGCGCACGCGGATCCGGCAGATCCGCCGCTGGTCCAAGGGTCACAACCAGACGCTGGCAAGGCGCGTCCTGGGACTGATGCGCGCGCCGCTGGTGCCGGTCGGCACCAAGATCGACGGGCTGCTGCTGCTCGGCGTCTTCGTCATGCCCAGCGTGCTCGTCTTCGGCTCCGCGCTCGCGCTGATCCTCTACTTCACGAACTCGACGCTGCTCACGAACAGCGCGCTGGCGCTGTTCGCTGCGGCGTCGTGCGGCACGGTCGGGAACCTCGCGGCCTTCTTCGAGATCGCCGCCGCCGTCAAGCTCGACGGCAACAACCGTCGCGTCCGCCTGATCCCGTTCAACCTCGTCGGCTTCCTGGTCAGTTGCGTCTCGATCGCGAGCGCCACCTGGGAACTGGTCGTCCGCGACTGGCTGCTGGAGCAGGAACTGTCGTGGGACAAGACGGTCCGCTACCGCCGCCAAGAGCCGGGGGCCGGAGCGGGCGCCGGCCGATTGACCGGCGCGCCGAACGGCGACGCGAAGCGCCGATGAGCATCGTCCAGTTCACGTCGATCGCGGCCTTCACGCTGATCGCCGCCGCGCTGCTGGTCGGGCCGTTCGTTCCTGCGCTGCTCGAGTGGCTGCGCCCGACCGACACCGGGCCGCTCGTCGTCGCGCGCGAATACGACGGCGACATCCGCTATTTCGCGCGGACGTTCGAGCGCATCTGCCGCGACGGCGCCGGACTCGCGCTCGCCGAGGTGCAGCGCGAGCGCCGCAACGACATGCTGGCGACGCTCGGCCGCGACACGTTCCGGCTGCTGGGCGAGCCGGCTTCCTGGATGGCCACCCTCGCGGCGGCGGGCGCGTCGGTCGAGGGACTGATCGCGGCCACCGACCTCGAGCTTCCCGCCGGCGTGTCGATCGAGCGCGAGGTCCTCGCCTACGGCGCGCTGTCGATCGGCTCCGACAGCGTCGTGCGCAGCGCGATGGCGATCGGCGACCTCGCGCTGTCGCCGGGAGCCACCGTGCTGCGCTGGGCCGATGCCGGCGGCAGCCTCGCGCTGGCCGACGGCGCGCGCGTGCTGGGGCGGGCGACGGCCTCCACCGAGATACGCCTGGGCCACGGCAATGAATTCCAGCGCGCGCATGCGCCGCGCATCGTCGTGGGCACGGCGCCGGCACCGGTCGCGATCGAGCGCGTCACCGAGGTCGCGATCGAAGGCACGCCGCTGGACCGCGACGCCCGCTTCGTCCGCGTCGAAGGCGACCTGACGATCGCGCCGCGCTCGCGGGTCGCCTGCAATCTCGTGGTGACCGGCGACCTGTCGGTCGGGGCGCTGGCGCAGATCGACGGCAGCATCAAGGCGCACGGCCGCGTCCGCATCGGGCGCGGCGCGCGGGTCTGGGGGGCGATCGCTTCGGTCAAGCCGCTTGTCCTCGATCCGGGCGCGCAGGCGCGCGGACCGCTGTTGTCGGAGGAACAGGTCGAACTCCTTTGCGGTGCGCGCGCCGGCGACGAGGACGCGCCGACCACCGTGTCGGCCGACCGCATCGTCCTCGAGGAGGGCGCCGTGGTCTGCGGCACGCTGTGGGCGCGGCGCCGCGGGGAAACGCGCGCCGCCTCGGCGAACCCGGCGTGACGCCTCGCGACGCCGTCCGCCGCCGCGACCGCGGCGAACCGTGCGCGCCGAGCGGGGTCGGCCGCGCGGCGTGTCGGCCGCGGCGACGGATCGCGGCGACCGTCGGGCTGCTGCTCGCGCTGGGCGTGACGGGCGTGCCGTGCCGCGCCGCGTCGCGCTCCGCGACGCGCGCGGACCTGCCGCCGGGGTTGCGCCCGACCTGGCGCGTCGACTTCGCCGGCTACCAGCAGGCCGACGGCGCGATGACGATCGAGCGCGACGGCGACGAGGTCGATCCCTACTTCGCCTTCAAGGCCCTTTTCGTGGCGCGCTCGCGCGGCGCCGACGACGATGGCGCGCTCGACCGTTTCGTCGACTGGCTGCTGCCGCGCGCCGCGGTCGACGGGCGCATCGACCGCTACTCGAAGCGACAGGGCGCGTGGGCGGCGACGCGCGGCGCCGACGCCGACGACATCGCACTGGCGCTATGGATTCGCGGCCTGCTGACGCGGGGCGAGGGGCGCGCGCTGGGACGCGACGAGCTTCGCGCGCTGGGTCGCGCGCGCGACTACCTCGAACTGCGGTTGCTCGATCGGGGCCGTGGCGTCTATCGTCCGCTCGCCGGCGACAACGACCCGCTGCTGATGGACAACGTCGAGATCCTCGAATCCCTGCGCGCGATCGAGGCGCTGCTCGCGCGGCGCGGCGACGCGCACGCGGCGGCGTACTGGCGCCTGCGCGCGGACTCGCTGCAGGCCGCGATCGAACGCGACTTCGAGGGCGTCGATACGCTGAACCCGGCGACGGGCGCGGATGCCCCGCCCGATGCGACGGGCGAACCGGCGTTCTACCCCGACATCGTCGCGGCGCCGTTCGCGTGGCTGCACGGCGTGCCGCGCCATCGTGCGCCGGCGCGCTTCGACGCCTGGCTCGCGCGCTACGGCGCCGCCTGGCGCCGCAATGCGGAGCACGATTACCCGTGGGGACTGATCGCCCTCGTCGCCCTCGACGAGGGGCGCGGCGACGTCGCCGACGACTGGCGACGCGCACAGGACCGCCAGCGGCAGGCCGGCTTGTGGAACGTCCTGGAGGAAACGGCGTGGCAGGCCCTGTCGCCCGCCGCGCTCGCCGCACGGAGGTCCGGATGAAGCCGGTGCGCGCCGCGCGGGCTGCGCTCGTCGCCGCATCGCTCGCGTTCGCCCTCCCGACCGGGACGGCCTGGGCCGGCGAGGAGGCCGCCGCCTCGCCGCCGCCCAATTCGGAGCAGGTCGGGATCGTCGTCGACGATCGGATCGGGCAGCACGTGCTCCTCGACGCGTGGACCCGCGCCGCCGCCGAACAGGGCCTGCCGGCCGCCGTCGTCACCGACACGGCGATCGAGGACGACTGGTTCCACGGGCGCTCGCGCTTCCGCGCGCTGGTGCTGCCCGACGGCCTGCTGCGCTTCGCCGGTCCGGCATTCATCTCCGGCCTCTACGCGTTCGTCGAGCGCGGCGGCTCGGTGCTCGTCGTCTTCGACGCCGCCTCGCTCGGCAGCGACGGCTTCTATGCCCCGGTGCGCTCGCGGCTGTCGGCGCTCGTCGGGATCGACTACGCGCTCTACGACAGCCTGCGCAGCGAAACGTTTCGCCTCGGCCCGGTATTCGCCTCCGAGCGATCGGTCATCCTGCTCGGGATTCCGCCGGGCAAGGCAGTGCCGGCGGCCGGACTGAGCCCGCCGTTTTCGATGCAGCTGGCGACGTACGACTACGCGCAGCTCATCTACCCCAGCTTCACGACGCGCGGCCGCTACGACGGCGAGCCGCTGCTCGCCGGTCCGTCGGGGCAGGTCGTTGCCGGGATGCGGCAGCACGGGCGCGGGCACGTGATCTTCGCGAACCTGCCGCTCGGCGACCTGAAGCTGCGGACCGACAGCTGGCTGCTGAACCGCTTCCTGCGGCTGCTGGCGCTCGAGGCCGGCGTCCCGACGCTGGCGATGTCGCCGGCGGCCATCGGCGGACTCGTCCTCAACGTGCACGTCGATTCGAGCGCGGCCCTGCCGCCGATGCGCGCGCTCGCCGCGAGCCGCTTCTTCGACGACGGCCCGTTCTCGATCCACGTCACGGCCGGACCGGACCTGAACGAGCCGGGCGACAAGCTGGGCGTCGACGTCGAGCACAACGCCGATTTCAGGCAGCTGCTGCGCACGCTCGCGGAGCGCGGCCACGAGATCGGCAGCCATGGCGGCTGGATCCACAACTACTGGGCCGCGCACGTCGGCGACACCGAAAGCGATGCCGCGGACGAGATGCTGGCCCGCAACCAGGACGTCCTCGCCGACGCGATCGGCGCGCCGATCCGCGTCTACTCGGCGCCCGCCGGGGTGCATCCGTCGTGGGTGACGCGCTGGCTGCGGCAGCACCGCATGGTCGCGTACTACACGACCGCGAACTCCGGCTCCGCACCGACGCGGACGTTCCGCGACGGCGTCCTCGAGGACCAGGGAATCTGGTCGTTTCCCATCTCCACGCTCGGCGCCGCCGCGTCATTCGAGGATGCCGCGGCGAGCGGCCTCGACGAGGCGCACGTCGTCGCGCCGTGGCTCGATGCGCTCACGCGCTTCGCCGCGGACGAGCACGAGATCCGCCTCGTCTATTTCCACCCGACCGGTACGCACCTCTACGAGGAGGCGATCGCCTCGTGGACCGCGACGGCGCGCGCGCTGCAGCGCGCCAACCGCTTCCGCTGGTACACGATGGCCGACCTGGCGCGCTTTTTCGACCGGCGCGAGGCGGTGCGCTGGTTTCTCGTCCGGCACGGCGACGACGATCGCATCGAGGCCACGAACGCCGCGACGCTGCGCGATTGCAGCTGGCTGCTGCCGGCGGCGACCTACGCCCGCCCGCGCCTCGTCGAAGGCAGCGCGACGGTGCGACGCGAGGGCGCCGACTGGATCATCACGGCGGACGACGAGACCCGCCTGGTCTTCGATACCACCCGGCGCTTCGCGCCGCTGCAGGAGGACTAGCCCTTTGGCCGCGCACGACCTGTCGACCCGCATCCTCGGGACCTCCGAATGAAACGGATCCTGCTGTGCATGGGCACGCGCCCGGAAATCATCAAGATGGCGCCGGTCCATGATGCGCTGCGGCGGCGCGCCGCGGCCGGCGCCGCGGTCCAGCCGCTCGTCCTGCACACCGGCCAGCACGACGAGATGGCCGCGCCGCTCTACCGCTTCTTCGAGATGCCGCCGGACTTCGCGTTGACGCCGCGACGGCGGGGCGCCTCGCTCGCGCACCTGTCGGCGAGCGTGCTGGAGCAGTCGGCCGAGGCGATCGAGCGCGCCGCGCCGGACGTCGTGCTCGTGCAGGGCGATACCAGCTCGGCGCTGTGCTGCGCACTCGCCGCGTTCTATGCGCGGATCCCGGTCGGCCACGTCGAGGCGGGGCTGCGCACCTACGAGGTCGATCCGTTCCCGGAGGAAAAGAACCGCGAGCTCGTCGGGCGCCTCGCAGCCTGGCACTTCACGCCGACCGACCAGGCGACGCGCAACCTGAAGCAGGAGCGTGCCGCCGGAATCGTCCGCCAGGTGGGCAACACGATCGTCGACGCCGTCGAACTCGGGCTGCGGCGGCTCGCCGGCCGGCCGCTGGCGGACGTCGATCCGAGCGACCCGGCCGTCCGAGCCCTCGATGCTTTCCTGGCCGCGCGATCCGACAGGCGCCTCATGCTGGTCACGGCGCACCGGCGCGAGAACTGGGGCGAACCGATGCAGCGCATCGCCCAGGCCGTCGGTCGCCTCGCGCGCGCGCGTCCGGACCTCGCCTGGGTCTGGCCGCTGCACCAGAACCCGCAGGTCCAGGCGACGGTCCGCGGCGAGCTGCAGGCGCTGGCCGAGGGCGACCGCGCGCCCCTGCTGCTCACGCCGCCGCTCAATTATCCGGCGCTGCTTGCCGTGCTTGCGCGCACGACGCTGATCCTCACCGATTCCGGCGGCATCCAGGAGGAGGCCGCGACGCTGCGCCGGCCCGTCATCGTGCTGCGGGAAAGCACCGAGCGGCAGGAACTGATCGACGCCGGCGGCGGCGTGCTGGCCGGTACCTCGGTCGACGCGATCATCGGCGCCACGGCTCGGATCCTCGACGACGCGTCGGTCTACGCCGCGATGCAGGTCCGCGAAAACCCGTTCGGCGACGGCAGGACGTCGGAGCGCATCGTCGACGTGCTGCTCGGCACCGACAAGGGGGCGGCGTGACGAGGAGGTCGACCCTGCGGCGCCGGCGCGACCGCGTTCGCGTGTCGCTGATCGCCGCGGCGTGTGCGCTGGCGTGCGCCGCGGCGCGGGCCGACGAGGGTACCGCGCCTGCGGACGCGCCGGCCCCGGACGCCGCCGGCGACAATGCGCCGCTGCCGCACGCGATGACCGTCGATGTGGGCGGCGCGCTCAGCACGCTCAGCAACGGCTACGGCAACTGGCAGAGCCTGACCGGCCGCCTGACCTACGAGCCGGCGCCCGGGAACACGACCTACGCCGACGTCGCCCTGGCGCGCGAGTTCTCCGAAAACGGCGCGATCTTCTCGCTCGGCCACGTCCAAGAGTTCGCGTCGTCGTGGATCGTCACCGGTTTCCTGACGCTCGGCGGCGGCGGCGACTTCGAGCCGCGCGAGAAGGTCGACCTGTCGCTCGGACGCAAGCTGCTCGCCGACCAGCAGCTCGTCGCGACGATCGGCGTGTCCGCCGATCGCTTCCGCGACGGCCATTCCGACCGCGCCTTGATCACCGGCCTCGCCTGGTACGGCGTGCCCCAATGGGTGCTCGAAGGCGGCATCCGCTTCAACTGGAGCGACCCGGGCGACGTCGCCGGGCGGCGCTACTACGGCGCCGCGACCTGGGGCACCGAAGGCCGCGACTTCGTGGCCGTTCGAGCCGAGACCGGCAACGAGGCCTACCAGGTCATCGCGCCAGGCCAAGCCCTCGTCAATTTCGACAGCCAGCTTGCGTCGGCGACATGGCGTCACTGGCTTAAGCCTGATCGGGGATTCTCGATCGGCACCGAGGTCTATCACAATCCGAGCTATCGCCGGGTCACCCTGATGGGCACGGCCTTCTTCCAATTCTGATGAGTTCCGTTACCGGTACGGTTCCGCTGGAGATCGATGTCGGCGCGGCTCCGCCCGCGCATGCGACAATCGGGCAACCGGACCGGATGATCGACGAAAACAGCCTACGTCAACTGCGGCAGCGGGGATACCGCGGCGAGCAGATACCGCAGCATCGCGCCTTTCGCCGGCTGCGGCTGACCTGGCGCCTCGGTGTCTCGGTGCTGGTGCTGGCGCCGCTGTGGATCGCCGCCTACGTCCTCGCGTACCCGGTCCTCATCGACTGGTGGCAGCAGAGCACCGAGTTCTGGGTCACGCAGCTCGGCCTTCCGGGGACCGTCGTCCGGGTCCCGCTCGACGCGGTGTTCGTCCAGTTCGACCGCATCGGGATCGACCTCGTCCCGGCGCCGATCACGCTGCGCATCTGGCTCATCCATGCCGGGGTCACGCTCGTCGCGTTCCTGTGGACGTTCAGGATGAGCGAACGTTCGCTGCCGCTCGCCTACCTGATCCGGATCGTCTGTGCGCTGCACACGGCTTCGCTGCTCTTCTTCCTGTTCTTCGAGAAGGCGTTTCCCTACGTCGTCCTCGACCACACGCGCGACTTCTTCGGCTTCACGCTGTTCTTCCACATGATCGTGCCGCTGATGCTGACGGCGAGCTACTACGTGATGGAAGGTTCGTGGCGGCTGCAGACCGCGGCGACCGCCGTGGTCCTCGCGTATTACCTGGTCGCGGTACCGTTCCAGCTGGTCGCGCACGCGGCGCTGATCTGGCTGCTGAGCCCGCTGGCGATGCCGATGCTCTACCTGCTGTTCGGGCCGATGATGAACGTGCTGACGTTCGTCGCGCTCTACGCCTGGGTCGTGACCTGGGGCGACCCGCAGATCGCGTGATGGGGCTTGCGGTCGCGCGGGCTTCGGCTGGCGACCGTCTGCGGACACCCTCTCCCCCACCCCTCTCCCGCTTCGCGGGCGAGGGGCGACCCGGCGTCGAGAATTGAAGCGTCGTCCCACCGGCTGACACCGGAACTCCCCTCGCCCACGAAGCGGGAGAGGGGTGGGGGAGAGGGTGTCA
>DATKPC010000143.1:0-25685 GCA_035524275.1 Burkholderiaceae bacterium
GCGCGACGCGACGGCGAGGTCGGTCGCCGCCTGGACATCGGTGCCGCGGCCGCGCAGCCGGTTGACGATGTCGCCGGTATTGGCGAACGGGATCCGGTCCCGATCGGCCGCCAGGCCCTTCGCGTCCGACAGCGACAGGCCGTTGACCCGCGCGGCCATCACCTCCGGCGACGCCGTATTGAAATTCACCGGCGTCGCGATGTCCAGCACGATGATGTACGGCGCCAGGCGCAGCGCCGCCTCCGGGTCGATGCCGGAGATCCCGGCGAGGTCGAACGGGAACACGAGCGGCAACGGCGCCGGGCCCGACGTGGCCGCGCCGCTGGAGGTCGCCATCGCGGTCGTGGTCGACGACGCCGTCGCTCCGGTTGCCCCGGTTGCCCCGTTCGCCGTGCCGGCCGTGCCGTTGGTCGCGCCCGCGGACGCCGCGGCGAGCGCCTTCCACGCCTGCGCCATCCGGTTGGCGATCAGGTCCGCCGTCTGCTGCGGCGCCGACAGCAGGGTCGCGAGGCGGCGCAACGCCTCGACCTCGCGCGGCACCAGCGTGCCGTCGGAGCGCACGAGGTTGCGCAGGTTGAGGCGCGCCTGCGCATCGTCGATGGCGCCGGAAATCGACGCCTGCGCCGCCAGCGCCGAGGTTTCGCCGAGCTGGTCGAGGCGGGTTTCCGCGAGCGGCTGCGCCCATGGCTCCGCGAGCGTGTCGATCGACGTCGTGCGCGCGTCCTCGCGCAGGATCGCGCCCGACCAGTCGAGCGCGCCGCGCAGCAGCAGCGAGCTTTCGGCGCGGATCTGCTGGTTCTCGATCGTCCGGATCACGACGAACTGGCGCCAGAACAGCCCCGAGACGATGATTGTCGCCAGTGTCGCGATGAACAGCGCCATCAGCACGGCGGCGCCGCGTTGGGTCCGGGTGCGCACGGCCCTACCCCGTCAACAGGACGCGCCGGTACGTCTTGCCGGCGCGCGTGATCGTCACTTCCAGGCCCGGCGGCGGCGCCGCGGCGATCCCCGGCAGCGGCGCGACGCCGCTCGTGTTCGGCTGCAGCTGTTCCTGGTCCGGCGTGACCCAGCCCTGGTTCGCCTGCCAGACGCGGACGGCGAGCGCGGAGACGTTCGACAGCAGGCGCGCGCTTTCGATCAGTTCCGGCGAGACCTGCTGCGCGTCGTCGTTGACGCGCGTCGGCGGCTCCGCGCGACGCACCAGCGTGCCGTCGACGATCTGGTAGGTGATCGTCTGCAGCGAGGTCGCGAGGTCGGGCTGCGGCGGCGCGATCCGCACGAACTGCAGCGCCGTGCCGGCATCGCCGACGAGGACGCGAACCGGGCGCTGCGTGAGCGCGAAGAGCGCCGGCGAGGCGACCTGCGCCGCGTCCAGCTCCAGCTGGCCGAAGCAGGTCACGAGGGCGCGCGCGTCGTCGGCTTCCGGCTCGAGCCGTTCGCGCGTCGTGACGAGCGAGTCCAGTCCGCGCCACGCGATCAGCGCGACGATCGCGAGCACGGTGATCGCGACGAGCAGTTCGAGCAGCGTGAAGCCGCGGTCGCGGCGGCGATCGCGGTCCCCGGGGCGCGGACGCGGCCGCATCAGTTGGCCGGCATCACGGTGAGCAGCTCGACGAGCAGCCGCGGGTTGTCGGCCTCGGCGCGCGAGACGCGCACCTCGACCCGGCGGAAGAACGGGTTCGGCGTGCTCTTGATGTTCTGCTCGCAGCTCATCTTGATGCCGCCCTGCTCGCAGTCGTACTGCGTCTGGCCGACCGCCAGCGACTGGTGCGCCAGGCGCAGCTCCAGCAGGCGGTTCTGCGCTTCGATCGTCGCCAGCAGCTTCAGTCGCGTGTCTTCGGCATTCGCGGTGAGCGACATCGCGCCGCGCATCGACGCGGCCAGCGCGACCGCGATGATCGTCAGCGCGACGAGGACTTCGAGCAGCGTGAATCCCTTCACGTCGACCTCACGGCGTGGCGCCGCGCCCGGCGCTGGAAAGGAGCACGCCGTGCCCCGTTTCGTCGAACGCGATCGCGGCCGAGGCGAGGTCGTTCGCGAGCTCCAGGCGCCAGCGCGGCTGCACCCATTCGCGCGCGATGGCCACGCGCAGCGGCGGCGCGCCAGGACCGAGCAGCGCCTGCGTCGGACGGCCCGCGGCATCCTCGACCAGGATCCGGGTCAGCGGCCGGTCCCACGCCCGCTCGACGAGGAGGTCGTCGTCGGTCATCAGGACCCGCTCGCCGTTGACCTCGGTGGCCCAGCGATAGCCGTTCAGGTCCACTTCCCAGTAGATCGGCTGCTGCCGGATTCGCGACTCGTCCGAGGCCACCTGCATGAGTTGTCCGATGCGCGAGGCTTCGCGCCCGAGCGCCTGCCCCGGGTCGGGAGCGACGCTGATGGAAACCAGCGACAGCACGATGCCCGCCAGCACGATCACGATCAGCAGTTCGAGCAGCGTGAAGCCTCGCGCACGTGCCGCGCGCCCGGCGTCGCCCCGCGGCAGCGGCAGCGGCAGCGGGGGGCAGGGTGGGCGGGCTGCGATCATCGCGAGGACGCGAGCAGCGAGCCGGCCGGGCTCCGCCGCCCTGGCGCTACTGCTGCCAGTTCCCGATGTCCGCGTCCGGCCCTTCGCCGCCGGGCTGCCCGTCGCGGCCGTAGCTCATCACGTCGATCTCGCCGTGCGTTCCCGGGTTCAGGTAGATGTATTCGTTGCCCCACGGGTCCTTCGGGACCGAGGAGCGGTCGAGGTACCCGCCCTGCTTCCAGTTCGTCGGCATCGGCTCCGTCGTCGGCCTTTCGATCAGCGACCGCAGTCCCTGCTCCGTCGTCGGGTAGCGGCCGTTGTCGAGGCGATAGAGCTTCAGCGCCTGCATCAGCGACGCGATGTCCTGCTTGGCCGCCGAGATCCGCGCGTCGTCCGTGCGCCCGACGACACGCGGGACGATCAGCGCCGCGAGGATGCCGAGGATCGTGATCACGACCATGATCTCGATCAGCGTGAAGCCGCGGGCGAGCGCACGGCGACCGCCGCGAACCAGGCCGGGAAGGCACGCGGCGGCGACCGGATCCCGAAGCGGACTGCGCGGCGCGGGTGCCGCGAAAGGCGAAACGCTCATGGGTCGACCTTGAACTCGAGTGAATGGGGTGGACCGCGCGTCGGGCGCGGGATCGCGGGCACCGCGGGACGAATGGCGGGATGCGCGGAAGCTTTCCAACCGCCTGCTCGCGGCGAGCGCGCACTTCGCGCCCATCACGCATAATAGCGAACGGGGCGTCGGTGCGCCGCTGCTAATGCAACGGGATGATCGCCGATCCGATGCCGGCCGTGCACGATGGCGGAAGTTCCCCGGGCGCCCCTTGCAGGCGGCGCCCGGTCGCGCCCCCCGCTTTGATCCGAACCGCCGGTCGCGGCTTGTCCGCGTCCCGGCCACGATGCCGAAATGCTGAAGAAGCTCTCGACGGTCATGGTGCACCTCGTCGGCCTCGCGGTGGTGAGCGCCGTGGGGGCCTACTGGATCGTGCGCATCGTCACGCCGGCGCCCAGCGTCGCGCCGGCGCCGATGGCGCCGCCGCCGCCGCGCGACCCCGATCCGGTGCTAGCGGCGCGGATGTTCGGCAAGGTCCAGGCGCCGACCGAGGCGGCGCCGACGAACCTGCAGCTGGTCGGCGTCTTCGCGGCCGGGCGCTCGTCGTCGGCCGCGATCGGCGTCGACGGCAAGCCGGCGCGCGTCTTCCTGATCGGGCAGGAGGTCACGAACGACCTCAAGCTCGCGAGCGTCCAGGGCGACGGCGTCGAGCTCACGAACTCCGCCGGCGTCACGCAGACGCTGCGTGTCCCGCAGCGCGCTTCCGCGCAGTTCGCGACGTCGGTGCCGGCGCCGAACTACGAGGTCCAGCGCGGCGTGATGTCGGCGCCGTCGGTGGAGGCACCGCCCGCCCCGGTGGGTGGGGCGCGGCCGCCGCCGGGTCGGCCGGCCGCGCAACCGCTGCAGCAGGCGCCGCAACCGCAGGCGAACGCCTCGCCGCCGCCGCTGCTGCCGCCGACGAGCCCACCGATGATGGGGCAGCCGCCGCCGCCCGGGGCGCAGGCGCAGTAGGGGGCAGCAGGGGCAGCAGGCGTCGTCGCGGGGGCGTCGGGGCGTCGGCGACGCACGGGCGTCGGCTTCAACCGACCCCGCCCGTCGGCGCGACGCCGGCCGACTTGCGCAGCGCCCGGTTGCCGCCGAGCCTGACGTTGAGCCGGTCCAGGTAGAGGTAGATCACCGGCGTCGTGAACAGCGTCAGCGCCTGGCTCAGTACCAGGCCGCCGACCATCGTGTAGCCGAGCGGCTGCCGGATCTCCGAGCCGGTGCCATGGCCGAGCATCAGCGGCAGCGCGGCGAGCAGCGCCGCCATCGTCGTCATCATGATCGGCCGGAAGCGCAGCAGGCAGGCCTGCCGGATCGACTGCTCCGGCGGCAGGTGCTGCTCGCGCTCGGCCTGGATCGCGAAGTCGACCATCATGATGCCGTTCTTCTTCACGATCCCGATCAGCAGGATGATCCCGATCAGCGCGATCACGCTCAGGTCGAAGTGGAACGCCAGCAGCATCAGCAGTGCGCCGACGCCGGCGGAGGGCAGCGTCGAGAGGATCGTCAGCGGGTGGATCGTGCTCTCGTAGAGCATCCCGAGGATGATGTAGACGGCGACCAGCGCCGCGAGGATCAGGTACGGCTGCGACTTGAGCGACGTCTGGAACGCCTGCGCGGTCCCCTGGAACGTGCCGGTGATCGAGCGCGGCATCCGGATGTCGTAGACCTCCTTCTGGATCGCGTCGACGGCCTCGCCGAGCGCCACGCCCGCGGCGAGGTTGAACGACAGCGTCACGGCCGGGAACTGCGCCTGGTGGTTGATCGACAGGAAGGCGACGTGGTCGGTGTCGTAGTGGACGAACGCCGACAGCGGGACCTGCTGCCCGGTCGCCGGCGACTTGACGTAGATCCGCTCGAGCGTGCGCGGGTCGGCCTGCAGCTCCGGCGTGATCTCCAGGATCACGTGGTACGTGTTGAGCTGCGTGAAGAACTGCGCGACCTGGCGCTGGCCGAAGGCGTCGTACAGCGTCGCATCGATCAGCGCCGGCTGGATCCCGAAGCGCGCCGCCTGGTCGCGGTCGATCGCCAGCCGCAGCGTGGTGCTGCTCGTCTGCTGGTCGCTCGCGACGTCGCGAAGCTGCGGCAGCGCCTGCAGCTTCGCGAGCAGCCGCGGCGCCCATTCGTTGAGCTCGGCGAGGTCCGGATCGAGCAGCGTGTACTGGTACTGCGTCCGCGCCAGGCGCCCGCCGACGTTCAGGTCCTGCGCCGCCTGCAGGAAGAAGGTCGCGCCGGAGACCTTGGCGAACTGGGCCCGCAGCCGCGCGATGATCTGGTCGACGCTCGCCTTGCGCTCCGAGCGCGGCTTCAGCCCGATGACCAGGAACCCGTTGTTCAGCGGTCGCGTGCCGCCGACCGAGGTGCCCCAGCTCGCGACGTCGGGGTCCTTGGCGACGACGTCGGTCAGCCGGTGCTGCAGCCTGACCATCTCGTCGAACGAGACGTCCTGCGACGCGTCCGACAGCCCGGCGATGATCCCGTTGTCCTGCTGCGGGAAGAAGCCCTTCGGCTCGACCACGTACAGCACGACGGTCGTGGCGAGCGTCGCGAAGAAGACGAGCAGCGTCGCGAACCGGTGCCGCAGCACGCCGTCGAGGCCGCGCGTGTAGCCGGCGAGCATCGCGTCGAAGACGCGCTCGGACCAGGCGTAGATGCGGCCGTGCCGCGCGTGCTTCGCGTCGCGCATCATCAGCGAGCACATCATCGGCGTCAGCGTCAACGAGACGAACGCCGAGACCGCGATCGTCATCGTCACGGTGATCGCGAACTCGCGGAACAGGCGGCCGATGATCCCGCCCATCAGCAGCAGCGGAATGAAGACGGCGACGAGCGAGATGCTGATCGACAGGATCGTGAAGCCGATTTCCGCCGCGCCCTTGTAGGCGGCTTCCAGCGGCGGCAGGCCGTCCTCGATGTGGCGGTAGATGTTCTCCAGCATCACGATCGCGTCGTCGACGACGAACCCGACCGCGATCGTGAGGCCCATCAGCGACAGGTTGTCGAGCGTGAAGCCGAGCACGTACATCGCGGCGCAGCTGCCGACCAGCGCGATCGGGATCGTGATGCCCGGGATCAGCGTCGCCCGGACGTTGCGCAGGAACAGGAAGATGACGAGGACGACGAGCACGATGGTGAGCGCGAGCGTGAACTCCACGTCCTCGACCGAGGCCTTGATCGTCGTCGTCCGGTCGATGACCTTGTCGGCCCGGATCGACGCCGGCACCGAGGCCATCACCTGCGGCAACGACGCCTCGATCCGTCGCACGACGTCGATGATGTTGGCGCCCGGCTGCTTGTAGACCAGCAGCAGGATCCCGTCGGAGCCGTTCTGCCAGGCCGTGAGCTGGTTGTTCTCCGGGCCTTCGACCGCGACGCCGATGTCGCGCACGCGGACCGGCGCGCCGTTCTTGTAGGCGACGATGACGTCGTTCCACGGCGCGGCCTGCAGCAACTGGTCGTTGTCGTAGACGACGTAGTTGTGCGCCGGCGAGTTGACCGCGCCCTTCGGGTTGTTGACGGTGGCGGTCGCGATGACGCCGGCGACGTCCTCCAGCTGGATGCCGAGCGCGGCGATCTTCGCCGGGTCGACCTGGACCCGGACCGCGGGCTTCTGTTGGCCGCCGATCGATACCAGCCCGACGCCGGCGATCTGCGACATTCGCGGCAGGATCACGTTCTCCGCGAAGTCGTCCACGGCGGTGAGCGGCAGCGCGTCCGAATGGATCGCATAGATGACGATCGACGACTCGGCGGGATTGATCTTGCGGAACGTCGGCGGCGTCGGCAGCGTCTTGGGCAGGACGCCGCTCGCGGCGTTGATCGCCGACAGGACATCCTGGCCGGCGGCGTCGATGTTGCGGTCGAGGTCGAACTGGATCGTGATCTGCGTGCTGCCCAGGATGCTGCTCGACGTCATCTGCGAGACGCCCGGGATCTGCGCGAACTGGTTCTCCAGCGGCGTGGCGACCGTCGCGGCCATCGTCTCGGCGCTGGCTCCCGGCAGCGTCGTCGTGACCAGGATCGTCGGGAAGTCGACCTGCGGCAGCGGCGCCACCGGCAGGAACGGGAAGGCGGCCAGCCCGGCGAGGAAGATCGCCGCCGTCAGCAGCGAGGTCGCGACCGGCCGCGCGATGAACGGCGACGACAGGTTCACTCGCCGCCGCCCCCGGCGGGCGAGGCGGCGACGACCTGGATCCGGGCGCCCGGCTGCAACCGGTACGCGTTGCTCGTCGTCACCCGTTCGCCTTCCTGCAGGCCCTTGTCGATCGCGGTGTAGCCTTCCGATTCGACGCCCGCGGCGAGCGGCCGTGCCTCGACGGTCGCGTCGGCCTTCACGACGTAGGCGAAGAGGCCGTTGGGCCCGCGCTGGATCGCGGCCGACGGGATCGCGAGCGCGTCGCGCCGGGTCGCCACGAGGACGCGCGCGCCGACGTAGTCGCCGGGCCACAGGCGATTGTCGGGGTTCGGGAACGACGCCTTGATCCGGATCGTCCCGGTGGCCTGGTCGATCTGGTTGTCGACCAGGCCGACCGTGCCGGCGCCCAGGACGGTCCTGCCGTCGCGCGAGATGGCGTCGACCGCGAGCGCGTGCCCCGCCATGGCCGCGTTGACCGCGCCGAGCGAATCGGCCGGGAGCGCGAAGACGACCGAGATCGGCTGCACTTGCGTGATGACGACGATCGGCGTGGCGGCCGCCGCGCGCACGATGTTGCCGGGGTCGGTCTGGCGGATCCCGGTGCGGCCGCGGATCGGCGCGCGGATCGTCGTGTAGTCGAGTTGGGTCCGCGCGTTGTCGATCGTGGCCTGGTCGCCCTTCAGCTGCGCCTCGAGCTGCGCGACGAGCGATCGCTGCGTCTCCAGCGTCTGCTCGCTGGCGAGTTGGTCCGGCGCCAGCGTCTCGTAGCGCGCGAGGTCGCGCCGCGCATTGGCGAGCAACGCCTCGTCCTTGGCTTTGGCCGCGACCGCCTGGTCGAGCGCCGCCTGGTACGGGCGCGGGTCGATCTGCGCGAGCACGTCGCCGGCGTTGACGGTCTGCCCTTCCTTGAAGCGGATCGCGACGAGTTCGCCGTCGACGCGCGGCGTGATCGTGACCGTGTAGAAGGCCTGGACCGTGCCGAGGCCCTGGGCGTAGATCGGCATGTCGCGTCGCGCCACGGGCGCGACGTCGACGCGGACCGGCGTGCCTGCGGCGCGGGTCGCGGCCGCGCCGGCTGCTGCGCCTTCGGCTTTGCCTTCCGCCGCGTTCGCCGCCGGTTTCGTCGTCCCCGGCGCGTCGTTCGCGGCGTCCCGATCGGCGTGCGCGCGGCCATAGAGGAACATCGCCGCGAGCGCGGCGACGCCCAGCGTCGCCAGGACGGTCCGCGGCCTTTTCACGTCGTCGCCGCCTGCCAACCGCCGCCGAGCGCGCCATAGAGCGCGACGAGCGCCTGGAAGCGCGCGAAGCGCGCCTGCACCAGCGCGTCCTGCGCCGTGAAGAGCGCCGCTTCCGTGTTGAGGACGGCCAGCACGTTCACGGTGCCGGAGCGCAGCTGCGCGATCGCGAAGTCGTGGGCGCGACGCGCGCGCTCGACGGCGACCTGCTGGCGTTCGACGCGTTCCGCGCCGTGCCGCACCGCGACCAGCGCATCCTCGACGTTCGCGAAGGCCGCGACGATCGACTTGCGATACGCCGCGACGAGCTCGTCGTAGCGTGCGCGCGCATAGTCCGACTGCCCCGCGAGCGCGCCGCCGTCGAAGATCGGTTGGGTGAGGCCGGCGCCGAGCAGGAAGACGCGGCTGCCGGGCAGCAGCAGCGAGGACAGTTCGGTGCTTGCGAAGCCACCGCTGGCGGTGAGCTGGATCGACGGGAAGAACGCGGCGCGGGCCGCCTTCACGTTCGCATGGGCGGCCACCAGCATCGACTCCGCCTCCGCGATATCCGGCCGCCGCGCGACCAGGTCCGACGGCAGGCCGGCGGCGATCGTCGGCACCGTCAGCGTGCCCAGCGTCGTCGTCGTGTCCTGGAGCGTCTCCGGATTGCGTCCGACGAGGACCGCGAGCGCGTCGATCGACTGGCGCCACTGCTGCTGCAGCGGCGGCACCGCGGCGCTCAGCGTCGCGACGGTCGTTTCCTGCTGCGCGACGTCGAGCGCGGTGACCATGCCGGCCGCCTGCTGGCGCCGCAGCCCGTCGAGGATCGACGACGCGGCGCGCAGGTTGCCCTGCGCAACATCGATGCGCTCCTTCAGTTCGAGCGCCTGGAAGTACGTCGTCGCGACGCCGGTCGTCACGGTGATTCGGACGACGGCCTGGTCGCGCCGGCTCGCGGTCGCGGCGGCGACCGCGGCCTCGCGAACGGCGCGATTGCGGCCCCAGAAGTCGATCATGTAGCTCGCGCCCAGCCCGACCGAGCCCTGGTGGAAGTTCGCGTAGCTGCTGTTGGTCGCCTGGACGCGTTCGTCGTAGGCGCCCGCCGTCGCGTCGACGGTCGGCAACAGCGGCGCGCCGGCCACGCGCGCCAGGGCATCGGCCTCGCGCACGCGCGCGAGCGCCGCGGCGAGGTCGGCATTCGTGCGGCCGGCCTCGGCAATATAGGCGTCCAGCTCCTCGGACCCGAACGTGCGCCACCAGTCCGAAGGCGTCGCCGCGGCAGAAGGGTCGACGGCATCGTCGTGCCAGGCGGCCGGCACCGCGACGTCCGGGCGTTGGTACTGCGGACCGAGCGAACAGCCGCCCGCCAGCATGGCGACGGTCATCGCGGCAGCCGTGCCGATCGAACCGGTCTTCATGGGGCCGCTAGGTTACCGCGTGGCCAAGCGCGCCGCGCCCGCCTTCACATTTGCGCTACATTGCTGCGGCGCAGCGTGCTGGCGCAGCACCCTCTCCCCCACCCCTCTCCCGCTTCGCGGGCGAGGGGAGTCTCGGCGTCGCCATGGCGACGATGTCTCGATTAGCGACGACGGATCGCCCCTCGCCCGCGCAGCGGGAGAGGGGTGGGGGAGAGGGCGGGCGTCAACCCGCTTCGCCCATCAGCGCAGCAGCGTGGCCAGCAGGCCGGCCAGCGCCGTGGCGCCGATCACCGGGATCACGCCGACCTGGAAGCGAACCAGCGCCACCGCCGCCACGAGGCCGATGGCCGCTTCGATGCCCTCGAAGCGGCCCTGCAAGCCCTGCGGCCACAGCACGTGGTAGGCGAAGAACACCGCGAGACTGACGATGACGCCGACGATCGCGGCGGTGATGCCGGTCAGCGGCGCCGTGAAGCGCAGGTTGCCGTGCGTCGATTCGATGAACGGCCCGCCGAGCAGGATGAAGAAGAACGACGGCAGGAACGTGAACAACGTCACGACCGCAGCGCCGGCGACACCGGCGGCGACTCGCGCGTCGGCGCCGAAGATCGCGTGCGTCCAGCCGGGCACGAAACCGACGAAGCTCACGACCATGATCAGCGGCCCCGGCGTCGTCTCGCCGAGCGCGAGCCCGTCGATCATCTGCGAGGTCGTGAGCCAGTGGTTGTGCTCGACGGCGCCCTGGAAGACGTACGGCAGCACCGCGTAGGCACCGCCGAATGTCAGCAGTGCCGCCTTCGTGAAGAACCAACCCATCTGCGGCAGCAGGCTGTCGGGGCCGAACGCCGCGGCGAGCAGCCCCAGCGCGGCGGCCCAGCCCGCGACGAAGATCACGCTGACGCGCGCGACCCGCGGCCAGGACAACAAAGCGTGCGCCGGCGTCGGCGTGTCGTCGTCGATCATCGCCCGTGGCCTGCCGCCGCCGTCCCGGGCCGTGCCCTGGTGCGCGCCGCCGACGCGGAATCGGTCGGGCGCAAGCCGCCCACCGACGCCGCCGAGGACGCCGGCAACCAGCACGATCAGCGGAAAGGGCACGTCGAGCGCGAAGATCGCCGCGAATGACGCCGCCGCAATGCCCCACAGCCAGGGGTTCTTCAAGGTTCGCGCTCCGATCCGGTACGCGGCCTGAACGACGATCGCGGTGACGGCCGGCTTGATGCCGTAGAAGACGCCGGCGACGGCCGGCACGTTTCCGAACGCCATGTAGATCCACGACAGGGCGACGAGGATGAACATCGACGGAAGCACGAAAAGGCCGCCGGCGACGACGCCTCCGAGGGACCGGTGCATCAGCCATCCGAGGTAGGTCGCAAGCTGTTGCGCCTCCGGGCCGGGCAACACCATGCAGTAGTTCAACGCATGGAGGAAACGGTTCTCCGAGATCCAGCGCCGTCGCTCGACGAGTTCCTCGTGCATGATCGCGATCTGCCCGGCCGGTCCGCCGAAGCTGATGAAGCCGAGCTTGAGCCAGAATCGGAAGGCGTCGGCGCGCGCAGGAATGCCGCGTGGCTCGTCGGCAGGGGTCATCAAGCGTCGTCGGCGCGTCGTCGAAACGAACGCGAGGGTAGCGGAAACAGGCGCGGCAGAACGCCTGTTTTCTCCCTCTCCCGCTTGCGGGAGAGGGAACCTGCTGCACTGACCGGGCTGATGGGTGACAGTCCCGTCTGCCGCGCGCGCTACGGCACCGTCACGCTGAACGTCGCCGCGTTCGCCGTCCGGAAGTCGGCAAAGTTCAGGATCGGCACGACCTTGACGCGCGTCCCGGCGTGGGTCGAATTCCAGACGCGCAGGTAGCCGTAGTAGAACGCCCCGGTGTCCGGCGTCGCCGTCGTGCCCGCCGGCAGGTTGCCCATCGTGATCGTCCCGGTCCCGCTGGACAGCACGGTGGACGGCACCGGGATCGTATCCACGATGTCGCCATAGCGCGCGACGACGAACTGCGCGTTGTCGTACTCGCCCGCGGTGCCGGTGTAGTTCAGCGTGATCGTCCCGGAGGCCGCCGCCAGCGCGCTGTTCAAGACGAGCTGCGGGCCATTCGGTGTCGCCGCGGCCGGGCTGACGGAGACGGCGGTCGACGGCACGTACTGCGCCGCGGCGCCGATCATGTCGAAGGTCCCGGTGCCCTGGTTCGGCGTCGCCGACTGTGGCGTCGGCAACGTGCCGCTCGAACTGTACGTGGCGTACCAGAGGTTGCCGGCCGACAGCGGGAAGCCAGCGTTGATGAGGCCGGTGAACGGGTTGACCTCGCGGAAGCGGATCTCGTACGGCAGCTCGCCGCTCAAAGGCAGCGTCTGGTAGAAATCCACCCAGGTCGACGTCGGGCTTGCCGGCGTCGACGTCGCGATCGACATCGTGTAGTCGGTGTCGTTGTTGACCGGGATCGGCGCATTGGAAATTGCCGTCGCGCCGCTCGCCGGCGTGCTGCCGGCGGTGACCGGCACCCCCTTGACGATGATCGTGTCCATCTGGCGTCCGCGGATCACGACGTCGAAGTTGCGGGTCGCCTGGCCACCCATCGGCAGCGGATACAGCGTGAACTTGCCGGTCGTCGGATCGGCGCCGGTCAGCCGGACGATCTGGTGCGTGCTGCCGGTGGAATCGACGACCTCGGCCTTCACGATGAGGTTGTAGGCGCCGGTGGCGGCGTTGCCGGTCGCGCTCGTCGCCAGTTTCGACGGGTCGACCTGCCCGGTGATCGCGCCGACATTCGACATGTCGAAATAGCGCAATGTATGCGGCCGCAGCGTGAAGGCGGGCTTGCCGCTGAGTTCGTCGGGGAAGGAAACGACATCGTCGTCGAGGTCGAAGTCGAAGACGAGGTGCAGCGGCGCCGCCGAGGTCACGTCGAAGGTCCCGAAGACCTGGATGCCCTGGCGCGGACCGACGAGTTCGAGCGGCGCATGCTGCATCGTATTCGTCGCGTCGAGGTAGTCGACCTGGTCGTTGTAGGCGAGGCCCTGCGACGACGCCGACGCGGTCAACGCCGCATCGTCGGAAACGAGCACCAGGCGCACCTGCTTGTAGGTGCCGACGGGCAACTGCAGGTTCGGGAACACGTCCTGGAAGCTGCCGTTGTTCAGCGCCGCCAGGTTGACCGTCTCCGGCGCGGCCAGCGGGTATTTCAACCACGCGCCATCGGTCGGGGCGGCGTTCGGATCCGCGTGGAAATCGATCTCGCTAATCGTGACCCACACGTTCTGGAAGTCGGTCGATGGGGCGTCGGTGACGCCCACGGTCACGGAGCCGTTGACCGGCTGCGCGGTCGTGGTCGAGGAGGTTCCGCCCCCGCCGCCGCAGGCGGCGAGCGCCAGGGCGACGCTTGCCGCCATGGCAAGTCGCGGGAATCGCGGCGTCCGATGATGATGGCCTCGGGTCATTCGAGTTACTCCCGTCAGTGGTGCTTCGAGCGATCGGTGGATATGCGGCTGCGCAAGGCAGTGCATGGGATTGGATCCCATGCCTCGCAGGCCATGTGATTCGTTCGGTGACCCGCTGTAACGATCCGTTAGCGGCGCGCGGCCCGGCGCAACCGCATGCGGCCGTGCGGCGCCGGGCGCGCTCGACAGCGGCGCGCCTGGCGATGTCGCGGATGCTTACAGATCAGGTTCGCGGCGCCGCCGGAACGCGGATGCGGAACGTCGAGCCGGTGCCGGGGACGCTCGATGCGCCGATCGAGCCGCCCATCCCTTTCAGCAGCCAGCGCGAGACGACGAGCCCCAGCCCGGTGCCCTGGATCCGGCTTCGTTCCATGCCGATCCGTTCGAAGGGCGCGAAGATTCGATCGACATCGGCCGCGCTCATCCCCAGGCCGGTGTCGCTGATGGCGACCTCGACGTAGCCGTCGCCGGGCTCCGACAGGTCGATGCGGACGCGCCCCTGCGGACGGTTGTACTTGATGGCGTTCGAGATGACGTTGAGCAGGACCTGCTGGAAGCGCCGGCGGTCGACCATCGCCTTGGGATTCGCGTCCGCCGGCATCGGCCCCTCGAGATGGACGTTCCATTGCATCGCGTGCGGCCACTCCAGGTCGAGCGCCTGCGTCACTTCGCCACGGACATCGACGCAGGTCATGTCCAGCCGCAGCTTCCCGGACTCGACCTGCGCGATGTCGAGCACGTCGTTGACCAGGTGCAGCAGGTGCCAACCCGCCGCCTCGATCTGCTGGACGTAGTTTCGTTGCGATGTCGACCACGATGCCGCGGCGGTGCGGTCCAGGATCTGCGCGAATCCGAGGATCGCGTTGAGCGGCGTGCGCAGTTCATGGCTCATCCGCGCCAGGAATTCCGACTTGGTCCGGTTGGCCTGCTCGGCGACCACCCGCAGGTGGGCCTCGCTTTCGGCGCGGCGCCGATCGGAGATGTCGCGCCCGAGCGAATGCACCAGGCGTTCGCCGGCCGCGTCGCCGACGACGACGCGATTCGTCCATTCCATCCAGCACTCGGCGCCCGCGGCGGACATCATCCGGTTTTCGGAGGTGAGGACGCAGTCCTCGTCGACGACGCGGCGCAAGCGCGCGGCGACCGACTCGCGGTCCGCGGCCAGCACGAAATCGAACAGGTTGCTGCCCACCATGTCCTGCGGCTGCCTGCCGAAGTGCCGTGCGTAGGACTTGTTCACGTATTTCAGGACGCCATCGACGGTGGCGAGCGAGATGAGGTCGACGGAATCCTCGACGAGGTCACGGTATTGCCGCTGGCTCGCGACGAGCGCGCGTTCGGCCTGGCGGAGTGGCGTGACGTCGCGAAAGATGGCCGCGGCGCCGACGACGCGGCCCGACTGCACCAGCGGCGACAACGCGACCGAAAGTTCCATCAGCGAGCCGTCGCTGCGCGCACGCACGGTGTCGTACGGCGGTACGCGCTCGCCGCGCAGGACGCGATCGATGGACGTCGCCGGTTCGCCGGCCTCGCCCGACCGTTTGCCGCTTCGAATCGATCGGCCGATGGCCTCCGACGGCGTGATGCCGAAGATGCGCGCCGCGGCCTCATTGACCATCACGACGACGCCTTCGGGCGAAATCGCCGCGACGCCCTCGTCGGTCGACGCGATGATCGCGGCCGCCAGCGCATTCAGGCCCTCGGGATCGCCCGCGAGATCGGCCCCGCTGCGCGGCGACGCCGCTTTGGAATCCGCGCCGTCGAAATGAGTGGTCAACGCCACGCTCGCATCGGACGCTGCACCTTGTTTTCGTAGGTTGAAATTCGACCTTGCGCCAAACTATAGGCAATTCGGCGGCGTGCGCAACGGCGGGGGGCTCGCCGCCGAACTGCCACACCGCGGCTTCGGGCAGGACCCCGCGGCCCGATCAGGGACTAGTCGCCGGCCGGGAGGAGGTCGCGTCGGCGTAGCGAGTGCTTGCTTTGGTGGAGAGAACGCGTGGTGGCGTGAACGGCTCTGCGCGCACCCGACGCCCGGCCGGCTGCCGCAAGCCCACCCTCCGCGACCGCCGCCGCCCCACCCGCCGATCGTCGCCGCGGCCATCCTGTCGGTCGCCTCGTCATGACCCGAGGCCCCGCGCGCGACCGACGCAGGGACAAAATCGACCCCCATGCGCCCTGCCCGCGACGATCTTCCGAACCGCCGACCCGTTTGGGACGCGTTGTCGGACATGTTCCTGGACAGCGACGTCTCGCATACGCGGACCTGGCGCGTGCAGGCGCTCGCGGCCTCCGGCTACAGCATCGCGGAGATCGAGCGCATCCTGGCCGACGAGATCTTTCCCGTTTGCGGTCCCAACCTTCTCGCGGTGGCCGGCGAATGGGCCGGGTTCGACATCGCCTGGCTGGAGAGCTGCATCCTCGCGCGCGAACGCGTCCGCTCGCGTTGGGGCCGGCTGTTCAACCTGGGGCGATTCGCGGTCCACCACTTCGGCGAATGGCAGGCGACGAAGGCCGAGTTGGCCGCCGTGCGCGACGAGCATGACGGCGCCGGCCGCTTGATTTGACGCGTCCCGACCCGGCGGGCAGCATCCGCCGATGGCTCCGCAAACCTGGTTCATCTACTTCATCGCCACCCTCGGGCTGTCGCTGTCGCCCGGGCCCAACACGCTGCTCGCGCTGACGCACGGCGCGCTGCATGGCCGGCGCAAGACGACCTGGACGATCCTCGGCGGCTCGCTCGGGTTCGTGACGATCATGGCGCTGTCGATCTTCGGCATCGGCGCGCTGCTGAAGTCCTCGCTCGGGTGGCTCACCGCGCTGAAATGGATCGGCGGCGCCTATCTCGTCTGGCTCGGCATCCAGGTCTGGCGCTCGCCGCCGATCGGCGTGGACCTGGACGAGGCGCGGCGCGCGCAGACCGGCCCCGGGATGTTTCGCCAGGGCGCGCTGTCGGCTGCGACGAACCCGAAGGGCATCCTGTTCTTCGCGGCGTTCCTGCCGCAGTTCATCGACCCGGATCGCAGCCTGTTCGTGCAGTTCGTCGTGATGGCCCTGACGTTCGTGATCCTGGAGTGCATCACGGAATTCGCGCTCGCCAGTGCCGCGCACCGGATCAGCCCGTGGCTGAAACGGGTCGGGCGGCGATTCAACCGCGCGTGCGGTGGAGTGTTCGTCGCGATCGGCGCGGCGCTGCCGCTGCGCGGATAACGTCCCGTTCATCGCTCCCGGCGGCATTTCGCGACCGCAGGCGCCAATCCGTCGCGTCGCGGCGGCATTCCGCGGCGGCCGCCCGTACGCTATGGTCCACGACGGATGCATGAGGCGTCCGCCGCCGAACCGGAGCCCGCCATGAACCCGATTGCCTTCGCCTTCGCCCCGATCGATTCGCTCTGGCGCGCCGTCTCGATGCCGCTTCGCGCCGCGTTCGTCATCGGGATCTGCTACGCCATCAACCGCTTCACGTCGCCGGCGCATCCCTGGTGGCACTGGGTCGCGTTCGGCATGGGCATCGCGGTGCTCGTGGCCTGGGCGCGTGCCGCCCGGACGATCGTGCTGCTGATCGCCGCCTACTATGTCGGCCGGTGGATCTACCGGAAGTACGGCGACGATGCGAAGGCGCGTTTCGACGCGTGGATGGCCGCCCGCGCGGCCGGCGCGTCCGCGCCGCGCACCTCGAGCGATGCGCGGCGCTCGCCCGATTCGAACGACGTCCTTCGACTTCTCGGCAACGAGCCGGCGCTGCGCGCCGAGGGCATCGTTCACTGACCGGGCTGCCGCAGCCCGAGGAGATTGCGATGCTGCAACTGCGCCCATCGTGCGAATGCTGCGACAAGGACCTGCCCCCGGATTCGGCCGAGGCGCGGATCTGCTCGTTCGAGTGCACGTTCTGCGTCGCGTGTGCCGAGACCAAGCTCGGTGGAGCCTGTCCGAATTGCGGTGGCGAACTCGTGCCGCGCCCGCGCCGTCCGGCGGCCGAGCTGGCGCGCCATCCGGGATCCACGACGCGCGTGCATAAGCCGGCGGGCTGCGCGCCGAACTGACGCGACGGTCGGCCGCCCGAGCCGCCGCAAGCCACCGAAAGGAACCCCATGGCCGCATCGTTTTCCGGGCGCTGCCTCTGCGGCGCGGTCCGTTACGCGACCGACGTGGATCCGGTCTACAGCGGCAACTGCCACTGCCGCGACTGCCAGCGCAGCTCGGGCAGCGCGTTCACGCCGGCGATGATGTTTCCGGAGGCTGCCGTCACGGTCACCGGCGCGGCGCGCTATTACCGGACCAACGCCGACAGCGGCCGATGGATCGAACGCGGCTTCTGTCCGACATGCGGCTCGCAGCTCTTCGCGAGACTGGAAGCGATGCCCGGCGTCCTCGGCATTCGCGCCGGAACGCTTGACGACGGCTCGCGCTTCGAGCCGAAACTCAACTTCTTCGTCGCCAGCGCCCAGCCGTGGGACGCCATGGATCCGGCGCTACCGAAGGCACCCGGTCAGCCGATGGCGCCCGCGACGCCGAAGTCGCCGTAGCCGGCTGTCGACCGGTCGGCGGCCGCCATACGCGGCGGGCGGCAGGGCGCTCATCACGCCGCCGCCACCGTTCCGACGCACTCGCCGAAGCCGATCCTCGCCGCCCCGGGACGCTCGCACCACGCGCTCAGCGTCACCGCGTCGCCGTCCTCCAGCCAGGTCCGCTGCTCGCCGCCCGGCAACGAAATCGGTTGCTTCCCGCCGGACGTGAGTTCGATCAGCGCGCCGGCCTCGCTCGGCGTCGGACCCGACAGCGTGCCGCTGCCGAACAGGTCGCCGGGCTGCAGGTTGCAACCGTTCACCGTATGGTGCGCGACGAGTTGCGCGATCGTCCAGTAGGCGTGCCGGTAGCTCGTCCGGCAGACGATGGCGTCGGCCTCGCCGCGCCGGCGCATCGCCTCGGTCGACAGGCCGACCTGCAGCTGGATGTCGAAGGCGCCGCGCTCGCGATTCGCCGGCGCGTCGAGATACGGCAGCGGCGCCGGATCGCCGGCGGGGCGCTCGAAGGCAACGCGGTACGGCGCCAGCGCCTCCAGCGTCACGACCCACGGCGAGATCGTGGTCGCGAAATTCTTCGACAGGAAGGGCCCCAGGGGTTGGTACTCCCAGGCCTGGATATCGCGTGCCGACCAGTCGTTGAGCAGGCACAGGCCGAAGACATGCGCCTCGGCTTCCTCCATCGGGATCGGCGAGCCGAGCGCATTGCCGGTGCCGACGAAGATGCCGAGTTCCAGCTCGATGTCGAGGCGGCGGCTCGGACCTACGACGGGTGCGCTCGCGCCGGCCGGCATCGCCTGGCCCTGCGGACGGCGCAGCGCCTGCCCGGAGATGCCGATGCTCGAGGCGCGCCCGTGGTAGCCGATCGGCACCCACTTGTAGTTCGGCAGCAGCGGACTGTCGGGCCGGAACAGGCGGCCGATATTCGTCGCGTGGTGGATCGAGGTGTAGAAATCGGTGTAGTCGCCGATTGCGGCGGGCAGGGCGTACTGCGCATCGGCTTGCGCGACGAGGCAGCGCTCGAGCGCCATCTGCTGCGCGGCACCTTCGCGCAGCGCGCGGGACAGCGCGAGGCGCAACGCGCGCCATGCTGCGGGGCCCTGCCGCATCAGCGCATTGAGCGCGCTCGCGGCGCCGGCCTCGGCCGCCTGCTGCGCGGCACCGTCGAAGAGCCCGGCCCGCGCCACCGCCGCGAGGTCGACGATCCGATCGCCGATGGCTACGCCGCCGCGACAGGGTTCGTCGCGGCCGCGGACGCGGAACACCGCGAACGGCAGGTTCTGGATCGGGAAATCGGCGCCGGGCACCCGCGCCGATGCGACCCAGCTGCGCAGTGCCGGGTCGTGCGTCTCGTCGAGCATCGCGGCGTCAGCTCGTGACGCTGCCGTCGTGCATCCAGCGCGCATGGGTCGGCGCGCGCCGGGTGCGGCTCCACTCGTCCAGCATCTCCCACTTGACCTCGTCGAGCTTGCGGTACATCTCGGGCGTCCCGCAGTCGGCCGCGAGCTCCAGTCGATGGCCGTTCGGATCGAAGAAGTAGATGCTCTTGAAGATCGTGTGGTTCGTCGGACCGACGACCGGGACGCCGGAGGCCTCGAGCTTCGCCTTGACCTGCAGGAGCCGATCGACGGACTCCACTTTCAGCGCGAGATGCTGCACCCAGTTCGGCGTGTTCGGGTCGCGTCCCATCGGCGGCGAATTCGGGATCTCGAAGAATGCCAGCACGTTGCCGTCGCCGGCGTCCAGGAACACGTGCATGTACGGGTCCGGCGCCTTCGTCGACGGGACCTCGTTCTCCGCAATCGCGAGGATGAACTTCATGTCGAGGTGCTCCTGGTACCAGAGCACCGTTTCCCGGGCGTCCTTGCAGCGGTACGCGACGTGGTGGACCTTCTGGACGATCATGGTGACTCCTCGTGCGGGTCAGGTGTCGGCGGTCGGGTTTCGGCGGTCGGGTGTCGGCGGTCAGGTGTCGGCGGTCGGGCGTCGACCGTCACGCGCCCTCGCGCGCCAGCGCCATCGCTTCGCGCAGGACCGCGATGTCGCCGATGTGGTTGGACAGCAGCAGGACGAGCTTCGCATTGACCTGCGCGCTCTGCTCGTCCGTCAGGTCGCGATGCGTGTCGATCAGCAGTTGGTAGAAGTCGTCGCCGGGCGAGAAGTCGCGGATGTAGCGCTTGGCGGCGTCGTGGAAATTGGGTTGCAGCTGCAGGGGCATCGGCGTCTCCCGTAACGGCCGGTGAGCGGGCGCTCGGATCAGGCGGTGCAGGTCGCGCGCGCGACCGCGGCGCGCACCTTCGCGGGGTCGGCCGCTCGCCAGCGGGCGCAGACGTGCTGGTCGGGCCGGGCGAGCCACGCCGTGCCGTCCCGCGCATCGTAACGCTTTGCGAAGAGCCCCTTGACGTCGTGCAGCACGCGCACGCCGCCGCGTCGGGCCGCGTTCGGCGAGACGATGATCGGCTCGACCGGAATGCGCGCGTCCTTCAGCGCCGCGAACGCATCGAGCGGCACCCGCTCCGGATCGTCGGCGTAGAGCAGCAGCTGGAAGCGATTGCCGAGCTGGTCCAGCAGCCAGCCGGGGCGGCCATCGACCACGATCGGCGCGTCGTCCATGGGCGCGCCCGGCTCCATCAGCCCGGCAAAGACGTCGCTATCCGCGGTGTTGAGCGACGATCCGGTGTAGTGCGCCGGCACCGAGAGGCGCCCGGAGTTGACGAGCTTGCGCGCGAACGGATGCTTCTGTGCCAGTTGCAGCACCGCGTTGCGGAACGTCCGGCTGGCCGCGCTCTTCGGCGTGATGAAGTCGGTCGAGCGCGTGGAGTTCAGGATGTTCTCGTCGGCCGCGAACGTGCGCTCTTCGGAGTAGGTGTCGAGCAGCCGCGCCGGCGCATCGCCCTGGATGACGAGCTTCAGCTTCCAGACCAGGTTGTCGGTGTCCTGGATCCCGGAGTTCGCGCCGCGCGCGCCGAACGGCGACACCTGGTGCGCGGCGTCGCCGGCGAACAACACGCGGCCGTGGTTGAAGCGCGCCATCCGCCGACACTGGAACGTGTAGACGCTGACCCATTCCAGCTCGAACTCGCGATCGTGGCCGAGCATCGCCTTGATGCGCGGGATGACCCGCTCCGGCTTCTTCTCCTCGGCCGGGTCCGCATCCCACCCGAGCTGGAAGTCGATGCGCCAGACGTCGTCGGCTTCGCGGTGCAGCAGCACCGACTGGTTGCGGTGGAACGGCGGGTCGAACCAGAACCAGCGCTCCGCCGGAAACGGCGCCTTCATGATCACGTCGGCGATCAGGAAGCGATCCATGAAGATCCGCCCCTCGACGTCGAGTCCCATCATCGCGCGGATCGGGCTGCGCGCGCCATCGCAGACGATCAGCCAGTCCGCCTCCAGGACATAGACCCCGTCCGGGGTCTCGACGTTCAACTCGACCCGGTCGGACTGCTGCCGGACCGAGACGACCTTGTTCTTCCAGCGGATCTCGACGCCGACCTGCTCGCAGCGCCGGACCTGGTATTCCTCGAGGTAGTACTGCTGCAGGTTCACCATCCCGGGCCGCTTGTGGTCGGCGTCCGGCTGCAGGTCGAAGCGGAAGACCTCGCCCTCGCCGAAGAACGTGCGGCCGACGCTCCAGCTCACGCCCTTGTCGGCGACCGGATCGCCGACACCGCAGCGATCGAGGATCTCGAGCGCCCGTTTCGCGTAGCACAGGCCGCGGGAGCCGACCGACACCGTGTCGTCGTCATCCAGCACGAGGACGGGCAAGCCGTGCTGCTGTGCATCGAGCGCGGCGGCGAGGCCGACCGGGCCAGCGCCAACGACGATGATCGGATGCCGCTTCGCCGGCCCGCCATCGAGTTCCGGCGGCCGCTGGTACGCGAACTTCGGATACGTGTAGGACTTCAGCATCGATCGTCTCCCTGGCGCGGATCGTGTCCCGCGGGTGGGGTGGGCGTCGAGATGGCACTGCGAGGGCGCCGGCCCTCTCCCCCGGCCCCTCTCCCGCTGGCGCGGGCGAGGGGAGTCTCGTCGTCGCAAGTCGAGACGTCGTCAACGGAGCTGACGACGTAGCTCCCCTCGCCCGCGCCAGCGGGAGAGGGGCCGGGGGAGAGGGCGCTGCCCATCGTCGCTCGCCAGCTACCCTTCCAGCGCCCCCCACATCTCGCGGTCGCGCTCGGCCGTCCAGATCCGCGGGTCCGGAAAGCGGGTCGCCTCGTCGTAGGCGCGCGTGACGTCGAACGGCAGGCAATGGTCGAAGATCACCCAGCTGCCGTACTTCGGCTTCAGGCGATCGTAGGTCTCGCGATAGACGGCCTTCAGGTCGCGGCCGGCGGCGGCACCGGCCTTGACGCTCGCGTAGAGCTCGCTCACGAAGGCGCCCGTGACTTCGAGGCCTTTCTGCACCTGCGCTTCGCCTTTGAGCGCGGGGCCGCGACCGGGCACCAGCGCGAGCGGGCGCAGCGCGGCGATGTTCCTGAGCGTCGCCGGCCAGTCCTGGAAGTAGGCGTCGCCGGCGTACGGCGTCGCATCGAATTCGACAAGGTCGCCCGACAGCAGCACGCGGTCCTGCGGCAGCCAGACGACCGTATCCCCCTTCGTGTGCCCGCGGCCGAGCTGGAGCAGCTGCACCTCGAGCGAGCCGAGCCACAGCGTCATCCTGCCGCTGAAGGTCATCGTCGGCCACGTCAGCCCCGGCGGCACGGTCTCGACGTTGCGGAAGAGGCGCGGGAAGCGCCCGATCTCGCTCGCCTTGTCGGCCTCGCCACGCTCGACGATCAGGTCGCGCGTGTCCTGGCTCGCGATGATCTGCTGTGCGCCGTACGCCGAAGCGCCCAGCACGCGAACCGCGTGGTAGTGCGTCAGCACGACGTAACGGATCGGCTTGTCGGTGACGCTGCGGATCCGGCGGATGACGTCCTGCGCCATCACTGGCGTGGCCTGCGTGTCAGCCACCAGCACGGCGTCGTCGCCGACGATGATCCCGGTATTCGGATCGCCTTCCGCGGTGTACGCGTAGGCGTGATCGGAAAGCTTCTCGAAGGTGATGCGCTTTTCCTCGAGATCGGCTTGCGAGGCGAACTGCTTGCTCATGGGATTCCTTGACGGGAAAGTCGCGCGCGCAGCGCCGGACGCGGTCGATCGAATGCGAGCGGCCCGAACGGCGGTCGACGGGACATCGTGCCAGCACCTTATACATTCGCGTTATACATTCGTCAAGTCGTTAGATATAGTTTAATCTTCGATCCCTGTTCCAAGGCCCGGACGCGCCGATACGATCCGGGCTCCACGACGCTCGAGCGCGATGAATCCTGCCGCCAAGGCCTCCGTCCCCGCCGCCAAGCCGCGGCGCGGTATCCAGTCGATCGAGGTCGGCGGGCAGCTGCTGGCGGTCCTGGTGCAGAACGGCCGGCCGATGAGCCTGCGCGACCTGTCGCGCGCGGCCGGAATGGCGCCGGCCAAGGCGCATCCGTACCTCGTGAGCTTCGGCAACCTCGGGCTCGTGAAGCAGGATCCGCACGCCTCGACGTACCAGCTGGGGCCGTTCGCGCTGCAGCTCGGCCTCGTCGCGCTGCACGGCCTGGACCCGGTCAACGAGGCGCTCGCCGAGGTCCCGCAGCTCGCGGTGACGATCGAGGAGGCCGTCGCGATCGCGGTCTGGGGCAGCCACGGGGCGACCATCGTCCACTTCCAGGAATCGAGCCATCCGATCCACGTCAACATGCGCACCGGCACCGTGATGTCGCTGGTCGACACCGCGACCGGCCGCGCGTTTGCCGCGTACCTGCCGCCGAAGCTGTGCGAGAAGCTGGCGCGCGACGAGATCCGGCGGCTTGCCGGCGACGCCGCCGACGCGCAGGATATCGAGCGGCAGTTCGAGCACGCGCTCGCGGAGATCCGCCGCCGCGGGCTGGCGCGCGCGCTCGGCAAGCCGATGCCGGGCATCAATGCGATCTGCGCGCCGGTGTTCGACCAGGCCGGCTCGATTGCGCTCGTGATCACCGCGGTCGGCCCGGCCGGATCGTTCGACGCCGGCTGGGACGGGGCGATCGCGCGCGAAGTCCGCGCATGCGCGGAACGCATCTCCCGCCGCCTCGGACACGTGCCCGGCGGCTGAACGAACTCCGCGTCGATCCTGCGCCGACCCGATGCCGGGCCCACGCCATTCACCTCAGGAGATCCCGATGCTTCAATCCCGCGCCTGGGTTCCGCCGGGCTGCGAACAGGTCGTCCAATCGCTGGCCGCGCGATTCGCAGGACAGACGCCGGAGCGCAACGAACGCGACCTGCTCGCCTTCGTCGCCGAGAACCGCGAGATCCACGAGCACGACTGCTTCAACCTCAACCCGGCGGCCAACGTCCTGAATCCGAAAGCCGAAGCGCTGCTTGCCGCCGGCATCGGTTCGCGGCCGTCGCTTGGCTATCCGGGCGACAAGTACGAAACGGGGCTGGAAGGCATCGAGAAGATCGAGGTCCTTGCCGCGGAGCTCGTCGCGGAGGTCTTCGCGGCGCGCTTCGTCGAGATCCGCGTGCCGTCGGGACAGCTCGCCAACCTGTACGCCTACATGGCCGCCGCGCGCCCCGGCGACACGGTGTTCGTGCCCTCGACGTCGATGGCCGGCCATGCGAGCCACCAGGTCACCGGCGCGGCCGGGCTCTACGGCGTGCGCCCGCACGTGATGGCGATCGATGCGGACCGCTACACGGTCGACCTGGACGCGCTGCGCGCCGACGCGCAGCGCCTGCGCCCGAAGGTCATCACGCTCGGCGGCAGCCTGAACCTGTTTCCGCACCCGATCGCGGACGTGCGCGCGATCGCCGACGGCGTCGGCGCCATCGTGCTCTACGACGCCGCCCACGTCTGCGGCCTCATTGCCGGCAGGGCGTGGCAGCACCCGCTCGACGAGGGCGCGCACCTGGTGACGATGAGCGCGTACAAGAGCCTCGCGGGCCCGGCGTGCGGACTGGTGCTGACGAACGACGCGGACATCGCGGAAAAACTGGATCGGATTGCCTACCCCGGAATGACCGCGAACTTCGACGCGTCCAAGTCCGCCGCGCTGGCGATGACGATGCTGGACTGGCAGGTCCACGGGAAAGCGTACGCTGCCGAAATGACCCGCAGCGCGACGGCACTCGCCGACGCGCTCGCCGCGCGCGACCTGCCGGTCTATGCGCGCGAGCGCGGCACGACGCGCTCGCACCAGTTCGCGATCGAGGCCAGGGCATTCGGCGGCGGACAGGCCGCCGCGCGGCGGCTTCGGCGCGCGAACCTGCTCGCGAGCGGCATCGGCTTGCCGCTGCCGGAGCTCGAGGGCGACGTCAACGGGCTGCGGATCGGGACTCCGGAAATCGTCCGCTGGGGAATGACGGCGCGGGACATGCCGACGCTTGCCGGATTCATCGCCGATGCCCTCGATAGCCGCCTGCGGCCCGAGGATGTCGCGCCGCAGGTCGCGCAGTACCGTCAGGCGTTCAGGACCCTTCACTTCGTGCGTTGAGCACGCGGTGCCGTGACCGGCCCTCTCCCCCACCCCTCTCCCGCTTCGCGGGCGAGGGGAGTTCCGGCGTCAGCCGTTGGGGCGGCGCTTCAATTCTCGACGACGAGGGGGGAGAGGGTGAACGCCGAACCGCAACCGCCTGGATCTCCTCGAGCACCGCGTCGGTCGCCGCGAGGACATCGTTGTTCCAGAAACGAAGCACGAGGAATCCGCGCGCCTCAAGATCGCGGTCGCGAATTGAATCGTAGCGAGCCGCCTCCCGATGCTGCGATCCGTCGACCTCGACGACCAGCCGGCACTCGAAACAGACGAAGTCGACGATGTAGGTGCCAATCGGATGTTGGCG
>DATKPC010000144.1:0-32423 GCA_035524275.1 Burkholderiaceae bacterium
CCTGCAACTGGGCCCAGTTGCGCGACATGGCCGAGCACCGAATGACCATCGGCTCGTCCGGTCTCAGCGGAATGCCGTTCGACGCGCTGTCGCCCGCTGCCGCCGCCGCGGAGTTCGAAGCGTCGCGCGAGCGCCTCGAGGAGGCCGTCGATCGGCCGGTCCGTCATTTCGCCTTTCCCCGTGGGCGCTACCGGCGTGGCCAACTGACGCTCGGCGCGGCGGCCGGCTACCGGGTGTTCCACGGCGCCCGGATCGGCGCGCATCGACCGGCTTCCCTCGTGCCCGGAAGCGTCCTGAATCGCGTCCCGGTGCTACCCGGACTCGATACCGACGAGTTCATCGGCTACGCGCTCGCCGCCCCGCTGCACCTGCTGCGCGGGCGGCTCGCCGCCGAGGGCCGCCGCGTCGCGCGCGCCGCCAGTCGCGCCGCGGCCGCGCTGCTTGCGCCGCTCGCCGGTTGCGGGGGGCGCGGCAGCTAGCCGCCCGGCCGGCACGGCGGATGAATGTCCCGCCGCTGCGGCGAGCGCGCTTCGGCGTTCCGTCGCATTGACGGAACCTGGGATTCCGCACCCGCGAGCGCGCACCGACCGTCCACCACCCCCAGGCGCGGGAAAAGCGGATCTAGCAACCCGCTTTTCGGGTCAATTCCGGACGCCGCACGGCCTATCGTCCCCTTGTTGCGGGCGCCGGCGTGCCGGCCGCCGCGGGATCGCCTGTTGTCGCCGATCGTCGGTTCGTGCTCGGAAAGCCTCCATGGATACGTCCTACTCACGCGCGCCCGAAGCGGGTCGTGCCGGCGATGCTGGCGACGCCTGCGCCCTCGGCTACGCCCCCCTCGTCGACCGCCGCCGCCGCGCCGTCGGCATCCGCTTCACGCTCGAACTCGCCGACTCGTCGCGCTGCGACGACATCAGGGCGCACTTCGACGCGGCCTGGCCGGAGTCGGCCGCGCCCGTCGTGCTGGCGCTGTCGGGAGCCGGCAGCGCGCTGGAATTCACGCTCGGCTCGCGTCCGGCCCCGCGCAACGCCATCGTCGAAATCGACGCCGCGGCGCTCGCGAACGCGAACGAAGCACAGGCCGCGCAGGAACTCGTGCGTCGCGGATGGAGCCTCGCGTTGCGCGGGCGTCCGGCCGCTCCGCTCCCGGCGGAACTGCGCGGCGCCATCGCGTTCATCGTCGTCGATCCGGTCTCGGATGCGCCCTTCGACCTGGAAGCGTTCGGCCTCGGCGCGCTGCGCGTGCAGCGTCTCGTGATCGGCGCGCGATCGGTCGAGGACCTGGATCGCGCGTTCCAGGGCGGTGCGACCGCGAGCGTGGGCTGGCCGATCGGCGACCCGAAGCATCATCGGGCGCGTCCGCTGCAGGCGGCTCAGGCGACGGTGATCGACGCGCTGCAACTCGCGCGGCGCGACGCGCCGGCCGAGGACATCGATGCCTGCATGAAGCACGACCCGGCGCTCGCCTTCAAGCTGCTGCGGCTGGTCAACTCGAGCGCATTCGGCAACCGTACGCAGATCACGTCGCTGAAGCAGGCGGTGATGCTGATGGGCTATCGAAAGCTCACGCGCTGGCTCGCGCTGCTGCTGGCGACCGCGTCGAGCGACGTCGATTCGCAGCCGCTGATGCACCTGTCGGTGCGTCGCGGGCTGTTCCTCGACCAGCTGCGCGAAATGCACGCCGACGCCGCGCTCGGCGACGACCTGTTCGTCACCGGCGCGTTCTCGATGCTCGACTACATCACCGGCGTCGCGTTCGACCGGCTTTTCGAACTGATCGCGCTGCCGGAGGCGGTCGTCGATGCCCTGGCGAGCCGCCGCGGTCGCTATGCCCCGTTCCTCGACCTGGTCGAGGCGATCGAGCGCAGCGACGCGCCGGCGATCCGCGAGCACGGTCGCGCCGCCGGCATCGAGCCGGACCTGCGCAACCGCGCATTGCTCGCGGCCCTCGCGAGCGCGAATTCGATCGAGGCGTCGGGCGGATTGGGCTGACGTCGCGCTACGCGGCGACCGGCAGTCCCGCCAGCGCCATCGCCAGCTCCTTCTCGTCGTAGGCGACGTTGCTCAGCTTGCCGGCGAAATAGTCGCTGTACGCCGCCATGTCGAAGTGGCCGTGGCCGCAGAGGTTGAAGAGGATCGTCTCCGCGCGGCCCTCGCGCTTGCAGCGCAGCGCCTCCTCGACCGCGCCCTTCACCGCGTGATTCGCTTCCGGCGCCGGCACGATGCCTTCGTGGCGCGCGAACAGGACGCCGGCCTCGAAGCACTCCACCTGATGGTAGGCGACCGCCTCGAGGCGCTTCAGCTCCTTCAGGTGCGACACGAGCGGCGCCATGCCGTGGTAGCGCAGCCCGCCGGCATGGAATCCGGGCGGCGTGAACGTCGAGCCCAGCGTGTGCATCTTCATCAGCGGCGTCGTGTGGGCCGTGTCGCCGAAATCGTAGGCGTACTTGCCGCGCGTGAGCGAGGGGCATGCCGCGGGCTCGACCGCGACGATCCGCGGGCTCGCGCCGCCGCGCAGCCCTTGGCCGATGAACGGAAACGCGATCCCGGCGAAATTCGAGCCGCCGCCGGTGCAGCCGACCACGACGTCGGGCCACGCGCTGGCCATCTGCATCTGCTCCATCGCTTCCAGTCCGATGACCGTCTGGTGCATCAGCACGTGGTTCAGCACGGAGCCGAGCGCGTACTTCGTCTGCGGGTCCTTCGCCGCGACCTCGACGGCCTCCGAGATCGCGATCCCGAGGCTGCCCGGATGGTTCGGACGTTCCGCCAGCACCGACCGCCCGAAGTCGGTCTGGTCCGACGGCGACGGAATGCACTTCGCGCCGTACGTTTCCATCACCGCGCGACGATAGGGCTTCTGGTCGTAGGAGACGCGGACCTGGAACACTTTCACGTCGATGCCGAACAGGCTGCCGGCAAAAGACAGCGCCGTGCCCCATTGGCCTGCGCCGGTCTCCGTCGTCAGCCGACGGATGCCGGCACGGTGGTTGTAGAAGGCCTGCGCGACGGCCGTGTTCGGCTTGTGGCTGCCGGCCGGACTCACGCCTTCGTACTTGTAGAAGATCCGCGCCGGCGTGTCGAGCGCGCGCTCCAACCGGTGGGCTCGGTACAGCGGGCTCGGGCGCCACAACGCGTAGATTTCGCGCACCGGCTCCGGGATCTCGATCTGCCGTTCCGTCGAGACCTCCTGCATGATGAGGTCCATCGGGAACAGCGGTTCCAGGTCCGACGGACCGATCGGCTGCTTCGTGCCCGGATGGATCACGGCCGGCGCCGGCGCCGGCAGGTCGGCCTGGATGTTGTACCAGAAGCGTGGAATCTGCGTTTCCTGCAGCAGGTACTTCGTCGTCATCGTCTCCTCCTCGTATGGTTTCCCGCCGGCCCGCGTCTCGGCCGAAGGGTCGTCGGCCCACGGCTCCCGGCGGCGTCGGCGCCGCGCTCGTTCCGCCGCCCTGCCGCGCGCGGGATCGCGCGGCAGGGCCGACGCGCGTGCCCTCGCACCGTCCGTCCCCGGCGCGCAGGATAAAGTCGATTCGGCCGCGCGAGCGCGGCCACCCCGCGAGCCCGTGACCGCCAGCCGGCGCCGACCCCACTTTCGCGCGGCGCCGCGGGGGTCCTTCGCTGCGGAGGCGGCCGCCCGCCGCGTCCTGTTAACCTTGCGCTCCCGTTGCGAGCCGATCGAGGTCCGGATTGAAAGGAATTGCCTTTGCCGCCGCCGCCGTGGCTGCCGCCTGCGTCCTGGCGGGCTGCAGCAACCCGTCGACGCCGCCGGACGCGCCGACCGCGTTTTCCGTCGTCGCCGGCGATGGTCAGGTCATCGTGAATTTCGACCAGGTGCCGAATCTCACGTACTGGATCTTCCTCGCCGAGTCGTCGAGCATCACGCGCACGAACTACAACACGTATCTGGGAGCGCGGATCGTGACGCCGGCGAGCAATCCGCAGGTCGTCAGCTCGCTCGCCAACGGCACCCAATACGCGTTTCTCGTCAACGCCACGTCCGGCGGCGCCGCCGGACCGTCGACCTCTTCGCTGTCGGCGACGCCGCGCGCGGCGGGCGACAACTATCTCGCCGGCCCGGCGACTGGCCCGGCAAACAACAACGCGATCGCCTTCGGCATCCTGCCGGCACCGGCGCAGCCGGCCTTCGTGATGGTCGGCGCCGGAGGCGCGATCTTCAAGTCCACCGTGCAGACCGGCGGCTCGGTGTTGAACGCGCAGGGCAACCAGCCGTGGGTCGCGCAGTTCTCGAACGTGGCCGCCGACCTGAACGGCGTCGCGTGGAATGCCACGCGCCAGCGCTTCATCGCGGTGGGCGCCGGCGGAACGGTAATCACGAGCACCGACGGCTCGAACTGGACCGGCGTCACCGCGCCGGCGACCAGCACCGACCTGAACGCGGTCACGGCCTACGGCGAGGCCTTCGTCGCGGTGGGCGCCGCCGGCACGATCGTGACGAGCAACGACGGCTTGACCTGGACGACGCGGGAATCGAACACGACGGCCGACCTGCTGGGCGTGGGCTACTACGGCGGCGTGCTGGTCGCGCTCGGGCGCAGCGGGACGCTCCTTTACAGCGCCGATTCCGCGAACTGGATCTCGGTCCCGGTTCCGACGACCGCCGACCTGCACGGCTTCATCTACGCGCGGCCGAACGCCGCAGCGAGCGGCGCCTACTACGTCGTCGGCGCGCTGGGGACGATCCTCACCAGCACGTCGCCGTCGACGTCGTGGAGCCTCGTCGCGCAGGCGGCGACGACGAACGACCTCTACGCGATTTCCGCCGGTTCACGCCTCGTCGCCGTGGGCAAGGGAGGCACCGCGATCTACAGCGATGACGCGGTCACCTGGCAGCTCGCCAACGATCCGAGCGTCGGCGACCTTTATGCCGTGCTGTACGCGATCGGCGTCTACACCGCAGTCGGCAACTCCGGCATCAACCTGACGAGTTCCTAGCGTTCGGGCCCAGGGATCCCGCAAGGCCTGCCGCGAAATCCATGGGCCGGAACGCTCGGCTCATCCTCGACCGGCCAGCGTGTCGCGCGTGCGCCGGCTGGCGAAGAACACCAGGAAGTTCTTGATGCGCGCGCCGCGCTTCAGGCGCGCGAATTCGCCCTCGTAGACGCGGCGAACCGCGTCGATCGGCTGCCCGATCTCGCGCGCCAGCAGCTCGATGGCCGCGCCGTGCATCGCCGCTTCGTCGCCGTCGTCATAGAGAGCCGATCCGCCGGGCATGCCCATGCCGAAATCTCCGTCGCGTGATTCGATCCCCCGGGGTCGATCCCCCATGCGAAGCGCGCCGAACCCGCTTCGCGTAGGCGATCCTCCCGCGCGTCCTGCCCACCTCACCGGATATCGTAGTGGGTACGGGCGGCCGCGGGGCGGCGCGAACCGAATCGAGGGACTACGCTCTTGGGGGATTCCGACGGCCCGGCCGTCGGGCGGCGGAATCAGCCGGCGCGCGCGTAGACCAGCGCGAAATGGACCAGGATCGCGACGACGGCGCAGACGATGAGCGAGAGAGCCACGTGCGCCGCGCCCTGCCGGCGCCCGTACATCCGGGTCGGGACGCGATCGAGCGCAAGGTAGCCGAGCACGCCCAGCAGCGTGACCTGCCCCGGCAGGTCGACGAGGCCCGACTCCAGGATCCCGATCGACATGAAGCACGCCAGCGCGATCGCGGAGAAGGTCGCGTAGAGCCCGCGCCAAAGCAGCCCGAAGCCGAGGCTGCACTGGATGACGCCGGCCATCACGAGGGCCTCCGGGCCCCCGAGGCCGAGCGTGACGACGGGGTGGTTCTGCGCGACGCGCCCGACCCAGTCCGGATCGATCCACTTCTCGACCGCGAGCCACATCAGCGCGGCCGCGGTGCAGGCGCGCAGCACGAGGACCCGCTGCGCGTGCGGCCAGCTCGTGAACATCAGGTAGACGGCGACGCCGACGAACGTCAACTCGCCGATCATCGGCACCGGCCCATGCTCGCGCGCGGCCATCGCGAAGAGCAGCGCGATCAGGACCCCGGCGAACGGCCGCCCGCGGTGCCAGAACAGCGCGATCGCCGCAGCGGCCTGCAGCCAGCGCGCGGAGGCGTCGGCGGTCGCCAGTTCCGGCGCCAGGATCGCGCGGCCGGCGGCGGCAAGCGCCGTAAGGCAGAAGATCGTCGAATTGATCAGCAGCGGCCCGCGCCAGATCGCGCATCGCTGCTGCAGCCGCGACAGCCGGAAGGCGAACGTCGTGCCTGCGGCCGAGAACTGCGCCGAATGCAGCAGCCAGGCGATCGCGGCGCCCGCGGCGAGCAGCGACCACAGCGTCGGGTTCGCGAGCACGTGCGGCACCGGGACGTAGCGCGCGTAGTCGCGCGGCTCGTTCGAGGGCGTGCCGATCGCGGCGGACAGGAGCAGCGCGGCGCCGACGCCCAGGAGCGCCGAGGCGCGGCGGCGGGCAAACGTGAAGGTCTGGGAGTTCGCTGGCGACATGCGGAGGAGGGCGGCCCGTCGCGCCTGCTGCCGGCGCGGCCGTCGTCTTTCGGGTAACGCCGATTCTGTCTCGGGCGATGTCCGGTGTCTTTCATCTGCACGGTTTAGCGCCGCGGTGCACAATCCGCGCCGCGTCCGCGGCGACGCCGACCGGAGGGAGCGTGGGCAACGTGGCAAGGCGTTTCGTCGGTGCTGCCGGCATCGGCCTGGTCGGCACGGCGACGCATTTCCTGCTGCTCGTCGCGGCCGTCCGCGGGTTCCTGCTCGGGCCGGTCGCCGGATCCTGCATCGGCGCGCTGGGGGGCGCCCTCGTGAACTACATCCTGAACCACCGGCTCAACTACCGCTCGAGCCGCCCGCACCGCGAGGCGCTGCCGCGCTACCTGGCGGTCGCCGCCGGCGCGATCGCGCTCAATGCCGCGTTGATGTTCGGGTTCGCCGACACGCTGCGGCTGAACTACCTGCTGGCGCAGGCCGCGACGTCAATGATCGTGCTCGCCTGGACCTTCGGAATGAACCACCACTGGTCGTTCGGCGCCTGAGCGCGTTCGCCGCGTCCGTGCGGCGACCTCGTCCGGTGCCGTGCGCCGCTCGACGAGGTAGCTCGGCCGCCGCTTCAGTTCCTCGTAGATCTTCGCCAGGTACGCGCCGATGATCCCGAGGCTGATCATCACGAAGCTGCCGATGATGAGCAGCGTGAAGATGATGGTCAGGAACCCGGTCCGCGACTGGCCCTCGAACCACGAGACGAGCGCTTCGCTGCCGACGCCGACCGACAGCAGCAGCGTCAGGAAGCCGAGGATCGTGACGAGCTGCAGCGGCGCGCTCGTGAACGAGACCATCGCCGTCGCCGCCAGCCGGACGAGCGCCTTCGGACTGAAGCGCCGGTCGTCGCGGATCCCCGGCTGCACCGAGAACGCGACGTCGACCTGCCGGAAGCCGACCCACTCCGCCAGGCCGCGGAAGAAACGCTCGCGTTCGACGAGGTCGTTGACGAGGATGTCGACGACGCGCCGGTCGAGCAGCTTGTAGTCGGAGGCGTTGCGCAGCGGGAGGTGGGTCAGGCGCTCGAGCGCCAGCGTCGCGACGTTCGCGGCGGCCGTGTAGAACGGCCCGTGCCCGGTGCGCTCGGTCTTCACCGCGTGGACGACGGCGGCGCCGCCGCGCCATGCCGCCACGAGCTCCGGAATCAGGTCCGGCGGATGCTGCAGGTCCGCGTCGAGCGTGATGATCGCGCGCCCGCGCGCTTCGCGCAGCCCCGCGAGCAGCGCGGCTTCCTTGCCGAAGTTCCGGCTGAGGCGCAAGCCGTTGATCCACGGCCGTTGTGCCGCGAGCTCTTCGATGACCGCATAGGTCTCGTCCGGGCTGCCGTCGTCGACGATCACGACCTCGAACGCCTCGCCGAGGCCGGCCATCACCCGCTGCAGCTGCGCGGCGAGCTCGTGCAGGTTCACGCCTTCGCGATAGGCCGGCACGACGAGCGAAATCGTCGGCGCCGCACTGCCGTGGAAGTCGTTCTCCATCGTCGCTTCCGCCCGCCCCTCCCCGGCGGGATTGTCGCATTTCAGGCGGCGCAGGGCTCACAGCGCGCTGTAGCGCGACAGCACGACCCGATGGCGCTCGCAGGCTTCGCGGAATTCCGCGCTGCACAGCGCCGCGAGCTCCTGCTCCCAGGCGTGATAACCGCGCAGCGGCGGCGGGGCCGAGGGATCGGCGTAGCCCGGATGGCACATGAGCTCGGTGCGGCTGCCGGGGGCGAGCCGCGCGACCAGCCGCACGAGGTAGCCGACGTCCAGCCGTCCGCTCGGCCCGAGGCCGGCGCACGGGATCGCGAGCGGGTCGCGGCGCGCTGCCCCGCGCCCGGCGGGTCGCGGCGGCAGCGCCTGCAGCAGCGTGACGACCGCGCCGCGCGCGAAGCCTGCCGGCGTCCGGCTCTCGCGCCATTCCGGCTCGAGGCGCCGGACCCAGCCGACGCGATAGTCCGCGGCAAGACGCAGCACCAGGCGGCGCAGCGGCGGCCACAGGTGCACGTGCTGGTGCGTGTTGAGGAACGCGATCGGCAGCCCCGCGCCGCGGACGCGCTCGACCTGCGCTCGCCATTCATCCTCGACGACGGCGATCGGGAGGCGTCCGGTCGCGAGCTCGCGGACGAGAAGCGCCGGCGCCGGAAAGCGACCGCCGCGCTGCGCCAGCCGTTGCGCCATCGATCCGCTCAGCGGCGAACCCCAGCTCAGGTTCAAGTGGACGCCGGCATCGGCGCGCAGGGAGCCGGCGAGCAGCGCGCACGCCTGCTCGAACCCCGCGCCGTTCGCCAGCACCCCGGTCGCGGTGACCACGCCCGCGTCGATCGCCGCGCCGATGCCGCGCGTCACCTCCGGCAGGTAGCCGCAATCGTCCGCATTGATGATCAGCCGCGCAGCCGTTCGCATCGGGGCGTGCTCAGACGCCGTCCGGCGCGGTTGCCGCCGGCGGCAGGAACGCGATCCAGAACTGGTGCGCCGGCAGCGGCGCGCTCGATTGCTCCGGCAGGCTCAGGCGCTCGGCGCCCTGCAGCTGCGGATACCTGCGGCGCAGCGCCTCGATGCGCTGCTCGTCTTCCGGCAACGCGACCTCGAGCACGAAGGCGGCGCCGGTCCGCGCCAGGTCGGCGCGGTCGAGCCACGGATTGCGTTCGGCAATCCAGTCGAAATAGGGCGCCGGGTGGTCCTTCGCGTACGCCGCGACGGTCGCCGCGAGCCAGCGCGGGCCGGCGACGTAGCGCAGCGGCGCCTGGTACCGCGCCTCCCAGCGCGTCGTCACCTCCGCGGCGAGTTGCGGTCCGGGGTAGAGGATCGAATACGGCGGCTTGCCGCTGCGCTGCGGCTTGATGTAGATGATCCACGCGTTGCCCGCGGCCAGCAGCAACGTGATCGCGATGACGCCGGCGACCAGGCGCCGCACGGCGTTTCGCGGCGGTGCAGGCGACCGCGTGAAGTGCAGCAGCGCGAGGCCCGTCCACGACAGGTAAGGAAAGCCCCAGCGGCCGACCAGTCGCGAGCCGAGCAGCAGCGCCGCGAGCAGGGTGACGAGCAGCGGCCCCACGACGGCCGCGAGCAGCAGCACGTCGTCGCTGCGGCGGACGTCGAAGCGGAGTCGACGGCGCCATCCGTAGGCCGCGAGGAACAGCAGGATCGCGGGCAGCACGGTGAGGGCCTGCTCGCCGACGAACTCGGCGGCGGTCCGCAGGCGCTCGCTCCATGCCGGGTGCGGGGCGGGGCCCGGCGCCGTCGGGAGGCCCGGTTCGGCGCCTCCCAACGCGTAGCGCAAGGGCAGGAAATCGTGCTGCGCCAGCCAGGCGACATTCGGTGCGGCGATCGCGCAGGCGACCGCGATCCCGGCCCACAGCCCCGGATGCGCCAGCGCGCGCCGCCCGCTCGGCAGCGCGAGCAGCGCGACGCCCAGCGGCGCGATCAGCAGCAGGACCGAATACTTCGAGACCAGCGCGAGCCCGACCCACAGCCCGGCCACGGCCCACCGTGCGGCCGACGGCGCCTGCACCGCGCGCCGGACGCTGAAGACGATCGCCGCCCAGGTGGGCAGCATCATCAGGTTCGGATTGAACGTGAAGCTCGACAGCGTGTAATAGTGGATGCCCTCGAGCACCGCGACGGCGGCGAAGGCGTCCCACGGCCCGACCATCGTGCGCGCCAGGCGCCAGACGTAGGCGAAGCAGCCGCCGACCGCGAGCTGCGACGCCAGGAAAGCCGGCCAGCCGACGACGCCGAAGCCGTCGGTGAACAGCGCCGTGAGCCACGGCGCGAGAAACGGGTGCTTGTCGTAGCCGAATTGCCACAGGCGTCCCCAGGCCAGCCCCTCGGCGGTGTCCTGCGGCAGGTTGCGGTACGTGAGCGACGGGACGAGCGTCCAGAAGGCGACGTGGGCAGCGATCAGGGCGCCGATGGCCCGCCGCGCCGCGGGACGATCGTCGCGCCCGCCGGCGTCGCTGTCCGCGCCAGCCGGATCCATCTCAACGCGGCTCCATCTTAGGCCTCGCCGCGCTTGGTCTCGAACAGCACGCCCATGTCGCGCAGCAGCGGCGTCGGCAGGACGCCGCCGGCGCAGACGATCACCGCGTCGTTGCGCAGGCGCCGCGCGCCTTCCTGCGTCTGCAGCAGCACGTCGTCGGCCCGGATCGACGCGATGGTGGACTGCATCGCGAGTCGCAGCCGCCTTGCCTTCGCGAGCGACTGCAGGCGCTGCCGGTTGGCCTGCTTGACGCGGTTGAACGATTCGCCGCGATACGACAGCGTGACTTTCGTCCCCGGTTGCTCCGCCAGCGCGATCGCGGCCTCGAGCGCGCTGTCGCCGCCGCCGACGACGAGCACGCGCTGCTTCGCGTACTGCGCCGGATCGATCAGGCGATAGACGACCTTCGCGCTTTCCTCGCCCGGGACGTCGAGCTTGCGCGGCGTCCCGCGGCGTCCGATCGCCAGCAGCACCGTCCGCGCGCGGTGCTCGCCGGCACTGGTGCGGACGACGAAGCCGCCGTCGATCGGGTCGACCCTTTCCATGCGCTCGTTGAAGCGGATCTGCAGTCCGCTCTTGTCGATCGCCGCCTGCCAGAAATCGAGCAGCGATTCCTTGCTGACCCGGTCGAGCTTCATGCGCCCGATGATCGGCAGCACGACCGGGCTCGTCATCGCGATCTTGTTGCGCGGGTAATGGAAAATGGCGCCGCCGAGGTTCGTTTCCTGCTCGATCATCAGGTAGCGCAGCTTCGCGTCGATCGCCGCGAGGCCGGCGCCGAGACCCGCCGGCCCGCTGCCGATGATGACGACATCATGCGGAACCGCCGCGCCCGCTGCGGCGCCGCCGCGACGGTCATCGCCGCAGCGCCGCGCGATGGACTCCATCGCGCGGCGCCCCTGCTCCGCCGCCTTGCTGATCAGGCCCATCCCGCCCAGTTCGCCGGCGATGAAGATCCCGGGCACGTTGGTCTCGAAATCGGGCTTGACCTGCGGGATGTCGATGCCGCGCCGCTCGGTGCCGAAGACGAGCTTGATCGCATCGAACGGGCAGGCGTCCTTGCAGGCCCCGTGCCCGATGCAGGCCGAGCCGTTGATGAGCGTCGCCTTGCCGCCGATGATGCCGATCGCGCCCTCCGGGCAGACCTTGGCGCAGGTGCTCGAGCCGATGCATTTGACCGGGTCGATCACCGGGTGAAGCGACGGCGGTTCCATCAGGCCGTCGGCGACGGAGGTTTCCAGTTCCTGCCGGTGCTCCGTCTCGCGGCGCGCGCGGCCGCGCAGGTAGTAGGCATAGGCCAGCACGAGCGGCACCGCATAGAGCAGCCAGCTCAGGATCGTTTGCGTCGTTGGCATCGCGCTGGGTGCGGGTGGGGCCGTCGGCGGCCGGCCGCGGATTCTAGCGACGGCTCCCGGCCGGGGCGGTCGTCCACGCGGCCGATCGCATTTCCGTCGGAAGCCGAATGTTCCGCCTCGACAACCATAACTTTCTCATGGTTATACGGGTGAAATGCCCTCGAAGCGCTGCACTCGCCGTGCCGGCGGGTTGACCCATAGGCTCATCAGATTAACCCTGACCCGGAAGTGTTCCTGGCGCAAGAATGGGATAACTTCCCATGTAGCTTAAGTGATTCCAACAAGCCTAAACGCGGCAGGCGCGTTCTGCTGTTCTGCCGATTCGCCTGAAGTTTCAAGCCGGTAACGTCGATCGCCATGAGAGTCCATGCCGCCCGAGAGGCCGACGCGCCTCGAGTTCCCATGCCCGGACGTCGCCCGTCGACCGCGCCGCAAGCACGGCCGCTGAAGGCGCGCGGCGAGGGCGCGTCGCCGGCGCCGGCGGGTGCTGCAGCGCGGCAGGAGCGCCGGCGAAACGAGAACCGCGGCCTGCTGGTCGCGCTGTCGCTGCTCATTGCATTGACGTTCTTCGTCGGCCGCGCCGGCTACTACCGTTCGGGCGACGATGTCGGCTACGACCTCGGTCTCGTCGGCGGCGTGATGATGCTGCTGCTGCTCGCGTATCCGCTGCGCAAGCACCTGCCGGCGATGCGCGCGTTCGGCCCGACCCGCCTGTGGTTCGCGGGGCACATGATCCTCGGGATCGCCGGGCCGCTGCTCGTGCTGGCCCACACGACCTGGCACGTCGGCTCGACCAATGCGCTCGTCGCGCTCGTCAGCATGCTGCTCGTGGCCGGCAGCGGCGTCATCGGGCGCTTCGTCTACGTCAGGATCCACCACGGGCTGTACGGGCAGAAGACGACGCTGCGCGAGTTGCAGCAGCAGGTCGGCTTCGGTTCGGAGGAGGTCCACTCGAACCTGAGTTTCGCGCCGATGATCGAGGCGCGGATCCGCGAGTTCGAGGCCACCGCGATGCCGGAGTTCAAGTCGCTGACGCACGACGCCTGGCGCTTCATGACGCTCGGGCTGCGGCGGCAGTGGACGCTGCTGCGCTGCCGCCGCGAGGTCCGCGGTGCCATGCGCCGCCGCGGCCGCGCGCGCGGCTGGGACGACGCGAAGCTGCGACGCCGCTGCGGCCAGCTCGACCAGCTCGTCGCCGACTACCTCGGCGTCGTCCAGCGCGTCTCGCAGTTCGCGGTCTACGAGAAGATCTTCTCGCTCTGGCACGTGCTGCACGTGCCCCTCGTCTACCTGCTCGTGCTGAGCGCGATCGCGCACGTCGTCGCGGTCCACTTGTATTGAGCCGAGCCGGCGGCGACGACGTGGCGGAAAGCGCAGGCCCGATCGACGGGCGGTTCCAACGCCTGCGGCGCGCCGCAGGCGCGCTGGCGGCCTGCGTCGTCGCGGCGGCGCTCCTCGCGCTGGCGCCGGCGGCGCGCGCCGCGCCGCTCGAGGGCGTCCTGTCGCCGGGGCCGGTGATCGCCGGCCACGAAAAGAACGAAAGCGACTGCACGAGCTGCCACGTGCCGTTCGACAAGAACGGCCAGGACGCGAAGTGCATGGACTGCCACAAGGAAGTCGCCCGCGACGTGCGCGCAAAGACCGGTTTTCACGGGCGGATCCGGCGCGACGCGTGCCGGACATGCCACACGGACCACAAGGGACGCGACGCGCGCGTCATCGTGCTCGACGAGACGCGGTTCGATCATTCGAAGACGGACTTCACGCTGCGCGCGGCGCACGAGAAGGTCGAGTGCGCGAAGTGCCACGTCAAGGGCAAGACATGGCGCGCGGCCGCCACGGACTGCAACGGCTGCCACCGCAAGGACGACGTCCACAAGGGCCAGCTCGGCACGCGCTGCGCCGACTGCCATTCGGAGAAGTCGTGGAAGGACACGACGTTCGACCATGACCGGACGAAGTTCCCGCTGCGCGACAAGCACGCGAACGTGAAGTGCCGCGACTGCCACCAGGATCCGTCCTACAAGAACGCGCCGACGACCTGCGTCGGATGCCACCGCAAGGACGACAAGCACAAGGCGCATTTCGGCGAGAAGTGCGACACCTGCCACAACGTGCGCGCCTGGCGCGAGATCACCTTCAACCACGACCGCGACACGAAGTACCCGTTGCGCGGCCGGCACGCGACGACGCGCTGCGTCGACTGCCATGCCGGCGACCTCTACCGCGACAAGGTGTCGGCCGAGTGCATCGCCTGCCACCGCAAGGACGACAAGCATCGCGGCTCCGAAGGGGAGAAGTGCGGCAGCTGCCATACCGAGCGCAACTGGAAGGAGGCGAAATTCGACCATTCGAAGACGCGCTTCCCGCTGCACGGCAAGCACGAGCGGATCGAATGCAACGCCTGCCACAAGAGTGCCGTGTTTACCGAGGCGCCACGCGACTGCAACGGCTGCCACCAGAAGGACGACAAGCACAAGGGGCAGTTCGGCCCGAAGTGCCAGGCCTGCCACGACGAGGCGAACTGGAAGAACATCCTGTTCAACCACGATCGCGACACGAAGTACCCGCTGCGCGGCAAGCATGCGACGACCCGCTGCATCGACTGCCACGCCGGCAACCTCTATGTCGACCACCTGCAGACGGCCTGCATCGCCTGCCACCGGAAGGACGACAAGCACAAGGGCCAGGAAGGCGAGCGCTGCGAACAATGCCACGTGGAGTCGGACTGGAAGACCACGCGCCGCAAGTTCGACCACGCGCTGTCGCGCTTCCCGCTGCTGGGCAGGCACGTCGACGTCGCGTGCGAGAAATGCCACCTGACCTCGCAGTTCAAGGATGCGAAGACCGCGTGCGTCGCGTGCCACGAGAAGGACGACAAGCACAAGCGGCGGCTCGGCACGCTGTGCGAGGACTGCCACAACGCGCGCGACTGGAAGGCGTGGGATTTCAACCACGATACGCGGACGAAGTTCAAGCTCGACGGCGGCCACCAGGGGATCGACTGCGCCGCGTGCCATCGGCGGCCCGTGGACGGCCGCGCGACGCTGCCGATGGACTGCGCCGCGTGCCACGGCGCAGACGACATCCACGACGGATCGTTCGGCAAGCAATGCGAACGCTGCCACGTGACGACGAAGTTCCGCACGATCAAGGACCGCGTCGGCGCGTTGGCGCGGCCGCAGGTCCTCGCTGCCCATCTTTACGGACGACCCCATGCGGGGCGCCCGGCTCCGCTCGACGCGAACCCGTCGACGATAGACTCGGATCGGTTGCCGCACGAGCCGGTCGATCCGCCTGCAACCGACGAGGCGACCGATGCCCAAGCCCATCGCTCCTGAATCCGCTCCGCCTTCGCGGTGGCGAGGCGCGGCCAACGTCCTGGCCGGGCTGCTGCTGGCCGTCATCGCGGGCGCGCTTCTCTGCTCCGGCGCCGCGTTCGCGCAGACGACGACGAGCTTCGACCACGCGCGCACCGGCTTTGCGCTCACCGGCACGCACCAGTCGGTCAAGTGCGAGTCGTGCCACGTGCGCGGCATCTTCAAGGGGACGCCGAACCAGTGCGCGACGTGCCACGCGGCGGGCTCCCGAATCTCGGCGGTCACGGTCACGGCGAACCACGTACCGACGACGCAGACCTGCGACACCTGCCACACGACGAGCACGTTCGCCGGCGTCATGTTCAGCCACGTCGCGGTCACGCCCGGCACCTGCGCGACGTGCCACAACAACTTCACCGCGACCGGCAAGCCGGTCGACCACCCGATCACCACGCTGTCGTGCGACACCTGCCACAAGTCGACGTCCTCGTTCGCCGCCGGCGTCACGGTGAAGCCCGCGAACCACATTCCGTCGACGCAGCAGTGCACGCTCTGCCACGCCGGCGCGAACGCGACGCCGCCGGCCTACAACCCGGGGATCATGAATCACGCCGGGATCACCTCGGGCTGCGCGGCGTGCCACGCGGCGGCCGTCGCCTCGACGTTCTTCGGCGTCACCGTCACGGCGCCGCCGCCGACGCACATCCCGTCGGGCAGTGCGCCGTGCGAGGGCTGTCACGCGGCAACGAACTTCGGCACCTTCAGCGGCACGCCGATGAACCACGCCGTCGTGACGAACGTCGCCTGTTCGACGTGCCACGAGACCGGCAAGAGCTTCTTCGGCGTCACGATCGTGACGCGTCCGACGTCGGCGCAGGACCCGGCCCACCCGTCCAGCGGCGAGTGCTCGAACTGCCACAAGTCGACGACCTCGTTCACGGCCGGGATCACGGCGCTGCCGGCGAACCACATCCCGACCGGGGCGCCGTGCACGCAGTGCCATAGCGGCGCGACGTACGCGACGACGATCTCGAACGCGGCGATCCATGTCGGGATCGCGGCCGGGTGCTCGACGTGCCACGGCGGCGCCGCGCCGATCGCGTTCCTGAACGTGACGCCGAAGTCGCAGGTCGCCGGCCACCTCCCGACGGCGCAGTCGTGCGAGGTCTGCCACGCCGGTTCGCTGCCGTCGGCGACGAGTTTCGCCGGCGGCGTGATGAACCACGCCGGGATCGCCAGCGGCTGCGCCGCGTGCCATTCGGCCGCGACGGCACCGACGATCTACGGCGTCTCCGTGAAGGCGCCGCCGTCGAACCACGTTCCGGTCGGCGCCGCCGCCTGCGAGGGCTGCCATGCGTCGACGAACTTCTCGACGTTCGGCGGAACCGCGATGAACCACGCCGCCGCCGGATTCAGCGCCACGCCGTGCGCGACCTGCCACGAGAACGGCGACGCCAGCGCGTTCTACGGCGTCACGATCGTGACGCGGCCGACGACCGCGCAGGACGCGAACCATCCGCAGACCGGCGACTGCAGCGGCTGCCACGTGACCACGTCGTTCACGACGCTCAACCAGAAGCCGTCGAACCACATCCCGACGTCGGCCGCGTGCACGCAATGCCATGCGACGACGAACTACGCGACCTATACGCTGTCGGGCATCCACGTCGGGATCACGGCGGGCTGCATCACGTGCCACGGCGCGGCGGCGGGGCCGTTCGCGAACATCGTCCCGAAGCAGCCGCCGACCGGCTCGCCGGCACACATACCCACGGGCAGCGAGGCGTGCGAGGACTGCCACAAGAGCACGGCTTCGTTCGCCGGGACCGCGATGGTCCACACCGCGACCGTCACGGCGGGGCTGTGCGACGCGTGCCACGAGGCCGGGATGAGCTGGTACGGCGTGAGCATCGTCACGCGGCCCGGCGGCAGCCATCCGAAGGCGCCGCAGGACTGCAAGGGTTGCCACAACACGACGAACTTCAACCAGGTGTCCGGCAAGCAGCTCCAGCCGGGGGCTCGCGCGGCGACGGTGGCGCGCGCGATGGCAACGGCGCCCTCGCGCCCGATGATGCCGTTGCCGGGCGCAGCGCCGGCCGCGACGAGCCTGCCGTCGGCGACGGTCGTGCCGCCGTCGCCCGGCCGGACCCTGCTCGCCGGTCACGCCGGCGTCGCGCCGGGGACCTGCGTCACGTGCCATAACGGCAGCAACGCGACCGGTCGTCCCGCAGGCCATATCGCGACGACGATGGCCTGCGACGCCTGCCACCGGACGACGGCGTGGGTGCCGGCGATCTTCAATCACGCCAGCGTTGCGGCGGCGTGCGGCAGTTGCCACAACGGGCTGTCCGCGAGCGGCAAGCCGCCGAGTCACATGATCACGCTGCGCGATTGCCAGACCTGCCATGTCGGCACGGCATCGTGGGAACCGGTACGCTACCTGCACCAGCAAGCCGCGGTCACGATCGCTGCCGGGGCGCAGCCGTGCTTCAACTGCCACGTGACGCACGCGGAGACGATCGCGCGCCAGCCGCTCGGCGGCCGGCCGCAGCGCCACTGAAGGAAAACGGTCGCGGGCGGGGCGGACGCAGCGGCCGCCCGCGATGAACAGGAACCTCCACCGGGGTAGCGTCGAAAAATGAACCGTCATTCGAACCGCGCGGCTCGCCTGCGCCGCGCCTGCGCCATCGCGTTGGCGATGCTTTTCAGCCTGTTCGGCGCCATCGCGCACGCACAGACGCTCGATGCCGTCGATCTCGTCAACGAGCGCGACGACGTCGTCGTGCGGATCCGCTTCGATGTCCGCGTCCAGTTCCAGCGCAGCGCGCCGCTCGGGCGCGCGGACCTCGTCCAGGTGTTCTTCCAGATCTACGCCGGCGACGAGCGCGCCGGAACGCCGATCGAGGAATACCGCAAGGTCGGCGCGACCGATCGCACGCCGGCGCTTACGGTGTCGTATCCGGTCCAGACGGGTCAGGTCGAGAAACGGATCGACGTGCGCTTCGGCAGCGCCGTCACCTATCGCGCGCGGCAGGGGCCCGACAACCGGACGATCGACGTCGTGCTCGAAGGCGCGGCGGCGCGCGCGGCCGCGGCGCTGGAGCGTGCCGGCTCGCCGGCGGTCGCGGTGGCGGCGACGGCCGAGCGCGAACACTTCGCGGTCAACCTGCAGTCGCTGCCGCTGGCGCAGCAGGACCGGATGACGCCGGTCCCGTCGCAATTCGACGACTACACGGTGTTCACGTCGCAGGCGGTCGTCAACGGCGTGACGAACCTCGAAGTCAACCTCGGCTATTTCGCGACCGAGGCCGAGGCCGCGAAAGTGCTGGCGCAGGCGCGCCGCACGTACCCGAACGCGCGGATCGTCGACCTCGCGCAGCGCCGCGACCGGACCTTGATGCAGGCGGCCGCGGCCGCGACGCCCGCCGCGCCGGTCCCCGCCCCGGCGGCTGCTCCCGCCGCGGCGCCGGCGCCGGCGCCCGCGCCCGCGCCCGCGCCGGCGCAGCCCGCGGTGACGGCCGCGCCCGAAGTGGAGAAGAGCGCCGCCGAACTGATGTCGAAGGCGCGCGAGGCGCTCGCCGCCGGCGCCAATGACGCCGCGGTCAATGGCCTGAACCAGGTCCTGCTGCTGCCGCCGAACTCGCAGTCGCAGGACGCGCAGGAACTGATCGGGCTGGCGCACGAGCGCGCCGGCGACCTGGCCGGCGCCCGCAAGGAGTACGACCTGTACCTGTCGCTGTTCCCCGCCGGCGAGGGCGCGCAGCGCGTTCGCCAGCGGATCGCGAGCCTGCCGGCGGCCGCGCCGGTCGCGGCCGGCGCCGCGCCGGCGACGAAACCCTCGCCGGCCTCGTTCAACGGCAGCATCGCGCAGTACTACTACGGCGGCGATTCCAAGGCGCAGACGGCGTTCAACACGCCGACGCTCGCCAACCAGCAGACGATCACGACGACGCGCCAGTCGTCGCTGCTCACGAGCGTCGACCTGAACGGCCGCTATCGCGGCGAGGAATCGGATACGCGCGTCGTGCTGCGCGATACCGAGACGAAGGGATTCGACCACACGACGCCGTCGACGAACCGTCTCGATGCCGCCTACGTCGACTACAAGCTGCTGCCGCGGGATTTCCAGCTGCGCGTCGGGAGGCAGCCCGGCATCAGCGGGCCGCTGCCGGCGCGCTTCGACGGCCTCTACAGCGGCATCGGGTTCGGGCCGTCGGGAGGCCCGCGGCTGCGCGCCAACGCGTTCGCCGGTGCTCCGGCCGACGTCGTGATCGACAAGCACGAGCGCTTCGCCGGCGCGAGCCTGGAGGTCGAGAACCTGCTCGGACGCCTCGGCGGCGACGTCTTCTTCCTGGAGCAGAAGGCCGACGGCGTGCTCGACCGCCGCTCCGCCGGCGGCGAACTGCGCTATTTCGACCAGGGGCGCTCGCTGTACTCGCTCGTCGACTACGACACGAGCTACCACACGCTCAACGCCGGCACGCTGCAGGGCAGCCTCGTGACCGCGACGCAGACGACGTTCACGGTACTGTTCGACGACCGCAAGGCGCCGACGCTGGCGACGACCAACGCCCTGCTGCTCAACCCCGGTGTCACGTCACTGCGGACGCTGCTGCAGACGCTCGCGCTGGCGCAGGTACGGCAGGAGGCGCAGGCGATCACCGCGACGTCGCGCCAGGGGTTGCTCGGCGTCACGCAGCAGTTCGGCGATCACTGGCAGGGCAGCGTCGACGCGCGCCTGACGAATGTCGGGCCGCTGCCGCAGATCACGATCGCCGGCACGACCTTCGCGGCGCAACCGGGGACCGGCAACGTGATGAACTACGACCTGCAGGCGACCGGCTCCAACCTCTTCTCGCGCCGCGACGTCAATGTCGCCGTCCTGACGTACGTGAAGGCGCCGACGTTCAAGGGCGAACTGCTGAGCCTGACGAACCTGACCGGCGTGAACGACAACACGTTCGACGTCGGACCGTCGCTGAGGCTCTATGACCAGCGCGACAACGCGGATATCCGGACGTTCCGCGTGACGCCGGGCCTGCGCGTCGACTACCACCTGACGCGGCGCTTCAGCATCGAGTCGGAGGCGACGGTCGAATGGTCGCGCGTCGGCAGCGCGGCGCAGAAGGACGACACGACGACGCGCTTCTACTACGTCGGGTACCGCTACGACCTGCAGTAGCGCCGGCCGGCGCGCCGCATTTGCCGCCGGTCATCGATGCGGCCGGCGGGCGGCGGGCCGCGCCGGTCGCCGCGTCGCGGGACAGTAAGATTCGGCTTTTCGCCGCGCGCCGTGTGGTCCGGCGGCAGCGTGGCATTCACGGGACGGGCGGCATGATTCCGGAACTGGGACGTTTTGCCTTGATGATCGCGCTGGCGGTCGCGCTGCTGCAGGGCACGCTGCCGCTGGTCGGCGCCGCGCGCGGCAATGCCGACTGGATCGCGTTCGCGCGGCCCGCGGCGCGCGCGCAGTTCCTGCTGGTTGCCACCGCGTTCGCGTGCCTGACGGCGTCGTTCGTGTCCAGCGACTTTTCGGTCGCCTACGTCGCGGCCAATTCGAACACGCTGCTGCCGCTGCCCTACAAGATCGCCGCCGTCTGGGGCGGGCACGAGGGCTCGATGCTGCTGTGGCTGCTGATGCTGACGTTCTGGATGGCCGCCGTCAGCGTCTTCAGCCGCCACCTGCCGCCGGCGATGGTGGCGCGGATCCTGGCGACGATGGGCCTCGTGGCCGCAGGCTTCCTGATGTTCGTCCTGTTCACGTCGAATCCGTTCGAGCGCCTGTTGCCGGCGCCGGCCGAGGGTCGCGACCTCAATCCGCTGCTGCAGGATCCGGGGATGGTTGCGCACCCGCCGATGCTCTACATGGGCTACGTCGGCTTCTCGGTCGCGTTCGCCTTCGCGATCGCGGCGCTGCTCGGCGGCAATCTGGACGCCGCGTGGGCCCGCTGGTCGCGGCCCTGGACGACGATTGCGTGGACGTTCCTCACGATCGGCATCTGCCTCGGCAGCGCCTGGGCCTACTACACGCTGGGTTGGGGCGGCTGGTGGTTCTGGGACCCGGTCGAGAACGCCTCGTTCATGCCGTGGCTCGTCGGCACCGCGCTGATGCACTCGCTCGCGGTCACGGAAAAGCGCGGCAGCTTCAAGGTCTGGACCGTCCTGCTCGCGATCTTCGCGTTCTCGCTGTCGCTGCTCGGGACGTTCCTGGTCCGCTCCGGCGTGCTGACCTCGGTGCACGCGTTCGCGTCGGATCCGCGTCGCGGGATCTTCATCCTCGGCTTCCTCGCGGTCGTCATCGGCGGGTCGCTGGCGCTCTATGCCTGGCGCGCGCCGAAGGTCGGCCTCGGTGGCCGCTTCGACTTCGTCTCGCGCGAATCGATGCTGCTGGCCAACAACGTCGTGCTGGTCGCGGCGGCCGCCGCCGTGCTGCTGGGAACGCTGTATCCGCTCTTCCTCGACGCGCTGGACCTCGGCAAGATCTCGGTCGGCCCGCCTTACTTCAACCTCGTCTTCCCGCTGCTGATGTCGCCGGCGCTCTTCCTCGTCGGCGTCGGGCCGCTGGCGCGCTGGAAGCAGGCGAGCATCCCGGAACTCGCGACGCGGCTGCGCTGGGCCGCCATCGTCGCGGCCGCCGTCGCGCTGTTGGCTCCGTTCGCGGCCGGTCATTGGAGCCCGCTCGTGAGCCTGGGGCTGCTCGCCGCGGCCTGGATCGCCGCCTCGACGTTCGCGACGCTGTGGGCGAGGATCCGGCCGGCGCCCGGCGCAAGCGTCTGGGCGCGGCTGCGCGCGCAGCCGCGCGGCTACATCGGGATGATCGTCGCGCACACGGGCCTCGCGGTGTTCATCGTCGGCGTGACGCTGGTCAAGGGCTACGAGACCGAGAAGGACGTCCGGATGGACGTCGGCGACACGGTCGCCATCGGCCCGTACGAGTTCCGGTTCAAGGGGGTATCCGAGCGCAATGGCCCGAACTACGTCGCCGCGCGCGGCGTGATCGAGGTCGTCCGCGACGGTGCGGTCGTGCTCGAGATGCACCCGGAGAAACGCAGTTTCGCGGCCTCGTCGATGCCGATGACGAATGCGGCGATCGACCGCGGCGTCACGCGCGACCTCTACGTCTCGCTCGGCGAGCCGGCCGCCGAAGGCAGTTCGGCGTGGATCGTCCGCGTCTACGACAAGCCTTTCATCGACTGGATCTGGGCCGGCTGCTTCGTGATGGCCGCCGGCGGCGTGCTGGCGCTGAGCGACCGGCGCTACCGCCTGGCGCAGCGCACGGCGGGCGCGTCGAGCCCGGCGGACGCCGGCGCGCAGCCGGCCTGAGCACGGCCCGGGAAACCGCATCCGATGGCCCGCTTCCTCATCCCGCTCGTCGCCTTCCTGCTGCTGGTCGGATTTCTCGCGCGCGGCCTGTGGCTCGATCCGCGCGAAGTGCCCTCGCCGCTGATCGACAAGCCGGCGCCGACGTTCCAGCTCGCGCGGTTGGACGATCCCTCGCAGTCGATCTCGCGCCAGGACCTGCTGGGCAAGGTCTGGCTGCTGAACGTCTGGGCGTCGTGGTGCGTCGCGTGCCGCGAGGAACACCCGCTGATGGTCGAGTTCGCGAAGACCGGCATCGTGCCGATCTATGGCCTGGACTACAAGGACACGCGCGACGCCGGGCTCCAATGGCTCGGACGCCTGGGCAATCCGTACGCCGCATCGCTCGTCGACGCCGACGGCAAGGTCGGCATCGATTTCGGCGTCTACGGCGTTCCGGAGACGTTCCTGATCGACAAGGCCGGCGTCGTCCGCTACAAGCAGATCGGACCGATGACGCCCGAGGTGCTGGAGCGCACGATCGTCCCGCTCGTGCGGCGGTTGAACGGATGACCGCCTTCGCGTGGCGTTCCGCGGTCGCGTCGGCCGTGCTGGCCGCCGGCGTCATGGCCGGCGTGTTCGCCGGCGCGTCCGTCGCGGCGAAGGAAGCCCAGCCGCTCGCCGACGATCCGGCGCTGGAGCAGCGCGCGATGAACCTGGCGCAGGAACTGCGCTGCCTCGTGTGCCAGAACCAGACGATCGCCGATTCGAACGCCGACCTGGCGAACGACCTGCGCAACCAGATCCGCACGATGCTCAAGCAGGGCGCAACCGATGCGCAGGTGCGCGACTACATGACCGCCCGCTACGGCGACTTCGTCCTCTACCAGCCGCCGGTGAAGTCGACGACGCTGCTGCTGTGGTTCGGGCCGGCGCTGCTTCTCGGCGGCGGCGCGATCGCGCTGGTCGTCGCCGTCCGGCGCCGTCGCCTGCTGCCCGACGAGGATCCGGCGAGCGCCGACGAGGAGCGGCGCGCGATCGAACTGCTCGAGCGACAGGAAGAGGGGCGTTCATGACCGGATTCATCGTCGGCGCCGCGGTGCTGCTGACGGCCACGGCGCTGCTGCTCGGCTGGCCGGCGTGGTCCGGCCGGCGTTCGGCAGCCGGCGGCGCCGGTTCCGCGAACGCGGGTGCCGAGGTCGTTGCCGCGTATCGCAGCGAACTCGCCGAACTGCAGGCGGACCTTGCCGCCGGCACGTTGAGCGCCGACCGCTTCGACCAGAGCCGCCGCGAACTGCAGCAGCGGCTGCTGGCGGAGGTCGATGCCGCGGCCGCGACGAGCCCTGGCTCCGGCGCCGCGTCGACCGGCCTGGCCGCGGCGCGCGCGCCGCGCTGGGCCTGGGCTGCGGCGCTCGCGTTCGTCGTGCTGCTGCCGATCGGGCTGTACGCGAAATTCGGCGTTCCGGAAGCGCTCGAGCCGGGTGCCGCGACGCGGGTCGCGGCGCGCGACGGCGCCGCGGGCCCGATCACCGCGCAGCAGGTCGAGGCGATGGTCTCCCGGCTGGAGCAGCACCTGAAGGAGGCGCCCGGCGACAGCGAAGGGTGGACGATGCTGGCGCGCACCTACAACTTCATGCGCCGCTTCCCGGAGGCTTCGACGGCCTACGCGCGCGCCGTCGCGCTGGTGCCCGACGACGCGCAATTGCTGGCGGACTATGCCGATGCGTTGGCGATGGCGCATGACCGCTCGCTCGCCGGCGAACCGATGACGCTCGTCGAACGCGCGCTGAAGATCGATCCGCAGAACGCGAAGGCGCTCGCGCTCGCGGGCACGAACGCGTTCGAGAAGCAGGACTACGCCGGCGCCGTGGCGTACTGGGAGCGCTCGGTGAAGGCGTCGCCGCAGGACGGCGAGTTCGCCGCGGCGCTGCAGGCGAGCATCGCCGAGGCGCGAAGCCGCGGCGGGCTGCCGTCGCCGGCGGCGAGCGCTTCCGCCGCAAAAGCCGCCACCGCCGACGCGGCCGTCGCCGACTCGGCCGCCGGGCCGGGAGCCGCGCCGCCCGCGCAGGCGCGCATCCGCGGGCGCGTGACGCTCGCGAGCGCCGTCGCGTCGCGCGCCGCGCCGGACGACACCGTGTTCGTGTTCGCGCGCGCCGAGCAGGGACCGCGGATGCCGGTCGCGCTCCTGCGCCGGCAGGTGAAGGACCTGCCGCTCGACTTCACGCTCGACGACGGCAACGCGATGATGCCGCAGCTGTCGTTGTCGAAGGTCGGCAGCGTCGTGGTCGGAGCCCGGGTCTCCCGGAGCGGCAACGCGACGCCGCAGAGCGGCGACCTTCACGGCGAAAGCGCGCCGGTCAAGGTCGGCACCGACGGCGTCCGCATCGAGATCTCGCAGATCGTCCCCTGAGCGCCTCGCGTCAACGTGGCGCGTGACGCTCGTCGTCATCCTGGCTTGACGCCCGTCAAGGTTCCGCGAATTCGCGTCGGCCGTGCCGTGTGCTCTTCGCGGATCATTCGATCGGTCGGCATGACCCTGACGTGACAGGGAATATCCCTGGTCTCGGTGATCGTGGCTATAATGAGAACCATTCGCATTCTCATTCCAGAAATTCCCATTCGGACGCCTGCATGGACATGTCGGCCCGCGGACCGGAAATCGCCGTGAAGCCTGCGAGGGCGTCGCGGCTGGGCCGATTCATGAGGGTCGCCGGTCCGGGGCTCGTCGTGATGCTGGCCGACACCGATGCCGGAAGCATCATCACGGCGGCGCAGAGCGGGGCCCAATGGACCTATCGCCTGCTGCTGCTGCAGCTGGTGCTGATTCCGGTGCTCTACGTCGTCCAGGAACTGACCGTGCGGCTCGGCGTCGTGACCGGCAAGGGCCACGGGCACCTGATCCGCGACTGCTTCGGCGGTTTCTGGGCGTGGGTCTCGGTCGGAACGCTCGTCGTCGCCTGCATCGGGGCGCTGCTGAGCGAGTTGAGCGGCCTGGCGGGCGTCGGGCTGCTCTACGGCGTGCCGACCTGGGCCACGATGCTCGTGGTCATCATCGGGCTCGTCGCGATGGCCTATACCGGCTCCTACCTTTCCGTCGAGCGCATCGCCATGGCGCTGGGCGCGTTCGAGCTCGTCTTCGTCGTGGTCGCGTGGCAGGCCCGCCCGGACGGCGCGGCCGTCGTCAGCGGCTCGCTGTCGATCCCGTGGTCGGATTCACAGTACCTCTACCTGGTTGCCGCCAACATCGGCGCCGTGATCATGCCGTGGATGGTGTTCTACCAGCAGTCGGCGGTTGTCGAGAAGAAGCTGCAGCCGGGCGATCTCCCGGCAGCGCGCGCCGACACCGCGATCGGTGCGGTCATCACGCAGGTCATCATGGCCGCGGTGCTGGTCGCGACGGCGGCCACGCTCGGCGCGAACGGCCACCACGGCAGCCTCGAGACCGTGCAGCAGATCGCCGAAGCGATCACGCCGTTCCTCGGCGCGCGCGGCGGCGTGCTGATGCTGGCGCTCGGCATGGCCGGCGCGGCGCTCGTCGCGACGATCGTCGTGTCGCTGACGGTCGCGCGGACGCTGGGCGAGGTCCTGAGCGTCAACCATTCGCTCGAGCACTCGCCGCGCGAGGCGCCGTGGTTCTACGGCATCTACACGGTCGCGCTCGTGGCCGGCGGCATCGTCGTGGCGTCCGGCGCCGACCTCGTGCGGCTCAGCGTCGCGGTCCAGGTGATGAACGCGCTGCTGCTGCCGATCGTCCTCGGCTTCCTCTACCTGCTCGCGCGGCGGCTTCCGCAACCGCATCGCGTGCAGGGACCCTACGCCGTCGTCGTCGCGATCGTGATGCTGGTCACGGCGGGGTTCGGCGTCTATACCGCGGTGTCCGGCGTCGCCGGCTGAGGCGGCGCGACGCGAGCGAGCGGGGCATGCGTTCGACGATCGCCTGGTTGCCCGTCGCCGCGCTGTCGACGTCGGTCTATGCGACGACCTACCTCGACGTCGCCGGCGCGCAGCAGGCCATCTTCCCGGGGGCGAGTCTCGCCGAGAGCTTCGTCACGCTGAGCGACGAGCAGCGCGAACGGATCGAGAAGGCCTCCGGCGTCCACGTGGTCACGCGCCAGGTCCGCGCCTGGCGCGTCGCCGGCGGCGGCGTCTTCATCGTCGACGAGGTCATCGGCAAGCACGACGCGATCACCTACGCGCTGGGCATCGATGCCGCCGGCGGGGTGAAGCAGGTCGAGATCATGGCGTACCGCGAGAACTACGGCTACGAGATCCGCGGCGCCGGATGGCGCCGGCAGTTTGCCGGCAAGACGGCGTCCGATCCGGTGCGCCTCGACCAGGACATCCGCAACATCAGCGGAGCGACGCTTTCCTGCCGTCACGTCACCGACGGCGTCCGGCGGCTCCTGGCCACCTACGAAGTCGCGCTGAAGCCATGAGCGCAGGTCCCGGCATCGCGCCGGGCGCGCGGCGGACGCGCCGGAGCTGAAGCGATGCCGAAGCGACGCCACGGGAGCGGCTCGGCGCGCCTGACACGGCGGCACGAGGCGTGGGTGCTGGCGGTTGCCGCGCTGCTGTTCGCGAGCGGCGTGGCGTGGTTGCTGCTGCGCGCCGGTGCCCGTGGGCTCGACGAGGGCGGCGAGGGGCGGGCCGCGCTGCTCGCCGGGTGCTTGCGCGTCCACGGCGCTGCGACGATGATCTTTCTCGTCGTGATCGGCACGCTGCTGCCGCTGCACATGAACCGCGCGTGGCACCAGCGCCGGCACCGCGTGACCGGCGTGCTCGTCGCGACGGCGGTCGCGCTGCTCGTCGCGACCGGGTACGCGTTGTATTACGCGGGAGACGAGGACCTGCGGCCGTGGATCAGCGTCGCACACTGGGCTGTCGGCCTCGCCGGGCTGCCGGCACTCGGTTGGCACGTCGTCCAAGGCAAGCGCCGCGCCGCCCGGCGCGCTGCGGCGCGGCCGGCGAGGCCCCTGGTCCACGGGTCGCCGCATCCGGTGCGCGAAGGAGGGGGGATGGAAAATTGATGACGCCACGGATCCTGCTGGCAGGACCTCGAAGCGCGGCCTCCGTGGCGGGCACGCTCGCTGTGCTGGTCCTCGCGGCCTGCAGCAGCCGGCCGCTGCCGCCGTTCCAGTTGCCGGCGGCGGCCCCACCCAAGGCCGCAGCGGCACCGGCGGTCACGGCCGCACCGGTCGCACCGGTCGCGCCAGTCGAGCCGGTCACCGCAGCGGAGACGTCGCCGGTCGCCACGTCCCTGCCGCTCCCGGCGTCGGCGCCGCCGGTCCCCGCGCCGCAGTCGGTCCCCGCGCCGCAGTCCGCCGCGGTGCCGGGCCCGCCTGCCGCCGCCGAGACCGCCGCGACCGCGGTGTCGCCGGCCGCTCCAACCGCGCCACTCAGCGTCGCGCAGCAACTGTTGTCCGATGGCATCCACCAGTATGCGGTCGGCCTGTACGCCGCGTCGGTGCAGTCGCTGCAGGATTCGCTGAAGCAGGGCCTGGTCGGCGCCGCCGACCAGGCGACCGCGCACAAATTCCTGGGGCTCGACTACTGCGTGACGAACCGGCAGCGCGAGGGCAAGGCGGAATTCAGGCGCGCGCTGGCGCTGTTCCCCGGTCTGGCGCTGGATCCGGCGGAGTCGGCGGACGCGCGGATCGGGCCCGTGTTCGCGTCCGCGCGAGCGCGCTGATCCGGCCGGCCGACGAGGCGGGCACCCTCTCGCCCCACCCCACCCTCTCCCCCACCCCTCTCCCGCTTCGCGGGCGAGGGGAGTCTCGTCGTCGTGACTCGATACGTCGTCCCCACTTGCGGCATCGTCCCAACGGCTGGCGCCGGAACTCCCCTCGCCCGCGAAGCGGGAGAGGGGTGGGGGGAGAGGGTGCTCGCGCCGACGCGCCGTCCGCTACGGCCGCAGCGTCGACTGCGCGCGCTTCGCCTGCTCCAGCGCGTGGCCCGCTTCCGGCGGCATGTAGTTCTCGTCGTGCTTCGCGAGGACTTCGGTGGCGTGGAAGACGCCGCTGCCGTCGAGGCTGCCCTGCGCGACGACGCCCTTGCCTTGCCGGAACAGGTCCGGAAGGATGCCCTCGTACTCGACGTCGATGTTGCTCACGGTGTCGGTGACGACGAAGCCGACCTTGACGCCGTCGCGCTTCAGGCTGCCGTCGCGCACGAGGCCGCCGATGCGGAACGGCCGGCCGGTCGGCGCCTTGTGGGCGGCGACGTCCGAGGGCGTGTAGAAGAACACCAGATTGTCGCGGAACGCCGAGAGGACCAGTGCCGCCGCGACGCCGAGGATCACGAGTCCTCCGACGATCAGCAGCAGCCGCTTCTGCCGCGGCTTCAACCGGCTCGCCCGCGGCGCCGCCGCCGGGGTCGGCGTCGATGCGCTCATGGTCGCGACTCCGCCGCAGCCGCGGCGCTGCGCCGCGCCTGATCCACGGCACGCCGCCGCCGACCGCGCAGCGCCATCGCCTCCAGCGCGAAGACCGCGAGCGTGACGCCGTACGAACCCCAGACGAAACCCGCCCGCCCACCCATGGCCCAGAAGGCCGCCCAGCTATCCCACGTCATTGCCGTGTCCTCAACCACGCGCGGACCCACGCCGAATCGCGCTCCCGCTCCAGCAGGATCACGCGCGCGCGCGACAGCGCCATCGCGATGCTGTACATCCAGAACGACAGCGCCATCAGCAGCAGGCCCAGCAGCATCGGCGTCGCGATCGTCGGCGCCTTGACCATCGATATCGTCGCGCCCTGGTGCAGCGTGTTCCACCATTTCACCGAGAAATAGATGATCGGCACGTTGATCGCGCCGACGAGCGCCAGCACCGCGCACGCGCGGTCGGCCCGTCGCACGTCGTCGATCGCGGCGTGCAGCGACATGAAGCCGAGATAGAGGAACAGCAGGATCAGCGTCGAGGTGAGGCGCGCGTCCCAGACCCAGTACGCGCCCCACATCGGGCGCCCCCACAGCGCGCCGGTCCACAGCGCGACCGCGGCCATCAGCGCGCCGCTGGGCGCGAGCGCCGCCGCCAGCATCGAGGACATCCGCGTGTTGAACGCGAGCCCGATCGCCGCCCAGAAGGCCATCACCAGGTACAGGAACATGGCCATCCACGCTGCCGGCACGTGGATGTAGATGATCCGGTAGGCCTCGCCCTGCACGGCGTCAGACGGCGCGACGAAGAAGCCGACGTACAAGCCGGCGACCGCCAGCAGCGTCGCGGCCGCGGCGAACCACGGAACGACCCGCCCGGCGAGCGCGAAGAACGTCGCGGGCGACGCGAAACGGAAGACGTGGATGCGCTCGGCGGACTGGGCGCGGAGGTCTGCTGTCATCGGAATCCGGTCGGCCTCGTCGAACGATTATTCCATGGATATCCGCAGCGCTGCGCCGATCGCCCACGGTGCGAGCGCGGTCGCCGCCAGCGTCAATCCGCCGAGCAGCAGCAGGTGCGGTTGCGGCGACAGGCCGCCGGCGAGGGCCTCGACGGAACCGGCGCCGAAGATGAGCACCGGGACCGTCAGCGGCAGCACCAGCAGCGAGACGAGCACGCCGCCGCCGCGCAGCCCCAGCGTCAGCGCCGCGCCGACGGCACCGATCAGGCTCAACGCCGGGGTGCCCAGCAGCAGCGAGGCCGCGAGCGTTGCGATCGCCGCCGGCTCCAGGTCGAAGGCGACGCCCAGCGGCGCGGCGAGCAGCGTGAGTGGCAGGCCGGTCAGGAGCCAATGCGCGGCAAGCTTGCCGAGGACGACCATCACGAGCGGTTCCGGCGACAGCAGCATCTGCTCGAGCGTGCCGTCGGCGTAGTCGTCGGCGAAGAGCCGCGACAGCGACAGCATCGCGGCGAGAAGCGCCGCGATCCAGACCGTGCCCGGCGTCACTTGCCGGAGGAGGGCCGCCTGCGGGCCGACGCCGATCGGCACCAGGCTCACGACGACGACGAAGAACACGAGCGTGTTCGCGATGTCCGATCGCCGGCGCGACGCCAGCAGCAGGTCCCGGCGGACGATCGAGAGCCACGTCCGGATCATCCGTCGCCCCGGATCGCCGCCGCCGTGCGTTCGCCGCCGAGCTGCAGCCACTGCGCGCCCGCGGGAAGCCCGACCTGCAGGTGGGATGTCAGCACGACGAGGCCGCCGCGCTCGACGTGCTGCGCGATCATCGCGGCCACGACCTCGATGCCCTGCGTGTCGAGCGCATTGAACGGCTCGTCGAGGATCCACAGCCGGGCGCGCGGCGCGAGGCACAGGCGGGCGATCGCGACGCGCCGCTTCTGCCCCTGCGACAACTGGCGCGTCGCCAGGTCGGCACGCGATGCGAGGCCGACGCGCTCGAGGGCCGCCAGCGCCTCGCTCGCCGGCGCCGGCGTGCCGGCCAGCGCCGCGGACACCATCAGGTTCTCCAGCGCGCTCAGGTCGTCCTTGATGCCGTTGAGGTGCCCGACGTAGGCGAGCGTCTCCCAGTACGCTTCGCGCAGCCGGCCGATCGGCTCCCCGTTCCAGCGCACCTCCCCCGCCGCGGGAGCAAGCAGGCCGACCAGGATCCTCAGCAGGCTGCTCTTGCCGGCGCCGTTCTCGCCGGCCACCTGCAGGCAGTTGCCGCCTTCGACGCGGATGCGCAGACCGGCGAACAGCGTCCGCTCGCCGCGCACGCAGCACAGGTTGTCGGTCTCGAGCATGGGGATGTCGCGCGCCGCGCGCGAATCGCGGCGCGCGGAAAGGATCCGTGAACGGTCAATCCCGGATTATCCGTCCTCGGCCCGGTTCGCGCCGTCCGCGCGATCGGACGACGCCCGGATGCGTGGGTCGAGCCGTCGGCGACGGGCGCTCAGTGCGGAACGATCCAGTGGCGTGCGCCGAGTTCGTCGAGATAGATCCCGGCATCGCGCGCATGCAGGCGGGCGATCGTCGCGACCATTCCGGCTTCGATGCAGTTGGCCGCCGCGACGGTGACCATCCGCGGCGCCTCCAGCACCGGCCAGCCGGTTCGCGGATCGAGGAGGTCGCCGTAGCGCACGCCGTTCTTGAGCATGAACCGACGACTGTCGCCGCTTGTCGCGAGCGCTCCCTCGGCGAGGTCGACGATCGGCGCCGTGGCGCCCTTCGTCGCGCGATGGACGCGCACGCGCCACGGTGAGCCGCGCGGGGCGCAGCTCACCGCGAGGTCGCCGCCGACGTCGACGAGGACCGAGGCGCGCGTCGCCGGGCGGATCACGTCGATGATCCGGTCCACCGCGTAGCGCTTGCAGAGCCCGCCGAAGTCGAGCTCGATGCCGAGCGGCACGACGAGGCGCGGCGGATCCCAGCCGAGGCGATCGAGACCGACGTGCTCGAGCAGCGCGTCGATGCGGTCCTGCTTCGGCAGGTTGTCGCTGCCGTCGAAGGCCCAAGCGCGGCGCAGCAATCCGGTCGTCACGTCGAAGCGCCCGCCGCTGCGGACATAGGCGCGCACGGCGACGTCGACGAGCCGCGCCGTCTCCTCGTCCACGTCGATCGGCTTGCCCGGGTTGCGGTTGGCGTTCGCGACGACGCTGTCGGCGCCGAGCAGCGTGAACTTCGATTCGACGCGCTGCGCCTCGCGCGCCGCGGCCGTCGCGACCTCGCGGGCGGCGTCGACGTGGTCGCTGTCGAAGAGCAGTTCGCAACGGCAGCCGAGCGCGAAAAACACGGCGCTTGGCGTGCCATCCGGCCGCCGTGTGACCTGCGGCTCGCTGGCCGCGCCGGGCGTCGTCGGCACCGTGGCCTTGGGCAGGGGGACCGCGGCCACGTTCAGGCGCCCAAGGTGGGCGTGCCCGTGGCCGCCGGATGCCGGCGCGCCAATCGTCGAAGAGCCATGACGGATCGATCCAAATGGGGTAGTCAGCGTGACGTCGAGCGTAACCCGATTCCCGCATTTGGGTAATAGGCGATTTGCCCATGACGACACCCGTAACGACCCCAGGGCGACCACGGGTTCGCCCGACCTGG
>DATKPC010000145.1:0-64359 GCA_035524275.1 Burkholderiaceae bacterium
GAACGCTGGCTGCTGTCGTTCCAGTCGCGGCTCGGTCGCGCGCAATGGTTGCAACCCTATACGTCGGCGACGCTGGAGAAGCTCGCGCACGAAGGCGTCCGCAGCATCGATGTCGTTTGCCCCGGGTTCAGCGTCGACTGCCTCGAGACGCTGGAGGAAATCGCGCAGGAGGGCCGCGACGAGTTCCTGGCCGCCGGTGGCACGACGTTCAACTACATTCCCTGCCTCAACGACTCGCCCGCGTTCATCCAGGCGCTCGCCGATCTCGTCGAGGCGAACCTCGCCGGCTGGCCGGTGGCCCGCAGGGATCCGGCGGCGCGACGCGTCAGTCGCGCAGGGTGAGACTGCCGCCTTCGAGGCGGACGCGGTCGCCGACGATGACGCCAGGCGCCTCCGCGCGGATCAGGCGCTGGATCCCGTCGCGCATCCGGATTTCGACCTCGTAGGGGCCCGCGCCGCCCGCCGTGTTCCCGTGCAACGGGCGCACGCCCACGACTTCGCCGCAGCCGGCGCAGGCGACTTCGCCGTCCAGCGCCGGAACCGACGGCAGGCCGCCCGCGCGGGCGGACGAGGGCAGCGACAGGGAATTGACCAACAGGATGGCGCCGATCGCTGCGATCGCGACCAGTGCGACCGGCGTCTGTCCCCCGAACGTATCGTGGCTTCGGGGCAGTTCGTCCGGATCGATGGAGGTGGTCACGTGGCGGGCCGCAGGTATCGGGAGGCAGGGCGTGCATCCATTGTGGGGGCGGGCAGCCTCGGATGCGCGACGTCGGATCACGCGTTCCGGCGAAGCCGTAGGAACGGCCGGTACCGGCCAGGGCGCGCCGAATGGTTGATGCGCGGGGCAAAAAATTCTTGGCCTGCGGGCTTGAAACCGGTGCAGCCGGCTTCATCTACGCCGCGCAGGTTTGCCTGCACTAACTTGGCTCTACCCAGGGAGGACGAATGATGGCTTCGGGCCCGGATCCGGTCGGTCGGGACGAGCAGGCGGCAGCGCAACCGTCGGCGGAGGGCGCCCAGGGCGGGTTGCAGGCCGGCGGGCAGGGCGCCGGGCCGGCCGCCGAGGCGTCGGCCGCGGCGACCAGGGACCTCGAGCAGGAGCTGAAGGTGGCGAGAGCGAAAGCGGACGAGAACTACGATCTTTTCGTACGCGCCAAGGCCGAGACCGACAACGTCAGGCGACGCGCCCAGGACGATATCGCCAAGGCGCACAAGTTCGCGATCGAATCGTTCGCCGAGGCGCTCGTTCCCGTCGCCGACAGCCTGGAGAAGGCGCTGGAACTCAACGTCGACGCGCCCGGGATGCGCAACGGCATCGAACTCACGCTGCGCCAGCTGCGCGCGGCGTTCGAGAAGAACCGCCTCGTCGAGATCAATCCCGTCGGGGAGCGCTTCGATCCGCACCGCCACCAGGCCATTTCGATGGTTCCGGCCGGCGCGGAGCCGGGCGCCGCGCCCGCCAACCACGTCGTGAGCGTCCTGCAGAAGGGCTGGATGATCGCCGACCGCGTCCTGCGCCCGGCGCTCGTCACGGTCGCCCAGGGGCAGGGGACTTGAATCCCGCAATGACCAGCACCACGTAGGCGACAACGGCTGCAAGACGCCGGCATCGCCGCGGATTGCGCAAACGACATCGGAGCAAGGACAGGACATGGCAAAGATCATCGGCATCGACCTCGGCACGACGAATTCCTGCGTCGCGATCCCGGAAGCGGGACAGATCAAGGTCATCGAGAACTCCGAAGGCAGCCGCACGACGCCGTCGATCGTCGCCTACCTCGAGGACGGCGAGATCCTCTGCGGCGCGCCGGCCAAGCGGCAGGCGGTCACGAACCCGAAGAACACGCTGTACGCCGTCAAGCGGCTGATCGGGCGTCGTTTCGAGGAGAAGGAGGTCCAGAAGGACATCAACCTGATGCCCTATCGCATCGTCAAGGCCGACAACGGCGATGCCTGGGTCGAGGTCCGCGGCGGCAAGATCGCGCCGCCGCAGGTCTCGGCCGAAGTGCTGCGGAAGATGAAGAAGACGGCCGAGGACTACCTCGGCGAGCCGGTGACCGAGGCCGTGATCACGGTACCGGCCTACTTCAACGACTCGCAGCGCCAGGCGACGAAGGATGCGGGGCGCATTGCCGGTCTCGAAGTCAAGCGCATCATCAACGAGCCGACCGCGGCCGCGCTCGCGTTCGGGCTCGACAAGAAGGACATGAAGGGCGATCGCAAGATCGCCGTCTACGACCTGGGCGGCGGCACGTTCGACATCTCGATCATCGAGATCGCCGACGTCGACGGCGAGAAGCAGTTCGAGGTGCTGTCGACCAACGGCGACACGTTCCTCGGCGGCGAGGACTTCGACCAGCGGATCATCGACTACATCATCGCCGAGTTCAAGAAGGACCAGGGCGTCGACCTGTCGAAGGACGTGCTCGCGCTGCAGCGCCTGAAGGAATCGGCCGAGAAGGCGAAGATCGAGCTGTCCTCGAGCACGCAGACCGAGATCAACCTGCCGTACATCACGGCCGACCAGTCCGGTCCGAAGCACCTGAACATGAAGCTCACGCGCGCGAAGCTCGAGGCGCTGGTCGAGGACCTGATCGAGCGCACGATCGAACCGTGCCGGATCGCGATCAAGGACGCCGGCGTCAAGGCCTCCGACATCCATGACGTCATCCTCGTCGGCGGGATGACGCGGATGCCGAAGGTGCAGGACAAGGTCAAGGAGTTCTTCGGCCAGGAGCCGCGCAAGGACGTGAATCCGGACGAGGCCGTCGCCGTCGGCGCCGCGATCCAGGGTTCGGTGCTGTCGGGCGAGCGCAAGGACGTGCTTCTCCTCGACGTGACGCCGCTGTCGCTCGGCATCGAGACGCTGGGCGGCGTGATGACGAAGATGATCCAGAAGAACACGACGATCCCGACCAAGTTCTCGCAGGTCTTCTCGACCGCGGAGGACAGCCAGCCGGCGGTGACGATCAAGGTGTTCCAGGGCGAGCGCGAGATGGCGTCCGGCAACAAGCTGCTCGGCGAGTTCAACCTGGAGGGGATCCCGCCGTCGCCGCGCGGCATGCCGCAGATCGAGGTCACGTTCGACATCGACGCCAACGGCATCCTGCACGTGAACGCGAAGGACAAGGCCACCGGCAAGGAGAACAAGATCACGATCAAGGCCAATTCGGGCCTGAACGAGGACGAGATCCAGCGGATGGTCAAGGACGCCGAGGCGAACAAGGCGGAGGACCATCGCCGGTTCGAACTGGTGCAGGCACGCAACGCGGCCGACGCCTCGCTGCACCAGATCCGCAAGGCACTCGGCGAGCATGGTGCCGCGCTCGACGACGCGGAAAAGGGCAAGATCGAGGCGGCCTTGAAGGACGTCGAGGAAGCGATCAAGGGCGACGACAAGGATGCGATCATGTCGCGCACCGAGGCGCTGATGGCGGCCTCGCAGAAGCTCGGCGAGAAGATGTATGCCGGGATGCAGGGCGACGCGTCCGCCGCGGCGGCGGCGGCCGCCGCGGCGGACGCGCAGCAGCCCGGCGCCGCGGGCGGCGGCGATGGCGCGGCGAAGCAGAAGCCCGAGGATGTCGTCGATGCCGACTTCAAGGAAGTCAAGCGCGGTTGAGCCGCGCCACGCCATCCGGCGCCGCAGGGTCGAGGCCGAGGCCGCGACCCTGCGGCGCGTCCACGTTCATTGATTCCATCGATCCGGCGACGCGAAAGCGAACATGGCCAAGCGTGATTTCTACGACATCCTCGGCGTCGCGAAGAACGCCTCCGAAGACGACATCAAGAAGGCTTATCGCAAGCTCGCGATGAAGTACCACCCTGACCGCAACCAGGGCGACAAGGCGAAGGAGTCGGAGGAGCGGTTCAAGGAGGTCAAGGAGGCGTACGAGATCCTGACCGACGCGCAGAAGCGCGCCGCGTACGATCGCTTCGGCCACGCCGGCGTCGATCCGAATGCCGGCGGCGGCGGGTTTCGCGGCGCCGGAGGCGGCGGCGAGGGCATGGGGGGATTCGCCGAGGCGTTCGGCGACATCTTCGGCGACATCTTCGGCGGCGCGGCCGGGGCGCGCGGCGGCCGCGCGAGCGCCTATCGCGGCGCCGACCTGCGCTACAACCTCGAGGTCACCTTCGAGAACGCGGCGCGCGGGTTCACGACCGACATCCGCGTCCCGAGCTGGGACCCGTGCGAGACCTGCGGCGGGTCCGGCGCGAAGCCGGGCACGAAGCCCAAGACCTGCGGAACGTGCGGCGGAAACGGTGCCGTCCGCGTCACGCAGGGCTTTTTCTCGATCCAGCAGACCTGCCCGACCTGCCACGGCTCCGGGAAGGTCGTCCCGGAACCGTGCACGACCTGCCACGGCGACGGCCGCGTCAAGCGCAACAAGGTGCTGGAGGTCGCGATCCCGGCGGGCATCGACGAAGGCCAGCGCATCCGGCTGTCGGGCAAGGGGGAGCCGGGCATGAACGGCGGACCGCCGGGCGACCTGTACGTCGAAATCCGGATCAAGCCGCACGACGTCTTCCAGCGCGACGGCGACGACCTGCACTGCGAGGTGCCGGTTTCGGTGGCGACGGCCGCACTCGGGGGCGAGGTCGAGGTCGCGACGCTGAACGAGAAGGTGAGCATCACGATTCCGGAGGGCACGCAGGGCGGCAAGACCTTCCGGCTTCGCGGCAAGGGCATCAAGGGCGTCCGGTCCAGCTATCCGGGCGACCTCTACTGCCACGTCAGCGTCGAGATCCCGGTGCGGCTGAACGAGAAGCAGAAGAAGCTCCTGCGCGAATTCGACGCGTCGCTGCGCGAGGGCGGCGCGAAGCATTCGCCGCAGGCGCGCTCGTTCATGGACAAGATGAAGGGGTTCTTCGCGGCCGATTGAACGGCGGCGGACCCGCGCTAATATCGGCCAAAGACCGCATCCACCGCACGACGTCCGCGACGATTCCCGATGGCAGCCTACGAATCCGACCTCACGCGCTTCATTCGCGACCTGAAGCAGAAGAAACCCGAGCTGGAGCGCGCGCAGCGCGAGGCGCGCGCGATCTGGTGGGACAAGGTCCTCGATTGGGACGAGTTGCGCCGCTGGCGCGAGTCCCGCGTGCCGCAGCAGGGTTACGTCTACCAGACGTCGACGAAGAAGTAGCCGCGCCGGGTCGCGGCGCGGCAGGCGGGCCGCGCGGTCGACTTTTCGCCGCCGGTTACCCCTCCGGATCCAGCGTCATCAGGCTGGCATTTCCGCCGGCCGCGGCCGTGTTCACGCTCACGACGCGCTCGCGCAGCAGCATCCGCAGGTCGTAGGCGCCGCCGCACGGCTGGGCGATCGCGACCCGCGGCCCGTCGCGTTCCGCGACCGTCCGCCGAAGGCCCGCCGCATCGCGCGGTTTTCCGGCGCACAGAACGACGTCGAACGCCTCGTCGTGTGCGTCCCCGCAGGCGCGGACCTGACCCGCCGTGACGGCCGCGAGGCGCGGATCGGCGGCGCACAGCGAGTCCCAGAGCGCTTGCGGCGCGAGCGCCACGTTGCCGGTCGCCAGCGTCGCGGCAACCTGCAGCAGCAGCGCTTCGGCGTCGTCCGCGACGCACAGCGCGCGTCCGCGCGGGTGATATTCCAGGTCGTTCGTCTCCCCGGTCGGTCCCGGGAGCCTTAGCCGCCGTCCGAGCGGCGAGGCGCCGGCGTAGGCCGCGCAGCGAGCGGCAACCTCGCGGCGCGCGGTCTGCGACGCCCAGGCCTCGAATCGCGCCAGGTGGGCCAGGTGAGCCGGGTGGGGCAGGTGAGCCGGGTGGGGCAGGTCGGGCAGGTCGGGCAGGTGGGCCAGGTGGGCCAGGTGCGGCAGGTTCGCCTCCGCGTCGTCGGGCTTTAGGCGGCGCCGCAGGCGCGGCAGCATCCACGGGCCGCCCGCTTTCGGTCCGGTACCCGAGAGGCCCTCGCCGCCGAAAGGCTGGCAGCCGACGACGGCACCGACCATGTTGCGATTCACGTAGATGTTTCCGACGCGAGCTCGCGCGATCACCGCGTCGATCGTTTCGTCGATTCGCGAATGGATGCCCAGCGTGAGCCCGTAGCCGGTCGCGTTGATCGCGTCGACGAGGGCGTCCAGCGCGTCGCGGCGGAAGCGGACCACGTGAAGGACCGGGCCGAAGACTTCGCGCTGCAGTTCGCGCAGGCTCGAGATCTCGACCAGCGTCGGCGCGACGAAGGTCCCGCGCGACGCGTCCTGCGGCGGCACGCCGATCCGTTCGACCGGTCCGCGCTGGCGCATGCGATCCACGTGCGCTTCGAGGACGTCGCGCGCCGCGGCGTCGATCACCGGGCCGACGTCGGTCTGCAACTGCGCCGGTGCGCCGACGCCCAGTTCGCGCATCGCGCCGCGCAGCATCGCCAGCAGCGGCGTCGCGATGTCCTCCTGCAGGCACAGGACGCGCAGCGCCGAGCAGCGCTGGCCGGCGCTGTCGAACGCCGATGCCAGCACGTCGGCCACGACCTGTTCCGGCAGCGCGGACGAATCGACGATCATGGCGTTCTGCCCGCCCGTTTCCGCGATCAGCGGAACCGGCGACTCGTCGGCACGCGCGGCGAGCGCGAGGTCGATGCTGCGCGCGACCTCGGTGGAGCCGGTGAACAGCACGCCCTGCACGCGGCGGTCCGCACACAGCGCCGCGCCGATGCGGCCGTCGCCCGGTAGCAGTTGCAGCGCGTCGCGCGGTACGCCGGCAGCGTGCAGCAGCCGCGTCGCGGCTGCCGCGGTGAGCGGCGTCTGCTCGGCGGGCTTCGCGAGGACGGGGTTGCCGGCGGCTAGCGCCGCCGCCACTTGGCCGGTGAAGATCGCGAGCGGGAAATTCCACGGCGAGATACAGGCGACAGGGCCGAGCGGCGCCGTCGTGCCGTCGTCGAGTCCGCAAGCGCGTGCCTGCTGCGCGTAGTAGCGCAGGAAGTCGATCGCCTCGCGGACTTCCGCCTGCGCGTTGCCGACCGTCTTGCCGCCTTCGTGGATCGCGAGCCACATCAGCGCTTCCCGTTCCGTGGCGAAGGCGTCGGCGGCCGCCTCCAGCACGGTCGCGCGATCGTCCGCGCGGCGCGCTGGCCACGCGGACGCATCCGCCGCGGCGCGCTCCGCGGCCCGCGCGGCGGCGGCAACGTGATCCGGCGTCGCTTCGGCGACGCTCCCGACGACGTGGGCCCGGTCGGCCGGATCGACGACCGGGCGCGGCGCCTCGGCACCGGGCGGGCCCGCCTCTGCGGCGAGGGCGGGCTCTGCGGTCCACGATCGCTCGGACGCGCGCGCGAAAGCGGCATCCAGCGCCGCCAGCGTCGGTTCGTGGTTCAGATCGAGCCCCGGCGAATTGCGGCGGTCGGCGAACAGCTCCGGCGGCCGCGCGATGCCGCGGTGCGAGCGCAGCGCGCCGCGCGTGGCGGATTCGACGGGATCCTGCAGGAGTTCGTCGATCGGGACCTGCGGGTCGACGATCCGGTTCACGAACGAGGAATTCGCGCCGTTCTCCAGCAGTCGCCGGACAAGATAGGCGAGCAGCGTGTCGTAGTGACCGACGGGCGCGTAGATCCGGCACGCGGGGCCGGCGCGTCCCGCGGCGCCCTGGGGCGCGAGCACCTGGTCGTACAGCGTCTCGCCCATGCCGTAGAGGCACTGGAATTCCCAGTCGCCGGGATCGCGCACCGGGCCCGCCATCTGGATCACGGCCGCCGCCGTGAGGGCATTGTGCGTGGCGAACTGCGGATAGATCCGCTCGCAGTGCAGGAGCCGTCGCGCGCAGGCGAGGTAGGACACGTCGGTGTGGACCTTGCGCGTGTAGACCGGAAAGTCGTCCTGGCCTTCCGCCTGCGCCCGCTTGATTTCGCTGTCCCAGTACGCGCCCTTGACCAGTCGGACCATCAGTGTCCGCTTACTTCGGCGGCTGAGGTCCGCCATCCAGTCGATCACGCCGGGCGCGCGCTTCTGGTAGGCCTGGACGACAAAGCCGAGCCCGTCCCAGCGGGCGAGCGACGGGGCCGCGGCAAGCGCCTCGAAGAGGTCGAGCGAGATCTCGAGCCGCTCGCTTTCCTCCGCGTCGATGTTCAGTCCGATCGCATGCCCGGCGGCGCGCTCGCAGATCCGAACCAGGCGCGGAAGGAGTTCGCCCATGACGCGGTCGCGCTGCGCGCGGCCGTAGCGCGGGTGCAGCGCCGACAACTTGACCGAAATGCCCGGCCGTTCGCGGACGCGCAATCCACCTTGCCCGGCCTGTTCGGCGCGGGTCGCAGCCGCTCCGATGGCATCGATCGCGTGCTCGTAGTTGCCCAGATATCGGGCGGCGTCCTCGGAAGTAAGTGCTCCCTCTCCCAGCATGTCATAGGAGTAGCGGTAGCCGCGCGCCTCGATCGGGCGGGCGCGCTCCAGCGCCTGTTCGATCGTCTGTCCGGTGACGAACTGCTGGCCGAGGAGGCGCACCGCAAAGTCGACGCCGCTGCGGATCAGCGGTTCGCCGCCACGCGCCACGAGGCGGGTCAGCGCGGCGCCGAGGCCGGCTTCGCTGTGGGTCGCCACCAGCCGCCCCGAAATCATCAATCCCCAGGCTGCCGCATTCACGAAGAGCGACCTGCTTTGCCCGACGTGGCGCTGCCAGTCGGCCCGGCCGATCTTGTCGCGAATCAGCGCGTCGGCCGTCGCCGCATCCGGGATACGCAGCAGCGCCTCCGCCAGGCACATCAGCGCGATTCCCTCGTCGGTCGACAGCGAGAACTCGCGCATCAACGCGTCGACCCCGCTTCCGCGGGTGCGCGTGCTGCGCAGCTCCTCGATCCATCGGCGCGCCTGGCGCTTCGCGGCCAGGGCGGCCGCCGGATCGAGCCGCGCCGCGGCCAGGAGGCCGGCGAGGACTTCGGCTTCCGGCCGACGCGTTGCGGCGGCGATCGCACGGCGCCGCGGTGCGTCCCATCCTGGATCAGCGAGCATCGGAGTCCCCGCGCGAGTGGCCCGGCCGCCGGGCGCGGCCGGGCAAGACGACGTCGCCGGGGATCTTAGCTTCGGGCAGCTTCCGCGGCGATGGAGCCGGCCCACCTGCTAGGATCCGCCCCCCCCTCCCCGCATGCGGATCCCGACGATGAGCTCCAGTTCCATCTCCGCGCCGGCGGACTCGCCCGAACTGCCCGAGCCGCCGCAGGGCGGCACGCCCGGCACTCCGGAGGTCGTGGACGGCGTCGCGCTGGCCCGACTGTACGGCGAACCCCTGTTCCAGCTTCCGCAGGACCTCTACATCCCGCCGGACGCGCTCGAGGTCTTCCTCGAGGCCTTCGAGGGACCGCTCGACCTGCTCCTCTACCTGATCCGGCGCCAGAATTTCAATGTCCTGGACATTCCGATGGCGCCGCTGACGTTGCAGTACCTCAACTACATCGACCAGATCCGCACGCACAACCTGGAACTTGCCGCGGAATACCTGCTGATGGCTGCGCTGCTGATCGAGATCAAGTCGCGGATGCTGCTGCCGGTGCGCAAGTCCGAAAGCGGCGAGGAGGCCGAGGATCCGCGCGCGGAGCTGGTGCGGCGCCTCGTCGAATACGAGCGGATCAAGCTCGCGGCGGCGCAGCTCGACGACATGCCCCGCGTCGGCCGCGACTTCGTCCGCGCACTCGTGACGATCGAGCAGGCGATGGTGAAGAACCTGCCGCAGGTGGTGCCGGTCGACCTTCGACAGGCCTGGGCGGACGTCTTTCGTCGCGCGAAGCTCCACGCCCACCACCACATTGCGCGCGAAGAGCTGTCGGTCCGCGAGCACATGAGCCTGATCCTGCGGCGGCTCAAGGGCACGACGTACATCGAGTTCGCCGACCTCTTCGACGCCGAGATCGTGCGGCGCGGCCCGCCGGTCGTGATCGTCCATTTCCTCGCGCTGCTCGAACTGGCGCGCGAGAACCTGGTCGAAATCACGCAGGCGGCGCCGTTCGCGCCGATCTACGTCCGGCTGGCGTATACGCCGACCTGACGCGGGGCGCCGGCCCTCTCCCCCAGCCCCTCTCCCGCTTCGCGGGCGAGGGGAGCCTCGTCGTCGCGAATCGAGACGTCGTCCAACAGCTGACGCCCGGACTCCCCTCGCCCGCGAAGCGGGAGAGGGGCGGGGGGAGAGGGCGCCAAACGCCACGCCCCTCCCCGCGAGCCCCCCACGCCTACGGCTCGCCGCGCCTGTCCGTCGCCTGCCCGCCAAGCATCGGCTCGTCCTTCGGGATCACCGACGCATGCTCGTGCGCGACCAGCCAGCGGCCGTCGCGGTATTCGTAGACGAACGAGTACTGCGCCGGGACGATGGATTCGGTGCCGCTGCTGTCGGTCAGGCGCAGCGCGAGCACGCCGAAGTCCATGCTGAGGTTGCAGCGGATCTTGATCGTGCGCTGGACGACGCGCGCGTGCGGGGCCATCGGCAGCAGCGCCGCGTAGTAGTCGCGGATCGCCTCGCGACCGTTGCGCGGAGAATTCGCGAACGCCGGCAGCAGCACCGCGTCGCGCGTGTAGTTGTCGGCGACCTGCTCCGCATCCCGCGTCGCGAGCGACTGGTTCCAGCGGTCGAAAAGACCGGCGACGCCGTCCCAGGTCACGTGCGCGCACGCGCGTGACGGGCCCGCGTGCGGCGCGCCGCCGCTGGCGGCAGCCTTTGCGACGGCGAGGCCAAGCAGCATCGCGACGGCAGCCAGGCGATAGCGACGAATCATCTCGGAGGACTCTTCTTCCCGCGTCGGGCGTCAGCGTATCCGCATGCCCGGCGTCGCGCCCGCATGCGGATCGAGCAGGTACAGGCCCGGCGTGCCCTTCTCATCGCCGTGGCTGGCCGCGAGAACCATGCCCTCGCTGATGCCGAACTTCATCTTGCGCGGCGCGAGATTGGCGACGACGACGGTCAGCCTGCCGGCCAGGTCTTCCGGCCGGTAGGCCGACTTGATGCCGGAGAAGACGTTGCGCAGGCGGCCCTCGCCGACGTCGAGCGTGAGCCGCAGCAGCTTATCGCTGCCCTCGACGTGCTCGGCGGCGACGATCCGCGCGACACGCAGGTCGACGCGCGCGAAATCGTCGATGGTGATCGTGCCCGCGACGGCCTCGCCTCCCGGCGGACCGACGTCCGGCGCCGCGGGCGCCGTGGTTCCGGCGGCGGCCGTCTCCGCGGGCGGCTCGAACAGCGCATCGACGCGCTTCGGCTCGATCCGCGTCATCAGGTGCTTGTACTCGCCGATCCGGTGCCCGTCCGCCAGCGTCCGCTCCGCGTCGCTCCAGGCCAGGGCCGGCTGCCGCAGGAACTCGGCCGCGCGGGTCGCCACGGCCGGCAGCACCGGCGCGAGATAGATCGTCAGCAGGCGGAACAGGTCGACGGCGGCGCTGCAAACCTGGTGCAACTGCGCCGTGGCCTCGTCGCCGCCGGCCTTCGCGAGTTCCCACGGGCGGCAGCGGTCGAACCATTCGTTGGCACTGTCGGCGAGCGCCATCACCTCGCGCAGCGCCTTGCCGAACTCGCGCGTGTCATAGAGCCGCGCGATGTCGCCGCGTCGTTCTCGAATCGCGTCGACGGCAGCGGCGGCCCCGGTCGCCGGCGTCGCGCGCTCGATGCCGGAGATCCGGCCGTCGAAGCGCTGCGCGATGAACTTCGCGGCGCGGCTCGCGAGATTGACGTACTTGCCGACGAGATCGCTGTTGACCCGTGCGATGAAGTCGTCCGGATTGAAGTCGATGTCCTCGACGCGTCCGTTGAGCTTCGTCGCGACGTAGTAGCGCAGCCACTCCGGATCGAGGCCGATCGCGAGGTAGCGCGCCGGGTCGATGCCGATGCCGCGGCTCTTCGACATCTTTTCGCCGCTGACGGTGAGGAAGCCGTGGACGTAGAGGTTGTCCGGGACCTTGCGGTCGGAAAAATGCAGCATCGCCGGCCAGAACAGCGCATGGAAATAGACGATGTCCTTGCCGATGAAATGCACCTGCTCGCGCTGCGGATCCGCCAGGAACCCGTCGAAGTCCTTGCCGTGGGCGGCGCACCATGCCTTGAGGCTCGCCAGGTAGCCGATCGGCGCGTCGAGCCAGACGTAGAAATACTTGCCGGGCGCATCGGGCACCGGAATGCCGAAGTAAGGCGCGTCGCGCGAGATGTCCCAGTCGGCAAGGCCCTTGCCTTCCTCGCCGAGCCATTCCTGCGCCTTGGCGTAGACCTCCGGTTGCAGGTGCGGCGCGCCGTGCCGGTCGTGGCCGGCCGTCCACGCCTTCAGGAATTCGACGCAGCGCGGGTCCGACAGGCGGAAGAAGAAATGCTCCGAGGACCGCAACTCCGGCACGGCGCCGGTGAGGACGGAGTACGGATTCTTCAGGTCCGTCGGCGTGTAGACGGCGCCGCAGACTTCGCATGAATCGCCGTTCTGGTCCTTCGCGCCGCACTTCGGGCACTCGCCCTTGATGTAGCGGTCGGGAAGGAACATCCCCTTGACCGGGTCGTAGAACTGCTCCACGGCGCGGCGGTCGATGAGCCCGCGGGCGTCGAGCGCGCGATAGATCGACTGCGACAGTTCGACGTTTTCGGCCGAATCCGTCGTGTGCCAGAAGTCGTAGCGGATCAGGAAGCCCTCGAGCACCGGCGTCCGCGCCGCCGCGACGCGTGCGACGAATTCCTGCGGCGCGAGCCCCGCCTTCTCGGCGGCGATCATGATCGGCGCACCGTGCGCATCCTCGGCGCCCACGAACACCACGTCGTGCCCCTGCAGGCGCTGGAACCGCACCCAGATGTCCGCCTGGATGTACTCCATCATGTGCCCGATATGCGGCTTGCCGTTCGCATAGGGCAGGGCGGTCGTGACGAAGAGCTTGCGCGGCGTCGGGTCGGGGCGCGTCATGTCGGGGCGATCTTCTCGGGGCCGGGCAGTTTAGCCGCCTTTGGCGCCGCCAGCGTCAACGGGCGCCGCGGGCGGGGCCCCGCACGCGGCACGCCAGGCATCCGGAATCGGGACCGCGCGCAGTTTCCCGTCGCGATCGGCATCGCGGACCACGAACGCGCGTACCTCGCGGCCCTCGACGAGCACGGCGCCCTGCCGCGAGAGGACGTGCCGGTGCACGAACGTCCGCGCATTCCATTCGACGATGGTCGTCTCGACGTCGAGCACGTCGCCATAGCTGGCGGGCCTCAGGAAGCGCGCCGAGGACTCGATCAGCGGCGTGCCGATGATCCCGTGCGTCGTCTCGGTCTCCCGCCATGGGGGCAGGCCGCAGCACGTGAAGAACCAGCGCGACCCGGCGTCGAACCAGCGAAAGAAATTCGGGTAGAACACGATGCCGGCCGGATCGCAGTCTCCGAATTCGACGCGAATGGCGAGCGTGCTTGATTTGTCCATGGCGTGCGGCAGGAGGCCCGCCGCGGCGGGCCTCGGCATCGCCCCCTGGACGACGCGCCAGGGCGGCGCAAACCCATCATACAAGTGCGGTCGACCGTGGGGCCACGACACGTGCGCTGGTAAAATTTCGGTCTTGTTCCCCACGCACACTTCCATGGCCGACCTCACTCCGGATCGTGTCCAGCAGGCGCTGGCCACCGTCGTCGATCCCAATACCGGCAAGGATCTCGTCGCCATGCGCGCCGTGCGCAACGTGCGCGTCGACGGCGGCGTCGTCGACGTCGACGTCGAACTCGGCTATCCGGCCGCGAGCCAGGTCGAAGACCTGCGGCGGCGGGTCGTCGAACGCCTCGCTGCCGAAGGCGCCGTGCAGGTCCGCGCCAACGTCCGGTGGAAGATCGTCAGCCACGCCGTCCAGCGCGGCTTGAAGCCGCTGCCGGAAGTGCGCAACATCATCGCGGTGTCGTCCGGCAAAGGGGGCGTCGGCAAGAGCACGGTGGCCGCGAACCTCGCGCTGGCGCTCGCCGCCGAGGGTGCGCGGGTCGGGATGCTCGACGCCGATATCTACGGCCCGAGCCAGCCGACGATGCTCGGGATCAGCGGGCGGCCCGACAGCGTCGACGGCAAGATGATCGAGCCGATGGAGAAGCACGGGATCCAGGCGAGCTCCATCGGGTTCCTGGTCGACACCGACCAGCCGATGGTTTGGCGCGGCCCGATGGTCACCTCGGCGCTGCAGCAGTTGCTGGCGCAGACGCGGTGGCGCGACCTCGACTACCTCGTCGTCGACATGCCGCCGGGCACGGGCGACATCGCGCTCACGCTCTCGCAGCAGGTTCCCGTGACCGGGGCGCTGATCGTGACGACGCCGCAGGACATTGCGCTGCTCGACGCGCAAAAGGGGCTGCGGATGTTCGAGAAGGTCGGCGTGCCGATCCTCGGCCTCGTCGAGAACATGGCGGTGCATGTCTGCTCCAACTGCGGACATGCCGAACATGTCTTCGGCAGCGGCGGCGCGCAGAAGATGGCCGAGCGCTACGGCATCGAGGTCCTCGGATCGCTGCCGCTGGACATCCGCATCCGGACCGACGCCGACGGCGGCCGCCCGACCGTCGTCGCGGATCCTGGCGGCCCGTTGGCGCAGGCCTATCTGGCGATCGCGCGGCGCGTCGCGATCAAGGTCGCCGCGACCGCAAAGGACATGAGCCTCAAGATCCCGACGATCAAGGTGGCCAGTACCTGAGCCGGACGTCGAAAGACGACCGCGTCCGCGGGTCCGTTCACGCCAAGTCGCGGCAGGGCCGTGCCGCGACGTCGCCGGTCACGCCACCGCGCAGCCGGCTTCGACGGCGGCCGCCCGCTCGCCGATCGCCTCCGGGGTCGGAATCCGGTAGCCGTACTTCGTCGCCGTCATCTCCGCCAGGATCGAGACGGCGATCTCCGGGGGCGTGCGGGCGCCATTCTTGAGGCCGATCGGACCGTGCAGTCGCTCCATCTGCGCCTCGGTCACGCCGAATTCCTTGAGACGCTCCTTGCGCGCGGCCTGGTTCTTCTTCGAGCCGATGGCGCCAACATAGAACGCCTGCGACTTCAGCGCCTCGATGAGCGCCAGGTCGTCCAGTTTCGGGTCGTGCGTCAGCGCAATCACCGCGGTGTTGCGATCCGGTCGCAGGTCGATCACGGTGTCGTCCGGCATCGTGCGCACGAGGTGGGTCCCCGGCACGACCCACGAGTCCGCATATTCCTCGCGCGGGTCGCAGATCGTGACCTGGTAGTCCAGCGCCAGCGCCATCTGTGCCACGTAGTGCGTCATCTGGCCGGCGCCGATGACCAGCAGCCGCCAGCGCGGGCCATGGACGCTCACGAGGCGCTGGTCGTCGACCTGCAGCACGTCGGTGCCGGCGCCCTCCTCGAGCGTCACGCGTCCGCTGCGCAGGTCGAGGGTACGGCGGGTCTGCGCGCCGCCCGCCACCCGCTCCAGCAGTTCGTCGACCTGGCTTTCGGCCGACAACGGCTCCAGGACGAGTTCGATCGTGCCGCCGCAGGGCAGCCCGAAACGGAACGCCTCCTCGGCGGTGACGCCGTACGTGACCCGTTCCGGCGCCCGCGCCGCGAGCGCTCGCGACCGCACGCGCTCGACGAGGTCGTCCTCGATGCAACCACCGGATACCGAACCGGCGATGAGGCCGTCGTCGCGGATCGCCACCAGTGCACCGACCGGACGCGGCGCCGAGCCCCACGTGCGGACGATCGTTCCCAGCACCGCACGCCGGCCGTCATGCAGCCAGTCGCTCGCGCTCTTCAGGACTTGTGCATCGACATTGTCCATAGCGTCGTCTCCATCAGGCCGGCGGCGTTTTCGAGGTCCACGGCCACATCCGCGCGAATACGCCGTCGTGCACGACCAGGTGCGCGATGCCGGCGGCGGCGTGCGCCAGCACCAGCGCGAGCAGCAGCCAGCCGGCCGCCTCGTGGATCGCGCTGCAGAGGCTCTTGATGCCGTCGTCCTGCGCCGCGACAGTCGGCAGCGCGAACGCGAAATAGCGGATCGGCCGGCCGGAGTAGATCGAGCCGACCAGCCCCGACAACGGCAGCGCCAGCATCGCGACGTAGAGCAGCCGGTGCAGCACGACGGCGCCGCGCGCCTGCCAGATCGGTACCCGTTCCGGGAAGGGCGGCGGCCGGTGCGCGAGCCGCCACGCAAGCCGCACCAGCACCAGCGCGCCCAGCGTCAGGCCGATCGACTTGTGCAGATTGAACCAGGCGGCGCGCGGTCCCGGCGGCTGCTTCGGCACTTCCTGCATCAACCACCCGATCGCGACCTGGAAGAACAGCGCGATCGCGATCGACCAATGCAGGACGACGGCGACCAGGTCGTAGCGTGGCGGCGTCTCGGGCGGGTTGGGAGGGCGGAACATCGGGATGCTTTTAGCAGATTTTGCCTCGCGGCGGCGTGCTCGCGGCGCCGCCGCGTTTCGTCGCCGTCGTAGAATCGTCGGCTGCCGCACTGCGGAAAAAGACCGATGACCATCAAGAGCGACCGCTGGATCCGCCGCATGGCGGCGCACGGAATGATCGAACCGTTCGAGCCCGGCCAGGTCCGCTCGATCGACGGCCGCCGGATCGTCTCGTACGGGACGTCCAGCTACGGCTACGACATCCGTTGCGCGGCCGAGTTCAAGATCTTCACGAACATCAACAGCACGATCGTCGACCCGAAGGCCTTCGACCCGGCGTCCTTCGTCGATTTTCGCGGGGACGTCTGCATCATCCCGCCGAACTCCTTCGCACTCGCCCGCACCGTCGAGTTCTTCCGGATACCGCGCAACGTGCTGACGATCTGCCTCGGCAAGAGCACGTACGCGCGCTGCGGGATCATCGTCAACGTCACGCCGCTGGAGCCGGAGTGGGAAGGCCACGTGACGCTGGAATTCTCGAACACGACGCCGCTGCCGGCGCGCATCTACGCCGGCGAGGGCTGCGCGCAGGTCATCTTCATCGAGTCCGACGAGGTCTGCGAGACGTCCTACCGGGATCGTGGCGGCAAGTACCAGGGGCAGACCGGCGTCACGCTGCCACGGACCTGAGAGCGTCGAACGTCGGTGACGTGACCCTTATTGCTTCCCGAGGCCGGCCATGCTCAAGCGCACTCCCCTGTACGAGACCCACGTCGCGTCCGGCGCGAAGATGGTCGACTTCGGCGGCTGGGAAATGCCGCTGCACTACGGCTCGCAGATCGAGGAACATCACGCGGTGCGCCGCGACGCCGGAATGTTCGACGTCTCGCACATGCGGGTGGTCGACGTCGATGGGGTGGACGTGCGCGAATACCTGCGCTGGCTGTTCGCCAACGACGTCGCGAAGCTGGAGCGCGGCCGCGCGCTGTACACCTGCATGCTGCGCGAGGATGGCGGCGTGCTCGACGACCTGATCGCGTACTGGACCGACCAGCCCAGTTTCCGGCTCGTCGTGAACGCCGCGACGGCGGACAAGGACGTGGCCTGGATGCGCAAGGTCCTCGCGACGCGCGGTTTCGCATGCGGGCTCACGCCGCGCCCGGATCTGGCGTTGATCGCCGTCCAAGGACCGCAGGCCAGGGCGCGGCTGGCGCGTGTCGCGCCGGCGGCCGCGGCCGTCGTCGCCGGGCTGGTGCCGTTCGCTTCGGCGCACGTCGACGGCCTGTTCATCGGGCGAACCGGCTATACCGGCGAGGATGGCTGCGAGATCGCGCTGCCGCCGGCTCGCGCCGTCGAGTTGTGGCGGGCGCTGGCCGCCGACGGCGTGGCTCCGTGCGGACTCGGGGCGCGCGACACGTTGCGCCTCGAGGCCGGGATGAACCTCTACGGCAACGACATGGACGAGACGGTGTCGCCGCTGGAATCCGGCCTCGGATGGACCGTCGACCTGCGGACCGACCGGCATTTCGTCGGTCGTGCAGCCCTCGAGGCGCAGGCCGCGCGCGGCGGCGTGCGGCGCCAGGTCGGGCTGCTGCTGAAGGATCGCTCCGCGGGCGTGCTCCGCGCGCACCAGCGCGTGTCCACGGCCCACGGCGGCGGCGAGATCACCAGTGGCACGTTCGGACCCACGGTCGGCGCCTCGATTGCGCTGGCGCGCGTGCCGGCCGGTGTCGAGCCCGGCTCCTCGGTCGCCGTGGAACTGCGCGGCCGCTCGGTGCCGGTCGACGTCGTTCGTCCCCCCTTCGTGCGTCACGGCCGCGTGCTGGCCGCGACCTGATTCCGTCTCCGAGCGCCGTCTCCGCGCCCATTGACCCGACCCGCCGCATCGTCCTCGAAGGAAGACCGATGAACGTTCCTGCAGGCCTCCGCTACACCGATTCGCACGAATGGGTGCGAAACGAATCCGACGGCACGTTGACCGTCGGGATCACCGACTTCGCGCAGGAAGCGCTCGGCGACCTGGTGTTCGTCGAGCTTCCTGCGGTCGGGCGCCAGCTGGCCTCGGGCGAAGCCTGTGCCGTCGTCGAATCGGTGAAGGCCGCTTCGGACGTCTACGCGCCGCTGGCGGGCGAGGTGGTCGCTGTCAACGCCGACCTGCCGCAGCAGCCGGAATCGCTCAACGCCGACGCGTACGCCGCGTGGCTGTTCCGTCTTCGCCCGGCGCCCGGCGCCGACACCGGTCGCCTGCTGGAGGCGGCCGCCTACGCGGCCAACATCGCGCAGGAAAAGTGATGCCGGCCAGCGCGCCCGTCGCGGCGGCGCCGGCGCTGGCGGACCTCGAGGACCCGTCCGCCTTCCTCGCGCGCCACCTCGGCCCCGCGGCCGCCGACCGGGAGGCGATGCTTGCCGTCGTCGGCGAGCCGTCGCTGGCGTCGCTCGTCGAGGCCATCGTGCCGGCGACGATCAGGCTCGACGAACCGCTCGACCTGCCGCCGCCGCTCGCCGAGCACGAGGCGCTGGAGCGGCTCGCGACCCTGGCCGACCGCAACGAGGTCTACCGCAGCTTCATCGGCGCCGGCTACTACGGGACGCGGATGCCGCTCGTCATCCAGCGCAACATCCTGGAGAACCCGGCCTGGTACACCGCGTACACGCCCTACCAGGCCGAAATATCGCAGGGTCGCCTCGAGGCGCTGCTCAATTTCCAGACGATGATCTGCGACCTGACGCGGATGGACATCGCCAACGCGTCGCTCCTCGACGAGGCCACGGCGGCCGCCGAAGCGATGACGCTGGCGCAGCGCGCCGGGCGCAGCCGGTCGAAGCGCTTCTATGTCGCGTCCGACTGCCATCCGCAGACGCTGGCCGTCGTCAGGACGCGGGCCGAGGCGCTCGGCATCGAACTGCAGGAAGGCGGCGATCTCGCCCAGGCCGACGTCTTCGGCGCGCTGCTGCAGTATCCGTCGACGACCGGAGAAATCCGCGACCATACGGCCGAGGTGGCCGCGGTCCAGGCGCGCGGAGGCCTCGTCGCCGTCGCGACCGACCTGCTGGCGCTGACGCTGATCGCGCCGCCGGGGGACTGGGGCGCGGACATCGTCATCGGCAGCGCACAGCGCTTCGGCGTGGCCCCGGGCTATGGCGGGCCGCACGCGGCGTTCCTGGCCTGTCGCGACGCGTACAAGCGTTCCCTGCCGGGGCGCCTGGTCGGCGTGTCGATCGACGCCGAAGGACGCGCGGCCTTCCGCCTCACGCTGCAGACGCGCGAGCAGCACATTCGGCGGGAGAAGGCGACGTCCAACATCTGCACGGCGCAGGTGCTGCTCGCGGTGCTGGCCGGCATGTATGCGGTCTATCACGGACCGGAAGGCCTGGCGCGGATCGCACAGCGGGTGCATCGGCTCGCCGGCATACTCGCGGCCGGGTTGCGCGACGCCGGCCTGGCCGTGGGCTCCGGGTTCTTCGACACGATCCTCGTTCGCGGCGTCGACGCCGCCGCCGTGCATCGCGCCGCGCGCGCACGGCGCATCAACCTGCGCGACCTCGGGTCCGATGCCGTCGGCATCGCGCTCGACGAGACGACGACGCGCGCCGACGTCCAGGCGCTGTGGGCGATCTTCGGGGTTGCCGCCGATGTCGCGGCGCTGGACGCGCGCGTCGCTGCGGCCGACGGCTTTCCGCCGCAGCGGCGGCGCCAATCGGCCTACCTGGCGCATCCGGTGTTCAATTCCTACCACGCGGAGCACGAGATGCTGCGCTACCTGCGCCGGCTCGCCGATCGCGACCTCGCGCTGGACCGCACGATGATCCCGCTCGGTTCGTGCACGATGAAGCTCAACGCGACCGCCGAGATGATTCCGGTGACATGGCCGCGCTTCTCGCAGCTGCATCCGTTCGCGCCGCCGGATCAGGCTCAAGGCTACGCGCAACTCGCCGCCGAGCTGGAGGCGATGCTCGTGCAGTGCACCGGCTATGACGCGGTGAGCCTGCAGCCGAATTCGGGCGCGCAGGGCGAGTACGCCGGGCTGCTCGCGATCCGCGCGTACTACCGCGACCGTGGCGAGGCGCAGCGGACGATCTGCCTGATTCCGGAGAGCGCCCACGGTACCAATCCGGCCTCGGCGCACTTGTGCGGGATGGACGTCGTCGTCGTGCGCTGCGACGCGCGCGGCAACGTCGACCTCGCGGACCTGGAGGCGCAGGCGGTGCGCCACGCGGACCGCCTGGCCGCCGTGATGGTGACCTATCCCTCGACGCACGGCGTGTTCGAGGAGGAGATCGTCCGGATCTGCGAAGTCGTGCACGCGCATGGCGGCCAGGTCTACCTCGACGGGGCGAACATGAACGCGCTCGTCGGCGTCGCGCGGCCCGGCCGTTTTGGTGCCGACGTCTCGCACCTGAACCTGCACAAGACGTTCTGCATCCCGCACGGCGGCGGCGGCCCCGGTGTCGGGCCGGTCGCCGTTCGCGCCCATCTCGGGCCCTATCTGCCGGGGCGCGGGAAAGTTGGCCCGGTCGCCGCGGCACCGCTCGGGTCGGCCGGCATCCTTCCGATCTCGTGGATGTACGTGACGATGATGGGCGCCGCCGGGCTGCGCCGCGCCACCGAGGTCGCGCTGCTGAATGCCAACTATGTCGCGGCGCGGCTCGCTCCGCACTATCCGGTCCTGTACACCGGGCGCAACGGCTACGTCGCGCACGAGTGCATCCTCGACCTGCGGCCGATCAAGGACGCGACCGGCGTGACCGCGGAGGACGTGGCCAAGCGCCTCATCGACTATGGATTCCATGCGCCGACGCTGTCGTTTCCGGTGGCCGGCACGCTGATGGTGGAACCGACCGAGTCGGAGTCGCGCGCGGAGCTCGACCGTTTCGTCGATGCGATGATCGCGATTCGCGACGAGATTCGCGCCGTCGAGGCCGGACGCCTCGGACGCGACGACAACATGCTGAAGAACGCGCCGCATACGGCGACGATGCTGTCGGCGGCCGAGTGGCACCACGGCTATTCGCGCGAGGAGGCCGCGTTTCCGCTGCCGTCGCTGCGCGAGCGGAAGTACTGGCCCCCGGTGGCGCGCATCGACAACGTCCACGGCGACCGCAACGTCGTGTGCTCCTGCGTCCCGGTCGACGCGTACCGCAGCGAGGTCGTCGCGGCGGGCGGGTAAGCTTCGCGTTCCGGGCCCGTCGCCGGGCCCCCCATCGCGGAAGAGTTTCCCATGCAATACGTGTACACGATGCGTCGCGTCGGCAAGGTCGTGCCGCCGAAACGCCAGATCCTGAAGGACATTTCGCTCAGCTTCTTCCCGGGCGCGAAGATCGGCGTCCTCGGGCTCAACGGCTCCGGCAAGTCGAGCCTGCTGAGGATCATGGCCGGCGAGGACAGGAACTTCGACGGCGAGGCGGTGCCGATGCCGGGGCTGAAGGTCGGGTTCCTGCCGCAGGAGCCGCAGCTCGACCCGCAGCAGACGGTTCGCGCGGCCGTCGAGGAGGGGCTGGGCGAAATCATGGAAGCCCGCACGAAGCTGGAGGAGATCTACGCGGCGTACGCCGAGCCGGACGCCGACTTCGACAAGCTCGCGGCCGACCAGGCGCGCTACGAAGCGGTGCTGGCGACCGCGGGAAACGATGTCGATCACCAGCTTGAAATTGCCGCGGACGCGCTGCGCCTGCCGCCCTGGGACGCGCGGATCGACACGCTGTCGGGAGGCGAGAAGCGCCGCGTCGCGCTGTGCCGCCTGCTGCTTTCGAAGCCGGACATGCTGCTGCTCGACGAGCCGACGAACCATCTCGATGCCGAAAGCGTCGAGTGGCTGGAACAGTTCCTCGCGCGCTTCCCCGGAACGGTCGTCGGCGTCACGCACGACCGCTACTTCCTCGACAACGCGTGCCAGTGGATCCTGGAGCTCGACCGCGGCTTCGGGATCCCCTGGCAGGGCAACTACAGCTCATGGCTGGAGCAGAAGGAAGCGCGGCTGGAGACCGAGGCCAAGCAGGAGGCGGCGCGCATCAAGACGATGAAGCACGAGCTGGAGTGGGTGCGGCAGAACGCGAAGGGGCGGCAGGCGAAGAGCAAGGCCCGCCTCGCGCGCTTCGAGGAGCTTTCCAGCTACGAGTACCAGAAGCGCAACGAGACGCAGGAGATCTTCATTCCGGTCGGCGAGCGGCTCGGCAACGAGGTCATCGAGTTCGTCGACGTGACGAAGGGCTTCGGCGATCGGCTGCTGATCGACAAGCTGAGCTTCAAGGTCCCGCCGGGCGCGATCGTCGGGATCATCGGGCCGAACGGAGCCGGCAAGTCGACGCTGTTCCGGATGATCACCGGGCGCGAGACGCCGGATTCCGGAACGGTCCGCATCGGGCCGACGGTCAAGCTGGCGTTCGTCGACCAGTCCCGCGACGCGCTCGAAGGCGACAAGACGGTCTGGGAAGCGGTCTCCGGCGGCCAGGACATCCTCGCGGTGGGCAAGTTCGAGATGCCCTCGCGCGCCTACATCGGGCGCTTCAACTTCAAGGGTTCCGACCAGCAGAAGCTCGTCGGGCAGTTGTCGGGCGGCGAGCGCGGGCGCCTGCACCTCGCCACGACGCTGATCGCCGGCGGCAACGTGCTGCTGCTCGACGAGCCTTCGAACGACCTCGATGTCGAGACGCTGCGCGCGCTGGAGGACGCGCTGCTGGAGTTCGCCGGCTGCGTGCTCGTCATCTCGCACGACCGCTGGTTCCTCGACCGGATCGCCACCCACATCCTCGCGTGCGAGGGCGATTCGCAATGGACGTTCTTCGCCGGCAACTACCGCGAGTACGAGGACGACAAGAAGCGCCGCCTCGGCGAGGACGGCGCCGCGCCGAAGCGGATCCGGTTCAGGCCGTTGAAGTGATCGGGGGCGTTGGGGGTCGCGGGCACCCTCTCCCCCACCCCTCTCCCGCTTCGCGGGCGAGGGGAGTCACGGGGTCATCCGATGGGATGGCACCTCGCATCGCGACGACGAGACTCCCCTCGCCCGCGAAGCGGGAGAGGGGCGGGGGGAGAGGGTGCCCGCCAGGCGCCGACCGACCCCGGAAAACCGCCCCGGCTCAGAGGTGCATCAGCGCCGCGATGCCCGCCACTGCGCCGAGGCCCGCCACGCCGTAGACGCCGACCATCAGCCACTGGCGCCGCGTCAGCAGCGCGATCGCCGACAGCGCGATCGCGATCTGCATCGCGGTGGCCGCAAGCGCCCAGCGGTGATGCACGTGCAGCATCGCTTCGCTGCGCTCGTCGAATTCCTTGGATTCCGCCTCGATCTTCTCCGCCTTGGCCTGGATGTCGGCCTTCTCCTTCTTGTACCGCTCGACTTCCTGCTGATAGAAGGCCTGCTTGTCGGGCGTCGCGGCCAGCGTCTCGCCGAGCTCGGCGAGGTTCTGCTTGTTGCCCTTGGACTGGTAGTACGCCCACTGGTCCGCGGCCTCGGTCTTCTTGATCGCGGCGTCGTTCTTGAAGAGCGCCGCGTCCGACTGCGTCGCGCCGCCCTGGTAGGACATCAGCGCGCCCAGCGTCGCAAGGACCGCGGTCGTCACCGCGATCCGGCCGGCGAAACCGTCGCTGCTGCCGTGTTCCGCGGCGTGCTCCAGCTGATGGTCGTGCGGTCCGTGGACGTGGAAATGGTCATCCGACATTTTTCTTGAGCTCCCTCAGGACATGGACCCGGCCGCGGCGGTGCGTTGCCTCCGCGTGTAGGTCACGTGGTCGAAACCGAACGCCCGCGACTCGGTCGGCGGGTGGTGGATCCGCGATGTCTCCGCCCACTGCTCCGCGTCGATCGGCGGAAGGTGGACGTCGGCGTCGAAGTCCGCGTCGATCTCCGTGACGACCAGGCGATCGGCGCGCGGCATCGCATCGCGATAGGGCTGCGCGCCGCCGATCACGAAGATCTCGTCGTCGTTGCCGCAGCGCCGGAGCGCCTCGTCGAGGCTGGCGACGATCTCGCATCCGGGCGCCGCATAGCCGGCGGAGCGACTCAGCACGAGGTTGCGGCGTCCCGGCAGTGGCCTGCCGATCGACTCGTACGTCCGGCGCCCCATCAGGATCGGATGGCCCATCGTCGTGCGGCGAAAGAACGCCAGGTCCTCCGGCAGGCGCCACGGCAAGCCGCCGTCGATGCCGATCGCGCCATTGCGCGCGCGCGCGACAATCAGCGTCAGCAGGGGGCGCTTCATCGCCTGCGTTCCGTCAGACGGCGACATCCGCCGGGATGGGCGCGTGCGGCTCGTAGCCGTCGACGACGAAGTCGTCGATCCGGTAGCCGTCGATCGACCCCGGCCGGGTGGCGAGGCGCATCCGCGGCCACGGCCGCGGCTCGCGCGAAAGCTGCGTCTGCACCGCGTCGAGGTGATTGAGGTAGACGTGGACGTCGCCGCCGAACCAGACGAGTTCGCCCGGTGCAAGCCCCGCCTGCTGCGCGAGCATCAGCAGCACCGCCGAGGCGCCGACCCAATTGAACGGCGCCCCCAGGACCAGGTCGACGCTGCGCTGGAAGAGCAGGCAGGACAGCCGGCCGCCGGCGACATGGAACTGGTAGACCATGTGGCAAGGCGGCAGCGACATCCGGTCGATCTCGGCGACGTTCCAGGCATGGAACAGCATGCGCCGGCTCGTCGGGTTCGTCTTCAGCGTGTCGATGAGCGCGGCGATCTGGTCGTACTCGCGACCGTCCGGGCCGGCCCAGCGCCGCCACTGCTTGCCGTACACGGGCCCCAGTTCGCCCCAGCGCGCGGCAAACGCCTCGTCCTCGACGATCCGCTTCTCGAACGCGGCCTGCTCGAGCGTCTCGCCGGTTTCGCGGCGATAGCGTGCCAAGGGCCAATCGGTCCAGATGCGGACATTGGCCTGCAGCAGCGGCCGGATGTTGGTCCCGCCGGTCAGGAACCACAGCATTTCCTTGACGGCCGTCTTCCAGTACACGCGCTTCGTCGTCAGGATCGGGACCGTGTCGCGCAGGTCGAAGCGCGCCGAGGCGCCGAAGATCGACAACGTGCCGACCCCCGTGCGGTCGACGCGCCGATCGCCGGTCTCCACGACAAGGCGCAAGAGGTCGAGATACTGGTATTCCGGGTGTCGACTCATCGGAGCCTGGCCATGCGGCCTTGGGCGGGGTGCTTCGGGCGCGGCGGCCGAAGTTTACCGGGCTCGACGGCGCGCATCGGGGGCCGCGCGTATCGACGGCCGCAGCCACCGGTGCGGTAGACTCCGGGTCCTCGATGGCGCGGGCGGTTAGCTCAGCGGTAGAGCACTGCCTTCACACGGCAGGGGTCACTGGTTCGAACCCAGTACCGCCCACCAGACGCCGCGCCGCTCATGGCAGGTCGAGCTTCGCCACGGTCTTGCGCATCGAGCCCAGCAGCGCCTGCAGGATTTCCGACGCATCGTCTTCCCGATAGATGCAGCAAAGGTCCACCCGGGAATGCGCGGGATCGTGCAAGGGGCGATAGACCAGCCCCGGCATGTTCATCGAGGTCGCGGAGTGCGGCACCAGGCACACGCCGAAGCCCGTGGCGACCAATGCCACGGCGTGCACCACGTCGCCCACCTCCTGCGCCACCAGCGGTGCGAAGCCGCGGTCGCGGCACATCTCGTGCACCCTGTCGATGAAGCTCGGTCGCGAGCCGGTCGGAAACAGCACCAGCGGCGTGCCTTCCAGTTCCTTCAGCGTCACGGCGGTTCGCGCCGAAAGGCGATGGCCCGAGGGCATCGCGACGTATAGCGGCTCGGTGAGCAAGGTCTCGAAGACCAGTCCGTCAGCGGGGCGCATCAGCCGATTGAACGCCAGCGTGATGCGCTGATGACGCAGGGCGTCGAGTTGCTCGTCCTTCGTCATGTTGTGCAGCACGATGTTGACTTCCGGACAGGTCTCCCGAAACTGCCGCAGCAGCAAGGGGATCGCGCTGAAGATTCCTGATCCGAAGATCGCGACGTCGACGCGGCCCAGAAGACCCTGAGCCGCCTTGTGCGCGCGCTCGGCGGCCCGCTCGGCCATCGCGAGGATGTTCCGCGCATCGTCGTAGAGCACGCGACCCGCATCGGTGAGCTCGACGCCGCGGCTGGTGCGACGAAGCAGCTGCGCGCCAAGCTGCTCTTCCAGCAGCTGCATCTGCCGCGTCAACGGAGGCTGCGAAATGTGAAGGCGCAGCGCGGCGCGGCCGATGTTCTTTTCGTCGGCGACGCAGACGAAGTAGCGCAGGTGCCGCAATTCCATCGCGATTCCCCACGGGCATCCGGAGCGAGTTTCGCCGCGACCGGGACGCGATTCCCAACATACCGATCACGCTCGAACGTGCCAGCAAGACATGCGCGAAAGGTATCACGGCGAGAGGTCGATGGTATTGGACAGCCTAGCCGGCGAACTTCTAGATTGACGGCACAACGAGATAAGCAGGGGATCGGTGGTTGACGGCATCGACGTCGTTGCCGAAGCGGCCACTTCTCTTTCGAAGTCGACAAAAGGAGACCGAGAACATGGCATTGACCGGCGTTTTGCGCCCCGGGCACGTACAGATCCGGGTGCTGGACCTCGACGAAGGCGTGCGCTTCTATCGCGACGTGCTGGGCCTGGAGGAGATGGGACGGGACGCATCCGGCCGCGCCTACCTGAAGGCTTGGGACGAGCGCGACCACCACAGCATCATCCTTCGCCAGGCCGACCGCGCCGGCATGGACTTCTTCGCGTTCAAGGTCGCCAGTGAGGCCGTGCTCGACAAGCTGGAGGGAGACCTGAAGAAATTCGGCGTGGCCACGAAGCGGATCCCGGCGGGCGAATTGCTGGAGACAGGCGAGCGCGTGCGTTTCGAGATTCCGAGCGGCCACCAGATCGAGCTGTATGCCACCAAGAAATTCGTCGGCAGCGAACTCGGCCAGAAGGATCCGAAGCCCTACATGGCCAAGTTCGACAAGGGCATCGCTCCGATGCGCTTCGATCACGCGTTGCTGTACGGACCCAACGTCGACAAGGTGCTGGAGCTTTTCACGCAGGTGCTCGGCTTCCACCTGGCCGAGTACGTGACGCTGCCGGACAGCGACGTGAAGGGGGCGCTGTGGCTGTGCTGCTCGAACAAGGCGCACGACATCGCCTTCGTCGTTCACCCGGAGCCCGGCAAGCTGCACCACGTGTCGTTCTACATGGAGTCGTGGGACCGCGTGCTGCGAGCCGCCGACATCATGGCCGCCAACGACGTGAAGGTCGACATCGGACCGACGCGCCACGGCATCACGCGCGGCGGCACGATCTACGCGTGGGACCCGTCGGGCAATCGCTTCGAGACGTACTCCGGCGGCAACACCACGTACCCCGACCTGCCGCCGATCGCGTGGTCCTGGGAAGGCCTTGGCCAGGGCGGCGGGCTCGACGTGGCGCATCGCAAGCTGCACGAAACGTTCCTGACCGTGGTGACCTGACAGCCGTGACCTGACAGCCGTGACCTAAAGCCGGAACTTCACGACCGGCACCCCGCATCGCGCCCGGCCGCATGTCGCACCGCCGGGCGCGATCCACCCCCATCGATTCGATCCGTTTCGCGCGGAGGGACTCGCCATGCCCGTCGCCCAGATTCATGTCCTTGCCGGCCATCCGCGGCCGCTGCTGAAGCAACTGCTGCGCGAGGCCTCGACCGCCTTTGCGCGCGCCATCGACGCGCCACCCGATCGCCTGCAGGTGTGGATCACCGAGGTCGACCCGGAGCTCTACGCCGTCGCCGGCGTGCCGGCCGACGAGGTGTTGCAGCGGGTGTCGCGCGCCGAGGTCGAGATTCCGCTGATCCGGATGGCGCTGATGGAAGGACGTCCCGTGGACACGTTGCACCGCGTGATGGCGGACCTGAGCGCCGTCGTGGCCCGCGTATTGGGGGGCGATCCGCAACGCGTCCGCGTGCAGATCGACCACGTCCACCCCGACCGCTGGGCCATTGGCGGCGTACCGGCCAGCCGCGCGCGCGCGGCCGAACTCGCGCGGCGTGCCGCCGCGCAGACGGCATCCTGATGTCCGCGGCACCTTTGACCTCCACGATGCCGATGGCCAGCCCGCAGGCCACGCTGCACTTCATCAACGGCCAGTTCGTGCCGTCCGCCTCCGGCAAGGCCTTCGAGAAACGCTCGCCGCTGGACGACACGCTTGCGCGCACGGTGGCCGAAGGCGGACTCGCCGAGGTCGATGCTGCCGTCGCTGCCGCGAAGGCGGCCTTGCACGGCGACTGGGGACGCCTGTCGACCGACAAGCGCGTTGCCATGCTGCACGCGGTGGCCGACGGCATTACCCGGCGCTTCGACGACTTCGTGTCGGCCGAGGAGGCCGACACCGGGCAGCCGCACCATGTGATCGCGCAGGCCTTCGTTCCGCGGGGCGCGGCCAACTTCAAGATCTTCGCCGACATCGTCAAGAACGTGCCGGCAGAGAGCTTCGTGATGGACACGCCCGACGGCGCCGGCGCGATCAACTATGCCATCCGCAAGCCCAAGGGCGTCATCGCCGTCATCAGTCCCTGGAACGCGCCGTTCCTGCTGATGACCTGGAAGGTGGGCCCGGCGCTGGCCTGCGGCAACACGGTCGTCGTCAAGCCGAGCGAAGAGACGCCCGCCACCGCCACGCTGCTGGGCGAGGTCATGAATGCGGTCGGCGTTCCGCCCGGCGTCTACAACGTCGTGCACGGCTTCGGTCCGGATGCCGCCGGCGAGCAGCTCACGCGCCACGACGATGTCGACGCCATCACATTCACCGGCGAGACGCGCACCGGCACGGCCATCATGAAGGCCGCGGCGGACGGCATCCGCGACGTGAGCTTCGAGCTTGGCGGCAAGAATGCCGGCATCGTGTTCGCGGACTGCGACTTCGACGCCGCGGTGGAGGGCATCTTCCGTTCGGCGTTCATGAATACCGGCCAGGTCTGCCTCGGCACCGAGCGCGTGTACGTGGAGCGGCCCCTCTTCGCGCGCTTCGTCGCGGCGCTGAAAGCCCGCTGCGAAGGGGTCGCGTACGGCAGGCCGGGCGACAAGGGCAGCAATTACGGTCCGCTGATCAGCCAGGAGCACCGGCGCAAGGTGCTGTCGTACTACGCCAAGGCCGTCGCCGAGGGCGCCACGGTCGTCACCGGTGGTGGCGTGCCGCAAATGCCCGGCGCGCTCGCGCAAGGCGCCTGGGTCCAGCCGACGATCTGGACCGGCCTGCCGGAGACGGCCTCGGTGGTGCGCGAGGAGATCTTCGGCCCCTGCTGCCACGTCCGCCCCTTCGACAGCGAGGACGAAGTCGTGGCGCTCGCCAATGCGAACCGCTACGGCTTGTCCACCACGATCTGGACCGAGAACCTGAAGCGCGCGCACCGCATGGCCGCCGCCGTCGAGGTCGGCATTACCTGGGTGAACAGCTGGTTCCTGCGCGACCTGCGCACGCCGTTCGGCGGCAGCAGGCAAAGCGGCATCGGCCGCGAGGGCGGCGTGCATTCCCTGGAGTTCTACACCGAGCTGCGCAATGTCTGCATCAAGCTCTGAAAGCGCCCCGATGACGGCGGACCGGATCGATGCGTGCGGCGACGAACTGTTCGACGCCTGGCGCGAGCGGCGCGTCGTCGTGCCGCTGCGCGAGCGGTTCCCGGGCATCACGATCGAGCACGCCTACGCGATCCAGCAGCGCATGGTCGCCCGCCGCTTGCAGGCCGGCGAGCGTGTCGTCGGCAAGAAGATCGGCGTGACCAGCAAGCCGGTCCAGGACCTGCTGGGCGTCTACGAACCGGACTTCGGCCAGCTCACGTCCGGCATGGTGTGCCGCGAGAGCGACGGGGTGGACCTGGGCGCGATGATCCAGCCGAAGGCCGAAGCCGAACTGGCGTTCGTGCTCGAGCGCGACCTCGTGGGTCCGGGCGTCACCGCCAGCGACGTCATCCGCGCCACGGCGTACGTCTCGCCCAGCTTCGAGGTTGTCGACTCGCGCATTCGGGACTGGAAGATCGGGATCCAGGACACCGTGGCCGACAACGCCTCGTGCGGCGTGTTCCTGCTGGGCGAGGCCAAAGGCGATCCGCGCAGGCTCGACCTCGCGCTGGCCGGCCTGGTGCTGCACAAGAACGACGAACTGTTCTCCACCAGTGCCGGTGCAGCGGTCCAGGGCTCGCCGGTCAATGCCGTCGTGTGGCTGGCCAACACGCTGGGTCGCCTCGGACTGCCGTTCAAGGCCGGCGAAGTGATCCTTTCCGGTTCGCAATCGCAGCTGCTGCCGATCGTGGATGGCGATGAACTGGTCTGCTCGATCGGCGGCCTGGGCGCCTGCCGTGCCCGCTTCCACGGAAAGGCCGCGACATGAATGCCCCGTCGATGAAGCGCACCCTCGACGCCCGCGCGGTCGAGGCGCTGGCCGGCCGCGTCGAGGTGGCGCAACTCGGCGCCCGGGCGATGCCGAAGCTGACCGACGACTTCCCCGGCATGACGCTGGGCGATGGCTACGCCGTGCAGCGGGCCTTGCTGGCGCGCTGGCGCGCGCAGGGCCGCCGCCAGGTCGGATGGAAGGCGGGCCTCACCTCGAAGGCCAAGATGGACCAGATGGGCGTGCGCGTGCCGACGATCGGCTTCCTGCTGGCCGACATGGCGCGGCCGGAGAGCTCGGCGGTGCGCACCGACGAGCTGATCCATCCGCGCGTCGAATGCGAACTGGCCTTCGTCACGAAGAAGGAGCTCGCGGGCCCCGACTGCACGCGCGACGACGTGCTGGCCGCGACCGATTTCGTGCAGCCGGCCATCGAGATCATCGACTCGCGATACGCGGGTTTCAAGTTCGACCTGCCCAGCGTCGTGGCCGACAACTCGTCGTCCGCGCGCTACGTGACCGGAGGCCGTCCGTGCCTCGCCCGCGATCTCGACCTCGCCACGCTGGGGGTCGTGCTGGAGAAGAACGGCGAGCCGCAGGCCATCGCGGCCACGGCGGCCGTGATGGAGCATCCGGCCAACGCCGTGGCCCTCGTCGTGAAGGTGCTGCACGAACTGGGCGAGACCCTGCCGGCGGGCAGCCTCGTGCTTGCCGGCGGCATCACCGAAGCGATCCCCGTGAAGGCCGGCGACTTCGTCGGCGCCCGCTTCCAGTCGCTGGGCAGCGTGGGATTGCGCTTCGCCTGAACGACGACGCTCGATTTCCTGGGAGTTCCTGGACGTGTCCGCGACGAAGATCAAGTGCGCCCTGATCGGGTCGGGCAACATCGGCACCGATCTCATCTACAAGTTGAAGCGCAGCCCGGTGCTCGAGCCGGTATGGATGGTCGGCATCGATCCGGCATCCGAAGGGCTGGCACGCGCTCGCGAGATGGGGCTGAAGACCACCGCCGACGGCGTCGACGGGCTGCTGCCGCACGTGATGGCCGACGGCATCCAGATCGCCTTCGATGCGACGAGCGCCTACGTGCATGCCGAGAATTCGCGCAAGTTGAACAGCCTGGGCGTGCTGATGATCGATCTCACGCCGGCGGCCATCGGCCCCTTGTGCGTGCCGCCGGTGAACCTGAAGGAGCACGCCGACAAGGTCGAGATGAACGTCAACATGATCTCGTGCGCCGGACAGGCGACGATCCCGATCGTGCACGCCATCAGCCGCGTCCAGCGCGTGGCCTACGGCGAGATCGTCGCAAGCCTTGCATCCCGGTCGATCGGCCCGGGCACGCGCGCCAACCTCGACGAATTCACGTACACGACATCGGCAGCGATCGAGAAGGTCGGGGGTGCAAGGAAGGGCAAGGCGCTCGCGATCATCAATCCGGCCGAGCCGCCGATGATCATGCGCAACACCATCAACTGCCTTTGCGAGGACGAACCCGACTCGCCGCGGATCATCAATTCGGTGCTGGACATGATCGACCAGGTGCAGCGCTACGTACCCGGCTACCGGCTGGTCAACGGTCCGCTGTTCGACGGCAAGCGCGTGGCCGTCTTCATGGAGGTGGCCGGTCTCGGCGACTACCTGCCGAAGTACGCCGGAAATCTCGACATCATGACGGCCGCTGCGTGCCGCACCGGCGAAATGTTCGCCGAGGAGATCCTGGCCGGAAGGATCACGTTAAGACCCGTGGCCAGCGTCGCGGCCGTGGCCTGAGGAGAACGTGCGATGACGACGAAGCTCAAGGGCCGCAAGGTCCTCGTGCACGACATGTGCCTGCGCGACGGCATGCATGCGAAGCGCGAGCAGATCCCGGTGCCGCAAATGGTGAAGGTGGCGCAGGCGCTGGACGACGCGGGCGTGCCGATGATCCAGGTGACGCACGGCGCCGGCCTGGGCGGCAACTCGCTGCAGCACGGGTTCGCGCTGGCCAGCAACGAGGAATACCTGGGGGCGGTTTGTCCGGCCGTGAAGCGTGCCAAGGTGTCGGTGCTGCTGATTCCGGGCCTGGGCACGATGCACGAACTGCGGCGCGCTTTCGATTGCGGCGCCCGCAGCGTGCACGTGGCGACGCATTGCACCGAGGCCGACACGGCGCCGCAGCACATCGCTTTCGCGCGCAAGCTGGGCATGGATACGACCGGCTTCCTGATGATGGCGCACCTGAATTCGCCGCAAGGCCTGGCGCAACAGGGCCGGCTGATGGAAGGTTACGGGGCGCAGACGATCTACATCACCGACTCGGCCGGCGCGATGCTGCCCGAAGACGTGACCGCGGCCGTCGAAGCGCTGCGCGACGCCCTGAAGCCGGAGACCGAGATCGGCTTCCACGGCCACCACAACCTGGGGCTGGGCATCACGAACTCGATCGCGGCGGTCGCCGCCGGCGCGACCCGCATCGACGCGTCGGTGGCCGGTCTCGGCGCCGGGGCCGGCAACACGCCGCTGGAAGTCTTCGTCGCGGTGTGCGAGCGCATGGGCATCGAGACGGGCGTCGACCTGTTCAAGCTCATGGACGTGGCCGACGACGTGATCGTGCCGATGATGGACCATATGGTTCGAATCGACCGCGACTCGCTCACGCTGGGCTTCGCGGGCGTGTATTCGACGTTCCTGCTGCATGCAAAGAGGGCCGCGGCGCGCTTCGGCGTGCCGGCGCGCGACATCCTGGTCGAACTCGGCCGGAGGAAGATGATCGCCGGGCAGGAGGACATGATCGAGGACACGGCGATGACGATGGCGAGACAGCGCGGCCTGCTTCGTGCCGTCGAGCGCGTGGCCTGAGCCGCATGCGAACGGGTGCTGCATGAACCGCGGCAAGGCCATTGCGGTCGTCGTCGGGGCCACCGGCGCGATGGGCACGGTGATCGTGCGCCGCCTCGCGCGGGAGGGCCTGCAGGTGCTGGCCGTGGCACGCCATGGCGAAGCGCTGCGGACCCTGGCGCGCGACGTCCCCGGCACGAAGGCGTGCACGGCCGATATCGGTGCCGACGGTGCCATCGCCGCGATCGCGCATGCCGTGGAGGCTCTCGAGGGTACGGTACGCCTCGTGTTGCAGGGCGCGGGGGTGGCGACCGCGGGTGGCGTGCTCAAGGCAGAAACCGCCGCGGTGGTCGATGCGGTCAACATCAAGGTCGGCGGGCTGATGCGCCTGGTGCGCGCCGTCGACACGCGACTTGCGGCGGGTTCGCGCATCGTGGCCATCGGAGGGCACTATGGCTTCGAGCCGACGGCCTACGCCGCCGCCGCCGGCGTCGCCAATGCGGCGCTGGCCAATCTGGTGCGGCAACTGAGTTGGGCCTATGGCCCGCGAGGAATCACGGCGCATCTCGTGGCGCCGGGCCCAGCCGACACCGAGCGGCTGCACCGCGTGGCCGCAGCGCGCGGCGAGCGCGACGGCATCGACGTCTCGCAGGTGTTGGCGCAGATGCGGTCAGAGTCCGCCATCGGCGCCTTCACGACGCCGGAGCAGATCGCCTGGGCGGTCGCCACGCTGCTCGCGCCGGAGGCGGACGCGCTCGCGGGCAGCACGCTGTTCATGGACGCGGGTCGTCGAAAGGGCCTGCCTTGAGGGTGGCGTCGAAGGCGATCACGACCGGCAGCATCGACTCTTCGAGCGCCGGCAGCCGTGACCCGACGACGTGGTTTCCGCGGCCGGGCTTTGGCGTGCCTGCCGCGCGGGCTAGCCGTCCACGGGGTGGGTCGGCGTGTCCAGCAGGAGCTGGTAGAAAGCCAGGTCGAGCCAGCGGCCGAACTTGAATCCGATCTGCGGCAGCGTGCCGACGTGTTTGAATCCGAGCCTGGAATGCAGCGCGATACTCGCAGCGTTGGCGGCATCGATACCGCCCACCATCGCGTGCACGTCGCTGGAACGCGCCGCCCGGATCAAGGCCTGCATCACGGTCAAGCCCAGCCGCTGGCCGCGGTGGTCCTTGTGGACGTAGACCGAATGTTCGACGGCGTACTTGTACGCCGGCCATGCCCGGAACGTGCCATAGCTGCCGAAAGCCACGAGCGAGCCACGTCCGTCCTCGATGCCGAGCACCGGGAAACGGCCTATGCGCTTCGCATCGAACCACCCGACCATGCTCTTCGGCTCTCGCGGAGCGTAGTCGTACAGCGCCGTCGAGGTGACGATGGCCTCGTTGAGGATGTCGAGGATCGCACCGGCGTGACGCTCGAACGTGCAATCCACGACGACCTGCTCGATCATCGCGGCCCCCGCGCTGCGGACGCGGACGTCGTGATCGCGAGCGCGTAGCGCGCCGGCCGGCGTGTCGGATTGCTGAATACGACTTGCGGGCCCAGCACCATGGCCAGGCAGTCGCCGCGTCGCAGGCGCCATGATCGATCGTTCACGGAGATCTCCATCTCGCCGGCAAGGATCCAGACCTGCTGATGCGTCACGACATGCCGGGTGACATTCTCGAAGGCGACCCTCGCGCCCGCGGGAAACGTCACGTCGACCAAGTCGATCGGCGAACCGGGCACGGTCGGCGAAACCTGCCGGCGGACGTAGCCTGATGCCGGATCGATCCAGACGCCCTGGTCGGCGCGCCGCGACAGCGGGCCGCCCGGTTTGCCGGCGGGCTCGTCGGCGAACAGCGACGACAACGAGGAGCCCAGCGCGCCGGCAAGCTTGTTCAATACGGCTGCGGTCGGGCTGGTTTCCTGGCGCTCGATCAGGGAAATCGTCGAGCGACTGACGCCGCTCAGTTCCGCCAGTTGATCGAGGCTCAGTTCGCGCGCCTTGCGCAGGTCCCGAACGCGCCGGGCGACGAGCGAATCGATATCGGCATCCATGATATCCAATATACTGGAAATCTGTTCCATTCAAGAAGAAGGCTTCGACGAAGCGCTTCGTCCCCGCGCCGACGGAGGGCCTGCCCGCGTCGTGCGCGGCGGATCGAACGAACACGGGCGCGAATCGCCGTGCTTTTCCCGCCTTCCGCGGGCGGCGGCCGACCGTAGCCTGCGGCACGATGTACTTCGACGACTTCGGCTTCCGAACCGCGCCGTTCTCGATCAATCCGGACCCGGCGTTTGCCGTGGAGACGTCCGCACACGCGCGCGTGCGCGGACGGATCGCGGCCGCCGCGACGTCCTCGCCCGCGTGGATCTCGCTGACCGGCGCTCCGGGCGTCGGCAAGACGCTGCTTTGCCGGCAGCTCGTCGGCCAGCAGGCCGACGTGGCGGGTTTCACGTCGAGCGTCCTCCTCGCGACGGCTTTTCCGACCGCCGGCGCGTTGATGCGCGCGCTGGCCGACGCGTTGGAGGGATCGGCCGGCCGGCCGGCGTCCTCGTCGCTGGAGGAGTCGGCCGAACGGGTCGGTCGGCGGCTTCGCGACGCCGCGGCCCGCGGCAACCTGCTGATCTGCCTCGATGAGTGCCAAGCCACTGCGCCGGACGCGCTCGAGGCGTTCCGTCGCGCGATCGATCAGGCAGCGCCCTGGCGCCACCTGGTCGTCGTGCTTGCCGGTTCGCCGGAATTCGACGCGGCACTGGATCGCGAAGACTTGCGCGCGCTGCGCAGTCGGATCGGCCTGCGCGGCGCGCTCGGCGGCCTGCACGCGGAGGAAACGGAAGGCTATCTGCGCACGCGGCTACGGCTTGCGGGCGGCAACGGCGTCTCGCTGTTCCCGCCGCCGATCGCACGTCTCGTGCACCGGGCCGCGCGCGGCAATCCGCGCGCGGTCAACCTCGTCGCGCACAACGCCTTGCTGAATGCCTGGCGCGAGGGCGCCACGGTCGTGCGTCCCGCGCACGTCGCCGCGGCGGCCAACGAGACGCCCAACGCGAGTCGGCTGGGCACGATCACGCGCGCCGCGCACTGGATCGAATCGCTCGTGGGAACCTGACGGCCCGGGCGGCGCGTCAGGGAAGATTCGCGATGTAGTGCGAAAGATCGACGATGTCCTCGTCGGCCAGCGTTCCGGCGACGCTCGTCATCGTGCCGGCATCGTTCGTCCGCGTATGCGTCTTGAAGGCCGCGAGCTGCTTCTGGATGTACTCCGGATACTGCCCCGCGACACGCGGCACCTCGTTCGACCCGCTGAACTCGCCCAGATGGCACATCGTGCAGAGCGTCTCAGCGGCCTTCGCGCGTCCCCGATCGACGCGGGCCTGGTCGGCCTTGAAATCGATGAGCTTGTATTTCTGCGCCGAGAAGTACTCCGCCAGGTTGACGATGTCCTCGGGCGAGAGCGTCTGCGCGACGACGCTCATCATCGGGTCCTTGCGCCGGCCGGCCTTGAAGTCGCGCAATTCGATCGTCAGGTAGCGATACGTTTGCGCGGCGATGACGGGAAACTGGTTGCTCTGCGAATTGCCGTCGGCACCGTGACAGGCCGCGCAGACCTGCTTCGCCAGTTCGCGCCCGGCGTCGATGTCGGCGCGGGCGCCGGACGCCGCAACGCCGAGCAGGGCAGCGAGAGCGACAGCGCGCAGGGCACGTCTCCGGAGGCGCGCGGATCGGCGGATCGATTCGAAGGTTTCCATCGGGGATCGGATGCGGTGAGCTGGCAGGATATCAAGTCGCCCTGCCGGCTGAAAACAAAAAAGCGGGGAGCGCCGCGCTCCCCGCTCGTGATGCGACGTGCCGCGACGGTCAGAGCGCGAAGACGAAGATGCTGTTGCCGCGCTTGAAGTCGAGCTGCGTGTTGCCGCCGGCGGCCACGGCAATGTACTGCTTGCCGTTGACCGAGTAGGACACCGGCGGCGAATTGACGCCGGCGCCGCACGGGAACTTCCACAGTTCCTTGCCGGTGCGCGCGTCGTAGGCCTTGAACCAGCCGTTGCCTTCGCCGGTGAAGACGACCCCGCCGGCCGTCGCGAGCACGCCGCCCATCAGGGGCTGCGGCGTCTTGACGCCCCAGGCGATCTTGCCGGTATCGACGTTCACGGCGACGAGCCGGCCCCATTGCGCTTCGGTCGGGATGGTCTTGAACGCGCCGCCGAGCCACAGCTTGCCTTCCGGATACTGCGAGGCCTCGACGTGGTACGTCATCGGCTGGTGCAGGTTGGCCGCGTAGGCCATCCGGGTGGCGGGGTCAAAGGCCATCGGCGACCATTCGACACCGCCGTTGGCGCCCGGAAGCATCCGCGCTCCGGTGGCGGTCGGCAGCGTCCACATGTTCTCCTGCGGGATCATCGCCTCGGAAAAGCGCACCAGGCTGCAGTCCTTGCGATCGTGCACGTAGACGTGGCCGGTCTTGCCGCCATGCAGCGCGACCGGTATCGACATGCCGTCCTTGCCTTTCGCTTCGGTCAGGATCACCGGCGAGACGGCGTCCAGGTCCCAGACGTCGTGCGCGACGTACTGGAAGTGGCACTTGTAGCTGCCGTCGTCCAGGTTGATCGCGACGATCGAGTCGGTGTAGAGGTTGTCGCCCGGACGCTCGTCGCCGTACAGGTCGGGCGACGGATTGCCGACGACGAACCACGCCGTGTGTGTCGCGCGGTCGATCGCGGGCGCCATCCAGACGCCGCCGCCGAGGGTCTTGTAGAAGTCGGCATTCTTCGCGAGCTGGGCCTTTTCCTTCGCGATGTCGCGCAGTTCGTTGCGGTTCGTCGCGTCGTTGACCGACCACGTCCCCTCGCTGCCCTTGTCCGGGATCGTGTAGAACGTCCACAGCAGCTTGCCGCTGTCCTGGTCGAAGGCCTTGACGAAGCCGCGGATGCCGTACTCGCCGCCGTTCGTGCCGATGAGCACCTTGCCGTCGACGGCGACCGGGGCCATCGTCTCGGAGTAGCCCTTGTCCGGATCGGCGATCTGCGTGGACCACAGCACGTTGCCGTTGCGCGCATCCAGCGCCACGAGCTTCGCGTCGAGCGTGCCCATGAAGAGCTTTCCGTTCTCGATCGCGACGCCGCGGTTGTTCGGGCCGCAGCAGTACGTCGTGACCGGTCCCATCTTGTGCTTGTAGTGCCAGTATTCCTGGCCGGTCGTCGCGTCGACCGCGTAGACGTGGTTGTACGAGGTCGTCAGGTACATGACGCCGTCGACGACGATCGGCGACGTCTCCATCGACTCGACCACTTCCGTCTGGAACACGAAGGCGGGCTTCAGCTTGCCGACGTTCGCGGTGTTGATCTGCTTCGCCGGGTAGTAGCGCGTCTGCGCATAGCTGCCGTTGGAATGCAGCCAGTTGGCCGAATCCCCGGCGGCCGCGTTCAGCATCTGCTGCGTCACGTCGACGGCCTTCGTGACGTCCGCCGTCTTGCGCGTCGAACTGCCGGAAATCTCCTGCTGTGCCCACGCCGATGTCACTGCGCCGACGCCGAGCACGGCGAGAGCGCAAACGATGCGTTTCATGTGTCTAGTCTCCTCGTTACCTGCATATCGACCAAAGCAAGGCGAAAAAGTCCGCCCTCACACAGCCATTGAATTGCCTGCGGATCAGCTCGGCGCCGCACGCGGCAAGCCGCGTGCGGCGGCAGCGGGCTGTTGCCCGCGTTCTTGTTGTCCGCTTTCTTTATCATGCGTCCGCGGTTGTGCGGCGCACGGCGTTCACGGTGTTTCGTTCGACTTGTTCGCGGTCATATCACCGCGTTGCGATCATGCGCCGATGGCATCGGCAGTTCAAGGCGGAGTCTTGTGCAATGACGAGGTATTCAGTTACCAGGTCGCGCCATGCGGTGGTCGCTACCGCGTTCTTGTTAGCAATCCGATGGATCCTGCCGGCCATGCTCTCGGCGATCGCGCTCGCTGTCGCAGCGCAAGACAGCGATCCGCGGCCGGAGAACCTGCGGCTCGTCAACGCGATTCGCGACGGCGACACGCCGTTGATCGAGCGCCTGCTCGACGGCGGCGCGGCGGTCGACTCCCGCGGCCGCACCGGCGACACGCTCCTGATGGTCGCCTGTAAGCACAGCGACCGCGCGCTCTTCGATCTTGCCTTGCGTCACGGCGCCGACGTCAACCTCGCCAATGCGCAGGACCTGACGCCGCTGATGGCGGCAGCGTATGCCGGCGAGGAACGGATGGTGGCGGAATTGCTGCGGCGCGGCGCCAAGCCTGAAATGCTCGATCGCATCGGCCGATCGGCGCTGGAGTACGCGGCCGGCGGCGGCAAGCTCGAGGCCACCATCGCGCTCCTGGATGCCGGTGTCAACGTCAATGCGCGCAGCCGCAACGAGCTGACCGCACTGATGTGGGCGGCGGGGCAGGGCCATGCTCCGGTTGTCGACCTACTGCTGGCGCGAGGCGCCGACGCCGCCCTTCGCGACAACCGCGGCAAGGATGCGGCGACGATCGCGCGCGACGCCGGCCACGCCGACATCGCGGAGCGGCTGGGTGCCGCAGCGCCTCGCCGAGGATCGGCGAACTGACGATCGGCGAACTGACGTCAAGCCCGTAACCGAACACGAAAGCGCATCGATGAACAACGGCACCACCGTCCGGACACGGATCGCCCCAAGCCCGACCGGCATGCTGCACCTGGGCACGGCACGCACCGCACTCTTCTCCTGGGCCTATGCCCGCCGTCACGGCGGCCAGTTCGTGTTGCGGATCGAGGACACCGACATCGAGCGCTCGACCGAGGCCGCGGTGCAGGCGATCCTCGACAGCATGCGCTGGCTGGACCTGGACTACGACGAGGGTCCGGTGCGGCAGACGGACAGGCTTCCACGCTATCGCGAAGTTCTGGAGCGGATGCTCGCTGAAGGAACGGCCTACCGTTGCTATGCGACAAAAGAGGAACTGGAGCAGCTGCGCGAAGCGCAGATGGCGCGCGGCGAGAAGCCGCGCTACGACGGCCGCTGGCGGCCGGAGCGCGCGCAGGGGCGGACGCCGCCCGAGGGCGTCGCGCCGGTGATCCGCTTCCGCAATGAGGACGACGGCGCGGTCGCCTGGAACGACCTCGTGAAAGGCCCGATCGAGATCGCGAATGCGGAGCTCGACGACCTCGTCATCGCCCGCGCCGACTGGGTCCCGACCTACAACTTCGCCGTCGTCGTCGACGACATCGACATGGGCATCACGCACGTGCTGCGCGGCGACGACCACGTCAACAACACGCCGCGCCAGATCAACATCTATCGCGCATTGCTCGGCCCCAACGGGCGGCTGCCGCAATTCGGCCACCTGCCGATGATTCTCGGACCGGACGGCCAGAAACTGTCGAAGCGACATGGTGCGGTGAGCGTCATGCAGTACGACGCCGACGGCTTCCTGCCGGAAGCGTTGTTCAACTACCTCGCGCGCCTCGGCTGGAGCCACGGCGACGACGAGAAGTTCGCCCGCGACCAGCTCGTCGAGTGGTTCGACCTTGCGCACGTGAACCGCGCGCCGGCGCAGTTCAACCTGGAAAAGCTCAAGTGGTTGAACGCCGAGTACCTCAAGCAGGCCGACGACGAGCGCCTGGCGAAGCTGGTCGCACCCCGCATCGAGGCGCTCGGCGGCAACCCGGCCGAGGGCGCCGCACTCGTCGCCGTCGTCAAGCTGTTCAAGGACCGCTGCCATACGCTGAACGAGATCGCCGACGAGGCGATGCTCTTCTACGCGCACGCGAAGCCGGAGGCGTCCCTCGTCGACCAGCATCTGAAGGCTCCGGGGCGCGCCGCGGTCGAGGCCTTTGCGTCGGGCGCCCAGGATCTGGCGCCGTGGGAGCGCGCCGGGATCTCGGCGCTGCTGAAATCGATTGTCGGCGAACTGAAGCTCAAGATGCCGCAGGTCGCCGTACCGCTGCGCGTCGCATTGACGGGCCGCACGCAGACACCGTCGATCGACCTCGTGCTGGAGACGCTGGGCAAGGAGGAGACGTTGCGTCGCCTGCGCGCAACGCTCGCGGCGCTGCCGCCCGGCGGCTGAAGGCCGAAGGCGGCGGGCCCCATCGTCCGCGTCCCCCGGCCATTCCCTGCTTTTGCGGCCCGACCGGTTGACGCTATACTTTCGGTTTGCCGCGTGGGGGTATAGCTCAGCTGGGAGAGCGCTTGCATGGCATGCAAGAGGTCAGCGGTTCGATCCCGCTTACCTCCACCAAAACGCTGCACCACGCCAAGAACAAAGGCAACCAACCGCACCGTTACGTTTCTCGCTCGACGCGTCGTTTCAGTCCCCTTCGTCTAGAGGCCTAGGACACGACCCTTTCACGGTTGTAACAGGGGTTCGAATCCCCTAGGGGACGCCACCGTAATACTTCCCGTTAGTGCACGACAGTGCGCGTCAGTGACAGCAAGTCATTGAATTGACGAAGGAAGTAGCCGCCCGATACGCCTCGTAGAGCAGCCGCGCTGCCGCGGCGTGCGCCTCGATGAAGGCAAAAATCGGTGACGGGGCGGTGAACGGCGAAGTTCGAAGTTGGGGTATCCATCGCGCTTCACACGCTGAGCCCGCGCGACGTCCAGGTCGCGTGCGACGGTGACCACAGCGTTGGTTGTGGTCTTTTCCTGCGCGTCCGCGGCACGTACGCGTCCTGGCTTGTGCGCTGGCCTTGGCGCTGGCCAGGCCGTCTGATCTGATGGCCGCGGTTCCCGAGCTGCATACCGCGACGCTGAGGGACGGGATGTTCAGTTTCCCGCTTCCCGTAGCGACGACCGGATTTGCGGTCTCGATGGTATGGCCCCCGAGGCTCGACGCCGACACCGTCCATCGCTGGCTGAGGGCATGTCTGCGCGCCGCTTGCGAGCCATGACAGGGTTTGCCTGCCGACAAGGTGTACTTCCGCTAGGATATACACATCGTGACGTGTATATCCATGGAGCCCAGGCCGTGCAAGTTTCGAAGTGGGGCAACAGTCTTGCCGTCCGCCTTCCGGCAGCCGTGGTCGAAGCCTTGAAGCTCAAGGAAGGCGAGGAAATCGAGATCCACGTCGCCGGGGCGCGTGTCCTCGAAGTGGCCCGCAAGCCCGCGCCACGGGAACTGCTGATGCGGCTGCGGCGATACCGCGGGCAACTGCCGGCCGACTTCAAGTTCGACAGGCTGGAGGTCAATGCCCGTGGCTGAGGTCTTCTTCGACACCAACGTGCTTCTGTACTTGGGGTCGTCGGACGTTCCGAAGGCCGACACGGCCGAGACCTTGCTGGCGGACGGTGGACACGTGTCGGTCCAGGTGTTGAATGAATTCGCGAGCGCGGCCATTCGCAAGCGCGCTTTGAGCTGGGAGGGCATCGCGGATGTGCTGGGCGTGGTCCGGACGCTTTGCCAGGTTCACCCGCTGACGATCGAGACCCACGACCGCGCGCGCGACATGGCACAGAAGTACGGTTTTTCGTTCTATGACGCTTTGATCGTTGCCGCGGCACTGTTGGCCGATTGCGGCGTGCTGTACTCGGAGGAACTTCGTAGCGGACAACGAATCGACCAGCGATTGACTGTACGCAATCCCTTCGCGACTCCGGGATCGACGGGGGTATTCATCCGACGCTGACGCCTCGGTGGACACCCGCGATCCATGCACCACACCCGCTCGGCCTTGCCATACTGCCGCTCGATGCGCTGCAGGAAGCCGCGCAGCGTCGTTGCATCGTTTGTGTTGCCCGGTAGCACCTCGTAGGCCAGCGGCAACCCCTCGGGCGTGACGATCAGCGCGATGACGATCTGCACGCAGTCGGAGCGATGATCACGGCTGTAGCCATGGCGGCGCTTGTCGTCCTCATCCAGCGGCGGATCCGACTCGAAGTACGTCGATGTCAGGTCGTACAGCAGCACCTCGAAGCTGGCGTTGAACAGATCGCGCCACCGGTCCACCAAGTGGCTGAACAGCGCCTCCTTGTGCGCCAGCAGCCAGTCGTGGCAGCCGTACAGCAGGTGCGGATCGGCCAGCTCGTCATCGGCCCCGAGCAGATCGGCCAGGGCGGTCTGGCCGTACCACTGCCGATGCAGTCGCCACTCGCTGTCGGGCGCGATCAGCCGGTAGGCCACAAGCACGAACAGCACCAGGTCCCAGCGCGTGCCCTTGCGCGAAGGCGGCAGCCGCTCGCCCCAGAACTCATCGAGTTGCAGCGTCTGCCACAGCGTCAACGCCAGCCAGCCGCGCCCCATTGCCGCGGCCGGCGCAGCGACAGCTCCGACAGGCGCAGCCGCACGATCGAGGCGTCGGGCAGCACCCCCTCGCAGCCGTCCTCGGCGAACAGCGACAGCGTGCGCGGCGCCGGCGCGACGTCATCAAGGACCTCGATCGAGCGGCGCCACGCCAGTTCCCGCGACGAGTTGATCTCGCCCAGATACAGCACGTGGCGCTGCACGACGCGTCCGCCCGCGACGCGGCGGTTCTCCACCACGCTCCAGTAGCGGTGCTCCTTGCCGTCCTTCTTCCGGGTCGTCGCGCGTAGAAACATGGCGACGGCAATCATTGCCGAGCGCGCCACGTTTGACCAGGACCAAGGTCTTCACTACAGCGACCTTTCGCTCTTTCGCGCCCCGTGCACTGAAGTAAATCAACGACATAAAAACACGGACCCGCCAAAAAGCAGGCCCGTCAGGGTCGAATCCGCGAAGTTCGGCTAACGCACGATAAGTACGACCGCGGAAAGTGGAGGCGAAGCAGGTGATGGCAGTAGATCCGAAAGAGAGATTCGTTCGCGAACCCGGGTGTGGCGTTCGGAAGAACGTTCACCGACAGCTCTGCCGGCATTGCGCCATCGAGCGTGCCGTGATTCGTGATCGCCGAGTTGGTCGGAGCCGCAGTTGGTCGGAGCCGCACTGGGTTGGTGGTGCCACGCCGTGTTCGAGTTGAGGGCCGGCGGGGCACGTCTCGCCCTGTCGGCGGAAGCGAGGCGCTCTACCCGGGCAGCCTCGACGTCCGCAGTCGGGGCCCGCCTTGTCGCGCCATCCCGGTGCCGGTGTCGCTCCTGGCCGGCTTGCCTCAGCTTGCGGACGCCCGGCGGATCGGCTCGATGGCCTCGCGCAGGACGGCGACCAGTTGCTCCCGTTCGCTCTTGATCTCGCGCATCGGCCCTCCGACACTCAGGCTCATCGGCTCGCGGTCGCGCGCCACCGGAACGAGCACCGCCAGCGCCGCCGCGCCGGGCATCGACGTCCCGAGCGAGATCGAGTAGCCGCGGCGGCGCACCTCCTCGATCTCCCGTCGCACGTCCACGAATTCGAGTCGATTGGCAGAGTCGACCTCCAGCGCGTTCGCCTTGCGCAGCAGCATTGCAACGTCGCGCTCGGTGAGCCTGGTCAGCAGCACCTTGCCCGCAGCGCTCCGGAACAGCGGCCGCAGCGAACCGGTCTTGGCGGTGAAGCGTCCCTCGCGGGTCGCCTGCAGAACGTGCAGGTAGCGCACATGTACGCCGCGGCGCGAGCCGATCATCACCGTGTGGCCGGTTCGCTCCAGGACACTCTCCATCAGGCGCAGCAGGTTGTGCTCGCTGTACAGGTGTTCCTGCAGCCAGGCGGCAGCGAGCGCGATGCGCACGTTCGGCGCATACAAGCCGCTCCGAGCGTCGTAGTCGAAGTAGCCGGTCTCGGCCAGCCCCTTCAACAGCACCGAGGTGCTGGATTGCGGCCACCCGAGCGCCCGGGCGATGACGCCGACCGCCGTCGGGCGGCGCTCCTCGGCGAAGAACTCGAGCAGTTCGAGAACCCGCTGCGCGGATTTCACGGGCGCCGCCATTCGATCGCTCCCCGGATTTTTCATCATCGATGTGATTATGCGATCAATTCGATCGGAATCCGCGCACACTGGCGCTGCGCCAAGACAAGCGTCGTGCGGCCGCCGGCCCACCCAGACCCGAAGGAGACATCCGTGCCCCGATTCGCGACTGCATGGCCGCTGCGCCGCTCGCTCGGGCGCGCAATCCGGCCCGCCCACGGCGTCCACCTCGCGCTCGAGTGAGGCAGCCGTGAGCGACGGGGACGTGCCCGGCCTCCGCATCGACGGCGGCGTGGCCACCATCGTCTTGCGCCGTCCGTCGCAGCGCAACAGCCTCCAAGACGCCGACCTGAGCGCGTTGCTCGCCATGCTCGAGCAACTCGACGCCGACAGCTCGATCCGCGCGGTCGTGCTGACGGCGGACACGCGCGGGCAAAAGCGGCCCGTATTCTGTGCCGGCTACCACCTGGGCGGCTTCGACGTCGCGGATCACGACCCACGCCTGTTCGAGAAGGTGCCGGATGCGATCGAGCGCGCGCGTCCGCTCACGATCTGCGCCCTCAACGGCAGTGTGTACGGTGGCGCCACCGACATGGTTCTGGCGTGCGACCTGCGGGTGGCATTGGCCGGCAGCGAATTCCGCATGCCGGCCGCGGCGCTCGGCCTGCACTACTACCCCAGCGGCCTGCGTCGCTTCGTGTCGCGACTGGGGCTGGTCGGCGCCAAGCGGGCCTTCCTGACCGCGCAGGCGCTGCCGGTCGAATCGCTCGCCGCACTCGGCGTCTTCGAGGTGGCGGCCACCGTCGACGCCTTCGACGTCGCAGTGCAGTCCTTGGTCCGGACCGTCTGCGCGCTGGCGCCGCTGGCGGCGCAGGCCACCAAGCAGTCGCTTAACGAGATCGCCGCCGGCCGCTTCGACGAGGCCGCGCTGCGCGGGCGCGAGGCGATGACGCTGCAGAGCGCCGACTTCGCGGAGGGTCGCGGCGCCTTTGCGGAGCGCCGCGCGCCGCGTTTCACCGGTCGCTGAGAGGAACTGCATGACCGTCCCGCAAGCCCACAAGCCGCTGGCCGGCGTACGTGTCATCGAGATGGCGCAGATCATGGCCGGCCCCATCTGCGGCATGATGCTGGCCGACCTCGGCGCCGAGGTCGTCAAGATCGAGAAGTTCCCCGGCGGCGACGATGCGCGCCAGTACCAGAAGCCGGGCGACAGCGAGATGCCGCCGTCGTTCCGCATGATCAACCGCGGCAAGCGGTCGCTCTCCCTCGACGTGCGCACGCCGCAAGGCAGGGCCGTGCTGCTGCGCCTCGTGAAGGGCGCCGACGTGCTGACCGAGAACTTCCGCCCCGGCGTGATGGAACGACTGGGGTTAGGCTACGAGGACCTCAAGTCCGTCAACCCGGCGCTGATCTACTGCTCGATCACCGGCTACGGCCGCACCGGGCCGATGGCCAAGGTCGGCGGCTTCGACCTGATCCTGCAGGCGTTCAGCGGCATCATCGCGGCCACCGGCGAGCCCGACCGCGACCCCGTCAAGCCCGGCGTTTCGATCGCCGACACCAATGCCGGCATCCTGGCGGCGCTCGCCATCGTCTCGGCCTACGTGCACCGCCTGAAGACCGGCCAGGGACAGCACGTCGGCACCTCGCTGCTGCAGGCCGCGATGCAGCAAACCTACTGGCTGGCCGCGAACTACTTCTCGAGCGGCCGCGAGACCCAGCGCCTGGGTACAGCGCATTCGCTGATCGCGCCGTACCAGGTGTTCAAGGCCGGCGACGGGCGAATGGTCATCGGTGCCGGCAACCCCAAGGCCTGGGCCAGCGCCTGCGAGGTGCTGGGGCATCCGGAGTGGGCCGCCGACCCGCGCTTCGACCACCCGCAGCGACGCGTCAAGAACCGTCTGGAACTGGAGACGCTGATCGAAGCCGTACTGGCCGAAGGCCCGGTCGCCCAGTGGTGCGCCCGGTTCGAGGCTGCCGGCGTACCCGCCGGTCCGGTCAACAGCGCTGGCCAGGCGCTGGAGCACGCGCAGGTGCGCGCCGTCGGCATGGTGATCGATGTCCCCGACGGCCAGGGCGGCATCGGCCGCGGCATCGGCACGCCGATCACCCTGGACGGCAAGGCCGAAGCCGTCACGGCGCCGGCGCCACGGCTCGGCGAGCACAGCCGTGCCGTGCTGCGCGAACTGGGCCTCGGCGAAACCGAGATCGACGCGCTGGTCGAAGCCCGGGCCGTCGAGCAGGCCTGAAAACGATGCGCAAGCCGGTTTCCGCGACGAGGCGAAGCCGCTGATCCTGAAGCGCAACGCGATGCAGCTGCCCGGTCTGGGCGACACACAGGAGAGACCATGAAGATCCATCGCTCGTCAACGATGCCGTCATCGCGCGGGCGCCGGCGGCTCCTCGCCGCCGCTGTCGCGGCGCCGACCCTGCTGGGGTCGGGCCGCAGCTTCGGCAAGACCACGCTCAAGCTGTCGCACCAAGCACCGGGCGGCACGCTCGACCAGGGCGACATCCGCGACCGAATGGCACTTCGTTTCGCCCAGGACGCCGGCAAGCGCAGCGGCGGCGAGATCGAAGTCCAGGTCTATCCGGGCTCGTCGCTGATGAAGCCGAACGCCCAGTTCGCGGCGCTGCGCAAGGGTGCGCTCGACCTGTCGCTGTTTCCGATCTCGTCGGCCGGCGGCGAGTTCCCCGAGCTGAATATCGGGTTGATGCCGGGCATCGTATCGAGCTACGACGAGGCCTATGCATGGAAGGGCGGGCCGATCGGCGCGGAGCTGACTCGGACGCTGGAGAGCAAAGGCGTGGTCGTGGTCTCCTGGCTCTGGCTCGCTGGAGGCGCGGCGAGCCGCACGAAGCCGGTGATCGTACCGTCCGACGCGCAGGGCCTGAAGGTGCGAGGCGGCTCGCGCGAAATGGACCTTGTGCTCAAGGCCGCCGGGGCGACGCCGCTGTCGCTGCCGTCGACCGAGCTGTACCAGGCGATGCAGACGGGCGCCTGTGATGCCTGCATCACCTCGTCGACCAGCATGGCGTCGTTCCGGCTGGTCGAGAGCGCCAGGCATCTGACGCTCGGGCCGCGTTCGTACTGGTTCATCTTCGGCCCGCTGCTGATGTCCAAGGCCATTTTCGAGGCGCTGCCCAAGCCGCAGCGGGACGTCGTGATGGCGGTCGGTGCCGAGATCGAGGCGTTCGGGCGCCAGGGTGCGATCGATGCCGACCGGCAGGTGGCGGCCGCGTTCAAGGCCGCCGGGGCATCGGTGCACGACCTTGATGCGGCCGCGATCGAGAAGTGGCGCACGCTCGCGCGCACGACGGCCTGGAAGGACTACGCCGACAAGTCGGCCGATTGCGCGAAGCTGCTCGAGCTGGCGACCAAGGCGCTGCCATGAGCCATGGCTTCGAGCTCGAAGAGCCGAGCGACAAGGCGCATGCCGCGCCCGCGGCGGTCGGCGGTCCCCCGAAGGGGATCGCTGCAGCCGTGGCGCGATTGAACGACGCCATTGTCCAGGTCGGCGGCCTGGCATTGGTGGCCGCCTGCGTGGTGCTGACCTGGGGCGTGGCGATGCGCTACGTCTTCAGGTCGACGGTCGACTGGCAGGACGAGACCACGATCTTCCTGCTCGTGGGCGCGGTCTTCCTCAGCGCCGCGGCGGTCCAGGCCCGGCGCGGCCACGTCAGTATCGAGGCGGTCGCCGTGCTGCTGCCCGCTCGGCTCGAGCGCTGGCGGTTGCTTCTGGTCGACGCACTGAGCCTGCTGCTGTGCGCCTTCCTCGCATGGAAGAGCCTGACGCAACTGCACGAATCCTGGACCGGCAACGAGCACTCGATCTCGACCTGGGCGCCGCCGATGTGGATCCCGTACGGACTGATGGGCGCCGGCCTGCTGCTGCTGTGCCTGCAACTCGTGCTGCAGATCGCCGGTGCAGTGCGCGGCGGCCGGGGAGAAGCGCGATGAGCGTCGGCACGTTGGGCCTGCTCTACGCCGCTGCCACGCTGCTCACGATGTTCATCGGCATGCCGATCGCGTTCGCGCTCGGCCTGGTCGCCCTCGGCTTCATGTCGGTCTTCATGCCGGCGGCGGCGCTCGACACGGTGGCGAGCAATGTCTACGAGGAGATGTCCTCCATCACCCTGCTCGCGATCCCGCTGTTCATCCTGAAGGGCGCGGCGATCGGCAAGTCGCCCGCCGGCAAGGACCTCTACCTGGCGATCCACGCCTGGCTGCACAAGGTGCCCGGCGGCCTTGGCATCGCCAACGTCTTTGCCTGCGCCGTGTTCGCGGCGATGGCCGGATCCTCGCCCGCGACCTGCTCGGCGATCGGTGCTGCGGGCATCCCCGAGATGACCCGACGCGGCTACTCGGGCGCGCTCGCTGCCGGGATCATCGCTGCCGGCGGCACGCTGGGGATCCTGCTGCCGCCGTCGGTGACGATGATCCTGTACGCGGTTGCAGCGGAGCAGTCGCTCGGGCGGCTGTTCCTCGCCGGCGTCGGGCCCGGATTGCTGCTCGTGCTGCTGTTCGCGACCTATGCAGTCTGGCGTTACCGCCGCGAGTATGCGCAGGCCCTTCGTGCCTGCGAGTCCGGCGCCGGCGCTTCGGCGCTGCTCGAGAGGCACAGCTACACGATGGCCTACCGGTTTTCGACGCTGCCGCGCGTCCTGCCGTTCGTCGTGCTGCTCGTCGGCGTGATGGTCGCCCTCTACGGCGGCCTGGCCACGCCGTCGGAGACGGCCGGCCTCGGCGGCGTGCTCGCGCTGGCACTGATCGCGGCGTGCTATGGCATATGGCGTCCGGGCGACTTGAAGCCGATCCTCTCGACCACGCTGCGCGAGTCGTCGATGCTGATGCTGATTGTCGGCATGTCGCTGTTCTATTCGTATGTGATGAGCTACCTGCACGTCAGCCAGTCGGCCGCCGAGGCCATCGTGGCGCTGCACCTGTCGCGCTGGCTGCTGCTGGCTGCAGTGCTGATGCTGGTGGTCGTGCTCGGATTCTTCCTGCCCCCGGTCTCGATCATCCTGATGACCGCACCGGTCATCATCCCGCCGCTGCGCGCAGCCGGCTTCGACCTGGTGTGGTTCGGCGTCGTGATGATGATCGTGATGGAAATGGGACTGATCCACCCTCCGGTCGGATTGAACATTTTCGTCATTCGCCACATCGCGCCTGATATTCCGCTCGGGCAGGTGATCCGCGGCACGCTGCCTTTCGTTGGACTGATGGCCGCGGCGATCGTGGTCCTGTGCTTCGCGCCCGGCATCGTCACCGCGCTGCCGGACCTGGTGATGGCCCGATGAGTTCGGCTGTCGGCGCTCCGCTAGCGGGCATCGCCGACCGGTCGCACGGCGACGGCCTGTTCCTCAATTCGACCTCGATGCGGCATACGCCGCCAGCGCCGAAGGCCTGCTGATTGCGGACAGGCGCTGAACAGGACCCCTCGACGATGAACATCCACGGACAAACTGCGCTGGTCACGGGCGCCGGCTCGGGCCTTGGCGCGGCCACCGCGCTTGAGCTCGCGCGCCGCGGCGCGCGGGTGGCGCTGCTCGACTTGAACCTCGAGGCCGCGCGCGCCGTGGCCGGGCAGGTCGAGCGGGGCGGCGGGAGCGCGGCGGCCTTCGCGATAGCCTGCAGGCCGCCACCACGGCCGCATCCGAGTTGCATGGCGCCGCCCGCATTGTCATGCACGTGGCCGGCATCGGCAGCGCCCGGCGCATCGTCGCCCGGGACGGCAGTGCGGCGCCGCTGGCGGACTTCGAGCGCGTGGTGCGCGTCAACCTGATCGGCACCTACAACGTTGCTCGCTTGGCCGCTGCAGCGATGGCCAGGTTGGAGCCGCTGGCGGACGAGGCGAATTCGGGCGAACGCGGCGTGATCGTCAACACGGCCTCGGTGGCCGCCTTCGACGGCCAGGTCGGGCAGGAGGCCTACGCCGCAAGCAAGGGCGGCGTCGCCGCGATGACCTTGCCGTCGGCGCGCGACCTAGCCTCCCATGGCATCCGCACCGTGACGATCGCGCCGGGCTTGTTCCGCACCCCACTGGTGGACGCACTACCGCAGGCGGTGCAGGAATCGCTGGCCGCCAGAATCCCGTTTCCGAGGCGCCTCGGCAGGCCCGAGGAATTCGCGCAGCTTGCCGCTGCAATCGTCGAGAACCCGGCGCTCAACGGCGAGGTGATTCGCCTCGATGGCGCGCTGCGCATGGCGCCCCGCTGAAGGAGCCGTGACGATGTGGGCCTACGAACCGCCGCTGCGCGACATGCAGTTCGTGATTGAGGAGGTGCTCGGCGCACCCGCGCAGTGGGCGGCCACGGCAGCGTTCGCCGACCTGGACGTCGAGACGGCGCGCGCCGTCCTGGAGGAGGGCGGCAAGTTCGCCGCCGGCGTGCTGGCGCCCATCAACGGCAGCGCCGACCTCGAAGGCTGTAGCTGGCGCGACGGCGAGGTCGGCACGCCGGCGGGCTACCGCGCCGCATACCAAAGCTTCGTCGACGGCGGCTGGGGCGCGCTGGCGTGCGACCCCGAGTGGGGTGGCCAGGGATTGCGGGCGCTGCTTGGTGCCGCATTCAATGAGATGATCGCTGCCGCGAACCACGGCTGGACGATGTACCCGGGCCTGCTGCACGGCGCCTACGAATGCCTGAGGATCCATGGCAGCGCCGAGCTGAAGGCGCGCTACCTCCGGAAGCTGGCCATGGGCGAGTGGCTGGCGACGATGAACCTGACCGAGCCGCACGCCGGCAGCGACCTGGGCTTGGTGCGCTGCAAGGCGGAGCCCGTCGTAGACGGCAGCTTCCGCATCACCGGGAGCAAGATCTTCGTCTCCGGCGGCGAGCACGATCTCACCGACAATATCGTGCACCTGGTCCTTTCGCGGCTGACCGATGCGCCGCCGGGCACGCGGGGTCTCTCGCTGTTCGTCGCGCCGAAGTGGCTCCCGGACGGTCGCCGCAACGCCATTCATTGCGACGGCATCGAGAAAAAGATGGGCATCAAGGGCAGCGCCACCTGTGCCATGCGATTCGAGGGCGCCACGGGCTGGCTGGTCGGCGAGCCGCACCGGGGCCTGGGCGCGATGTTCGTGATGATGAACTCGGCGCGGCTGCACGTGGGGCTGCAGGGCCTGGGGCACCTAGAGGCGGCGCTGCAAAACGCACAAGCCTATGCACGCGAGCGCGTGCAGGGGCGCGGCGCACCGATCGCACGGCACCCTGCGGTGCGCCGCACGTTGTGGAGCCTGCGCGCGTTGGCCGAGGGTCAGCGGGTGGTCGCCTACTGGTGCGGGATGCTGATCGACGACGCGCACCACCATGCCGATCCGCCGTGCCGCGCCCGGGCCGAGGCGCTGGTGGGCCTGCTGACGCCCGTGGTCAAGGCCCTACTCACCGACAACGGCCACCGCGGCGCCGACGAGGCGCTGCAAGTCTGGGGCGTCTACGGCTACGTGCACGAGTACGGCATCGAGCAGGCCGTGCGGGACAGCCGCATCGCGATGATCTACGAGGGTACCAACGAGATCCAGGCAATCGACTTGCTGCAGCGCAAGGTGCTCGATGACGGCGCTGCGCGGCTTGACACGCTGCTAGCCCAACTGGAGGCCGACGCCAGCGCTGCGCCACCGTCCGCCGTCGAGTTCGCACAGGCGCTGCGCGCGCAGGTCGATGCCGCTCGTGCCGCCACTGCTGCGCTTCTGGACGGCCGCGAAGGTGATCCGGAATGGCCGCTGCGTGTCGCCGACGACTACCTGCGCGGCATCGGCTTCACGCTGCTCGCCTGGGCCTGGATGCGCAGCGTACAGGCGGCACTGCGCCACACGTGCGACGCCTGGCATGACGAGAAGATGCGCACTGCGCGCTTCGGCGTACAGTGGCTGCTGCCCGAGGCGCAGTGGCGCTGGCAGCGCGTGCTGGCGCGCCACGCCGTGCTACCGCCGTTAAGTTGATAGCCGCGGCGCATGCAGGCCTATTCGGGGCCGTCTTCGCGACGTACCGGGCGCCGGCAGGAGTGCGTGGCGAGGTGCCAGTAGCGCTCCCGATGGCGGTCTTCTAGTATCGGATCCCGCCCTGTTCTGATTTTCTGCTGCCCGCTCCAGCAGGGCGGCGCCCGGCACTCCTTGGGGGGAGAAGCTAGGTGGCGACCTACTCGCTCGACTTCGGTGCGCTGGCGCGCGGGGCAGCGCGGGTCCTGTTGATCGCTGCTTCGGTCGCCATCGGCGGTCTGCCGACGCTGTGGGTCGGTGTGTTTCCGGGCGGCGCGCCCCCGATCGACCCGGCGGCTGCGATCGGTGTCGTCGCGACGGCCATTCTGGGTTGGGCGTCGCTCGTCGGCGTTGCCTTGGGGGCCCTCGCGACGGGCGCGGCGCGCCTCGCCGGCCGAGGCGTCGGAATATCGGACTGGCAACTGGCAACTGCCACGATCGCCTTTGCGTTGGGGGTGACGGCGCAGGCGGCGGCCGGAGCCGCGGTGGTACGGAAGTGGGTGCCGGCGTCGAGGTGGGGTCTTGAGGCTCCCGGGGAAATCCTCCGCTTCCTGCTCGGCGCGGGCCCCATTGCCAGCCTGGTCAGCGCCTCGGCGATCACGCTGGCAGAAGTGGCACTGTCGACCGCCGACCCGCCCGGCCTCGTCTGGCTCGCGTGGTGGGTCGGCGAGACCCTTGGCGTGCTCGTGCTGGGACCCGCCGTCTTGACCTGGATCGGCAGGCCGCCCGCAGTGTGGATCAGGCGTCGCCTCGGCGTCGGCTTGCCGCTCGTGACGCTGGCGATCCTGTTCGTGGCCGGAATCGCCGAGGTCTCGCGCTGGGAGGACCGTCGGCGCGAGGCAACGTTCAGCCGATCGGCGCAGGAAGTCAACAAGCGCCTGCTGCTGGGACTGCAGGGATGCATCGATGCCGTGGAGGCCGTGCACGGACTGATGTCGTTCTCGGATGACGTCACCGAGGCCGAGTTCTCGCGCGCCGCGATTCCGTGGACTCGGCGGATCGGACCCCTGGACGGCCTCGGTTGGCACGTCCAGGTGGCTGCGATCGACGTCGCGGCCTTCGAGCGCCGGGTGCGCGCCGAGGGTCACCCCGATTTCCGGGTCTGGGATCGTGCCATTGCCGACGGCGGCACGTCGACCGACGGCGATGCCGAGAAGGTCGTCATGCGCTTCATGTACACGCTGAATCCCGCAGGGCTGGGGGCGATCGGCATCAACGTGTTGTCGATTCCCCAGGCAAGGGCAACGATCGACATCGCGCGCCGGACCCGGCGAATCGTTGCGTCGCCCGGATTTCACCTGACGAGTTCGCCCCCCGGAGAGACCGGCGTGGTTCTCTACCATGCCGCCTTCGGACGTGATGCGGGTCGCGAACTGCCGCGCGGGTTCGCATTTACCGGTATCCGGCTTGACATCGCGCTGGCTGACGCCCTGGAGGGTGCGGGGGGCGAGCTGGTCGCCTGCCTGGACGATCTCACCGATCCCGCCGAGCGTGTCCGCCTCGCAGGTGGCCCCGACTGCCAGGGACCGGCTCCGAAGGGCCGCGAGCAGGAAGCTACGAGCCTCGATTTCGCGTCGCGGACCTGGCAGCTGCGCGTGATGTCGACCAAACCGTTGGCGCCGCAAGAGCGCCTGCGGTTGGCGGCGCTGTCCGCCCCGGCCTTTTCGTCCCTGGCGATGTTCGGGCTGCTGATGCTGACGATGTCCGGCACCCTGTTCCGGATCGAGGCCGCGGTCAATGAGCGGACGAGACAATTGCGACACGAGATCGCCGAGCGCCGAAGCACCTTGCGATCACTGGGCGAGAGCGAGGCGAGGCTTCGAACCATTCTCGATGCGGTCACCGTGGGCGTCGCGTATGCCGAGGTCGACGGACGGATTCGGCAGGCCAACCCGGCCTTCGGCGAGCTTACCGGGTACCCGGGCGCGCAGCTGCTGTCGATGAACCTGCTCGATCTTCTGCCTCGCGAGGAGCGCGAAGCAGAGCGGGATCGCCTGCGCGGCATGCTGATCGGGGCGATGCGCGGCTACGATTGCGAGCAGCGCTACGTCCGCGCGGACGGCTCCGCCGTTCCGGTCCTGGTGCGGGCGCGCCTGATCGTCGAAGCCGGCCAGTCGCCGCACGTCGTCGCCGTCGTCCAGGACACCAGCGAGACGGAGCGCTTGCATTACGCTGAGCGCGCGCGCGCATTGGCCGAAGCCGCGAGCAAGGCCAAGACCGACTTTCTCTCGCGGATGAGCCACGACCTGCGCGCTCCGCTGAACGCCATCCTTGGCTTCTCGCAGTTGCTCGCGGCCGAGGGAGCCGATCCTCTCTTGCCCCGGCAAAGGCAGCGCAACGACCAGATCCAGGAAGCGGGTTGGCACCTGCTGGCGATGATCGAGGAGGTGCTCGACCTGGCGCGCGTCGATGCCGGCGCGGTTGCGATGCGGCTTGCTCCAGTCGACGTGACCCGCTTGATCCGATCGTGCATCGCGCTGCTCGAGGTCGACGCGAGCCGGAATCAACTGTCCTTCGAGGTCGACCTGGCCCCGGGTGCCGAGGAGGTCGATGCCGACGAGACGAAGTTGCGGCAGGTGATCACGAACTTGCTGTCCAACGCGGTCAAGTACAACCGACCGGGAGGCAAGATTACCGTGTCGACCCGAGCCGACAGCCCATGGGTCGACATCACGGTCGCCGACAGCGGGATCGGCATGAGCGAGGCCCAGCTCGCGGATCTCTTCCAGCCATTCAACCGCCTCGGAAGGGATAAGAGCAGCACCCCGGGATACGGAATCGGACTGGTGATCAGCCGACGCCTGGTCGAGGCGATGGGGGGCTCGCTGGTCGCCACAAGCTCGCCGGGGTCAGGGTCCCGATTCACGGTGACGTTGCGACGTGCCGCGCGGAATGTCAGCGGGGAAGGGAATGCCTCGACCACCCCGGTCAGCTAGGAAAGCGCATTCGTCGAGCCCAGCATGCAGCTCTGACCGGCGATCCCGGATGGTGCTAGTCGTTCCAATCCGTCCGCCGCCATGACGCTCCGGGCGCCGTCGTGCGCCCGGCGAGTCCGAGAAATGTCCCGGCGTCCCGGGCCCCGGCCACGTCATTGACGCGCATGGCGTAGTGCTGCGCGAGCACTGCGCACACCATCAGTTGGAGCTGGTGAAACAGCATCAGCGGGAGCACGACGGCGCCCACCACATGGGCGGGGAACAGGATGTTCGCCATCGGGATGCCGCTGGCCAGGCTCTTCTTGGAGCCGCAGAAGACGGTGGTGATCTCGTCGGCCTTGTCGAAACCGAGGCGGCGAGCGAGCCAGGCGCTTAGGAACAGTGCGCAGGCCAGCACGACGGCGCACACCGCCAACAGCCCGGCCAACGCCTGCATGGATATCTGCCGCCATAGCCCTTCGATGACCGAGGCGCTGAACGCGGTGTAGACCACCAGAAGAATGGAGCCGCGATCGACCACGCCGAGGACGGCGCCGTGGCGCTTGAGTCGCTCGCCGATCCACGGGCGCAGCAACTGACCCGCTGCAAACGGCGCCATCAACTGCAGGAGAATGCGCCAGACCGAATCGAGTGACGCGCTGGCTGACCCGCCGGAAACTACCAACAGGTTGACCAGCGCGGGCGTGAGGAAGACACCCAGCAGGGTCGAGCCCGACGCGCTGCAGACGGCGGCCGGCACGTTGCCGCGGGCGATGGACGTGAAGGCGATCGCCGACTGCACGGTCGCAGGCAGCACGCACAGGAACAGGACGCCGGTGTAGATCTGCGGCGTCACCAGCGGCATCAGCACAGGCTTCAGCGCCAGGCCGAGGAGCGGGAATAGGGCGAAGGTGCAGCCGAATACCAGGCCGTGAAGCCGCCACTGCGCGGCGCCGGCACTGATCGACTTAGCCGACAGCTTGGTGCCGTGAAGGAAGAACAGCAGGCCGATCGCGATCGTGGTGAGGGTCTCGAAGCCGGCGGCGGCGGCGCCGCGCGCGGGCAGCACGCTGGCCAGCAGCACGGTGCTCACCAGCAGCACGGTGAATCGGTCGGGAAGCAGTTGTCGGATCGCCGTGGGCGGATTTCACCGCACGGCCAGAGCAAAGAGAAATCGATTTATGAAATTTATATATGATAATCGATCATGAATGTCACGCTGCGCCAGTTGCGGGTCTTCCAGTCGGTCGCCGAGACGCGCAACTTCAGCCGTACCGGCGAGCGGATCGGGTTGACGCAGCCGGCCGTCAGTCGCGCGATCGTCGAACTGGAATCCGGCTTGGGCGTGCGTCTGTTGGATCGCACGACACGCGAGGTTCTGCTGACAGAAGCCGGACGCTCGCTGGCTTCCCGGCTCGAACGCGCGCTCGACGAGCTCGACGGGGTACTGTCCGAAGTCGCCGGGTTGGCGGACGCAGACGGCGGCAAGGTGCGCGTGGCCAGCGCGCCGACGCTGTCGGCTTACCTTATGCCGGCGTGCATCGCGACTTGTGCGCGAGAGGCGCCCCGCGTTCGCTTCATGTTGGTCGACGATAGCCAGCGCGACGTGCTGCAAAGCGTGCGCGACGGCGAAGTTGATTTCGGCGTAGTGGTCGAGCCGCTGTCGCTGGAGGGCCTCCACTACGAGTCAATTCTCCGCGACCCGTTCGTCCTGATTGCACCGCCAGGCCACGAATTGTTGCGGTCGCGCAGTGTGCCTTGGCGCGCACTGGACGGATGCTCGCTGGTCCTGCTTGACGCGAATTCGGGCAGCCGGCGCTACATCGACGCGGCGCTCGCGCGGCACCGCGCGACCTGCACCGTCGCGCAACAGCTGAGCCACATCACGACCGTCTTTCGGATGATCGAGGCCGGCATCGGGCTCAGCGTGATGCCTGCGCTGTCGGTGCCGGTGACCGGCTTGCCGGGGCTCGAAGTGCGTCCGCTGCGGCCGCGTCTTGAACGGACCGTGATGCTGGTGAGGCGCGCAAACCGCGCCTTGTCGCCTGTGGCCGAGCGGGTCTGGAACCTGGTCAGCGCGACGGTGCGTGCGCGATCCGCTGGCGTCTTGAACCGCCCCGGGATTGCCGGCGGCCTCCAGGTTCGAGCCAGGCCGACATAGCCGCCCCGGCCTTCTGCCGCTGGGTCGCGCAGATCGGCTTTGGGCGACGTTTCCTGCCTCGACCATCAGGCCTCGCAGCCAAGCCAGGCCGGGGTCCTGGGTTCGATATTTGTGCCATTGCATCGACTGCTGACTGCTGCATCGGTTCCACCGCGAACGCCAGAGGCAGCGACTCAGGACGCCGCAATCTCGTGCAGGGCATCCGCCGCCGCCGTGGATGCGCGCCAGAAACGGTAGCGCAAGCCGACCCCCGTAGCCCGTCCCCGCTCGATTGACCCGCGACCGAGGCCGATCAGGTCCGTCTTGCCATCGCTCGTCGTCCGACTCGGCCGGGTCACGCCTTGCTCGTTGACGATTTAATTGAACGTACGTACAGTAATAATTAAACGAACGTACAACCAAATCCGCGAGCCGATCGGTGCGGTTCGGGATCCAACCAGGGAGCCAGCAATGAGGGGATCAAGCCCGTGTCGTGGCGCGTTCCGCGCCGCATTTCTTGCAGTGACGGCGTGCAGCGCGCTCGGTTCAGGGGCGGCGAGCGCTGAAGGCGTTACGGTCTATGGCGTCTTCGACACCGGCGTGGGGTCGCTGACCGGCGTCAAGGCGCCGGGCGCGGCGTCGACACGGACCGTCCGCCTCGTCGACGGCGGGATGATCACGCCTTTCGTGGGGCTTCGAGGCGAGGAGGACCTGGGCGGCGGCCTGCGGGCGGGTTTCGTGCTCGAGGCGTTCTACGATTCTCGAAACGGTGCGCTGGGGCGCCCGGTTCCGGGCGGAGACACCCTGTTCAATCGCGAAGCATCGGTCGACGTCAGCGGGGAGTTCGGAACCATCAAGCTCGGTCACGTCGATGCGCCGGCGCTGATGCCGACGATCCTGCTGAATCCGCTGGGCGGCGCGCCGACCTTGAGCCCGCTCTTCACGCACATCTTCGTCACGGGCCTGGGTGGCGCAGGCGCGCTGGGCGAAACGGCCGGCCTCCTGGGCGGCAACACCTTGACCGATTCCGGTTGGAACGACGCGATCGTCTACGGTCTACCCAAGGTCGCCGGCCTCGACGCAAAGATCTACTACCAACTTGGCGGCGTCGCCGGCCAGTCCGGGAAGGGCAACGTCGGCGTGAACTTCCTCTATCGCCACGGACCACTGACACTTGGGGGCTACTACCAGCACGACTGGATCTGCAACCCGATCGGCTGCCTGACGCTCAACGTGACGACCGGCGCGACGAGCACGCCCACCGCACTGCTGGCGGGCGCCGAGCGGACATGGTTCATCGGCGGCAGCTACGACTTCTCGGTGGCGAAGCTGTTCGCCGGCTACAACTCCTACGCGCTCGGCGCACAACCGGCGCCCGCGGCGGCGAACGGCTTCACGGTTCAGCTCGGCAACTTCGGCGACCGGATCAAGACCCCCGAGGCCGGGGTGAGCGTGCCGATCGGCAGCGCGAAGCTCAGCCTGGCGTGGGCCTCGACCCGCAATGGCACGATCGGCAAGACCTGGGGCACCACCTCGCTGGTCTATGACTATTCGCTCTCGAAGCGCACTGACGCCTACGCCGGCGCGATGCGCGAGACCTACACGGGGTATGCCTCCGGGAGCGGCATCGTCGCCGGTCTGCGGCATTCTTTCTGACTTCAGCCCGCTGCCGGCGATCGTTCCAGCGGGAAGTCGATCGCCGGCAGGACCGTGCCGCGGCAGTTCCCGAAGCCGACGCGCGCCGCGCCGTCGCGCGCTCCCCACGCCCGCAGCGCGATCGTGTCCCCGTCATGCAGGAACGACCGGGTGTCGCCCGACGGCATCGGCACGGGACGGCGGCCCGCCAGGCTCAACTCGAGCAGGCACCCCTGCTCCGCGTCGCCGGGCCCCGACTGCGTGCCGGTGCCGATCAGGTCGCCGGGCCTCAGGTTGCAACCGCCCTCGGCATGGTGCGCAAGCATCTGCGCCATCGACCAGTAGCAATGCCGGAAACTGCTGCGCGATAGCCGCGCGGGACTGACGTTGCGGGTCGTCTCGATCCAGGCTTCGAGTTGCAGGTCGAATCCGAGGCGCAGATCGGCGCATGCCAGGTTCGGAGCCGGCGGCGGATCATCGGGCTGACGGGGAAGGGCGCAGCGGAAGGGTTCGAGCGCTTCGAGCGTCACGACCCACGGTGAGATGGTCGACAGGAAGTTCTTGCCCAGGAAGGGGCCCAGCGGCGTCGATTCGTAGGCCTGGATGTCGCGAGCCGACCAATCGTTGAGAAGGCTGACCCCGAAGATGTGCTGCTCGGCGTCGGCCACGCGCACCGGCTCTCCGCGGCGGTTGCCCGGCCCGACCCAGAAAGCGATCTCCAACTCGTAGTCCAGGCAGCGCGTCGGCGCGAACTGCGGGCCGGAGGCATCGCCTGCTGCGATCTGCCCCCAAGGCCGAGGAAAGGTCGCTCCGCTGACCTCGACCGAGGAGGAGCGGCCGTGATAAGCGATCGGCGACCGCCTGAACTGCGGCAGCGGCGGAGCGTCCGGACGGAAGATGCGGCCGGCATTGACCATGTGGTGCCATGACGCAAGATAGTCCGTGTAGTCGCCGATGACCGCAGGCACTGCGTGCTCCGCCTCCGCCTGCGGCACGAGGCACATGGCGAGCAGGCCGGCGGATTCCGAGCCGGCACGCAGCTGCCGCGACAACTCGGCGCGCAACTCGCGCCAGGCGCTCGCTCCCATCGTCATCAGGCCATTCAAGGCGGGGGCGGCCGCAGCGGCGGCAACGGCCCTGGCCGCGCCACGGAACGCACCTCGATCCACGGCCGCAGGCAGGTCGAGGATCTGGTCGCCGATTGCCACGCCGCCGCGAAATGCCTCGCTTGTGCCCAAGCGGCGGAACACACCGTGAGGCAGGTTCTGGATCGGGAAGTCGCAGGTCTCGTCGTTGGCGGAAGCGACCCAGCTGCGCAGCCGCGGGTCGTGTGTTTCGTTGACGCTCACGCCCGGCCTCGACTCACGCTTGCTCGTTGCGCCACAGCGCGTCATCGAAGATGGCGACCGCGCGCGTCCAGCCGGCCGAGGCGGCGCGGATCCTGTGCGGAAAGCAGCTGACGTAGAAACCGTCGGGCGGCAAGGATTCGAGGTTGTGCAGCTTCTCCAAGTGGCAATACCCGATGTCACGACCGGCCTTGTGCCCCTCCCACAGCAGTCCCGGGTCGCCGGTTTCGGCGAACCGCCGTGCGGTGAAGGCGAAGGGCGCGTCCCAGCTCCAGGCGTCGGTGCCCGTAAGCCGGATGCCGCGCTCGAGCAGGAACATCGTCGCCTCGTATCCCATGCCGCAGCCGGCGTTGACGTAGTCCGCATGACCGTAGCGTGAACCGGCGCGGGTGTTGACCAGGACGATCTCGAGCGCGCGGAGCGTGTGCCCGATTCGCAGGAGCTCGGCTTCGACCTCCGCCGCCCCGACGACATGTCCGTCGGGCAGGCCGCGGAAATCGAGCTTGACTGCCGGTTGGAAGCACCACTCGAGCGGCACCTCGTCGATGGTGATCGACCGCCTTGGCGGGCCGAAGCGGCCATCCATCGTCGAGTGAAAATGGTATGGCGCGTCAAGGTGAGTCCCGCTGTGCGTCGTCAGCCTGACCCATTCGGCGGCCGCGGCCTCGCCGTCCGGAAAATCCTCGGAACGGGTGCCCGGCAGCATGGCCAGGAACTGCGGCATCGTGTCGCGATGCGTTTCGTATTCGATCCGCGGCGCCAGCGCCGGCGGGTCCGAAAGGACGTCGTTCTCCAGGTAGATCGACAGGTCGACGAAACGGCGTGGCATGTCACCCTCTGATGGGCGTCGGAGTCTGTGGAGGCGTCAAGTCGTCGCTTGCCATGCCAGCGCGCGTCGCTCGCAGGCCTGCAGCAGGGCGTTGCCGACGAAGCCCACGACGCTGAGCATCACGATTCCAGCGAACAGGTCCGCGGCGTGAAAGGAACGGGCGGCGAGGAGGATGGCCATGCCAAGTCCCTGCTGCGACGCGAGCATTTCGCCGACGACCGCGAGGATCAAGGCGATCGTCAACGACAATCGGACCCCGGCGAGGACGTCGGGCAGTGCACTGGGCAGGCCGATCTTGACGAGGAAGGCGAGGCGGGACAGGCGCAGGATCCGTGCCACCTCGGTCAGGCGAGGCTCGACTGCCGAGAAGCCATGCGCCGAAGACAACATCACCGGCCAGATCGCGCCGAAGGCGACCACCGCGGTCACCATTATGGGCGTCAACCCGAACAACGCGATGCCGACCGGCATGATCGCCGAAGCCGGCAGTGGCCGCATGAACTCGAGGGTGGGCTGCAGATAAGTCCGCAACGCCGGCGAGACGCCGAGCAGGCCGCCGAGTACGACTCCAGCGATCGATGCGAGCAGCCAGCCGACAACCATTCGCTCCACCGTGCCGACCGTGAGGCTGGCCAGGTCGCCCTGGTTCAGCCCGGCCCACAAGGCCTGGCCGGTCGCTTCGGGCGAGGGCAGGAACACGGGCGAGACGAGCCGGAGGCGGGCCACTGCCGACCACGCGAGCACGACGGCGAGCGTGACGAACGCCCCGCCGACGTTCCAGCCGACCATCGTTGCCACCTGTCGGACCCAAGGCACTCGATGGCCGCGTGTCATCGAGTGCCTTGTTGAGGGACTGCAACGCGATCGGGTGCGAGCGGGAACGCACGTCGCTGTGCGCCGTGCAGAGCCGCGTTCAAGCCCCATCCCAGCAGCCCGATCCATAAAATGGTCGCCAGCATCAGGTCGGGTCGCAGGTTCTGCTGCGACGTCACGGCCAAGTAGCCGAGACCGTAGGGATTGGCCGCGATCTCGACGGTGATGCCGACCACCAGCGCGACGCCGACGCTGATCCGAAAGGCGACGAAGATCCGGGGCGCCGCCGCCGGCATGATGATCTTGGAAATCCGCCCCGATCGGGGTAATTGGAGCATCCGCGCAACCTCGAGCAGCCGAGGTTCGACCTGGCGGACCGCGGCCTGCGTCAGGATCAACATCGGCCAGATGCAGGCGAAGGCCACGACCGACGACTCCATGCGAACGCCGAAACCGAAGGCCAGCATCGACAGCGGAATCAGGGCGACGGCCGGGACCGTGCGCAGCGCTTCGACGGTCGGTGCCGACAGTGAACGCGCAACGAAGGACAGGCCGAACCAAAGGCCGACAGCGAGTCCCAGGCTGGTGCCCAGCGCGAGGCCGGCGAAGGACGAGGCAAGCGTCTGGGCCGTCGCGCGAGCGAAGGTGCCGTCGGCCAGGGCGCGGTACAAGGCGACGATGACATCGGTCGGCTTCGACAGTGCGTCGCCGGCGTACCCCTGGACACGCATCACGATCTCGCCGGCGGCCAGCATGCCGGTTGGCAGCAGCAGGGCGCGCAGCACTCGCCGCCAAACGCTCACGGGCGCTCGTCCCGGATCAATTCGAACAACTCGCGACGCAGGCGAAGATATTCCGGATCCTCGCGGCTCGCCAGTTGATCCCTGGGTCGAGGCAGCGCGACCGGCAGTTCGCGGGCGAGGCTGGATTGGCCGCGAACCGGGCCCGCGACGAGCGCCAGGACCCGGTCCCCCAGATAAATCGCCTCGTCGAGGTCGTGCGTGATGAACAACACGGCGGCGCCGGTTTGCGCGGCGATCGCACCGACCTCGTCCTGCAACGCTTGACGCGTCATCGCGTCGAGGGCGCCGAAAGGCTCGTCCATCAACAGCAGCGCCGGCTCCTGCGCCAGGCAGCGCGCGATCTGCAGCCGCTGTTGCATGCCGCCCGACAATTGGTTCAGGAACTTGGCTGCGTGCGCGCCGAGCCCGACCTGATCGAGCAGACTTCGTATCCGGCCGTCCCGGAGCTTCGCGGGCACGCCGGCGGCTTCCAGCGCCAGGCTGACGTTGCCGGCGACCGTCCGCCATGGCAGCAGCGCGCGGCCGTAGTCCTGGAACACGATCGCGACGTCGCGCGACGGGCCGTCGATCGGCTTGCCGTCGCGCAGGATCGCGCCGCTGTCCGGCTGGTACAAGCCCGCCAGAAGGCGCAGCAAGCTCGTCTTGCCGCATCCGGACGGTCCGACGACGCAGACGAATTCGCCGGCTTCCAGCGAAAAGGACAGTTCGTTGATGATTCGGCGACCACCG
>DATKPC010000146.1:0-62159 GCA_035524275.1 Burkholderiaceae bacterium
GGCGCCTACGATGAATGAGTTGACGCCGCCGCCGGACGTGACGCGCACGCGTGGCTTCGGCGCGGCGCTCTGCGCGGCGCGCGAGCGTCGCGGGCTCACGATCGGCGACATCGCGAGCCGGCTTCACCTGCATCCGCGGCAGGTGCGAGCGCTGGAGGCCGGCGACATCGCCGCGTTGCCGCGGGCGCCGTACGCGCGTGGCTTCCTGCGCAACTACGCCCGCGAACTGGACCTCGACGCGGCCCCGCTGCTGGCCGATTACGACGCGCGGGCCGCCGCCACGGCGGCCGCAGAGGAGCCCGCCGCCGCGTCGGAGCCTGGCGCGCCGGTCCGCGTGCGGGTTTCCGGCGATGGCGGGCGGCGTTTCGTGCTGATCGGCGCAGTCGCCGTGCTGGTTGTCCTTGCGCTGATCGGAACCCTGGCCGGGCGCCGCGGCGATCGGCCCGGCGTCGCCCGGGACCTCGCCACCGTGCGCGACACGGCGAACCCGCCGCGCGTGCCCGGCGCGGGCAGTACCGCGGGAGATGCCGCGCCGGTGTCGACGCCGTCGGCCGGAACGGCCGGCGCCGATGCGACGGAGGTGCCGGCCCCTGCCGTCGCTGCTGCGGCGCCGGGTGCCGGCCCGGCCGTCGCAGCCGCCGGAATCGAGGCGCCAGGTGCACATGCGCCGCCGGCCGCGGGACTCGTCCTGAAGTTCCGCGGCGCATCGTGGGTCCAGGTCGTCGAACAACGCGACGGGCGGGTGCTGCTGTCGCGTCTCGATGTCGCGGGCGCCGAGGAGGAGCTGCCGGCGACGGCGCCGCTGTCGCTGACGATCGGCAATGCGCCGATGGTGACCGTGGAGTACCGCGGCAAGCCGGTCGACCTCGCACCCTACACGGGTGCCGGCTCCGTGGCGCGTTTCAACCTGCCGTGACGCGACCCGCGAAAACGAACGAGGACATCGCAATGGACGATTCCCCGCCGCGCGCCCTGCAGGCCGCGATGCCGAAGCGACGAGCGTCGGTCGGGGTCGCCGTGCGCTGGCAGTCGCGCGAGGTGCACATCGGCGGCGGCAAGCCGATCGTCGTGCAGTCGATGACGAACACCGATACCGCCGACGCGATCGCCACCGCCATCCAGGTCAAGGAACTGGCGCAGGCGGGGTCGGAACTGGTTCGCATCACGGTCAACACGGCGGAGGCGGCGCGCGAGGTTGCCGCGATTCGCGAGCAGCTCGACCGGATGGGCGTCGACGTGCCCCTGATCGGTGATTTCCACTTCAACGGGCACAAGCTGCTTGCCGAGCATCCGGAGTGCGCGCGGGCACTGTCCAAGTACCGCATCAATCCGGGCAACGTCGGTCGAGGGCAGCGCGGCGAGGACAACTTCGCGCGGATGATCGAGATCGCCTGCCGCAATGACCGTCCGGTGCGCATCGGCGTGAACTGGGGCAGCCTCGACCAGGAACTGCTCGCCCGGATGATGGACGAGAACGCCGGGCGCCGCCGCCCCTGGGAAGCGGCCGAGGTGATGCGCGAAGCCCTCGTGCGGTCGGCCGTCGACAGCGGGCGGCGCGCCGTCGAACTGGGCCTGCCGGCGAACCGCGTCGTGCTGTCCGCGAAGGTGAGCGGCGTCCAGGACCTGGTCGCCGTCTACCGCGAGCTGGCGTCGCGCTGCGAATTCGCGCTCCACCTGGGTTTGACGGAGGCCGGCACCGGCAGCAAGGGCATCGTCGCGTCGACCGCCGGGCTCGCCGTGCTGCTGCAACAGGGCATCGGCGACACGATCCGGGTTTCCTTGACCCCGGCGCCCGGCGACGCGCGCAGCCGCGAGGTCCAGGTCGCGCAGGAGATCCTGCAGTCGCTCGGGATGCGCGCGTTCACGCCGCAGGTCGTCGCCTGCCCCGGCTGCGGACGGACGACGAGTACGGTGTTCCAGGAACTCGCCGACCGCATCCAAGGGTACCTGCGGCAGCAGATGCCGGCCTGGCGGGCGGCCTATCCCGGCGTCGAGTCGATGACGGTCGCCGTGATGGGCTGCGTCGTCAACGGACCCGGCGAGAGCCGGCACGCGAACATCGGCATCAGCCTGCCGGGGACGGGCGAGCAACCGGTCGCCCCGGTCTTTGTCGATGGCGAGCGAACCGTCACGCTGAAGGGCGACGACATCTCGGGGCAGTTCCAGCGGCTGGTCGACGACTACGTTCGAAGCCGCTACGGCAGGCAGGCGGCCTGACGCTGATGTCCGCGAAGAAAATCGCCGCGCTGCGCGGCATGAACGACATGCTGCCGTCCGACGCGCCGCTGTGGGAGTGGTTCGAGGCGCGCATCGTCGACTGGCTGCGCAGCTACGGATACCGCCAGGTGCGCACGCCGCTGCTGGAGACGACGGAACTGTTCGTGCGCGGCATCGGCGAGGTGACCGACATCGTCGAGCACGAGATGTACAGCTTCGAGGACCGTCTCAATGGCGAGCGCCTGACGCTGCGTCCGGAGTTCACGGCCGGCATCGTCCGGGCGGCCATCGAGCACAGCCTGACCTACGAGTCTCCGCAACGCGTGTGGTCGATGGGTCCGGTGTTCCGCCACGAGCGGCCGCAGCGCGGCCGCTACCGGCAGTTCCACCAGGTCGACGTCGAGGCGCTCGGCTTCGCCGGCCCGGACATCGACGCGGAGCACATCGCGATGCTCGCGCGCCTGTGGCGCGTCCTGGGGATCGAGCGCGTGCACCTCGAAATCAACTGCCTGGGCCAGGCCGAGGAGCGCGCGAACCATCGCGCCGACCTCATCGCGCACTTCGAGCGCCACGTCGATGCGCTCGACGCGGACGCTCGTCGCCGCCTGCACGCCAATCCGCTTCGCATCCTCGACTCGAAGAACCCGGCGCTGGCGCCGCTGATCGCGGAGGCACCCCGGATCACCGCGTACCTCGGCGCGGAATCGCGCGCGCACTTCGACGGCGTGCAGGCGCTGCTGGGTGCCGCCGGAATCCCCTACGTCGTCAATCCGCGACTCGTCCGCGGCCTCGACTATTACAACCTCACGGTGTTCGAGTGGATCACCGACGCGCTCGGCGCGCAGGGCACGCTCTGTGGCGGTGGCCGCTACGACCCGCTGGCGCAGCGCATGGGCGGCAAGCCGATGCCCGCCTGCGGGTTCGGCATCGGCATCGAACGCGTCGTCGATCTGTTGCGCGAGTCCGGGCGCGTCGATCTCGCGCCCAGTTGCGACGCCTACGTCGTGCACCAGGGCGGCGCCACGCGCGCGACGGCGTTCCTCGCGGCCGAACGCCTGCGCGATGCGGGCCTCGAGGTGACGTTGCACGCCGGCGAGGCGAGCCTCAAGGGGCAATTGCGGCGCGCCGATGCCCACGGCGCCGCGTTCGCCGTCATCATCGGCGAATCCGAAGCCGCCGCCGGAACGGCGGCGGTCAAGGCGCTGCACGGCGAGGCCGCCGCGCGTGCATTCCCGCGGCAGGAAGAAGTTTCGCTGGATCGCCTCGCCGACGTCCTGGTCGAGGCGCTGTCCGCCGACGACGCGGAACGCGGCGCATCCCCCTCACCCGACGCGCAGGCCGATCCGGCCGCGCTCTCAACCGATTGAACGATCGAATCCATGGCCTACGACCATCAGGAACAGGAGCAACTCGCCGAGATCAAGGCGTGGTGGGACAAGAACGGCAATGTCGTCTCGTGGGCGGCGTTCGCCGCGGTCGCGGCGCTCGCAGCGTGGAACCTCTGGGGCTGGTACGAGCGGCGCGAGGCCGCCGGCGCCGGGGCGCTGTACGCGGAGTTGCTGCGCGCCGAGACGGCCCATGACATGGCCAAGGAAAAGGAGTTCGCGGGGACGCTGATCGAGCAGCACGGGCGGACCGTGTTCGCGGCGCTCGCGGCGCTGAAGGTGGCCAAGGCGAACTACGAGGCGGGCGACGCGGCGGCGGCGCGGGCGGAACTGCAATGGGTCGTCGACAAGTCCGGTCGCGACGATCTTGCGCTGACGGCGCGGGTGCGCCTCGCCGGGCTCCTGCTCGACGCCAAGGACTACGACGGCGCGCTGCGGACGCTGGACGTCAGCGTGCCGGATTCGCATGCGGTCATCTTCGCGGACCGTCGCGGCGACATCTACGCGGCCCAGGGCAAGACCGATCTCGCGCGCGAGCAGTGGCGCCTCGCCATCGAGAAGGCGGGGGCGTCCAATCCGGTGCGCTCGCTGGTCCAGTCCAAGCTCGACGCGCTGCCCAATGGCTGATCCGATGAACACGGCGGCCGCCGGACGCCGCGCGTCGCGCCGCGGGCACGTCGCCGCCGGCGTCGCGGCGTGCGCCTTGCTGCTGGCAGCCTGCTCGTCGAACAAGGACGCCGTCAAGCCGACGCCGCTCGCGGAAATCCGCGGCGCGATCCCGGTCCGCACCGTCTGGCGCGCTTCGCTGCCCAAGGCGCCGGATGCGTTCATGCAGCCCGCGGTGACGGACGACGCGGTCTATGCCGCCGGCGGGGACGGCACGATCGTGCGGCTCGACCCGTCGTCGGGCCGCGTCGTCTGGCGCGTCGATGCCAAGTCCCCGTTGTCGGCCGGTGTCGGTTCCGACGGGACGACCGTCGCGGTCGCGACGGCCAAGGGGGAGGTCCTGGCGTACGGCAGCGACGGAAAGCCGCGCTGGAAGGCCCAGGTCGCGAGCGACGTCGTCGTGCCGCCGCTCGTCGGCCGCGGCCTCGTCGTCGTGCGCTCGACGGATCACCGGATCAGCGCATTTTCTTCCGACAGCGGCAAGCGCGAATGGATGTACCAGCGGCAGACGCCGCCGCTGTCGCTGCGCGTCTCGACGCCGCTCGTTTTCGACGGCGACAACGTCGTCGGCGGATTTCCGGGCGGCCGCCTGGTCGCGGTGTCGCTCGCCAATGGCGCCATGCGCTGGGAGGCGACCGTCTCGGAGCCTAACGGCGCGACCGAGGTCGAGCGCCTCGCGGACGTGACCGGATCGATCGCCGTCGGGGCTCGCGACCTGTGCGCCGCGTCCTACCAGGGGCGCGTCATGTGCATCGACGCCACCGGCACCGGCGAGCGCTGGGCGCGGACACTCGCGGCGGGCGCCGGCGTCGCCTTCGATGACCAGCGTGTCTTTGCGGTGGACCAGGCCTCGGCCGTGGTCGCCTATACGCGCGACGCCGGTGCGAGCGTCTGGAGAACGTCCGCACTTGCGAACCGGCGCCTCAGCAGTCCGCTGGCACAGGGGCGCTGGGTCGCGGTCGGCGACCTCGAGGGCTACGTCCATTTCCTGGCGGCAGCCGATGGCGCGCTGATCGCGCGAGCCAAGACCGATGGAACGGCGATCGTCGCGGCCCCGCAGGCGCTCGCCGACGGCGTCGTCGTCCAGACGCGCGACGGCTCCGTCGAGCTGCTGGTGCCGGGAGCGCGCTGATGCGCGCGACCCGCGCCGGATCCGCGCGCGACGCCGCGTGAAGCCGGTCGTCGTCCTCGTCGGGCGGCCGAACGTCGGCAAGTCGACGCTCTTCAATCGGCTGACGCGGTCGCGCGCCGCCCTCGTCGCGGACCTGCCGGGTTTGACGCGCGACCGGCACTACGGCGAAGGCCGCGTCGGCCCCGTCCCCTTCATCGTCGTCGACACCGGCGGTTTCGAGCCCGGCAGCACGGCGACCGGTCTCCTCCGGGAAATGGCGGCGCAGGCGGAGTTGGCCATCGCCGAGGCCGACGTCGTCGTGTTCGTGCTCGATGCGCGCGATGGATTGACGCCGCACGACGAACGGATCGCGCGGCGCCTGCGCACGGCGGGCCGCCCGGTCGTCCTGGCCGTCAACAAGGCCGAAGGCCTGGGAGCGGAGGCTGCGGCGGAATTCCACGAACTCGGTTACGGCGATCCGATGCTGGTGTCGGCGGCCCACGGCGACGGCGTCAACGGCCTCGTCGAAGCGGCGATCGCGCGCTGCCCCGATGCCGGCATCGAGGACGAAAGTGCCGGGCACGGGGACGCGGCGACCGCAGTACGGGTCGCCGTCGTCGGCCGCCCGAACGTCGGCAAGTCGACGCTCGTCAACGCGCTGCTCGGCGAGGAAAGGATGATTGCCTTCGACGCGCCGGGCACGACGCGCGACGCGATCGAGGTCGAATTCGAGTTCGGCGGCGAGCGGTTCACGCTGATCGACACCGCCGGGCTGCGGCGCCGCGGCAAGGTCTTCGAGTCCGTCGAGAAGTTCTCCGTCGTGAAGACACTGCAGGCGATCGACAGCGCGAACGTCGCGATCCTGCTGCTCGACGCCTCCGGTGGCGTGACGGAGCAGGACGCGCACGTCGCCGGATTCATCCTGGAGAGCGGTCGAGCGCTCGTCGTGGCGGTCAACAAGTGGGACGCCTGCGACGACTACCAGCGCAGCCAGGTGCGGCGCGAGCTGGAGCACCGGCTGCATTTCCTCGGTTGGGCGCGGACGCACTTCATTTCCGCGCGCGCGGGCGAGGGGCTGAAGGGTCTGATGCGTTCGGCGGTGGCGGCGCATCGGGCGGCCTTCGCGACGCTGTCGACGCCCAAGCTCACGCGCGCGCTGCAGGCCGCTATCGCGCGCCAGGCGCCGCCGCGCGCCCGCGGCATCCGGCCAAAGCCGCGCTACGCGCACCAGGGGGGTCGCAATCCGCCGCTGATCGTCATCCACGGCAATGCGCTCGGAAACGTCCCGCCGGCCTACCGGCGGTACCTGGAGGGGTGGTTCCGGGAGCAGTTCGAGCTCGTCGGCACGCCGCTGCGCGTCGAGTTCCGCACCCGCGCGAATCCGTACGTACGGACCGACTGAGAACTCGCGAGCGCGGCACGCGCGCCGGAGCTTTCGGCTGGTCAATGCACGGGTTTTCCAGTAGATTGGGTTTGTGCGGTGCCATGGCGCGATTCCGCGATTGTGGCGGGCGCCAGGTGCCGCCAGATCCCTCCCGCGGGGGTTTTCCTCAAAAAGAGAACGAGCAACGAATGAGCAACAAAGGGCAACTACTACAAGACCCGTTCCTTAACGCGCTGCGCAAGGAACACGTGCCGGTCTCGATCTACCTGGTCAACGGCATCAAGCTGCAGGGACAGATCGAATCTTTCGACCAGTATGTGGTCCTGCTGCGCAACACGGTGACGCAGATGGTCTACAAGCACGCCATCTCGACCGTCGTCCCGGCGCGGCCCGTCAACCTCAACGTGGAGTCCGAGGGCTGACCGTTTTCCAGGTTGATCGCGCGCGGTTCGAGCGCGCGACCCGCGCGCTGCTGGTCGACGTCGGACTGCGTGGATCCGGCGAAGCCGCGCGGCTCGTCGGGCAAGCCGCGAGCGAACGCGCCGACGAACTGCGCGAACTTGCGCGAAGCGCAGGGTTCGAGATCGTCGGTGCCCGTTCCATCGTGCGGCAACGGCCGGATCCGGCCTATTACGTCGGCCGCGGCAAGGTCGAGCAGCTCGCGACGATGGTCGCCGGGCACGCGGCCGGCATCGTCATCTTCGACGTGGCGCTGTCGCCGGTGCAGCAGCGCAATCTCGAGGCCGAACTCGGCGTCATGGTGCTGGACCGGCCGTCGCTGATCCTCGACATCTTCGCGCAGCGCGCGCGCAGCAGCGAAGGCAAGGTGCAGGTCGAGCTGGCGCAGCTCGAGCATCTCGCGACACGGCTGGTCCGCGGCTGGACCCACCTGGAGCGGCAGCGCGGCGGCATCGGCCTGCGCGGCGGGCCCGGCGAGAAGCAGCTCGAGCTCGACCGGCGGATGATCTCCGTCCGCGTCCGGCAGCTGCGCGAGCGGCTGGCGGCATTGCGGCGCCAGCGGGCGACGCAGCGGCGCGGGCGCGCGCGGCGCGATGTCTTCTCGGTCTCCCTCGTCGGGTATACGAATGCCGGAAAGTCGACGCTGTTCAACGCGCTGTCCGGCGCGCGATCCTACGCGGCCGACCAGCTGTTCGCGACGCTCGATCCGCTCGCGCGCCGCGTGCAGCTGGACGACGGCGTGCACTGCGTCCTGACCGATACGGTCGGCTTCATCCGCGGGCTGCCGCCGCAGCTCGTCGCGGCGTTCAAGTCGACGCTGGAGGAGACGGCCGACGCCGACCTGCTGCTGCATGTGGTTGATGCGTCGAGCGCGGCGCGCGACAGCCAGATGGCCGAGGTGGATCGCATCCTCGACGAGATCGGCGCCGGCGCCGTTCCGCGCATCGTCGTCTACAACAAGATCGATCGCCTCGGCGAGGCGCCGCAGGTCACGCGCGACCCCTGTGGTACGATCGCCGCCGTTTTTCTGAGTGCGCTGGCCGGCCAAGGTTTCGAGGCGTTGCGCGCGGCGATCGCCGAGCGGATACATGACCGTCGCCACGGCGCGCCCGAATCGGGCGACGCGCCGGCGCCGTCCGATGGCATCGGAACCGAAGACGCACCACTCGCGACCGGCCCGGAGCTGATCTGATTTCCCCCGACCCCGATCCAAGATGCGGAAGACATCGCGTCCTGCGTTGACGCTGAACAATTCCGGCTGGGGACGCGGCGGCGGCGATGATCGCGACGGCGACCGATCGCGGACGCCGTCGCGCGGCGAAGGCCCGCCCGATCTCGAAGAGCTGTGGCGCGACCTGAATCGCCGCCTTTCGCGTCTGTTCGGGCGCAACGGCGGTGGCGACGGCGTCCGCCCGCCGACCGGGCCGGACCGTCGCGGCAGCATCGGCGTGCTGGTCGCGGCAGCGGCCGTCGTGCTGATCTGGGCCTGCACCGGCATCTACATCGTGCAGGAAGGCCAGGTCGCGGTCGTGACGACGTTCGGTCGCTATGCCGCCACGACCGGCCCCGGCTTCCAGTGGCGTGCGCCATGGCCGATCCAGGCGCACGAAATCGTCGACGTCTTCCTGCTGCGCAAGGTCGAGATCGGCACGCGTTCGCGGGGCCAGCAGGAGCGACTGAAAGAGGCGTTGATGCTGACCGACGACGAGAACATCGTCGACATGCAGTTCGAGGTCCAGTACCGGATCAAGGACTCGCCGGAAGGCGCGCGCGATTTCCTCTTCGGCAGCCGGTTCGGCAAGGACCGCGATGCCGGCGGCGTCGTATCGCAGGCCGCCGAGTCCGCGATGCGCGAGGTTGTCGGCCGACGCAAAATGGACGACATCCTGGGCGGTTCGCGGCAGCAGATCGCCGACGACGTGCGCGCGCGGATGCAGGAAATGCTCGATCGGTACGCCACCGGGATCCTGGTGAGCGCCGTCGCGATACAGAACGCGCAGCCGCCGGAACAGGTCCAGGCGGCGTTCGACGACGCGGTGAAGGCGGGCCAGGACCGCGACCGGCAGATCAACGAGGGGCAGGCCTACGCCAACGACGTCGTGCCCAAGGCGCGCGGCCGCGCCGCCAGCATGGCGCAGCAGGCCGAGGCCTACCGGGTGAGGGTCACCGAGACCGCCGAAGGCGACGCGGCGCGCTTCCGGCAGGTTCTCGCGGAATACAGCAAGGCGCCGGACGTCACGCGCGAGCGGATGTATCTCGAGACCATGCAGGAGATCTTCGCGAACACGAGCAAGGTGCTGATCGACGCCCGTTCGGGCGCCAACCTGCTGAACCTGCCGCTCGACAAGTTGCTGCAGCAGCAGGCCGCGCCTGGCGGCGACGCGACGGCTCGCGCCGGCGCCCCGGCCCCGTCGGCGGCGTCCCCCTCGGCGTCCGCGCCCGTCGTCGTCCCGGCGCCGACCGATGCCATGTCCGGCCCGGGCAGCGACAGCCGCGCCCGGGACGGGCAGCGGCTGCGCGACCGCGAGGCGCGGTGATCCGATGAAGATGAATCGCCTGGCCGTCATCGTCGTCGTGCTCGTCGCGGCGGCGGCGCTGTTGCGGATGTGCACGTTCGTCGTCGACCAGCGCCGCGACGCGATCGTCTTCGCCTTCGGGCAGATCCACCGCGTGGTCCACGATCCGGGGCTGCACTTCAAGCTGCCGCCGCCGTTCCAGAACGTCGACACGGTCGACAAGCGCATCCTGACGATCGACGCGGCACAGGCCGACCGCGTGCAGACGTCGGAAAAGAAGAACCTTCTCGTCGATTCCTTCGTGAAGTGGCGAATCAGCGACGCGCGCAACTTCTGGATCAGCTTCCAGGGCAGCGAGCGGGCTGCCGAGGATCGCATCTCGACGCTGGTGCGCGATGCGCTGAACCAGGCGGTCAACAAGCGAACCGTCAACGAGATCACCTCGCGCGAGCGCGACAAGGCGATGGAGGAGATCCGCGTCGCCGTACAGGAGCGTGTTCGGGACCTCGGCGTGACGATCGTCGACGTCCGGCTGAAGCGCGTCGACCTGTTGCCGGAAATCAGCGAATCCGTCTATCACCGGATGGAAGCGGAACGCAAGCGCGTGGCGGCCGAGCAGCGTGCCATCGGTGCGGCCGAGTACGAGAAGATCCGCGCCGACGCGGATCGCCAGAGCGAGGTGCTGATTGCCGCGGCGTACCGCGATGCGCAGCAGGTCGTCGGCGCCGGCGATGCGAAGGCGGCCGCGATCTACGCGCAGGCGTTCGGCCAGAGCCCGGAATTCTTCGCGTTCTATCGCAGCCTCGACGCCTATCGCAAGAGCTTCCGCAGCCGCTCCGACCTCATCGTCGTCGATCCGTCTTCCGCCTTCTTCCGCTACATGAAGGATCCGGGCGCCGCGCGCCCGGCGCGGTGATGGTGCCGACGTTGACGGCCGCCTTCGCGGTCATGCTGGTGCTGGAGGGCGCGCTGCCGCTGCTGGCCCCGCGTCTCTGGCGACGCTCGTTCGAGCGTCTGCTGCGGCTGCGCAACGGCCAGATCCGCTTCTTCGGGCTGGCTTCGGTGGCCCTGGGCGCGCTGCTCCTCCTCGTCTCCGTGGCCTAGGCCGACGCGATGCCGAGTTGGCTGCTGCCCGAGGGAATTTCCGACGTCCTGCCGGACGAGGCGCGGCGGATCGAGGAACGGCGGCGTGCGCTGCTGGACCTCTTCCGCAGCTACGGCTACGAACTCGTCCTGCCGCCGCTGCTGGAGCACCTGGATTCACTGCTGACCGGCACCGGCCGCGACCTGGACCTGAGCACGTTCAAGCTCGTCGACCAGTTGAGCGGCCGCAGCCTCGGGCTGCGGGCCGATACGACGCCGCAGGTCGCGCGGATCGACGCCCATATCCTGAACCGCGCCGGAGTCGTGAGGCTGTGCTACGCCGGGCCCGTCCTGCATGCTCGGCCCGCGCATCCGCTGGCGACGCGGGAGCCGATCCAGGTCGGAGCGGAACTGTACGGCGATCCGACGATCGACGCGGACGCCGAGATCGCGGAACTTGCCGTGCAGGCGCTGCGCCGTTGCGGCGCGGGTCGCGTCCAGTTCGACCTCGGGCATACGGCGATCCTGCGCGCCCTGCTTGCCGCCGACCCGGCGGCAGCGTCGGCCACCGACGAGATCCTGGCGGCGCTCAACGCGAAGGATGGCGCGGCTCTCGGCGAGGCGCTGGCGCGGACGACCGCGACGACGGCGGGCGCCGTGGATGCGCTGTCGCGGTTGCACGGCGCGGGCGAGGCCGTGATCGAGCGCGCGCGCCGCGAACTGCCGGCGTGGCCGACCGTCGCGCTCGCACTCGCCGACCTCGATCGCCTGGTCGCAGGACTTGCCCGCGTCGGCGTGGAAGCCAGCGTCGACCTCGCTGACCAGCACGGGTACCGCTATCACACCGGACCGACCTATGCCGCCTACGTCCCCGGCCTCGTCGGCGCGGCGTTGCGCGGCGGCCGCTACGACGACATCGGGCAGGCGTTCGGGCGCGCACGTCCGGCGACCGGCTTCTCCATCGTCGATCTGCGCGAGCTGGCGTCGCTGCAGGCGGCCGACGAGCCCGCGGCGATCCGGTTTCCGCGCGCCGCGGACGCCGCGCTCGAATCGCTCGTGGCCTCGCTGCGCGAGCGCGGCGAGATCGTCGTAGCGGAAAACGGGGTGCCGAGCGCCTGCGGGTTCCGCGTCGATCGACAGATACTCAGGATCGGCGGATCCTGGCAGGTCGTCGCCCTGTCGCCCGGCGGCGGGGACCCGGATGCGTAGAAGGGAAGGGCAGCGCCATGGCGCGTAACGTGGTTGTCGTCGGCACGCAGTGGGGCGACGAAGGCAAGGGCAAGATCGTCGACTGGCTCACCGGCCGCGCCGATGGCGTCGTCCGCTTCCAGGGGGGCCACAATGCCGGCCACACGCTGGTCGTCGCCGGGCGCAAGACGATCCTGCGGCTGATCCCGTCCGGGATCCTGCGGCCGTCGGTCGCCTGCTACATCGGCAACGGGGTGGTGCTGGCCCCGGATGCGCTTCTCGCCGAGATCGACGAGCTGAAGCAGGCCGGCGTCGACTGCGCCGGCCGGCTCCTGGTGAGCGGCAGCTGTCCGTTGATCCTGCCGTATCACGTGGCGCTGGACCAGGCGCGCGAGCGCAAGCGCGGCGCCGACCGCATCGGCACGACCGGGCGCGGGATCGGCCCGGCCTACGAGGACAAGGTCGGACGTCGCGCCGTCCGTGTCCAGGACCTGCTCGATCCCGACCGCTTCGCGCAGCGCGTCCGCGAAGCGCTCGATTACCACAACTTCGTTCTGACGGGATACCTGGGCGCGCCGGCGGTCGATGCCGAGCGCGTGATCGCCGACGCGCTGGCCTACGGCGAGCGCCTGGCTCCGATGATCGCCGACGTCTCGCATCGACTCAACAGCGCGATCGGGCGCGGCGACCGGTTGCTTTTCGAGGGGGCGCAGGGCGCGCTGCTCGACGTCGATCACGGGACGTACCCGTTCGTGACGTCGAGCAATACCGTGGCCGGCGCGGCTTCCGCCGGGGCCGGCGTCGCGCCGCAGGCGCTCGATTTCGTCCTCGGCATCACGAAGGCCTACGCGACGCGGGTCGGCACCGGGCCGTTCCCGACCGAACTCACCGATGCGACGGGCGACGAACTGCGGCGCGTCGGCAACGAATTCGGCTCGGTGACCGGACGTCCGCGGCGTTGCGGGTGGTTCGACGCGGTCGCCCTGCGCCGCTCGGTGCAGATCAGCGGCATCGCGGGGCTGTGCATCACGAAGCTCGACGTCCTCGACGGATTCGATACCGTGCGCTTGTGCACCGGCTATCGCGTCGACGGCGTCGCTTCCGAGATCCTGCCGTTCGGCGCCGACGCGGTGGCGCGATGCGAGCCGGTGTACGAGGATTTCCCGGGTTGGAAGCAATCGACGGTCGGCGTCAACCGGTGGGATGCGCTTCCGCTCAATGCGCGTCGCTACCTGGAGCGCCTGTCGGACGTCACGGCCGTTCCGATCGACATGGTGTCGACCGGTCCGGAGCGCGACCAGACGATCGTCCTGCGGCACCCGTTCACCGAGGCGACCCGATGAAGGACCTTTACGTCAGCTGGGACGAATACCACCGCGCGATCGAGCAACTCGTCGTCGCGGTGTACGAGGGGGGCTACCGTTTCGATTCGCTGCTGTGCCTGGCGCGTGGCGGGCTACGCGTCGGCGACGTGTTCTCGCGCGTCTACGACATGCCGCTGGGGATCCTCGCCGCAAGCTCCTACCGCGAGGCGTCGGGAACGCAGCAGGGCAACCTGGACATCGCGGAATACATCACGATGACCGGCGGCGGCCTTCACGGCAAGCTGCTGCTGGTCGACGATCTCGTCGATTCCGGCGTCACGCTGATCCGCGTGATCGAGACCCTGAAGAAGCGCTTTACCGAACTCTCGGAAGTCCGCACCGCGGTCATCTGGTACAAAGCGTGTTCGACATACCGGCCGGACTTCTATGTGCAGGACCTGCCCTCGAGTCCGTGGATCCACCAGCCGTTCGAAGAATACGATTCGTTGCGACCGAACCACCTTGCGGCGCGCCTGCGCGGCAAGGAGCGGGCCGGGGGAGGAAACGCAACCTGATCGGCGGGCTGCCGGGCCGGGGATATCGCGCGGTACCCCGGAGCAGTGCCCGCGCATCCGACGCGGCGGGAAGCCAGGACGGTCGGCGGCCCCGCGAGGGGGCCGACCTGAGTTCCACGCCTTCCGCTGCCACCAAAACAACCCGTCGGCTTGGTGCCCAGGAGAGGACTCGAACCTCCACACCTTTCGGCACTAGAACCTGAATCTAGCGCGTCTACCAATTCCGCCACCTGGGCACAGCAGCGAGCCGCGCATTGTAATTCCCGAGACCCTCTTGTCAAATCCGGAACATCCCGAATCCCCCAAGCCGAGCGAGACGCCGCCGGCAACCCTGGATCCCGCCGCCGTCCTGGCAACGGTGACCCAGGCTGCCGGCCCCCTTTCGCTCGAAGAACTCGCGCAGCGACTCGACGTCGCTCCGGGCACCGAGGTCCTGCTCGACGCGGCCGTCGCCGATCTCGAGCGCCAGGGACGCATCCTGCGCAACCGCGAGGGCCTCCTGCTCGCCAGCGCCCGCGCCAACCTGCTCTCCGGCCGCGTCCAGGGGCACCGCGACGGCTTCGGCTTCCTGATCCGCGACGATGGCGGTCCCGACGCCTTGCTTCCCGAACCGGAGATGAGCAAGGTGCTGCACGGCGACCGCGTGCTCGTCCGGCTCGTCGGCGCCGATCGCCGCGGCCGGCCCGAGGGCGAAATCGTCGAGGTCATCGAGCGCCGCACGAACCGCCTGGTCGGACGCTTCCTCGCGGAGCGCGGCGTCACGATCGTGGTTCCGGAGGACCAGCGGATCCAGCACGACATCCTGGTTCCGGCGGCCGCGACGCTCGATGCGACTCACGGGCAGGTCGTCGTCGTCGAGATCGTCCAGCAGCCGCAGCGCCATGTGCAGCCCGTCGGCCGCGTCGTCGAGGTGCTGGGGGCGATCGACGATCCCGGCATGGAGATCGAGATCGCGGTGCGCAAGTTCGCCGTGCCGCATGAGTTCGGCGAGCCCGTCGAGCGTGAAGAAGGCCGGCTGCCCCGCGCCGTCCGCGCGGCCGACCTGAAGGGCCGCGTCGACCTGCGCGACGTGCCGCTGGTGACGATCGACGGCAACGATGCGCGCGACTTCGATGACGCGGTCTATTGCGAACCCCTCGGAGGGCGCGTGCGCGGCTGGCGCCTGGTCGTCGCCATTGCCGACGTCTCGCACTACGTGCGGCCGGGCTCCGCGATCGACGCCGAAGCGCAGAACCGCTCGACATCGGTGTACTTTCCGCGTCGCGTGATCCCGATGCTGCCGGAGAGCCTGTCCAACGGGCTGTGCTCCCTCAATCCGGACGTCGATCGCCTCGTGATGGTCTGCGACATGGTCATCACGCCGCGCGGCGGGGTGAAGGCCTACCAGTTCTATCCGGCGGTCATGCACTCGCATGCGCGGCTGACCTACGACGCCGTGTGGGACGCCCTGTCGATGCCGGACGGCCGGCGGGCAACCGAACTGGCCGCGCAGATGCCCAACCTCGGGCATCTGTATGCGCTCTACGACGCCCTGGCGGCGGCACGGCGCGAGCGCGGGGCCCTGGAACTGGAGACCACCGAGACCGAGATCGTCTGCGATGCCAACGGCCGCATCGAGCGCATCGTGCCGCGCCGGCGCAATGACGCCCATCGCATCATCGAGGAATGCATGCTGGCGGCGAACGTCTGCACGGCCGATTTCCTGCAGCGACACCGGCATCCCGCGCTGTTCCGCGTCCACGAGGGCCCGCCGCCGCAGAAGCTCGCCCATCTTCGCGCGCTGCTGAAGTCGCTCGGGCTGCACCTGGGCGGCGGCGAAGCGCCGCAGCCGGCCGACGTCGCCGAGTTGATCTCGAAGATCCGTTCGCGGCCGGATGCGCAACTGCTGCAGAACGTGCTGCTGCGCTCGATGCAGCAGGCGGTCTACAGCCCGCACAATTCGGGTCATTTCGGGCTCGCCTACCCGGCGTACACGCATTTCACCTCGCCGATCCGGCGCTATCCCGACCTGCTCGTGCACCGCGCGGTCAAGGCGATCCTCGACGGCGGGAGCTATGCGCCGGACATCCAGGGCGCGGCCGGGGCGGTCGACAACGCGGCGCCCAAGGCGGTGGTCGCGCGCTGGGAGACGCTGGGGGCCGTCTGCTCGGCGAACGAACGTCGTGCGGACGAGGCTTCGCGCGACGTCGAAGCGTGGCTGAAGAGCTATTACGTGCGCGAGCGCGTCGGCGAGACGTTCACCGGCACGGTCTCCGCCGTCGTGCCGTTCGGGCTGTTCGTCGTCCTCGATGATCTCTTCGTCGAAGGCCTGGTGCACGTCTCGGAGCTGGGCAGCGAGTATTTCCACTACAACGAAACGATGCACGAGTTGCGCGGCGAGCGCACCGGGATCCGGTACCGACTCGCCGACCGGCTCACGGTGCAGGTCGCGCGCGTCGACCTGGAGGCGCGGCGAATCGAATTCCGTCTGGTCCGCGAGATCCGGCGGGGCGCGACAGCGCCGGCCGATGCCGGCGCCGCGCCGCGCGACGGCCGCGACGGTCCATCGGCGGCGCACTCGACCGAGCGCGTCTCGCGCAAGGCACGGCGGGACGCGCGGAACGCCAGCCGGCGCCGCGTGGCCGAAGCCCCGGTCGCGAACGCGAAGGTCGCGGTCGGCGGGCGCGGACGCAAGCGCGGGCATTGAGCGCGTGAGACCGCCGGGCAAGGCGCAGGTGCTGAGCGGCTTCCACGCCGTGGAGGCACGGCTTGCCGCGGCACCGCGCACGATCGAGATCGTCTACGTCGACGACGAACGACGCGATGCCCGTATGCGGGAACTGCGGTCGCGGCTGGACCGGGCCGGCATACGCTGGGCTCCGGTCGACGGCGAACGGTTGCGCGGCCTCGCCCCGGGCGCCCCGCACCAGGGCGTGGTTGCCCTGTGCGAGCCGTGGGCTCCGCAGTTCGGCTTCGACGATCTCCTGGATTCGGTCGGCCCGACGACGCTGCTGCTGCTGCTCGACGGCATCACGGATCCGCGCAACCTCGGCGCCTGTCTTCGCAGCGCGGATGCCGCCGGCGTGACGGCGGTCGTCCTGCCGCGCGATCGGTCGGCGAAGCTCACGCCGGAGGCGGCGCGCGCGGCGGCCGGCGCGGCCGAGGCGGTGCCGCTCGTCGCCGTCACGAACCTGGCCCGATCGATGCGCGAATTGCGCGATGCCGGCGTGCGCATCGTGGGCGCCGCCGGCGAGGCCGGGCGGGCCATCTACGACGTCGACCTGACAGGGCCGGTCGGCTGGGCCGTGGGTGCCGAAGGCGGCGGCCTGCGGCGCCTGACTCGCGAAAACTGCGACGAACTGGCGTCGATCCCGCTGGCTGGCACCGTGGCGAGCCTCAACGTGGCGGTCGCCGCCGCGGTGTGCCTCTTCGAAACGGTCCGCCAGCGACGGCCGGTCGCGGCTTGAGGCAGCGGGCCGTTTCGGGCTAGAATTCAAGGCTTTTCCGCTTTTTTTGTTGTCGGAGCGGTCCGCCGCGGATCCTCCGATGCGTCCTTGCCGCACCGACTGGCCGGGTCTCGACGAATTTCGATCGACGACTTTTTCGATCGACGACTGGCGTCGCGACCCGGAGCGGGCGGCTGAAATCCACAAGGAGGCTTGATGCGGCATTACGAGATCTGTTTCATCGTCCATCCGGACCAGAGCGAGCAGGTGCCCGCGATGATCGATCGCTACAAGGCGCTCGTCAGCGGGCAGGGCGGCAAGGTCCACCGGGTCGAGGACTGGGGGCGGCGGCAGCTCGCCTACCCGATCGAGAAACTCGTGAAGGCACACTACGTGCTCCTCAACATCGAGTGCGGCAAGCCGACGCTCGACGAACTGGAGCACGGGTTCCGCTACAACGACGCGGTGCTGCGCCACCTGACCATCAGCATGCCGAAGGCCGCAACCGGGCCCTCGCCGATGATGAAGGTCGTCGAGCGCGAGGAGGCCCGCAAGTCGGTGGCGCCGGAGCCGTCGCCGGCGTCGAGCGCCGGATCCACGGCCTCGGCGGCGGCAGCAGCCCCCGCGGCGGCAAGCTGAGCCGCGCGCGCACGGCACGGGTCGGAGCGAACTTCGGCGACGATTTTCGCGGCGGCGATGGCGTTCGACGCGACGCCCGGTGGCCGTGATCCGCGATGACGGAGCGCAACGAGGTCCGGATCACCGCGCGCCTGGTCGGCCGGACCCCGCTGAGGTTCACGCCGGCCGGCGTGCCCGTGGCGACGGCGGACCTGGAGCATCGGTCGGTCGTCGTCGAAGGGGACCGCGAACGCACCCTCGCCTTCGAGATGGAGGCCGTCGCCGTGGGCGGGGTCGCGAACGCGCTGGTCGCCGAGGCGCTCGGCACGGAGGTCGAGATCACGGGTTTCCTCGCGCCGCGCTCGAAGCGATCGAAAAGACTGGTTCTGCACATCGTCGGCATGGTCTGCAGCAGCGGCGAAAAGAGCGCCGAATGAGACCAGCGCCGAATGAGACAACAGGAATGGCATAAGGAGTCTGGCAATGGCAACTGCAGGTCGTGGCCGCGGAGCGGCCAAGGGCAAGGGGAAAGGGCGCACCGGAGGCCGCCGCTCGCAGCAGCAGAATGCGCTGTTCAAGCGCAAGAAATTCTGCCGCTTCACGGCGGAGAAGGTCGAATGGATCGACTACAAGGACGTCGAAGTCCTGCGCGACTTCATCAGCGACAACGGCAAGATCATCCCGGCGCGGCTGACGGGCACGAAGGCGCACTACCAGCGGCAGCTGGACACGGCCATCAAGCGCGCGCGCTTCCTGGCGCTGCTGCCGTACACCGACAACCACTAATCGGCGCCGCCGGAGTCAACATGCAGATCATCTTGCTCGAGAAGGTAGTCAACCTCGGCGGCCTCGGCGACGTCGTCAAGGTCAAGGACGGCTATGCCCGCAATTTCCTGATTCCGCAGGGCAAGGCGCGGCGCGCCACGCAGTCGGCGCTCAAGGAATTCGAAACGCGCCGTGCCGACCTGGAGAAGGCGCAGGCCGCGAAGCTCGCCGAGGCCCAGGGCCAGGGCGAGAAGCTCAACGGCCTCACGGTACAGATCAGCGCCAAGTCGGGCGTCGACGGTCGCCTGTTCGGATCGGTGACGAACTTCGACATCGCGGAGGCGCTGGGCAAGCAGGGTTTCGCGGTTTCCAAGGCGCAGGTACGGATGCCGTCCGGGCCGCTCAAGACGATTGGCGACCACCCGGTGAAGGTTGTCCTCCATACGGATGTCGTCGCCGAAGTCGTCGTGACCGTCGTCGGCGAGCAGGCCTGAGCGCGATCGCGTAACGGCCGTCCGGCACGGCCCGATTCGGTCGTCCACCGGGTGGCCCGCCGGCTGATATAGTGGCCGGCATCGAAGTTCATCCCGCTCGCGCGCCGCGCGAGCGGGCCTGTACCGTTTCCCTCGCCGCACCGCCATGGATTCGTCCGTCGCAGATCCGCAATTGGCGGCGGTGCGGACACCGCCGCATTCCGTCGAAGCCGAGCAGTCGGTGCTCGGCGGACTGCTGCTCGACAACATCGCCTGGGATCGCATCGCGGACCTGGTTCGGGCCGACGATTTCTACCGGCACGACCACCGGCTGATCTTCCAGCACGTATCGTCGCTGATCAACCAGAGTCGCCCCGCCGACGCCGTCACGGTGTTCGAGACGCTGCAGTCGGCCGGCAAGGCCGAGGACTGCGGCGGCCTGACCTACCTCAACTCGCTCGCGCTCAACACGCCGTCGGCAGCGAACATCCGGCGCTATGCCGAGATCGTCCGCGATCGCTCGATCCTGCGCCAGCTTGCCGCGGTCGGCGAGGAGATCGCCACCACGGCCTTCAGTCCGCTCGGCAAGGAAACGAAGCAGATCCTCGACGAGGCGGAAACGCGCGTGTTCCAGATCGCGGAGCAGGGCGCCCGCGGCAACCAGGGTTTCATCAAGCTCGACAAGCTGCTTGCGCAGGAGGTCGATCGCATCCAGGAGTTGTTCGAGCGCGCCAATCCGTCCGACGTCACCGGCGTGCCGACCGGTTTCGTCGACCTCGATTCCAAGACGTCCGGCCTGCAGCCCGGCGATCTCATCATCGTTGCCGGGCGCCCGTCGATGGGCAAGACGTCCTTCGCGCTCAACATCGGGGAACACGTCGCGGTCGACCTGGGCATGCCGGTCGCCGTGTTCTCGATGGAAATGGGGGCCTCGCAGCTCGCGCTGCGGATGCTGGGGTCGATCGGGCGCATCGACCAGATGCGCCTGCGCACGGGGCGCCTGAACCCGGACGACTGGACGCGGCTGTCGAGCGCCATCGAGCGCATGGAGCCGGCGCCGATGCATATCGACGAGACGCCGGCGCTCAACTCGCTCGAACTGCGCGCCCGCGCCCGGCGCCTGGCGCGCGAATACAAGCACCTCGGGCTCGTCATCGTCGACTACCTGCAACTGATGAGCGCCGCCGGCACCGGCGAGAACCGCGCCACGGAAATTTCCGAGATCTCGCGGTCGCTGAAGGCGCTGGCAAAGGAACTGAAGGTCCCGGTCATCGCGTTGTCGCAGCTCAACCGGACCGTCGAGCAGCGCACGGACAAGCGCCCGGTGATGTCGGACCTGCGGGAATCCGGCGCCATCGAGCAGGACGCCGACGTGATCCTCTTCATCTACCGCGACGAGGTCTACAACCCGGAGACGACGGACAAGGGCGTGGCCGAGATCATCATCGGCAAGCAGCGCAACGGGCCGATCGGCAAGGTGAACCTGCGCTTCGGCGGCGAGCACACGCGTTTCGACAACCTGGCAGCCGGTGGATCGCCTTCGCAGCCGTTTTGACGACGTCGGCGAGGCGGGCGACGTCGCGCAGGGCGAAACGCGCGAGCCGCGGCGCCGCTGGTGGCACCTCTTGCGGCGCCTGCGCTGGTCCGACCGGCGCCTTTATCCCTTGCTGGAGGCCCATGCCGCGCTGTGCGTCGATGCGCTGGAGCAACTGCGACGGCTCCTCGCGGACGTCGGCGACCCGGACGGCATGATCCGGCAGATCGAGGCCACCGAGAAGCGTGCCGATGCGCTGGTCGAGGAGATCGACGGCGTCCTCGGCTCGATGCTGGCGCCGCCGTTCCCGCGCGAGTCGATCCTGGCGCTGGTCGGGGACCTCGACGACATCGTCGACCTCGTCGAAGATGCCGCCGAGTCTGTACACCTTTACCACGTGACGACCGTTACACCGGATGCCGAGCGGCTGGCCGACCTGGGACTGGCCAGCGCGCGGAAGTTGCAGGTCGCCGTCGCGGCACTGGCACGCCTCGATCGCCCGCGGGCGATCCTGGCGCTCTGCGCCGAGGTCGACGACCTCGAGGCGCAGGCCGACCATGTCATGCGGGCCGCCGTCTCGAAGCTCTTCCGCGAGGAGCCGGACGCCCGGGAACTGATCAAGTCCAAGGCGATCTTCGAGGTGCTGGAATCGCTGACGGACAAGGGCAAGGACGTGGCGCACGACATCAAGTCGCTCGTCCTGAAGGCGTGGGGCCGCCTGTAGCCGGGCGGGAACGTCGGATACCGAAAACCGCGATCGATTTCGGGATCCGTGGATAGTAGATTGTGCGCCGCGCCATAAGCGAGCGCGAAGATCGCGAAATCCGAGGAGAAAATCGATGGGAATCAACGCTAGATGGTCGGTCCTGCCGCTGGTCGCGGCACTGTCTTTCGCCATGGGGGCGGCCTGGGCCGAGGACCAGGAGGTGAAGATCGGTCACGTGGCCCCGCTCTCCGGCGGCCAGGCGCATTACGGCAAGGACAACGAGCGCGGCGCGATGATGGCGATCGAGGACCTGAACGCGAAGCACCTGAAGATCGGCGGCAAGACGATCGTCTGGAAGCTCGTCAGCGAGGATGACGCGGCCGATCCGAAGCAGGGGGCGATCGTCGCGCAGAAGCTGGTCGACGAAAAGGTTGCGGGCGTCGTCGGTCACTTGAATTCCGGCACGACGATCCCGGCTTCGAAGATCTACTTCGACGCCGGCATCCCGCAGATCACGCCTTCGGCGACCAATCCGAAGTACACGCAGCAGGGCTTCTCGACCGCGTTCCGGATCATCGCGAACGACAACATGCTCGGCGCCGCGACCGCGCTGTACGCGACGAAGAACCTGAAGGCGAAGACCGTCGCGATCGTCGACGATCGCACGGCCTACGGCCAGGGCGTCGCCGACATCTTCGAGAAGGTCGCGAAGGAGAACGGCGCGCAGGTCGTCACGCGGCAATTCACCAACGACAAGGCTTCGGACTTCGCCGCGATCCTGACGTCGATCAAGGCCGCCAAGCCGGACGCGGTCTTCTACGGCGGCATGGACGCGCAGGCCGGGCCGCTGATCCGCCAGGCCAAGGAACTCGGGCTCAGCGCGAAGTTCCTCGGCGGCGACGGCATCTGCACGGTCGAACTGCCGAAGCTCGGCGGCGATGCCGTCGGCGACAACGTGATCTGCGCCGAAGGCGGGGCGTCGCTCGACAAGATGCCGAAGGGCGCCGAGTTCCGCAAGCGCTTCGAGGAGAAGTACCACGACCAGATCCAGGTCTATGCGCCGTACGTCTACGACGCGGTGTTCGCGCTCGCGACCGCGATGCAGAAGGCCGACTCGGTCGATCCGGCGAAGTACCTGCCGGCACTCAAGACGCTGCAGATGGATGGCGTCACGAGCAGGGTGTCGTTCGACTCGATCGGCGAACTGAACAGCCCGGCGACCACGCTGTACAACTACCCGGCCGGCAAGAAGACGCCGCTCAACTGAGCATCGCGTCGGCTGCAGCGAAAGCGGCGCACTTCGGTGCGCCGCTTTCGTTTTGGGCCGGCGGAGAGCGCCGCCGCTACAGGACGTCCGCCGCGTGGTCCGCGAGCCGCGAGCGTTCGCCGCGCTGCAGCGTCACGTGGCCGGAATGCGGCCAGCCCTTGAATCGATCGACGACGAACGTCAGGCCGGAACTGCCCTCGGTGAGATAGGGCGTGTCGATCTGCGCGATGTTCCCGAGACAGACGACCTTCGTTCCGGGCCCGGCGCGCGTCACCAGCGTCTTCATCTGCTTGGGCGTCAGGTTCTGCGCCTCGTCGATGATCAGGTATTTATGGATGAACGTGCGGCCGCGCATGAAATTCATCGACTTGATGCGGATCCGCGTCCGGATCAGGTCGTTCGTGGCGGCGCGGCCCCAATCGCCGGCAGCGTCGTCGCCGCGGTTGAGCACCTCGAGGTTGTCCTCGAGCGCGCCCATCCACGGCGCCATCTTTTCCTCTTCGGTACCGGGCAGGAAGCCGATGTCCTCGCCGACGGGTACCGTGGCGCGCGTGACGATGATCTCCGAGTAGCGTTTCGTCTCAAGAGTCTGCGCGAGGCCGGCGGCGAGCGCCAGCAGCGTCTTGCCGGTGCCGGCCTGGCCGATCAGCGTGACGAAATCGCAGTCCGGGTCCATCAGCAGGTTCAGCGCGAAGCTCTGCTCGCGATTGCGCGCGGTGACGCCCCAGACGGCGTTCTTCGCGTGCATGTAGTCGCGCAGCACGCGCAACACGGCCGTCTTGCCGCGGATTTCCTTGACCTGCGCGTGGAACGAGGTCCCGGCCTCCAGGTAGACGAACTGGTTGACCAGCATGTCCCCCGCGACCGGTCCGGTGATGCGATAGAACGTGTGGCCAGACTGCTGCCACGACTCCATCCCCTTGCCGTGCTTGTCCCAGAAATTGGCCGGCAGAGCAAGGATCCCGGTGTACAGGATGTCGGTGTCCTCGAGCACCTTGTCGTTGTAGTAGTCCTCGACCGGCAATCCGAGCGCGCGCGCCTTCACGCGCATGTTGATGTCCTTCGACACCAGCACGACCTCGCGCCCTTCCGCCTGTTGCTGCAGCGCGCGCACCACCGCGAGGATGTGGTTGTCCGCCTTGCCGGCCGCGAGGTTTGCCGGCAGGTCGGCGCCGATCGCCTGCGTCTGGAAGAAGAGGCGGCCGGTCGCGTCCGCGTGGCCGAGCGCCGACAGCGCGATGCCGTCCTCGATCGGGGCCTTCGATGCGGCGACCAGCGAATCGAGCGAGCGGCTCACCTGGCGGGCATTGCGGGCGACCTCGGACATGCCTTTCTTGTGGCTGTCGAGTTCCTCGAGCGTCATCATCGGCAGGCAGACGTCATGTTCCTCGAACCGAAACAGGCTCGACGGATCGTGGAGAAGGACGTTGGTGTCGAGGACGAAGAGCTTCGGGCGGGCGGTCGCCGCCCGGGTGCGCTTGCCATTGCCCTTGGCCTTCGCCTCGACGAGCGCGAGGTGCGCCGCCGACGCGCGATCGGCCGCGGGAGCCGGTGCAGGGACGTTACGCGCGACCGGCTGTGTCACGGCCTTCGTGGCCGCGACCGCAGGCGCCGGGCGCGGCGCCGCACGCGTCGCGGGCAGCGTCGCGTCCTTCGGCAAATCGAGCATCGTGGCGGGCTTGGTCGGAGCCTTCGGAAGCGGCATGCGGATTCCAGGGGGGCGATTCGTACGGTGGATTGACGGGCGTCTGCGGCCCGGCGTCTCGGGCGGAGGGCCGGGTGCGGCTACTTCAGCGCCTGCACGCTCGCGAGGACGTCGGCGACGTGGCCCGGCACCTTGACGCCGCGCCATTCGGCGGCGAGCTTGCCGTTACCGTCGATGACGAACGTGCTGCGCTCGATGCCGAGGACCGTCTTGCCGTACATCTTCTTTTCCTTGATGACGCCGAACTGTCGGCACAGCTTCTCGTCGGGGTCGGACAGCAGGTCGAAGGGAAACTTCATCTTCGCCTTGAAGTTCTGGTGCGACTTGAGGCTGTCGCGCGAAACGCCGACGACGATGGCACCCGCGCGGGTGAATTTCGCGTGCTGAGCCGCGAAATCCTGCCCCTCGGTCGTGCAGCCGGGCGTGTTGTCCTTCGGATAGAAGTAGACGACCACGATGTGTCCCCGATGCGCGGAGAGGCGGAATTCGCCGTCCTCGGCGTTCGTCGATGGCGCGCTGAAGTCCGGCACTTTCTTGTCGAGCTCGATGGTCATCGGGGATCTTGGGTTTCCGTTGAGGGCGGCAGGTGAGGGGGGTTGACGCGACCTGGCGACACCCGATCAGGCCGCGTCGATGATCAGCGCGGCCGCCACCGCCCGACCCTCGGCCACGAGAATGTTGTACGTGCGGCACGCCGACCAGGTATCCATGGCCTCGATGCCGATGCGCAGCCGGCGCAGCGCCGCGGTCCACTCGGGCCGCGGAAACCGCTGCCGGTTTCCGGTTCCCAGCAGCACCAGGTCCGGCCGCAGGTCGAGCAGCGGGTCGAGGCTGTTCGGTCCGAGGCCCTCGAAATCGCCGACGTTCCAGGGGCGCACCGGTTCCGAAGGCAGCAGCAGCAGCGCCGCCATGTGGCGGATGCGGTTGATTTCGACGAATCCCGGGCCATACGCAGTGATGGCGTTGAGGGCGGTCGGCGGATCGGCGTGGAGTTTCAAAGCGCTCCTGGTCGCTGTCAGCAACGAGCAACGGCGGGCAGCCGCGTCGGACCACGTCGGGCCGCCGCCCGCAGCCGCGGTCGGCCGCGAGCGGCTGGGCCGGGCGGCGCGGTCTCGCCGGCTGTTTCCGCGGCGCAGCGCCGCCCCGCAATTGCAGGCAGAATTATGCCTAACACGATCGAGCAGCATGCGCGTCCGACCCCCGGGGTCACGTCCGCCCCGACCGGCGGGCCGGATGCACGCGGTTGCCACGGCACGAGACGAGGAACCGATGACCGATTTCCCCCGCATCCAGCGGCTGCCGCCGTACGTCTTCAACATCACGGCAGAGCTGAAGATGGCGGCGCGGCGACGCGGCGAGGACATCGTCGACATGAGCATGGGCAATCCCGATGGCCCGACGCCGCGCCACATCGTCGAGAAGCTGGTCGAGGTTGCCCAGCGCCAGGACACGCACGGCTACTCGGTCTCGAAAGGCATCCCGCGCCTGCGTCGCGCGATCAGCCAGTGGTACCGCGACCGCTATGCGGTGCAGATCGACCCGGACGGCGAAGCGATCGTGACGATCGGATCCAAGGAAGGCCTCGCCCACCTGATGCTGGCGACGCTCGACCGCGGCGACACGGTCCTCGTGCCGAATCCGAGCTATCCGATCCATATCTACGGCGCGATCATCGCCGGTGCGGACGTCCGCTCGGTCCGGATGACCGGCGGGGTCGACTTCTTCGGTGAACTCGAGCGCGCCATTCGCGAATCGACGCCGAAGCCGAAGATGATGATCCTCGGCTTCCCGAGCAATCCGACCGCGCAGTGCGTCGACCGCGAATTCTTCGAGCGCGTCGTGCGGCTGGCCCACGCGCACCACATCTATGTCGTCCATGACCTGGCGTACGCCGACATCGTGTTCGACGGCTACCGTGCGCCGTCGATCATGCAGGTCGACGGCGCTCGCGAGGTCGCGGTCGAGTTCTTCACGCTCAGCAAGAGCTACAACATGGCCGGGTGGCGGATCGGCTTCATGGTCGGGAATCGCGACCTGGTGTCGGCGCTGGCGCGCATCAAGAGCTACCACGACTATGGAACCTTCACGCCGATCCAGGTCGCGTCGATTGCCGCGCTGGAGGGCCCGCAGGACTGCGTCGAGGAGATTCGCGCGCAATACCAGCGTCGCCGCGACGTGTTGGCGCGCGGCCTGCACGAGGCGGGCTGGATCGTCGAGGTCCCGAAGGCATCGATGTACATCTGGGCCGAGATCCCGCCGGCCTACCGCGCCGCCGGCTCGCTGGACTTCGCGAAGCGCCTGCTGGCGGAGGCGAAGGTCGCGGTGTCGCCCGGCATCGGCTTCGGCGACTACGGGGATTCGCATGTCCGGTTCGCGTTGATCGAAAACGAGAATCGGATCCGCCAGGCGGTGCGGGGCATCAAGGAGATGTTCCGCCGCGACGGCCTGCTGCAGCGCGCCGCCGCCTAGCGCTCGTCGCGCGGGCGGCCGGCCCGCCAAAGCCATTCGACCTACGAGGCATTGCGCCACATTCATGAATCCGCTCAAGATCGGTCTCCTGGGCTTCGGCACCGTCGGCCGCGGCACCTGGCAGGTGCTGCAGCGAAACCGGGAGGAAATCAGGCGCCGCGCCGGGCGCGGCATCGAGATCGCGCTGGTCGGCGTGCGCGATCCGTCGAAGGTGACGTCGCGGGTCGCAACACCCGTGGAAACGACGACGTGCCTGGAGGACGTCGTGCGCGATCCGCGCATCGACATCGTCGTCGAGCTCATCGGCGGCTGCGATCCGGCCCGCCATCTCGTTCTCGAGGCCATCCGGCACGGCAAGCACGTGGTGACCGCCAACAAGGCGCTGCTGGCGAGGCACGGCAACGAAATCTTCGCCGCCGCGCGCGAGATGGGCGTGATGGTCGCGTTCGAGGCGGCGGTCGCCGGTGGCATTCCCATCATCAAGGCCGTTCGCGAGGGATTGACGGCGAACCGGATCGAGTGGATTGCCGGGATCATCAACGGGACCTGCAACTACATCCTCACCGAGATGCGATCGAAGGGCCTGGCGTTCGACGCCGCGTTGCGCCAGGCGCAGGCCCTCGGCTTCGCGGAGGCCGATCCGACCTTCGACATCGAGGGGATCGACGCGGCCCACAAGCTGACGATCCTTTCGTCCATCGCGTTCGGCGTCCCGATCCGCTTCGACGCCGCGTACACCGAGGGCATTGCAGGGATCGCGGCCGAGGACATCCGGCACGCGGAACAGTTCGGCTACCGCATCAAGCTGCTGGGGATCACGAAGCGCACGCCGCACGGCATCGAACTGCGCGTGCATCCGACGCTCGTGCCGATGGACCGGCTGCTGGCGAGCGTCGAGGGCCCGATGAACGCGGTCCTCGTCAAGGGCGACGCGGTCGGGACGACGCTGTACTACGGTCCCGGGGCCGGGTCCGAACCCACGGCGTCGGCGGTCGTCGCCGACCTCGTCGATGTCACGCGGATGCACACGTCCGACCCGGAAAACCGCGTGCCGCACCTCGCGTTCCAGCCGGCGGCCATGATGGACCTGCCGTGGCTTTCGATCGAGGACACGGTGACCTCGTACTACTTCCGGATGCGCGTCGTCGACCAGCCGGGCGTGCTTGCCGACATCACCCGCATCCTCGGCGACCTGCGCATCTCGATCGACGCGCTGTTCCAGCGCGAACCGGCTGCGGGCGAGCACAACACCGACATCATCATGCTGACCCACGACGCGCTCGAGCGCAACGTGAATGCCGCGATACGCTCCATCGAGGCGCTGCCGACGGTCCTTGCGCCCGTCGTGCGGATCCGGCAGGAAGAACTGGTCTGACAGGGATCCCGCGATGCGCTACGTTTCGACCCGCGGCAACATGCCTGCCGCGCCGTTCTGCCAGGTCCTGCTGGAGGGCCTCGCGCCCGATGGCGGCCTCGTCGTCCCGGAGTATTTCCCGCAGGTCGACCGCGACCGGCTGGCGACGTGGCGGCCTCTCGACTATGCCTCGCTCGCGATCGAGGTGCTGTCGCTCTACTGCGACGACATACCGCGCGCGGACCTGGAGCGCATGGTGCGAGCGACCTACACCGCCGAGGCTTTCGGCGACGCCGCGATCACGCCGCTCGTTCCGCTCGGCGATGGCCTGCGGCTGCTGCGGCTCTCGAACGGACCGACGCTGGCGTTCAAGGACGTCGCGATGCAGCTGCTCGGGGCGCTGTTCGAGTATGAACTCGGGCGTCGCGGCGAGCGCCTCAACATCCTCGGCGCGACTTCCGGCGACACCGGATCGGCGGCGGAATACGCGTTGCGCGGCCGCCGCGGGATCGATTGCTTCATGCTGTCGCCGCAGGGGCGCATGAGCGCGTTCCAGCGCGCACAGATGTATTCGCTGCAGGACCCGAACATCTTCAACATCGCCGTCGAAGGCGTCTTCGACGACTGTCAGGACCTCGTCAAGGCGGTTTCGTCGGACCTGGATTTCAAGCGCCGCCACGCGATCGGCAGCGTCAACTCGATCAACTGGGCGCGCGTCGTCGCCCAGGTCGTCTACTACTTCCGCGGCTACTTCGAGGCGACCGCTTCGGAGTCGGAACGCGTCTCGTTCTGCGTTCCTTCCGGAAACTTCGGCAACGTGCTCGCGGGCTGGATCGCGCGCAAGATGGGGCTTCCGATCGCGGAACTGGTCATCGCCACCAATGAGAACGACGTCCTCGACGAGTTCTTCCGCACCGGCCGCTACCGGGTGAGATCCTCGTCGGAGACGCGTGCGACGAGCAGCCCGTCGATGGACATCTCGAAGGCCTCGAACTTCGAGCGCTTCGTATTCGATCTCGTCGGGCGCGATTCGCAGGCGGTCCGCGAACTGTGGTGGGAGATCGATACCCGGGGCGAATTCGACCTCAGCAAGTCGCCGTTCTGGCCGAAGGTGCGCGCGAGCGACGTGCGCTCCGGCTCCAGCACGCATGCCGACCGGCTCGCGACGATCCGCTCGGTACACGCCGAGACCGGCCTCGTGATCGATCCGCATACCGCCGACGGCGTCAAGGTCGCGCGAGCGTCCAGGCGCCCCGGCGTCACGATGATCTGCCTCGAGACGGCGTTGCCGGCGAAGTTCTCGGAGACGATCGTCGAGGCGCTGGGGATCGAGCCGCAGCGTCCGCCCGCGCTCGTCGGCCTGGAGGACCTGCCGCAGCGCTTCGTCACGATGCCGTGCTCCGTCGATCGACTCAAGGAATACATCGCTCAACATGCGGGCTGAGGAGCCGGGGCAAGGCCCGCCGCGCGTCGTCGGAATCGTCGGATATTCCAACGCCGGCAAGACGACGCTGATCGAGAAGCTCGTGCGCCGCTTTCGCGCGCAGGGGTTGCGCGTCGCCGTCGTCAAGCATGCGCATCACGGCTTCGACATGGATCGGCCCGGCAAGGACTCCTACCGCTATCGCGAAGCCGGCGCCGGACAGGTCCTGATCGCGGCCGGCCTGCGCTGGGCACTGCTGACCGAGACGCCGCAGCGCGCGGCAACGCTCGAGTCGCTGCTGCCGCGACTCGATCCGTGCGATCTCGTCCTCGTCGAGGGCTTCCGCGCCGAGGGCAGCTTTCCGCGGATCGAGGTGCGACGCCGCGGGATCGACGAGCCGCCGCTGTTCCCGCGCGATCCGCAGGTGCTCGCGGTGGCCGCCGACCATGTCGTGCCGACGACGTTGCCGTGCCTTGACCTGAACGACATCGCTATGATTGCGGACTTCGTCGCGCGCACGGTGGACCTGGATGCGTGCCGCCGCGGCGGCGATGAATCGGCGGAGCAAGCGCAATGAGCATGCTGTCGGTCGAGGAGGCCCGGTCGCGTCTTCTGCAGGAGGCGGTCGCACTCGGCGGATCGGAGGCGGTCGCTGTCGGCGACGCGCTCGGTCGGGTGCTCGCCGAGCCGCTGCGCTCGACGATCTCGGTGCCGCCTGCGGACAATTCCGAAATGGACGGCTACGCCGTCCGCTGTGCCGACATCGCCTCGGCGCCGACGCCGCTTCGCGTCGCGCAGCGCATCGCCGCCGGCCAGACCGGGACGGACCTGCTGCCGGAAACGGCTGCGCGCATCTTCACCGGCGCCGCGATCCCGGCCGGCGCCGACGCGGTCGTGATGCAGGAGATGACCGAGGCGACGGGCGACCGGGTCATCGTGAAGGAAGTCCCGCGCCCGGGGCAGTTCGTGCGGCGCGCCGGCTTCGACGTCGCGGCCGGCGCGATCGCTCTGGACGGCGGCACGCTGCTGCGACCGCAGGAACTGGGCATCGCCTCGGCGATCGGCGCGACGCAACTTCGGGTCCGGCCGCGGCTGCGCGTCGCGCTGCTGTCGACCGGGGACGAACTCGTCATGCCGGGCGAGCCGCTGCCGCCGGGGCGCATCTACAACTCGAGCCGCTTCATGTTCCGCGCGCTGCTGCAGGGTGCCGGGTGCATCGCGGAAGACCTCGGGATCGTGCCCGACCGCCTCGATGCGACGCGCGCGGCGCTGCGCGAGGCGGCCGCCCGTTGCGATCTCATCGTCACGACCGGCGGCGTGTCGGTCGGAGAAGAGGACCACGTCAAGGAAGCGATCCGCCGCGAAGGCGCGATCGATCTGTGGCAAGTGGCGATGAAGCCGGGCAAGCCGCTCGCCTTCGGGCGCGTCGGCGACGTGCCGGTGATCGGACTGCCGGGAAATCCGGTCTCGAGCTTCGTGACCTACCTGCTCGTCGCGCGCCCGTTCATGCGGGCGCAGCAGGGATGCCGCACGACGATCATCGCGGCGCGACCCATGCGGGCCGATTTCGACTGGCCAAGGCCGAACGCGCGGCGCGAGTTCCTGCGCACGCGGATGGGCGCGTCCGGCGGCCTGGAGATCTTTCCGGACCAGAACGCGGCGTTGATCAGTTCGCTCACGTGGTCCGACGGCCTCGTGGACAATCCGGCGGGACACCCGATCCATCGCGGCGACACGGTCGCCTTCCTGCCGTTCACGGAACTCGCCGCGTGAAGGTCTCCATCCTCTACTTCGCCCGGCTGCGGGAGGCGATCGGCCTCGATCGCGAGGTCGTCGAGGTTCCGCGTGACGTCGAGAGCGTCGCTGCGCTGAGGCGCTGGATCGCGGGGCGCGGCGAACCCTGGTCGAGCGCGTTCGCGGCGGCGCCGCGCATCCGCGCGGCCGTTGGCCGCGTCATGGCCGACGATTCCACGGCACTGCAGGAAGGCGCCGAAGTCGCGTTCTTTCCTCCGGTCACCGGCGGCTGAGATGGCCGTTCGCGTCCAGCGCGAGGACTTCGACGCGGGCCACGAAATCGCCGCGTTGCGCCGCGGTCGCACGGATGTCGGGGCGATCGCGGCATTCATCGGCGTGGCGCGCGACCTGAACGACGGCGACGCGGTGACGCGGATGTCGATCGAGCACTACCCCGGGATGACCGAATCGGCGCTCGAAGAGATCGTCGCGACGGCGTGCGCGCGGTGGCCGAAGCTCGTCGAGGCGCTCGTCGTGCATCGCTACGGCGATTTCGACCCGGGCGACCAGATCGTTCTCGTCGTCGTCGCAAGCGCACATCGCGGCGATGCGTTCCAGGCCTGCGAATTCCTGATGGACTACCTGAAGACGTCTGCGCCGTTCTGGAAGAAAGAGACGACCCCGAGCGGATCGCGTTGGGTCGAAGCGCGCGAGGCGGACGACGCGGCCCGCGGGCGCTGGGACGCCTCGGGGGCCGCGCCGGGGACGCGCAAGCCGTGACGGCCGCTCTCAGCGTCTTCATCGGCGCGGGCCTCGGTGCGTTGCTGCGCTGGGGGCTGGGCATCGCGCTGAACCCGATTTTCCCGACGATCCCGCTCGGGACGCTGGCGGCGAACCTGCTCGGCGGATTCCTCGTCGGTGTCGCAGTGACGTCCTTCACGCTGCGGGCGAGCCTGCCGCCGGAGGCGCGGCTGTTCGCGATCACCGGATTCCTCGGCGGGCTGACGACGTTCTCGACGTTCTCCGCGGAGGTCGTCACGCTGGTGACGCGCGCGCAGTACGGGTGGGCCATCGTGGCAGCCGGGACCCACCTCGCCGGGTCGCTCGTGCTGACTGCGATCGGAATGTTCGTCGCGCAGCGCGCGTTGGCGGCGTGATGCCTTCGCGCCGGTGCGGGTTGCGGCGCGGCGCTCTCCCACCCCTCGCGCTTCTTCGCGGGGGAAGGGTGATTCGAGAGGGCGCTCAAGTCGCGCTGCCGCGCGCAAGCGCCATCCGCGAAAAGAAGTCGCGCAGCACGCGATCGGCGACCGCATCGCCGATTTCCGCCGCGTCAATCAGGTGCAGGAAGCGCATCCCATCGACCATGGCCATGCAGGCGATCGCGACGTCCCTCGGCGCCGTATCGCTCGACGTCCCGGTACGTTCGCGATAGGCGGTCACCAGGGCGGCGATCCGCGCCCGGTCCTCGCGCAACAGCGCATTGAGCGCACCGCGGAAACGCTTGTCGCGCGCCGCCAGCAGCTTGGCCTCGGTCCAGTAGAGGAAGCAGTCGTTGTCGCGGTAGAGCTGGCCGTAGAAGTCCAGCAGGCGCTGCTCGATCGCCGGCTCCGCGGCGGAGCCGCCGGAACCGGCGAAGACGCGCGCCAGTTCCTCCTGCATCGCGTCCTTTTCCCGTCGCAATAATTCCAGCAGCAGTTCGTCCTTGCTCTTGAAATTCGAATAGAACGCGCCGCGCGTAAAGCCGGCCGTCGCGGCGATTTCCTCGACGCTCGCGCCGCCGAATCCCTCGTGGGCGATGACGCGCGCGGCGGCTTCCAGCAGGCGCTGCCGGGTTTGGGCGCGGCTTTCGTCGCGCGTCAGTCGTCGAGCTGCGGGTTTCATCGGTCAGGACATTCTACGCCGTCAATCCGGTATCGAATTCGCTATCGTATTTAAATACGATTGAGTATCATGATTCAATTCTGTATTTGAATTCGCTGGGGTGGCCATGCCGGCTGCGATGTCGATTGTGAAGGGAGCCCGAGGCGTCGCGACAGGTCGGCGGTCGCGGGCCGTGGCCATGGTCGCGCTGTGCGGGTGGCTCGCGTCGTGCGGAAAGCCGGCGGTGCCAACGGCAGAAGCCGTGCGCCAGGTCGTCGCGATTCCGGCCGTTGCGGGTTCCGGCGCTTCCGTCGAGCAATATCACGGCGAGATCCGGGCGCGCGACGAAACGACACTGTCGTTCCGGGTCGGCGGCAAGCTGGTCGAGCGGCCCGTGCGCCTGGGAGACAGCGTCCGTCGCGGTCAACTGCTGGCCCGGCTCGACGACAGCGATCTGGCGCGCGAGCGTTCGGTCGCCAGCGCCGCGCTGGTCTCGGCGGAGTCCAACCTGCAGTTCGCCGCCGCGCAGCAGGCGCGCACGCGAGCGGAAGGCGCGCAGGGGCTCGCGGCGCCGGCCGACGTCGAGCAGGCGGACAACGCGGCCGCCGCGGCGGCCGCAGCGCGGGACAGCGCGGTGGCGCGGCTGGAGCTCGCGCAGCGCCAGGTGGGCTATGCGGAACTGCGCGCGGACCGCGATGGCGTGATCACGCGGGAGGATTCGCAGCCGGGGCAGGTCATCGCCGCCGGCCAGCCGCTGCTCGGATTCGCGGCGACCGCGCAGCGCGAAGTCGTCATCGACGTCCCGGAGGGCCGCCGCGGCGGACTCGAACGCGGAAGCCGTCTTCAGGTCGCGCTGCCGGCACTGCCGGGAAGGCTGTACCACGCCACGGTGCGCGAACTGGCAGCGGCGGCCGATAGCGGCAGCCGGACCTACGCCGTCAAGGCGACGCTGGAGGACGCCGGCCCCGAGGTGGCCCTCGGAATGAGCGCCGACGCGTCGGTGCCGGGCGCAGCCCCGTCGTCGCCGCGAATCCGCGTTCCGTCGACCGCGTTGTTCCACGCCGGCGAAAAACCGGCGGTCTGGATCGTCGATACGGCGGCCGGCCGGCTTGCGCTGCGCCCGGTGAGCCTCGCCTCCTATGTCGGGCGGGAGATCGAGCTCGGCAGCGGCGTGCAGCCGGGCGAGATGGTCGTCATCGCCGGCGTGCATACGCTCGATGCGAGCGAAAAAGTCGTCGCGGTTCCGCCGTTGCATCCGGACGACGGGCAACCATGAGCGTCGTCCACGGCGAAGGCGGCGCAGCGCGCGACGTCGCCGGCGAGACCACGACGGGTGCCTCGGCCTTCAACATTTCTGAGTGGGCGCTGCGCCACCGTGCCCTGGTGCTCTACCTGATGGTCGTCGCGGCGCTCCTGGGCGCGCTCGGCTACAGCCGGCTCGGCCAGAGCGAGGACCCGCCGTTCACGTTCAAGGTCATGGTGATCCGCACCGACTGGCCGGGTGCGACGGCGCGCGAGGTCCAGGCCCAGGTGACCGACGCGATCGAACGCAAGCTGCAGGAAACGCCCCACGTCGATTTCGTACGCAGCTTTTCGCGGCCGGGGCGCTCGTTCGTGTTCTTCGCGTTGCAGGACTCCGCGCCGTCCTCGGTGGTGCCGGAGACCTGGTACCAGGTGCGCAAGAAAGTGGGAGACCTCGCCCCGGAGCTGCCGGCCGGCATCCGCGGCCCCTACTTCAACGACGAATTCGGCGACGTCTATGTCAACATCTACGCGCTGCAGGGCGACGGCTTCACGGCGGCGCAGCTGCACGACTATGCCGAGCGGATACGCGGTGAACTCCTGCGGTTGCCCGACGTCGGCAAGGTCGACCTGCTGGGCGACCCGCAGCCGACGGTCTACGTCGAGCTCGACGCGGCCCGCCTCGCGCGCCTTGGCGTGACCGCGCGCGACATCGGCGCCGCGCTCGCGCAACGCAACGCGATCGTGCCCGCCGGCGTCATCGAGACGCGCGACGACAGGATCTACGTCCGCGCCGGCGAGCCCTGGTCGAGCGCGGCGCAGATCGCCGACACGCAGCTGGCGGTTGGCGGCCGCACGTTCCGCCTCGGCGACGTCGCGACCGTGACTCGCGCCTACGACGATCCGCCCGGCGACCGGATGCGCTTCGAGGGCAGCCCGGCGCTCGGCATCGGCGTGACGATGCAGCCGGGCGGCGACGTGATCCAGCTCGGACGCGCGCTTGCCGCGCGGTCCGCGGAGCTCGGCAAGGCGCTGCCGGCCGGCCTCGCGCTGGGCGAGGTCACGAGCATGCCGAAGGCCGTTGCGCATTCGATCGATGATTTCCTCGAGGCCGTCGCCGAGGCGATCGGCATCGTGCTGCTCGTCAGCCTCGCCAGTCTCGGGCTCCGGACGGGCCTGATCGTCGTGATTTCGATTCCGTTCGTGCTTGCGGCAACCGCGCTCGTGATGGCGCTGTCGGGCATCGGCCTGCACAAGGTGTCCCTCGGCACGCTCGTCCTGGCGCTCGGGCTCCTCGTCGACGACGCGATCATTGCGGTGGAGATGATGTCGGTGAAGCTGGAGCAGGGGTGGGATCGCCTGCGTGCCGCGGCGTTCGCGTACACGAGCACGGCGTTCCCGATGCTCACCGGAACGCTTGTCACGGTGGCCGGCTTCCTGCCGATCGCGCTCGCGCGTTCCAGCACCGGCGAGTACACCCGATCGATCTTCGAGGTGTCGGCCATCGCGCTCCTGCTGTCGTGGATCGCAGCCGTCGTCGTCATTCCGCTGCTGGGCTACTACCTCCTTCGCGAAGGCCACCAGCCGCCGGCGCTGCGTGCGCCGAGGGTGCTTCGCCGCCTCCTGCGAATTCCGGAGCCGGCGCCCACGGTCGAGGCCGGCGCGGATCCGGCGTCCGTCTACGACACGCCGTTCTACCGGCGTCTGCGCGGGTTCATCGCCTGGTGCGTGGCGCGCCGGGGAATCGTCATCGCAGCGACGCTGCTGCTCTTCGTGCTGGCGCTGGCGGGATTCAGCCGCGTCCCGCAGCAGTTCTTCCCCAGCTCCGGCCGTCCGGAACTGCTCGTCGACCTCAAGCTGGGCGAAGGCGCGTCGATCGCGGCGACCGACGCCGAAGTACGGCGCCTGGAGGCGATCCTCAAGTCACGCGACGAGGTGGCGAGCTTCGTCGCTTTCGTCGGAGCCGGCGCGCCGCGCTTCTACCTGCCGCTCGACCAGCAGCTCGCCAATCCGAACTTCGCGCAGTTCATCGTGACGGCGCGCGACGTCCGTCGTCGGGAGGCCCTCGAGGCGGCGCTCGATCCGATCCTGGCGCGCGAGTTCGGCACGCTGCGTACGCGCGTCAGCCGGCTCGAAAACGGCCCGCCGGTCGGGTTCCCGGTGCAGTTCCGCGTCAGCGGCGACGACGTCGCGCAGGTCCGTGCGTACGCCGATCGTGTCGCCGCCATCCTGCGCGCGGAGCGGCGCGCGCGAAACGTGCAACTCGACTGGGAGGAGATGGGCCTGCGGACCGTGCGGCTCGACCTCGACGACGCCGCGCTGCGCCGAGTCGGCTTGTCGCGCGCCGATGTCGGCGATTTCCTTCGCGCGGCGATTTCGGGGACGACGACGACGCAGTTCCGCGAGCGCGAACGCGGGGTCGATGTCGTGCTGCGCGCGCCGCGCTCGGAGCGCACCGACCCGGCGGCGCTCGGCCGCCTCGCCGTGCCGATCGGCGGCGGGCGTTCGATACCGCTCGCGCAGCTCGGGTCGATCCAGCCGGACGTCGAGTACGGCGTGGTCTGGACCCGCGACCGGCAACCGACGATGACCGTCGAAAGCGACGTCGTCCCCGGAGCGCAGGGCATCGACGTCACGCTGGCGGTCGACCGCGAGCTGGCGGCCGTCCGCGGCGATCTTCCGCTCGGCTACCGGATCGAGATCGGCGGCGCCGTGGAGAACAGCCAGAAGGCGCAGGCGTCGATCAACGCGCAGATGCCGCTGATGGTCCTCGCGGTGCTGACGCTGCTGATGATCCAGCTGCAAAGCTTCTCGCGCGTCGTGCTGGTCGTTCTCACCGCGCCGCTGGGCCTGATCGGCGTCGTGCCGTCGTTGCTCGCTTTCGGCCAGCCGTTCGGATTCGTCGCGCTGCTCGGCACGATCGCGATGTTCGGGATCATCATGCGCAATTCGGTGATCCTGGTGGACCAGATCGAGCGCGACATCCGCGGCGGGCTGTCGCGGCTCGACGCGATCGTCGGCGCCACCGTCCGGCGTTTCCGGCCGATCGCGCTGACGGCCGCCGCCGCCGTGCTGGCGCTGATCCCGCTGCTGCGCAACGACTTCTTCGGCCCGATGGCCACGGCGTTGATGGGCGGCATAACGATCGCGACCGTGCTGACGCTGTTCTTCCTGCCGGCCTTGTACGCGGCGTGGTTCCGCGTCCCGGCACACGCTGCCCACGGGGAGGCTCGCCGATGAACCTGCCGACACCGTTCGGTTCGACGAGTCGTCGCGAGGCGCGTCGTGCCACGTGGCGCCGGGCCTTTCCAGTCGCGGCCTCCGTGGCGCTGTCGCTCGCCGTGGCGTCCTGTGCCGTGGGACCCGACTTCAAGCGGCCGCAACCGCCGTTGCCCGGCGGCCCGCAGGTCGGCCCGGATGCCTTGCCGCGCGAGGCCGGCGTGGCGTCGGGAACGCAGCGCTTCGTCGCGGACGCGGTCGCCGGGCCGCGATGGTGGAAGCGCTTCGGCAGCGCGCCGCTCGACGCTCTCGTCGACGAGGGGCTTGCCAACAGCCCTGACGTTCGGGCGTCGCGCAACGCGCTGCAGAGGGCGCGCGACGTCCTCGAGGCGGAGCAGGGGCTCGCGCGCTGGCCCAGCGTGGACCTGCAACTCCAGCCGGCGCGCCAGCGGGCCTTGAATCTTCCGGGCTTCAGCCCGCCGACGGTGATGTACGACACCTACGCCGCCGTGGTGTCGGTCGGCTATACGTTCGACCTCTTCGGCGGCGAGCGGCGCGCGAACGAGGCCTACGCCGCCGACGCCGATACGCGCGCCGCGGAATTCGACGCGACGCGCCTGGCGCTGGCGTCCAACATCGCGGCCACCGCGATCCAGTCCGCCGCGTTGGCGCGCCGGATCCAGGTCGCGAACGACGCCGAGCACGCCGCCGCCGATGTCCTGGACGCCGCGGAGCGCCGGCGTGCGCTCGGTCGCAGCGGGGATGCGGCCGTCGCGGCGGCGAGGCGCAACCTGCAAGCGCAGCGCACGGCGCTGCCGCAACTGCGATCGGCTCACCATCGCGCGCGCGCCGCGCTGGCCGTGCTCCTGGGCCGCACGCCCGACCGGGCGCCGCCGGATGTCGACTTCGATAGCCTGTCGCTGCCGTCCGACCTGCCCCTCGTCGTGCCGGCCGACGTCGTGCGGCAGCGGCCGGACGTTGCCGCCGCCGAGGCCCGCCTGCACGCCGCGACGGCGCGATACGGTGCGGCGATCGCGAACCTCTATCCTCAGATCCAATTGAGCGCCGACTGGGGGCGCGAGTCGTACCACTATGCCGACCTGTTCAGCGGCCCTTCGGCGGTCTGGCGCATCGCCGCCAGCCTGACGCAGCCGCTGTTCCGCGGCGGCGCGCTCGAGGCGGCCCGGCGTGCCGCGGGGCTCGACCAGGACAGCACGCTGGCCGCCTACGTCGGCACCGTGCTGCAGGCGCTGCGCGCCGTTGCCGACGCGCAGCAGGCGCTGGTCGAGGACGCCGCCGCTGCCGACGCGGCGACCGGCGTCGCGGCGGCGTCGGCTGACCTGCTGGCGATCGATGCGAAGCGCCAGGGGCTGGGCGCCCTTCCGGAGGCGACATTGAGCGTCGACCGGCAACAATGGCTCGCCGACGAGGGGGCGCGGATCGCGGCCAGCGCCGTACGCTACGTCGATACCGTGGCGTACCTGCAGGCGCTGAGCGGCCGCGAAGCGCTTCGGGAAGCCGCAGACGCGGCCGGCGGCGGTCCGCACGCCGGGCATGACCCGGTCGCCGGGAGTTGAAATCGGTCCTCCGGTCCCCAACTACCGTCTCGACGAGGCCTCGTGGCCGATAGACGACGGAGCGGCGGATGCGCCAGGACAAGCTGACCACCAAATTCCAGGAAGCGCTGGCCGACGCGCAATCGATTGCGGTCGGCAATGACCACGCCTACATCGAACCCATCCACCTTCTCGTCGCGATGCTGCGACAGGGGGACGGCGGCGCGAGGTCGCTGCTGGCTCGCAGTGGCGTGAATCTCGCGGCGCTCGAGGCCGCGCTGAACCAGGGGCTGAAGCGGTTGCCGCAGGTCCAGGGCGGCGACGGCCAGGTCCAGGTCGGGCGGGAACTGGTCGCGGCGCTCAACACGGCCGACCGCGAGGCGCAGCGCCGTGGCGATGCCTACGTCGCGAGCGAAATGTTCCTGCTGGCGATCGCCGACGACAAGGGCGAGGCCGGTCGGCTTGCGCGCGAGAACGGACTGGCCCGCAAGGCGCTCGAGACCGCGATCGAGGCGGTGCGAGGCGGGCAGACCGTCGGCAGCCCGGAGGCCGAGGCCAGCCGCGAGGCGCTGAAGAAATACACGATCGACCTCACGGAGCGCGCGCGCGAAGGCAAGCTCGACCCGGTCATCGGTCGCGACGACGAGATTCGCCGCACCATCCAGATCCTGCAGCGGCGCACGAAGAACAACCCGGTCCTCATCGGCGAGCCCGGCGTCGGAAAGACGGCGATCGTCGAGGGGCTGGCGCAGCGCATCGTCAACGGCGAAGTTCCGGAGACGCTCAAGGACAAGCGCGTGCTGACGCTGGACCTGGCCGCGTTGCTCGCCGGCGCGAAGTATCGCGGCGAATTCGAGGAACGGCTGAAGTCCGTGCTGAAGGAACTGGCGGCCGACGCCGGCCAGACGATCGTCTTCATCGACGAGATCCACACGATGGTCGGCGCCGGCAAGGCCGAGGGCGCGATCGACGCCGGCAACATGCTCAAGCCGGCGCTGGCGCGCGGCGAACTGCATTGCGTCGGCGCGACGACGCTCGACGAATACCGTAAATACATCGAGAAGGATGCCGCGCTGGAGCGTCGCTTCCAGAAGGTTCTCGTGGGCGAGCCCGACGTCGAAAGCACGATCGCGATCCTGCGCGGCCTGCAGGAGCGCTACGAACTGCACCACGGCGTCGAGATCACCGACCCGGCGATCGTCGCCGCGGCGGAACTCTCCAACCGCGACATCACCGACCGGTTCCTGCCGGACAAGGCGATCGACCTCATCGACGAGGCCGCGGCGCGGATCAAGATGGAGATCGACTCGAAGCCGGAGGCGATGGACAAGCTCGACCGTCGCATCATCCAGCTCAAGATCGAGCGCGAGGCGGTGCGCAAGGAAACCGACGAGGCATCGCGCAAGCGACTCGACCTGATCGAGTCGGAGATCGCCCGCCTGTCGAAGGAGTACGCGGACCTGGACGAGGTGCTGCGGGCCGAGAAGGCGGCCGTCCAGGGTTCGGCGCACATCAAGGCCGAGATCGAGCGGCTCAAGGCGCAGATGGCCGAGCTGCAGCGCAAGGGGCAGTTCGACCGGCTCGCGGAAATCCAGTACGGCGAGCTGCCGCGCCTGGAGGGTCAGCTGAAGGCAGCGGAGGCCGGTGGCGGCGGCCGGGAATTCAAGCTCCTGCGCAAGGAGGTCGGCGCCGAGGAGATCGCCGAGGTCGTGTCGCGCGCGACCGGAATTCCGGTCGCCAAGATGATGCAGGGCGAGCGCGAAAAGCTCCTCAGGATGGAGGAGCGGCTGCACGCGCGCGTCGTCGGGCAGGACGAAGCGGTGCGCCTCGTCGCCGACGCGATCCGGCGCAGCCGCGCCGGCCTCGCGGATCCGAACCGACCGTACGGAAGCTTCCTCTTCCTGGGGCCGACCGGGGTCGGCAAGACGGAACTGTGCAAGGCGCTCGCGGAGTTCCTTTTCGACAGCGAGGAGCACACGATCCGCATCGACATGTCGGAGTACATGGAAAAGCACGCCGTCGCGCGCCTGATCGGCGCGCCGCCCGGCTACGTCGGCTACGAGGAGGGCGGCCAGCTGACGGAACAGGTGCGCCGCAAGCCCTACAGCGTGATCCTGCTCGACGAGGTCGAGAAGGCTCACCCGGATGTCTTCAATGTGCTGCTTCAGGTGCTCGACGACGGGCGCCTGACCGACGGGCAGGGAAGGACCGTCGACTTCCGCAACACCGTGATCGTGATGACGTCCAATCTCGGCTCGCACGAGATCCAGCGTCTCGCGGGGCAGGATCCGGCCCTGATCAAGGAGTCGGTGCTCGGCGAGGTGCGGAATCATTTCCGGCCGGAATTCATCAACCGGATCGACGAGATCGTCGTTTTCCAGGCACTCGACCAGGCGCAGATCGAGGCGATCGCGAAGGTGCAACTGCGGCGCCTGGAGCAGCGCCTGGCGGCGCAGGACCTGCGCCTGGAGGTGAGCGACGCCGCGCTCGCGGAGATCGCGAAGGTCGGCTTCGATCCGCTCTACGGGGCGCGCCCGCTGAAGCGCGCGATCCAGCAGCAGATCGAAAACCCGGTCGCACGCCGCCTGCTCGAAGGCAAGCTGGCGCCCAAGGATGTCGTGCCGGTCGATTTCCGAGACGGCCACTTCCAGTTCGAGCGCGTCGTGCACTGACGCCCCGGGCGCCAACGACCGGCGGCGAATGCCCCGAATAGCGGGGCATTCGCCGCCGGAACCGTGTTTCAGTTTCCCTTCGCCGGGCCGATTTCTCGCTTATGGCGAAAAATCGGCTTCGACGACGCGTACCTGCCGGCTCCGGCTGGCACCTCGACGTCCGCGTGACGGCGCGCAGCGGCCTGCGGCCATGAAGCAGGTCCTTGCGCTGCTGCGAAGCGCCCTGGGCCGGCGGATGCTCGCCTATTTCGCGGCCGCCGCGTTGCTGCCCATCGTCGTGCTCGCGGCCGTCGTCTATCACAGCGTGGCGACGTCGATGCTCGCCGCGCATGACCGGCAGCTCGCGGCTGCGGGCCGCTCGTATGGGCTGACCGTGCTCGGACGGGTCGCATCGGTCGATGCCTTGCTGCATGCGGCGCTGGTTCCGGGTGCGCCGGTGCACGAGGCGCAGCGTTCGCTCGCCGGCCATATCGGCAACGAACTCGACGGCGTCGCGCGGCTCGGGACCGACGGCCATGCCATCGCGCGTGACGGCGAACTGGGCGCATTGCCGGATTTCGACGACGACACGCGCGCGCAACTGGCCGCCGGGCAAACCGTGGCGCTCGTCGCCGAGCCCGGCTCGGGCCTCGCCTCCCGGCGCGTGCTCGGCGCGGAAGCCCGCCGCGTGGTGCTGGTTCGGCGATTCACGATTCCGGGCGAGGATGCGGAGTACATCGCGGCGGCATTGCGACCGAGCTACGTCGCCGGAGACACTGCGGCCGCCAGGGACCTGACGCAGTTCGCCCTGCTGATCGGCGGGCGGGTCGTCGCGGGCGCCGCGAACGCGGCTTCGGTGCCGGCGCTTGCGGCCGGTGCGCCGGCGGGGCAGGAATCGGCGACGTCCTGGGAACTGGGCCGCGTCGCGATGCGGGCCCTGTCGGTCTCGGTCGCCGCGACGCCGATCGTGTCGCCGGAGAACTGGAGCGTCGTCGGGATGGTTCCGGAGCGCCAGGCGCTGATGCCGTGGCGGATGTTGCAGCTGCAGTTCGTCGCGGTGGCTGCCGGCATCCTGCTCGTCGTCATCGTGCTCGGCGCCCGCCACAGCGCGCGCATCGTGCATCGGCTGGAGGGCCTGCTGCAGGGAACCCGGCGCATCGCGAAGCAGGATTTCACGACCGAAATGCAGGTCGACGGTCGCGACGAGATGGCGCAGTTGGGCGCCTCGTTCAACGAGATGGCGCGCGGCATCGGGCGCCATTTCGCGACGCTGAACGTGTTGTCGCAGATCGACCAGACGATCCTCACGAAGCTCGACGTCGGCGAAGTCGTCAAGAACGCGCTGCGCTGCGTCCGCTACGTCACCGGTGTCGACGTCGCGATCCTCGGCCTGTTCGAAAGCGGCGCGGTCGACACGATGCGGATCTACCTGTTGCGCAAGGGCGGTCGCAACCAGGTCGAACGGAGCAAGATCGCCCTGCCGGGCCCGATTCGCGCGCGCATCCAGCGGCTCGAGGCGCAGTGGCTGCCGGAGCCGCCGCTGCCGCTCGATTTCGTCGACAAGCTGCGCGAACTCGACAAGGTGGAGCATTTCTGGCCGCAGCCGATCCTGCGTGACGACCGGGTCTGGGGCGTGATGGTGCTGGCGAGCGGCACCGCGCAGGCACTGTCGACCGAACAGCACGCGCTGCTCGCCGGCGTGACCGACCGCCTTGTCGTGGCCTTCTCGACCGTCGAGCGCGACCGCAAACTGCACACGATGGCCCATGTCGATGCACTGACGGGACTGCCGAACCGCGCGTCGATGCTGACGCTGCTGGCGCAGGAGTTGTCGCACGCGCACCGCAGCAAGCTCAACGTCGGCGTGCTGTTCCTGGACCTGGATCGATTCAAGCAGGCGAACGACACGCTGGGCCACGCCGTCGGCGACGTCCTCCTGCAACACGCCGCGGAACGCATCAAGCGCAACGTGCGCGAAGGCGACACCGTCGCGCGCCTCGGCGGTGACGAGTTCACGGTGGTGCTCGGCAACCTGGCGTCGGTGCGCGACGCCGGCAACGTCGCGCGGCAACTGATCAAGGCGCTGTCGCGGCCGTTCGAGATCGAAGGGCACACCATCTACGTCGGCGCCAGCGTCGGCATCGCGATCTATCCGAACGACGGAATCGACGGCGCGGACCTGCTCAAGAAGGCGGACACCGCGATGTACCGGGCGAAGGACGAGGGGCGCAACCGCTTCGCCTACTACGAGGAGAAGATGAACGTCGAGGCGCGACGTCGAGCCGCGCTCGACCGCGAGTTGCGCCAGGCGCTGGAGCGCTGCGAATTCGTCCTGAACTACCAGCCGCAGATCGACCTGCGGACGGGCCGCGTCTGCGCCGTCGAAGCGCTCGTGCGCTGGCAGCATCCGGAGCAGGGCCTCCTCTATCCGGGAGCGTTCATCCCGTTCGCGGAGGAAAGCGGGCTCATTCCGGAGATCGGCGCCTGGATCATGCGCGAGGCGTGCCTGCAGCACCAGCGCTGGCGCCTGGGCGGCATCCCGATCCCGCGCGTTGCCGTGAACGTCTCGATCGCGCAGCTAAGGCGCTCGAACTTCGAACGGAACGTTCACTACCTGTTGGGTCTCGCGCAGATGCCGCCCGAGAGCCTGGAAATCGAGGTCACGGAATCGATGTTCCTGGAGGGCGGGCGCGCCGCCACCGACGCCCTGCATGCCCTCGTTCGCGCCGGTGTCCAGGTGTCGATCGACGATTTCGGAACCGGCTATTCGTCGTTCGGCTACCTCAAGACCCTGCCGGCGTCGATCCTCAAGCTCGACAAGAGCTTCGTCGTCGATGCGACCGAGGGCAGCGACGCCGGGATGATCGTCGCGGCGATGATCAATCTTGCGCATACGCTGCGCAAGGAAGTCGTCGCCGAAGGCGTTGAACGCGAGGAGCAACTCGAATTCCTCCGCCGCCTCGGTTGCGACAAGGTGCAGGGCTACCTGTTCTGTCGGCCGATGGGGCCGGACGACATCGCCGCCTATGCCTTGCAGCGCAGCGCCGCCGCCGACCTCCAGGCTGTCGTCGCGGCGGCTTCCGTCGAAGCACGGGTCGGCGAGATTCCGGTCGATGTTCGGCCGCCGGGCGAAACGCCGCAGGCTGGCGCCGATCCTGAGCGTGCGCCGGAGCCTCCGGAGGCCTTCGCGCAGCAGGAGACCGTCGAGCCGACCGCCGACGAGGTCGTGGCCGTCGTCATCGACGCCGAGCCGCAGGCGAAGCGTCGCTCGCGGTCGCCCCGATCGGCGCGCGCCCCGGAATCGGCGCCTCGAACGCGCCGACGGAAGCCGGGCGCGGAAGCACCTTCGACGTCGTAGGGGTGGGGGAGAGGGGCGCCGCGCAGGCTCCTACGTGGCGGCCGCCCGCCACGTCAATGTAGCGGTGCGGCAGGCTGCTCGTCCGCGTCGTCCGGCGGCTCGGAATGGACCGCGTGGCCGCTGGCGTTCGGAAACAGCGGCGCGCCGCAGTCGTCGCAATACTCCATCGGGAAATGCTGCGCGTGCGCAACGATCTGCGTCACCCCCAGGCGGCGCAGCGTCGCCTCGATTTCTTCCTGCGCGCGTTCCTCGTCGTCGCCCAGCAGCGGCCAGACGACGCCCTCGATCACACCGTCGTCCTCGCCGTTCAGGCCAATGCCGATGCGGATCTCGGCGCTGCCCGCTTCCCGCTTTTCCTCGAACAGGCCCGTCGTGGCCTGCAGGCGCGGCGGGTCGAGTTCGTAGGCGAGTTTCAGGTACGCGATGGCGGCCTCGAGCGAGAACTCGCGCAGGTCGCGATCGGCCTGGCGAAGTGCGGCATGGAACGGCTGCGGCGCCAGAACGCGGAACCGGCAACCTGTCATGTTCGGACCCAGGATCGACGTCGCCTGCGTCGTGAACGCCTCCAGAGCGGAGATCTTTGCGTCCGGATCCACGCCGGTCTCCTGCCAGTGGAACAGCGGCGTACCCTGCGGCACGACCAGCGCGGCCAGGAGGTAGCGCGTATCGGCCAGCATCGCGATCGGCTCCCGCAACGACTTCGCGTCGATCTTCAGCGCGTGGCGTTCCGCCGCAGCGGCGAACAGGCGGTTCGCGACGTCGTAGACCTCGCCCAGCGATTCCGGCAACTGGTCGATCGAGAACAGCGTGTCGGCCACCGCGATGCGCGCGCCGCGGGCGGCCAGGTGCGCGCCGACCTGCACGCCGATGTTCTCGATGAGGGAAGGGCTGAGCGCGGCGGCAGGCAGACGGTAGCGCGACCATGCGAGCAGTGGCAGGGCGATCAGCAGCGCGTCGTGCGGTTTTCCATCGATCTCGACCGATGCGCTCTCGGCGCACGATTCGGCGAGGTCCGCAAGATCGTCGTAGGCGCGACTGTCGCTACGCGCGAGTTCCTCGAGCGCCGCGTCGATCCCGCCGTCGAAGCCGCGCGCGAGGCGGTCGTTGATCAATTCGACGAGGCGCCGCTCCCAGATGCGGTCCTCGAGCCGGGTTCCGGATTCGGAGAGGCGCCGCGCCAGCTTGGCGAGCGTCTCGGCGTCACCGCCGTGCCGGGCGCGGGAAATGAATCGGTTGCGGCGCATCGGCCTTCCTTGCGTGGACAAGCGTGCATTATCCCATCCCGCCGCGTCATTCCTGCACGGACGCGGCGGCGCCAGGCTCCGGACGCGAGGAGGGACGACTGCTAGATTCGTCGCCACATCCATTCCGCCACCGGAGCGTGGCCTTGATCGAGGACGCTGCCATGCCTGCCTATGCCACGACCGACCTGTGCGATGCGCACCAGGAACGCATCGACGCCGGCGAGATCGCCGTCGTCGAGACCGCGCTGCTGGCCTTCGGTCGCCGCACCGCCTTCCATGGCGAAGCCGTGACTCTGAAGGTGTTCGAGGACAATTCTCGGGTCGCCGATGCGGTCCGGTCGGAGGGGCGCCAGCGCGTTCTCGTGATCGACGGAGGTGGAAGTCGCCGCGTCGCGCTCCTGGGCGGCAATCTCGCGGACGCGGCGGCGAAGAACGGGTGGGCCGGCGTCCTGGTCGATGGGGCCGTGCGCGACGTCGACGAAATCGACCGGCTCGAACTCGGGGTCCGCGCGCTGGCGGTCAGTCCGCGGCGCTGCGTCAAGCGCAACGCCGGCGAGCGCGACCTCGTCATTTCCGCGTTCGGCGTCTGTGTCCGGCCGGGTTCGTGGATCTACGTCGATCGCGATGGCGTCGTCGTCGCGCCGCACGCGCTGCACCCTGCGGGCTGAGCGCGGACCGCCACCACGCTTTCACGTCATGCGAATTCTATTCCATGATGCGGAATATGGATGGTGCGTGGCGTCAGATCGCTTTCCGCGACTGAAAAGTAAATTCCTTATCATGAAAACGTATTTGTAAGTTATTGATTTTTAATCGATAAAAATAATCTCATATATAAGACATTAGACTTGATGCGTTGCCGCAGGGCGAATACGATTTGCTCCTATGCGCTGTCATTCGCCAGCGCCCTCAATCACCGCAAACGTAGGGAGATGTCATGACGGCACGCAAGCTCGAAGCGCAGCGCCTGCAGAAGGAATGGACCGAGAACGCCCGTTGGAACGGCGTTCGCCGCGGGTATTCGGCGGAAGAGGTGGTCCGGCTGCGCGGGTCGTTCGTGACCGAGCACTCGCTGGCCCGGCGCGGTGCCGAGCGGCTGTGGAAGCTGCTGGGCGAGGAACCCTTCGTCAATGCGCTGGGCGCCCTGACCGGAAACCAGGCGATGCAGCAGGTCAAGGCGGGCCTGAAGGCCATCTACCTTTCGGGCTGGCAGGTTGCCGGCGACGCGAACCTGGCGGGCGAGATGTATCCGGACCAGTCGCTGTATCCGGCCAACTCGGTGCCGATGGTCGTCCGCCGCATCAACAACACGCTGGCGCGTTGCGACCAGATCCAGTGGATGGAAGGCAAGAACCCGGGCGATCCGGGCTACGTCGACTACTTCGCGCCGATCGTCGCCGACGCCGAAGCGGGCTTTGGCGGCGTGCTCAACGCCTTCGAGCTGATGAAGGCGATGATCGAGGCCGGCGCCGCAGGCGTGCACTTCGAGGACCAGCTCGCCTCCGTGAAGAAGTGCGGCCACATGGGCGGCAAGGTCCTCGTGCCGACCCGCGAAGCCGTCGAGAAGCTCGTTGCGGCGCGGCTCGCGGCCGACACGATGGGCGTCCCGACGGTCCTGGTCGCGCGTACCGATGCCGAAGCGGCCGACCTGCTCACGTCGGACGTCGACGACAACGACAAGCCGTTCGTCACCGGCGAGCGCACCGTCGAGGGCTTCTTCAAGACGCGCAACGGGCTTCAGCAGGCGATTTCGCGCGGTCTCGCGTATGCGCCGTACGCCGACCTGATCTGGTGCGAGACCGGGAAACCCGATCTGGCGTTCGCGAAGGCGTTCGCCGAGGGCATTCATCGGCAGTTCCCGGGCAAGATGCTGTCGTACAACTGCTCGCCGTCGTTCAACTGGAAGAAGAACATCGATGACGCGACGATCGCGAAGTTCCAGAAGGAACTCGGCGCGATGGGCTACAAGTTCCAGTTCATCACGCTCGCCGGCTTCCATAGCCTGAACTACTCGATGTTCAACCTGGCTCACGGCTACGCGCGGCGCCAGATGAGCGCGTTCGTCGAGCTGCAGGAAGCGGAATTCGCGGCGGCCGACAAGGGCTTCACCGCCGTGAAGCACCAGCGCGAGGTCGGAACCGGCTACTTCGACGCGGTGACGCAGGCGATCCAGCAGGGCCAGTCGTCGACGACGGCGCTGAAGGGCTCGACCGAGGACGAGCAGTTCAACGTTTCGAAGGAAAAGAAGGCTGCGTAAGGATGCGCGCCGCGCCGATCGGCCGGATGAGCCGATTCGCGCGACGCGCATGGCGCGCGTTCAGGGGATGCGTCGATCGGATTCGTGCGACGCGAGTTGTTTCCCTGCAACTTTGGGTGCAGTGCAGCTTGAGTTGACATGAGCTCCCGCATAACCTTCGCGCGCTCAAGGAGTTGCGCCGAAGCGCGGGGGACGGTGAAGGGGGCTGGGTCGTAGGGGACGCCTCAAGAAAAAGCCGAAAGAATTAAACCAAACATCAAAACAAAAAAGCTGAGGGGCCGCGCGAGCGGCCCGTTTCTTTTCCAGGCGCGTTTCATTGGCTTGCGCGTCCGTCCTTCGCGCCGCGACGCGGTACGCTTCGCGTTGCATCGCACAACAAGGAAGGCGGGCGGGACCGATGGCAGGTCGTCGCGTCATCAACCTCGCATTGCAAGGCGGCGGCGCACTCGGCGCGCTGACCTGGGGAATCCTCGACCGGTTGCTGCAGGAGCCGTGGCTCGACTTCGAAGGCCTGAGCGGCTCGAGTGCCGGCGCGATGAATGCCGTGGCCCTCGCGGCGGGCCTCGCCGCCGGTGGGCGCGAAGGGGCGCGCCAACTGCTCGAGTCGTTCTGGACCGCGGTCGGAAAGGCGTCGTATCCGGTGCAGATCTCGTACCGGGACGAGCATCCGGGCGAGATGATGCCGTCGGCCTCGAAGTTCCTGCTCGGCTGGACGCGATTCTTCTCGCCGTACCAGCTCAACCCGTTCGACATCAATCCGCTGCGCCGGATCGTCGACGAGCTGATCGACTTCGAACTCGTGCGCGCGCGCGCGCCGGTGCGCCTGTTCGTCGGCGCCACTCACGTTCGCAGCGGCACGCTGCGCGTCTTCGAGGGCCGCTCGCTCACCGCCGAACACCTCCTTGCCTCGGCGTGCCTGCCGGCGATCAGCCAGGCCGTCGTGATCGACGGCGACGCCTACTGGGACGGCGGCTACGCCGGCAATCCGGCGATCTACCCGTTGCTGTACGAATGCGCCAGCGCCGACGTCCTGATCGTGCTGCTGTTGCCGCTGATGCGCGACCAGGCGCCCACCAGCGCCGACGGGATACGCACCCGCATCACCGAGATCCACCTGAATTCCAGCTTCCTGCGGGAGATGCGAAGCATCGGGCTCGCGCAGCGGATCGTGGGACGCGCATCCTTCCTGCGCGGACCGCTGGAGCGACGTCTCGCTGCCGCGCGATTCCACATGATCGACACCGAGGACCTCGTCAATCGCCTCGCGGTCGAAAAGTCGATGAACACGAGCCTGCAGTTCCTGCTGCGACTGCGTGACGAGGGGCGCGACCGGGCGGAACGCTGGCTGCAGGCCGAACGCCAGGCTATCGGCCGCCGCAGCTCGATCGACATCCAGAAGCTTTTCGGAGACGGCAGTCCGCTATAATTTCGCTGCTATGCAGCAGGAGTCTTGCTGTGAAGCAGCAGCAGCGGCTGGTGGGCGGCGGGTCGCGGTGGCGACGCGCCAACGACTCGATGCACCCCGCCGCGGCCAGTCTGCCCGAGCGGCGCCACTCACCGCGACTCTCGCGCCCCCGAATCCACGTAGGAGACATGATGAACCCGCCCCCTGGCGTCCAGATACTCGCGCCGCTGCAGCCCGGCTTCGAAGCCATCCTGACCCCGGAGGCGCTGGCGCTCGTCGCGAAGCTGCATCGCGCCTTCGAGTCGCGTCGTCGCGAGTTGCTGGCGGCGCGGCGCGAGCGGGCGAAGCGGCTGGACGCCGGCGAGCGGCCGGACTTCCTGGCGTCGACGGCGGCGATCCGCGCGGGCGACTGGACCGTCGCGCCGCTGCCGAGGGACCTCGAGTGTCGCCGGGTCGAGATTACCGGTCCGGTCGAGCGCAAGATGATCATCAACGCGCTCAATTCCGGTGCCGACGCGTACATGTCCGATTTCGAGGACAGCAACGCGCCGAATTGGGACAACCAGATCCAGGGGCAGCTGAACCTGCATGCGGCCATCCGGCGGACGCTCGCCTACGACAGCCCCGAAGGAAAGTCGTATCGCCTGAACGAGAAGACGGCGACGCTGCTCGTGCGCCCGCGCGGCTGGCACCTCGAGGAGAAGCACGTCACCGTCGACGGCCAGCGGGTGGCGGGGGGCATCTTCGACTTCGCGCTCTACATGTTCCACAACGCCCGCGAGCTGGTCGCGCGCGGCAGCGGCCCGTACTTCTACCTCCCGAAGCTGGAATCGCACCTGGAAGCGCGCCTGTGGAACGACGTCTTCGTCGCCACGCAGCAGGAGATCGGCATCCCTCGTGGAACGATCCGGGCGACGGTGCTGATCGAGACGATCGTCGCGGCCTTCGAGATGGACGAGATCCTCTACGAACTGCGCGAGCACTCGGCGGGCCTGAACGCCGGTCGTTGGGACTACATCTTCAGCTGCATCAAGAAGTTCAAGGTCGACCGCGACTTCTGCCTGGCCGATCGGGCGCTCGTCACGATGACGGCGCCGTTCATGCGCGCCTATGCGCTGCTGCTGCTGAAGACCTGCCACAAGCGGAACGCGCCGGCCATCGGCGGCATGAGCGCGCTGATCCCGATCAAGAGCGATCCGGTCGCCAACGAGAAGGCGCTCGCCGGCGTCCGCAGCGACAAATCGCGCGATGCCCGCGACGGCTACGACGGCGGCTGGGTCGCGCACCCGGGCCTGGTCCCGATCGCGATGGAAGAGTTCGTCAAGGTCCTGGGCGATCGGCCGAACCAGATCGGGCGTCGCCGCGACGACGTCAACGTCGTCGGCGCCGAACTGCTCGATTTCAAGCCGCAGGGTCCGATCAGCGAAGCGGGTTTGCGGATGAACATCAACGTCGGCATCCACTACCTCGGTTCGTGGCTTGCCGGAAACGGTTGCGTGCCGATCCACAACCTCATGGAAGATGCGGCGACCGCGGAAATCTCGCGCTCGCAGGTGTGGCAATGGATACGCTCGCCGCGCGGCGTGCTGGCCGACGGCCGCAAGGTCACCGCGGACCTGGTCCGGGCGCTGATTCCTGAGGAACTCGCGAAAGTGAAGGGCGTCGTCGGAGCGCCGGCCCCGACGTACGATCGCGCCGCGTCGATCTTCGAGGCGATGTCGACCGGCGCGGATTTCGCGGAGTTCCTGACGTTGCCGCTGTACGAGGAGATCGCCTGAGGGACCGCCGCCGCGGCATGGCCGTCGACACCAAGCGGCCGGCTCGGGCCGGCTGCTCGGGACGGCCCCTCACGGCGACGGCTCGGGGCGGCGGGTCAATCTGACAGCCGCAGCCGCGCCGCCTCGTCCTGCAGCCAGGCGCGGAAATCCGGGTGCGCGATCGAGACGAGTCGGCGCACCCGCTCGCGTACCGGCGCGCCTTTCAATCGAACGGCGCCAAACTCCGTGACGACGTAGTCGACGTCGGCGCGGTGCAGCGTGACCGCGGCGCCGGCCGCGAGCGTCGGCGTGATCTTCGAGACGGTCCGCCGCGTTCCATCCGGTTGCTTCGCGCCGGTCGTCGAGTACAGCGCGATGAACGACTTTCCACCTTCGGACATCTGCGCGCCGACCGCGGTATCGGCCTGCCCGCCGGTGCCGCTGAACTGCCGTGCGCCGAGCGACTCGGAGCAGACCTGGCCGGTGAGGTCGACTTCCAACGCCGTGTTGATCGAGACCTGCTTGCGATTGCGCGCGATGACGTAGGGATTGTTGACCCACGAGCCGCGCATCAGGGCTACCGCCGGGTTGCGATGGAGAAAATCGTAGAGGCGGCGCGATCCGAGCGCGAACGTTCCGACCATCTTCCCGGTGAGCGTCTCGTTGCCGAACGTATGCGGCGTCTTGCCGATGCAGCCCGCCTCGTACAGGTCGACCATGCCGTCGGTGAACATCTCGGTATGGATCGCGAGATCCCGCTTGTGCATCAGCATCGAGGTCACGGCGTTGGGAATGCCGCCGATCCCGATCTGCAGCGTCGCACCGTCGTCGATCAGTTCGGCGATATGGCCGCCGATCTGCAGGTCCTTCGCGTCCGGCGTGGCCGCGGGAAGTTCCGGCACGGGCACCGTGCTCTCGACCAGGAAGTCGACGTCGTCCAGGTGGACGATCGTGTCGCCGTAGGTGCGGGGCAGGTTCTCATTGACTTCCAGGATCACGAGCTCCGCGGCCTCCATCAGCTCGCGCTCGTACGTGACCGACAGCGACAGCGACACGTAGCCCAGGCGGTCCGGCGGCGAGCAGGTTCCGGCGAATATCGTCGGCTTCTGGTAGTCCAGGCGATCCAGGCCCGCGCGATGGAGGTGATTGGGGACGTACGATGTCGTGCCCGCCTCCTCGTGCGCCTTGCGGACCGCGGGCGTGAAGAACCACGCGTCATGGAAAAAATGGCCCTGCATCGCCGGATCGGTGAAGAACGGGTAGGGCTGCATCGGCAGGCAGGTGGCCACGGTCACGTTGCGCACGCGCGGCGCCACGGTGTGCAGGCGTGCCAGGAACCCGGCGGGCTCCGCGGCCGCGAGGGCCGAGACGATGCTGTCATCCGTCTTGACGTGCGCGAGGGCCTCGTCGAGCGTGACGAGCTTGCTGCGATAAAGATCCGTGGTCGCGCGCATCCCGCATCCTCCATCCGCTGTCCGCGGGTCCCGCGGCGCTAGAACGTCATGCGCACGGCCGAAGCCGCCATGTTGTAGCCGACGCCGGAGCCGATCATCACGACGAGATCGCCGCGTTTGATCTTGCCCAGCTCGATCGCGTCGTCCAGCGCCATCGCGATGCAGGCCGAGCCGGTGTAGCCGTACTTCTCCATGATCGTGTGGCATTTCTCGAACGGGACACCGACCCGCTGCGCGACGAGCTCGATCGAGCCCTTGCGCACCTGGGTCAGGATCAGCTGGTCGACATCGTCCGCCGTGAAGCCGTTTTCCGCTGCAAGCCGCGCGAACAGACGCGGCCAGCCGTCGTGGTTCACCTCCGGCGGATAGTTCTTGACCATCCGGACCTGCGTGCGCCCGGCCTTGACGGCCTCGGCGCTCGCCGGCTCGAAGGTGCCCCCGGCAAAGATCCCCCAGTACGAGGCGTAGGAGCCGTCGGCGGCGAACGCCGCGCCGACGAATCCCTGCAGGGCGCCGCTTTCGAGCACCGCGGCGCCGGCGCCGTCGCCGTAGAAGAAGGACACCGGGTCGTTCGCATCGGCGAGACGGTGCATCATGTAGACGCCGATCACGAGAACCGTCTTGAGGCCGGCGTTCGCCGCAATGAGCCCGGAGGCGATCGCGATGCAGGCCGGAAACGAGGCGCAGGCGCAACCGACGTCGAAGGTCCCGGCGTTCTTCGCGCCGATCTTGTGCTGGACGACGACGGAGGTGTCGGGCGTGATGTAGTCGGGCGAATCGCTGCCGACAACGATCAGGTCGACGTCTTCCGGCCTGCGCCCCGCGCGCTTGAGCGCTTCGCGCGCCGCGGGCACCGCGATGTCCGACGTCACCCAGTCGTCGGGTGCATGAAACCGCTGCGTGATGCCGGAAGCGGCCTCGAACTTCTCGATCACCGTCGGGTTGCCGAGTGCAGCGAACCGAGCCGTCAGTTCCGCATTCGTGATGCGGCGTTCCGGCAGGTACCGCGCCGTCGAAACGATCTGTGCGATCCGCGCCATGTCGAGGCTCCCCGTCGCGTCGCGCCCGCTGCAGCGCGGTCGCGCATCACGCCCAGGCCGCCTTTCTAGCGTGCCGGGCGCCTCCCGACCATGCGTAAAGTCAATCGTCGCTGTCGCCTGCGGGCGCGCGACTCATCGGCGTGGGCGCCGCAACCGCCCGACGATGCCCTGCGGGAAAAACGTCACGATGAGCACGAACAGGAGCCCCAGCCAGAGCAGCCAGCGATCCGGGCTCAGCAACGCCGACAGCACCGGGACCTGGGCCACGGCGCCGCCGAGGCGGCCCAGCAGGTTCTGCAGGTAGTACTCCGCGAGGACGACGAGGATCGCTCCGATCACGGCACCGTAAAGCGTTCCCATGCCGCCGATGACGACCATCAGCAGGACGTCGATCATCAGAGAGAACGACATCGTCGCGTCCGGGCCGACGTAGCGGAGCACGAGCGCCATCAGCCCGCCGGCGAGCGCCGCCATCGTCGCCGCGATGACGCAGACCATGGTCCGATACGCGACAACCTGGAAGCCCATGGCTTCGACGCGGAATTCGTTTTCGCGGATCGCCTGCAGGACGCGTCCGAAGGGCGAGTTCACGACGCGCAGCATCAGGAGGAAGAGCAGCAGCGCGACGCTGAATGTCAGGTAGTACGTGACGACCGTCCCGTTGACCTGGAGGCCGAGCAGCGGCTCCTGCAGCAGGTGGAACGATGGCCTCAGCGCTTCCGGCACCGAGAACGTCAGACCGTCCTCGCCGCCGGTCAGCCCGCGCCATTGCTGCGCCAGGATCTGCGCAAAGCTCGCCACGGCGAGCGTGATCATCGAGAAGAAGATCGCCTGTACGCGCAGGCTCAGCGAGGCAATCACGACCGCGAGCAGCGCGGCGATCGCGATGCCGGCCGCGGCCCCGAGGCACACGGCGCCCCAGCCGACCCAGGCCTTGGCAAGCACGATACCGACGCCATAAGCGCCGATTCCGAACACCATCACGTGCGCGAAGGAGACGATCCCGGTATACCCGAGCATCAGGTCGTAGCTGGCGACGAGCACGACGAGGATGCAGATCCGCGCCGCGACGCCGATCGCCTTGGCGCCGGGGAACAGGAACGGCGCGAAAAGCAGCGCCAGGAACGCGGCGAGCAGCAGCGCGTTGAGCGCGCGTCCGCCCGGCGGGTCCTCGGACAGGATCGCGGAAAGCAGGCCGCGACGGGGGGATTCGGGCCGGTCCATCGCCATCAGTGCGCCGCGACCGGAAAGAGCCCGCGCGGCCGCCACATCAGGACGAGGACCATCAGCAGGATGTCGGAACCCAACGCGAGCTTCGGACTGAGGAACTCGATGTAGTTGCTCGTCAGCCCGACGAGGATCGCGCCGATGAAGCAGCCGCCGACCGAGCCCAGGCCGCCGATGATCAGGATGATGAAGACGAGGACCGTCATCGAATCGCCGACCTGGCTCGTGACCAGCGTCTGGTACTGCGCCCACATCATGCCGCCCATGCCCGCCAGCGCCGTGCCGGCCACGAAGACGCCGATGAAAAGGCGGCGGACGTGGTATCCAAGCGCCTCCACCATCTCGCGGTCCTCGACGCCGGCGCGGACCAGCAGGCCCAGGCGCGTCCTCGTCAGCACGAAGTGCATCAGCAGCGCGATCACGAGGCCGACGCACAGCGCGACGAGACGGTAGCTCTCGATCGGCGACGTGCCGACAAGCAGGCTTCCACGCAGCGAGGGCGGCTTGGGCAGGGGCAGCGCGTTCGGGCCCCAGACGACGATCACGAGCTGCTCGATGACGATCAGCGCGCCCATCGTGATCAGGATTTGAAGCAAGGGTGCGCCATAGACGCGCCTGACGATGACCTGTTCGAAGACGAACCCGAGCGCGCCGCTCGCGGCGGCGGCGCACAGCAGCGCGACGAGCAGCGCAGCCAGGTTCGGGCCCAGCGCGTCGGCTTGCGCCCAGCCGCCGATCAGCCCGAGAACCGTGACGGCGACGTAGGCGCCCAGCGTGATGAAGGCCGCGTGCGCGAAATTCAGCACGTCCATCAGCCCGAAGATCAGCGTCAGGCCGGAGGCCATCAGGAACAGCATCATGCCCATCGTCAGCCCGGCGACCGTGAGCGTCAGCCAGGGACCGAAGCCCATTGCCGGCAGCGCAGCCAGCACCAGCAGCGGCGTCACCGCATAGGGCGACCATTCGTTCAGGCGTTGGCGCCAAGCGTCGCTCATCCGGCGGCCCCGAGGCTGAGTCCGAGGAGGCGCTGCTGCAGTTCCTCGTCGCCGACCAGCGCCTGCATTGGCCCGCGATGCACGATGCGCCCCTGGTCCATGACCGCGACGTCGTCGCCCATCTGCTGCGCGACGCGGAAATTCTGCTCGACGAGCAGCAGCGTCGTCTGCTCCTCCTTGAGCGCGAGCAGCGCCGCGATGAAGTGCTCGACCATGGCGGGCGAAAGGCCCTTGGTCGGCTCGTCGACGACGAGCAGCTGGCGTGGCTCGACGATGGCGCGGCCGATCGCGAGCATCTGCTTCTGCCCGCCGGACAGCAGGCCCGCGGCCGCGTCCCATTTCGTCTTCAGCGCCGGAAAGCACGCGAACACGCGCTCCAGCCGTTCCTGCGCGAGGCCTTTGGGTCCGCTCGCGAGCAGCAGGTTCTCGCGAACCGTCAGCTTGCCGAAGATGCCCATGTTCTCCGGCACGTAGGCGACGCCCAGGCGCGCGATGTCGGGGGTTGCCAGTCCCTCGATCGGCCGTCCGGCGAACAGGATCCGGCCCTGGCGCGCGTGCCAGAGGCCCATGATCGTGCGCAACGTCGTCGTCTTGCCGGCGCCGTTGCGGCCCAGCAGCATCGTCACGCGCCCGCGGCGGACCTCGAGGTCGACACCATGCAGGATCCGGTAGCGGCCGATGTCCGTGTGGACGTCCTCGAGGCGAAGCAACGCATCGCCGTCAGCCATGACCGGCCTCCGCGGCGTCGCGGGCCGGCGGCAGGCCCAGGTAGGCCTGCTGCACCACGGGCAGTGCCACGACCTCCGCCGGCGGTCCATCGGCGATCAGGGCGCCCTCCTGCAGCACGATGATCCGGTCCGCGAGCCGCTTGACGACGTCCATCTTGTGTTCGACGAGGAGGATCGTCTTGTCTCCCTCGTGCTTGATTTCCTCGATGAGGTCGAGAATGACCGGGACCTCGTCGACGCCCATCCCGGCCGTCGGCTCGTCGAACATGAAGACCTTCGGCTTCAGGGCCAGCAGGATCGCAACCTCGAGCTTGCGCTGGTCGCCGTGGGCCAATGCGGCGGCCGGCAGCGTGGACTGGGCATCGAGGCGGACCCGCTGCAGGCAGCGATGCGCCTCGCGCGCGACGCCGACATCGTGGCCGGCGATGCTCAGGATGTCGTAGCGGATGCCGGCCACGGACTGGACCGCGAGGCGGACATTCTCCAGCACCGTGAGGTTCGGGTAGAGGTTCGTCAACTGGAATCCGCGCCCGAGCCCGAGTCGGGTGCGCAGCGGCGGTCCGAGCGCGGTGACGTCGCGGCCCTCGAGGCTCACGGTCCCGCTCGTCGGACGCAGCTGGCCCGATATCAGGTTGAAGTACGTCGTCTTGCCGGCGCCGTTGGGTCCGACGATCGCCGTCAGCGTGCCTTTCCCGAACGCGCAGGTCACGCCGTTGACCGCGACGTGTCCGCCGAAGCGGATCGTCAGTCCGCGCGTCGCCAGGACCGGGACGCCGGCGTCGGGCGGCATCCCTGTCGGCATGCCGCCCATTGCGCTACTTGGCGGCCGCGTTGCGGATCGGAAGCTTGATCTCGCTGATCGGGATCTCGCGCACCAGTTCCGGTATGGCCCAGGGCACGTTCGGATCGACCTTGATCTTGAACGCGTACATCGGCTGCAGCAACTGGTGGTCTTCCGGGCGGAAGGCCACCTGGCCCTTCGGCGACTCGAACGACAGGCCCTCCATGGCCTTGATCAGCTTCTCCGCGTCGGTCGATCCGCCCGTCTTCTTCAGGGCCTCGACGATCGACTGCGCGGCGATGAAGCCGCCGCAGGTGAAGAAGTCCGGCGGCGCGCCGCCGAAGCGCTTCCTGTTCTCCGCGACGAGCCAGTCGTTGACCTTGTTCTTCGGATTCTCGTAGTAGTAATAGCCGGCGCCTTCGAGGCCGGGGAAGTCCTTGTAGGCCGCCAGGGCCGGCAGGATATTGCTGCCGGTCGCCATCGTGATGCCGAGGCGCTCCGGATTCAGCGCCTTCAGCGCGGACATCGGATTGCCGGCGCCGGCCCAGTTCATGAAGATGATCTTCCGCCCCTTTTCCTTGGCGAGCGCATCGAAGATGCGCTGGTACGACGCCGTGAAGTCCGTCGTCGCGGGCGGCGCATATTCCTCGAACACGAGCTTGGCACCGGTCGGCACCAGGGCCTCGCGGAAGGCGGCGACGAAGTCGCGTCCGAACGCGTAGTCCTGCGCGATCGTCGCGACGACCGTGCCCGGCTTGCCGATGGCGATCGCGTTCGAGATCGCGTCCTGGCTCGAGTTGCGCCCGGTGTGGAAGATGTAGCGGTTCCACTTGTCGCCGGTGATCGAGTCGGCGACGGCAGGTTCGACGACGAGGATCTTCTTGTTGTCCTGTGCCACCGGCAGCATCGCGAGCGCCACGGCCGAACTCGTGCCGCCGATCGCGATATCGGCGCCGTCATCGCCGTACGCCTCGTTGAGCAGGTTGCGCCCGACATCCGGCTTCGTCTGGCTGTCCTTCTCGATCACGACGAGCCTGCGTCCGGCGACCATCATCGTGCCGCCCGTCGCGTAGTCGAGCCCCATCGCCAGCCCCGCCGACGTCTGCTTCGCATACGCCTCCAGCGGCCCGGTCTTGTCGGCAATCAGCGCGATCTTGATCGGCTTGTCGTCGGCGCGGGCGCCGGCGGCCAGCGACAAGGCCATTGCGGAGATCAACGCGATCGAACGCAGCTTCATGCCTCCCCCTCGTGATGGGCCGGACGTTGCCCGCCGCCAGCGCACCGCACGGCGCATCCATCGTCCGGCCATGTGATCGTGCCGAAAGGATGATTATGCAATTGTGCTCGTGCCGGTTGATTTTTCGCAAACGGTGCCGCGACCGGAGCGCCGGCGCGCGGCTGCGACGGCACAATCGAACCGGAGCATGTCACCGCCCGCAGAAGGGAGCATCCGCATGGAACGCGTCGCTCTGGTCACCGGAGGGATCCGCGGCATCGGCGCCGCAACCTGCAAGGCGCTCAAGGCCGCCGGATTCCGCGTCGCCGCGAACTATGCGGCGAACCGTGCCGCCGCCGAGGCGTTCTTCCGGGAGACGGGCATTCCGACGTATTGCTGGGATGTCGCCGACTTCGATGCCTGCCAGCGGGGCGTCGAGGCCGTCGACGCGGCCGTCGGCCCGGTCGACGTGCTGGTCAACAACGCCGGAATCACGCGCGACAGCACGCTGCACAAGATGACCGCGGCGCAGTGGCACGCGGTCATCGACGTCGACCTGACGGGGTGCTTCAACATGTGCCGCGCGGCGATCGGCGGGATGCGCGAGCGGCGCTTCGGCCGGATCATCAACGTCAGTTCGATCAACGGCCTCTCGGGGCAATTCGGGCAGGCGAACTACGCCGCTGCAAAGGCCGGAATCATCGGCTTCACGAAGGCCGTCGCGCTGGAATCGGCGGCGCGCAACATCACCTGCAACGCGATCGCGCCGGGCTACACCGACACGGACATGGTCGCCGCGGTCGGTCCGGACGTGCTGAAGCAGATCGTCGCGAGCGTCCCGGTCGGGCGCCTCGGGACGCCGGACGAAATCGCGCGCGGCGTCGTCTTTCTCGCCGGCGATGACGCCGGATTCATCACCGGATCGACACTGGCGATCAATGGCGGGAAATACATGGCGTAGGACATGGCGTAGGCGGCGCGCCTGACGCTTCCGGAGCGGGCATTCAGCCGCCGATATACGACATCTCGATGCGCCGCGTCGGACGCTCGGCGGTCGCCGTCGCGCGGATCTCCGAATACCGGTCCTGCCGCTCGCGCCAGACCTGGGCCACGAGCGTCGACAGTTGGGCGTCGTTCGCGCCCGTCCGCAGCGGGCCGCGCAGGTCCACGCCGCGATCCGCGAAGAGGCAGAAGTACAGGCGCCCCTCGGTGGAGAGCCGCGCGCGCGTGCACGTGCGGCAGAAAGCCCGCGTGACGCTCGCGATGACGCCGATTTCGCCGCTCCCGTCGCGATAGCGCCAGCGCTCCGCGACCTCGCCGTCGTAGTTTGCGCCGATCGGCTCCAGCGGCATCTCGGCGCTGATCCGCGCGACGATCTCCGAGGCCGGAACGACGTCGTCCAGGCGCCAGCCGTTTGAACTGCCGACGTCCATGAACTCAATGAAGCGCAGGATGTGGCCGCGGCCGCGGAAATGGCGCGCCATCGGGACGATCTCGCTTTCGTTGACGCCGCGGCGCACGACCATGTTGATCTTCAGCGGCGCCAGGCCCGCCGCGGCGGCCTCGTCGATGCCGTGCAGGACGGCGTCGACAGGGAAGTCGACGTCGTTCATGCGGCGAAACACCGCGTCATCCAGCGCGTCGAGCGATACGGTGATCCGGCGCAGCCCGGCGGATGCCAGCGAACGCGCCTTGCGCGCAAGGACGGACCCATTGGTCGTCAGCGTCAGGTCGAGCGCCGCTCCGTTCGGCGTGCGCAATTCCGCGAGCTGTCCGACCAGTCGCTCGACGTCCCTGCGCAGCAGCGGCTCGCCGCCGGTCAGGCGGATCTTCTCGACGCCGTGCGCGATGAAGACGCGGGCCAACCGCGCGATCTCCTCGAAGCGCAGCAACTCGCCGTGCGGAATGAAGCGGTAGTCGCGGTCGAAGACCTCCTTCGGCATGCAGTACGTGCAGCGGAAGTTGCACCGGTCCGTGACCGAGATCCGAAGGTCGCGCAACGGCCGGCCGAGCCGGTCGCGCACGTCGCCGGTCGGGGTCTCGAGGACGCGCGGCAGCGGAACCTTCACGAGGCCGGCACGTTCGTCGAGCAGCGGAATGATGCGATCGGTCATGCGACAACCCGGGGCAACGCCGACATGGTATCCCTCGGCGCGTGCTGCATTGCCGCGTCGATGACGCGGCAATGCAGCGGCCGAAGGCGGGCGAAACCCGACGCCTAGGGTGCCGGGGCGGCGGCGGGCGACCCGGGTCGCGTCTCGACCTGGACCAGCGGCTCTTCCGACATCGGCGGCAACACCGGCCGCTCCCGCGGAATGCGCGCGGGCCGCGCCTCGGAAATCATCCGTGCCTGGACCTCGGCGTGGCGCGCCGGGTTCGTCTGCGCGAGCGTCATGCCGGCGGCGTCGAGCATCGCCAACAGGTCGTTCAGCGGCAGCGGGGCGGCTAGGACCTCCGACGACACGACCGGCGCTGGGGCGGCGGCCGGCGCGGTACGGTCGGGCGCCTCGCGGCTCGCTGCGGGCGCCATCGCCATGGCCTCGGGCCGCGCGGTCACGGCCGGCGTCGTCGTTTCCGTCCTCGACTGGGAGGGCACGACGGCCTCCACCGCCGGCATCGCGGCTTCGGTACCCATCACCGGCGCGTCCCCGGTCGGGGTCGCCGCGGTCGTGGCCGTGGGCGGCGCCTCGGCAGCCATCGGCATCACGGCAGCGGATTCGATCGCGCCGATCCCCTCGACGGTTGGAACGGACAGCGGCGCGGGCTGCTCGGACGTGACGTCCGGCAGGGTGGCCTGCACGACGGCGA